>CAVTSI010000007.1:0-749673 GCA_963737435.1 uncultured Acidobacteriaceae bacterium | reverse complement strand
GGGGTGGGACTATATCGAACAGATTACCGACCACGGCGACATCGGCAATTTCAAAGATTGGCGCCTCTGCGTCTTTGTTGACCGCAATAATAGTGCGCGCGCCTTTCATCCCCACCACGTGCTGAATCGCACCGCTGATTCCCAGCGCGAGATACAGCTTGGGTGCAACCGTCTGTCCCGACGATCCAACCTGACGGTCCATCGGCAGCCAGCCGGAATCGCAAATCGGCCGTGACGCCGCGATCTCGCCACCCAACGCCTCGGCCAACTGCTGGGCAAGTTCGATGTTCTTCTGCTCCTTGATACCACGGCCGACAGCGACAATAATCGCCGCCTGGGTTAGGTCAACTGCCTGCTTAGCCTCTTTGAACGGGGCCTCGGGTTTATTGCGCACGGCACCGTCGGCCACGTCGAGATTGACGGTTTCCACCGGCGCCGCTGCGTCCCCATGTACGACCTGGTCGCCACGGAATGCGCCGTTCTGGAAGGTCGCGAAATACGGAGGATCACCAACGAAAGACACGTCGGCAGCGAACTTTCCCTGGAACATCTGGCGGGTAAACCGCAGGTTGCCGCCCTCATACTTGTAGCCGACGGCATCGCTGATGAGAGTGCGATTCAAAGCGGCGGCCAGCTTGGGAGCGAAGTCGCGCACCTGGTAGGTGTGCGGCATCAGTACGAGCTTGGGTTGCTTCTGCTCGAAGAACGGTTTCAGCGCGGCCACAAAGCCATCGGGCGTGTACGGCTCAAGTTTGGCCGACTCGAGGTCGTACACCTTCGAAACTTTTGCCGCGGCGATTTCTTTGGCGATGTCGCCCACGCCGCTACCAGCTACAGCCGCTTCCAGCGTCCAACCGGTTTCCGCGGCGATCGCCTGCGCTCCGGTGATGGTCTCCCAGGAAACCCGATTCAATTTGCCTTCGCGTTGCTCTACTACAACCAGGATGGTATCTGCCATTTCGATCCGATCTTGTCTGCCTTCCCGAGCGTACTCGCACCAACGGCGCATAAACCTGGTAAGGCGGTAATTATTGCGAAGCTATCTCGTAAATTGCTTTTGAAGGGGCGCACCTTGAGGTGCGCCATAGTACGCTGTCTATTTTTGTCATCCCGAACCGACTTTAGTCGGTGAGGGATCTGCTTTTCCGAGTTTTTCCGCAGCCTCTTTCAGCCGTGCCGCAACTCTCAACTTACCGTCGCACACGCCGCCGCCTCACCGATTGCGGCGTCTAATGCGGGCGCCGACGATGTTCAGCACTAGACCCACGACGACCAGCACGCCTGCGATGATCTCAAACCGTGTCTCTCCCAGCTTGCGTGCCGCCGGCTGAAAGAACATGACCAGGAATGCAAACAGCACCAGGATCCAGCCAATGATCACGAAGGCGGAGCCGGTTTCACGTTTTTCTTCTGACGATGGCATGGTCGCCTCCTACCCGCCGCAGCGGGCGCCGACTTGCCAATTCACTGTTACCCAAACTTCCAACCCCGGTGGCGATCTTGCACCTTCCGCCGATCAGGCCACCTGGTCGTCTTCCGCGTCTTCCCGTCGCTGTTGCTCAAGCGTGCGCTGCAGCTCGCCTTGTCCCAGCCGGGTAACGCCGACGGCGCGCCGATAGCGGGTCCCCATAATCAGGAGCACTACGCCTAGAACGCACTCGATGCCCAGCCATATCGGCCAAAACCACGAACCGTTGCGCAGGCTGACGAAGAGGAACATCGCCAAAATTGCGTCCATCCAGAGTAGTATCCAGCCCACTGTCAGCAAAAAAGAACCAAGGCGGCGGTTCTCAACCGTGTTGTCAATGGCAACCTGATCGCGATCAAATCCTGGCATAAGCAGACGAGCTCCTTTCGTCATGAGTCCACCCGCTTAGATGCCAAATATGGACCAGGATGCAATACCTTTGGAAACTCGGCGAGCCACGATTCCCGGCGCCAGACAACACTTGATTACCAAAGATCAGGAGACGCAACCTTCAGACGCAGATGCGTTGCGGCCAGGGCCGCTCGAATACGCCTTAGATCACGCGCAACTCATTGCGCAGCTTGTCCACCAACTTCTTGGCGATCTCTCCCGCAGGACCTTGCAGCACTTCGGTCTTCTTGGTCTTCTGCGGGATGTACAGCTTCTCGATCTTCTGCAGGTTCGCGCCTAGCGCCGGCTTAACTTCGTCGAAGCTGACTTTTTTTAGCGGCTTGTTCTTCGCCTGCTTGATGCCGATCAAGGTTGCATAACGCAATTTGTTGATGCCCGACTGGATGGTCAACAGCGCCGGCAGCGGCATATCAACAAACTGGAAAAAGCCGGCCTCGAGTTCGCGCTTCACGCGAATGCCGCTATCGCTCTTTTCGATTTGCATGATGATGGTGGCGTGCGGCCAGCTCAGCAGCTCAGCCAGAATGACGCCCGTCTGGGCAAAGCCATAATCATCGGACTGCAGGCCGGTGAAGATGAGATCGAAGCTTTCGTCCTTGATGGCCGCCGCGAAGGCCTTGGCAGTGTTGAACGCGTCGAGGGTAACGAAGCCGTCGCCTTCCAGGTGGATGGCGCGGTCGGCGCCCTTGGCCAGCGCCTCGCGCAACACCTGCTGCGCGCGCGGTGGGCCGCTGGTGATCACCACCACCTCTCCGCCGTGTTTCTCCCTTTGCCGCAGCGCCTCTTCCAGAGCGTAGGCGTCGGGCTCGTTCACTTCGTAGGAAACATCTTCGCGAATCCACGTGCCGCCCTCATTCAGCTTGAGCGGCGCGTCTTTCTGCGGAACCTGCTTCATGCAGACCAGGATCTTCACTAGGGCTCCTAACACTTCACGAAATACTTCGAGCGCACAACGGGAAACGGGCAAGTATAAATGAGCGGCGCGAGGATGGGAAACACGGGCGGAACAGCGAGTGCCGAAACGGAACTCATTACTGCAATGAAAATGCGGCGGACCAGTCCGCCGCACGTCACGAGGGCCACATAGTTAGGAGTTTGCCCGCTCGCCCTCGAGAAGTTTCTTCTTCCTCTCAATTCCCCACCGATATCCTGCCAGGTCTCCGTCGCTGCGGACTACGCGATGACATGGCACAGCCAGCGCCACAGGATTCGAAGCGCAGGCGCGGGCCACAGCGCGAACCGCTTTCGGCTCGCCGATCGCGTGCGCGATCTCGGTGTAGCTGCGCGTCTCTCCTCGTGGGATCCGCTGCAGCGTCTCCCAGACTTTCTGCTGGAAGGCGGTGGCGCGGACATCGAGCGGCAGGTCGATCATGGTCTTCTCGCCACCGAGGCTGGCCAGCAGCGGCCCGATGTAACGACGCATGGCCGCATCGTCACGGTGCAACGTCGCTGCGTGGAACTCGCTTCGCAGGCCGCGCTCCAACTCGCTCACGCTCTCGCCAAAGCGAACAACGCACAGGCCGCGCTCGGTGGCAGCCACCAGCATCCGCCCCAGCGGAGTCAGCGTGATCGCAAACATGATCGTTGCACCAGCACCACCGCGCTGGTAGGCGCCCGGCGTCATGCCAAGCTGCTGATCGGACATCTCATAGAGACGGCTGGGCGAGCTGAAGCCTGCGTCGTACAGTGCGGTGGTCACGTCTCCTCCTTTGCGTAGTTCGGTTTTGACCTTTTGCATGCGCCGCGCTGATTGATACTCGCGGGGACTGAGCCCGGTTGCGCGCTTGAACAGCCGCTGCAGGTGGAACGGGCTAAGCCCGACCCGCTTGCTGAGCCCTGCGAGAGTCATCACACCTTCGGCATTGTCGAGCAACTGCCGCGCCCGAAGCACATATTGCGCCTGGGCGGAGATTTCTGTCGGCTTGCAACGCAGACAGGCGCGGTAACCGGCGCGCTCGGCTTCACGCGGATCGGGGAAGAACTCGACCGAGTCGCGCCGCGGACGACGACTGGGACACGACGGGCGACAGTAAATACCGGTGGTGCGTACCGCGAAAACGAACCGTCCGTCCTGCCGGGCATCGCGCGCCATCACTTGTTGCCAATGGTTCTCGTGCTGGTTTTCATTCTGGCTTTCATTCTGGCGTTCGGTTTGCATGGTCACAGCGTAGCTCCGACGCGGGGGCGGCGCTATCCGGCCCTTGCGGGCAAAGGGTTTTGCCGGCGCAATCTCTTTCACGGCTGCGTCGCGCGTTTGGCGGCGGACGGTTGCCTTCGAACTAGTCCCAGTTCTTCTCATGCTGCCAAATGTCGTGCAAGCTCATTTTCAGCCCGCGGACATACCAGATGTCGAAATCCTCCAGCGCGTACGGATACTCAAAGTGTCCCACCTTTTCGGCATACTCGGTGATGCTCTTAAGATGCGTGGGATTGCCTTCGCCGAGGACGATAATGCTCTCACCGGTGTAGCCGTGAACGCCCCAGTACCAGTAGTTTTGATGGAAGCAGACGGCGGGCGGCAAACCGTACTTCGGACCGAAATAGTCAATCGCGCCAGCCTGTCCGTAATCGCTCGTCTTGATGGCAGTCCTGGCCTGCACCTCAGGCGGCAGACTGTGATACACGCGGGCCACCTCGGCCACCATGGCTTCCCAGCCAAGCTCGTCAGAATAGTACTGCGGCAGCGGAGAGCGCGCGTGACTGTGCTCGCTAATGGGCGGCGCGAAATGAATGGCCCGTGTGAACGTAACAAATTGCTCAGGGCTGATGACCGGGGCGATGAGCGGCAAGAACACCAGCGCCGGAATCACTAGCACCAGGACAAACACGGCCTTCAGCCAAGTGCGTCCGGTGCGCTCAATCCATTCTTCGCAGACTACGCCGCCAGCCGCGAAGAGCATGGGATACGCCGGAGCGACGTAGTAATCCTTGCCGTGCAAAATCGTGAAGACGGCGAGCGTGACCAGGTACGCCCAGCCTAGAACGCGGTAGCGTCTTCCTTCGCGGCCAAAGAACAGCCAGCCCAATCCCGCCAGCCACAGCGGGAGTGCAAAGGGATTGACCATCAGGATCTGTCGCAGCAAGAAGTCAACAGGATTCAGTTCAACGTCGCGGCCGCTGGCGTGGATGTTGTGCATTAACTGCACGAACGGCCAGTCGCGGTGAACGTTCCACAGCAGGTTGGGCAGGAAAATCAGAAATGCGATTGCGCCAGCGATCCAGATCCACTTTTGGGTGAAAGCCTTGCGCTCCGGCGTGAACAGCAATCCCACGACGATGCCCAGGCCGAACACGGCCATCGAATACTTGTTTTCGAGACCGATACCCGCCAGCACACCGAACCACGGCCACAATTTCTGATTACCGGTCTGGATGATGCGGATGACGAGGGAAGCGCAGCCCATCCAGAAGAGAGCTTCGAAATCGTTGGTCCCCAGCAGGTGGCCGTTGATGACGAAGACGGCGGAAACCGCTATCGCCAAAGCCGACAACGCCATTGCGAAGCGCCGTCCGCCGAACTGGTACGCCTGATATCCGGTGAGAGCGATGGCTCCGCAGCCCGCGATCGCCGGGATCAGGCGGATGACAAACAGCGAAGCCCCGAACAGTGAAGTAACCAGCCACGTCACCGCCGGAATGAAGGGCGGCATGTCCACGTAGCCCCAGTCCAGATGCCGGCTGCAGGCGATGTAGTAGAGTTCATCGCGAAAGATGCCGTAGCGGTTGGCAGTAAGCAGGTGGAGCAACAGTCGGGCCGCAACAATCAAGGCGACGGCCGCAAAGCCGGTGGCATAGCAGCGGGCCGGATTCTTGCGATCTTCTAACGGAGAGAGATTAGAAACGGTAGCCATTCAGTTTTCCTAAGACGGAATGCCCACCGAGAATAATACGGAATCAGCAGGGAGTATGTTTCAGCGGATCCGGCGAATCGTTTCTATTTGCCGCTATTGGGGTTCTTGATGTCCTTCCATTCCAGGCTGAACAGGGGCACGCCGGAGTGGTCCACCTGTATGTGATTGTGGCCCATAGAAAGATGGCCATTGGCGGTCGAATTGATCCGCATGTCTGCTTCAACGGAGGGCAGATGGTGCAGGCCCGGCGCCGCCACTTGCGCGACACTGCGCGGGGTCGCTCGTGTTTCTGGCTCCGACCCACTTATGCCCATTCGGCTGTCGAGGACTGCCCCCAAAATCCTTTCTGGCGCACCCTGTTTTCTCAATTCGATCAGCGCCGCCGGGCTGGTGGCGAAATCAGTGTTCGACATCTGGATCTCACGCAGGATGACGCTCTCGGGAAGGCCCGCTTTCACCATCTTGACGATGTCGGCATTGGTTAGGGCTTGATCGGTTGGAGCTTGCGCCAACACAGGCAGAACCAGCAAGAAAGTTAATAGGACGGTGAGATGAAGTAAACGAGCGCCTCGCATGGGCGGCGCCTCCTTTGTACCAAAACTTGTCTTTCCTAACAATCCGCGACCAACGCCTGAGACTCGGGAGCACATTTCCAGACTACAGCCCCTAAATGTTTGAACGCGAAACCACGAGAAAGTTGCAACATTTTAAGGAGTTTTTTGTCGATTGCGCATCCAGTCGTCTCCAGGGTTATTAGCAATCTTTGTTAACTGAAGGCTGATAGCTGAATGCTGGCTACTGGCAACTGACTACTGGCCGCCGTCCATCCCCGCTCGCACAATCGCCGTCGCCTGTCCCGCGGATTCGAAGATGTATGCCTCCATGCCTAGATCGCGGGCGGCTTCGACATTGTTGGCACGCTCGTCGAAGAACAGCGTGCGTTCCGCGCGGCACCCCAGGGCGTCAAGACAAGCGCGGTAGATGGCCGGATCAGGCTTCAAGATGCCCAGCTCGCACGACCAAATCTTCACCTCGAATTCATCGAGCCAACTGAATTTGCGCACCTCGGCCAGCAGGTCGTGAGGAATATTGGAGAGGATGGCGGTCCGCACTCCGTTTGCCTTGATCTCGCGCGTCAGCGCCAGCGCTTCGGGATTGACGCGCAGCCACATGAGCGTTTCCATGTCGGCGATGCGCTCCACTTGCGCGGGCCCGAGCGCAACCCCAGCGGCGTCGGCGAACGCTTGCCAGTGTTGCCGGAAATCGGAGCGGCCAGCATCATAGTCATGGCGGGTGGCAGAGTAGATTTCAAAGAACGGCGGCTCGGCGACGCCAACCAGCGTCGCAAATTCCTGCAACTCAGCGTCCGAAGGCGCGAGGCTCAACACTCGGCCATAGTCGAAGATGACAGCATCCCAGCGGCTCGATGGCATCGCTTCCATTCTTACGCGGACCGAGTGTTCCCGAACGAGACTTGCTGACAGCGATTGTCACCGTCCATAATGATTCCGCCGCGCAGAGGCATCAGCAACGAAACAGAGGAGTCGGCATGAGTGCGAACGCGCAGAACGGGCTCATCCATCTGGCGAGTCAACACAGCGTTGAAGAAACCATGCAGCGCCTCGAAGCGCTGCTCACTGAGCGCGGCGTCACTATCTTCGCGCGCATAGATCAGAGCGGCGAGGCTGCGAAGGTTGGGCTCGCCATGCGCCCTACCAAGTTGCTCATCTTTGGCAGTCCGAAGGGCGGAACTCCCTTGATGCAGGCTGCTCCCAGTGTTGCCATCGATCTACCACTGAAAGCATTGTTCTGGCAGGACGCCGAAGGGAAGGTTTGGCTCACCTACAACGATCCGGCGTACTTACAGCAGCGCCACAATTTTCCTGCGGAGCTGCTTCCCAACATCGCAGGGGTGAGTGCGCTGTTCGGGAAAGCGGTGGAATGACGCAAGCAGAGTCGGGGTCAAGCAGGCTGCTGGCCACACGAACATCGCTGGTGAAGTGATCTAACTGGCTCGCAGCAGCATAAGCGTAACGTCGTCGTGCTGCGGGGCGTTGGCGACGAATCGGTCGAGATCGCTCAGGATGTAATTCAGCAATGCGGCGGGAGCATAGTTCAAACCTGCCTGCAGCACCCCGAATAACCGGGCCTCACCATACTCCTCTTGCCGCTGGTTCTCCGCTTCAACCACGCCGTCGGTGAAGATCACCAGCCAATCGCCGGGCTGCAGAGTCACTGAGCCGGACTCGTAAGGGGCATGCTCCAGAATGCCGAGCGGCACGCCGCCAATCTGTAAGCGCTCAATGCTGCCGGACTGTCGCCGCAGTATCGGATTGTTATGGCCGGCATTGACGTAGCTCAAGGTCCGCAACACCGGATCGTATTCGGCGATAAACGTAGTGGTGAAGCGGCGTCCGTTCTGACTGTTGCTGCAGGCATAGGCGTTCATGCGGCCCACTAGTTCGACCAGCGGGCCCGGAGTTGTGGAAAGCGTCTTCAGGCTGGCTTGAAAGGTAGCCATCAGCATGGCGGCCGGGATACTTTTCCCGGCCACGTCAGCCACGGCAATCAGGAATGTCTCGCCGGATGAAGCTGAACCAGGGCGCGCGAAGACATCGTAGTAGTCGCCAGCCACGGTATTCGCCGGACGGGTGGCAAACGCGATCTCGAGGCCGGGCACGGCGGGAGGATTCGCCGGCAGCAGCCACGCCTGGATTTCCTTCGCGATCTGGAGATCGCGCTTCATGACTACCCGGTCGACCTACTTCCAGAATCACCAGGACGAGCAGCAGCAGGCCGCCCCAAAAGGAACCGCTGAACCAGAAGACCGTCGCTCCTCCAGTGTTGTCCCGCCCGGAACCTCCTATGTTGGTAAAGAGGAACACCAGTGCAAGCAACAGCAGAACGCGGCGCGCCGGGGTCAATTTTTCCAGCATCGCCCAGAAAAACTGGCGCGCGACATTGAAGACGTGTTTGCGCTTGGATACTCCCGCGGTGCGAGTGGAATCTACGTCCTGGGAGTAAAGACGATAACTCGAACGAGCGTCGGCCTGAAACTGATCCCACAGCTCGTTGAGCTTCATGCCGTCGGTGACGCGCTGCCAGAACTTCCCGGGGCGCGTCATGACCAGCCCAACTCCCGCAGTAGATTTATCCTGCGCGGTGGCAAAGAACCGGCGCGTTGGTTGTTCCAGTTCATTCTGTCCATCAGGATTCTGGAAGATGAGACCTCAGGCGAAGAACCATAGAGATTCATCCGGCGGCGAGCCAGTCACTGCCGTGTTTCGGGTTTCACCTGTTCGTCGAGAAAGGCCACCGACTGAACGCCTGAGACCTCAAAGCGCTTGCGGCAGCGAATGTTCTTGCAGGCGACCAGGTCGTCGCGGCGGACCATGTAGGAGCGGGCTTTGGCAAATTTCGCGCGGTCACGCTCGTCCGCCCGCGGGGGCAGTTGGCGCTTCTTGGTGCGGACGAACCAGCCCAAATCGTATTCGGCGGACTGATGGCAATGAGGGCAGTTTAAGGTCGCTTTCCTGGTCTCTTGCCGCTCGTCGTACAGGTCGCGCTCATCCATCAGCTTCCTCCGTGTTGGCCATCACAAAGTATGGCCCAACCCAGCCCATAGTATTAGAACACAACCGCCGCTTCGAGGATGTGATACGAGGTGCAGGTTTGCGCCCGACTATAGCGGTCACCGATTTTCGCTCTAGAAACCAAGACCCAGCGGGGAGATTCCGCTGGGTCAGCCTGCCTCTGCTGGAAAACCCTGCTGCAGGTCCGTGGGGTAAGGAGGAGAATGGTCACCTGCGTCGCTTCGCCACCGATACAGTTTCTTATCTGGACGACCGGGTTTCACTGCCATTGCTAAAGATAGAGTGCCAGTTCCGCTCGGCCAAAACATCCCTCTGAGGCCGTACCTGTCGTGCCGCTTTCGTCGTATCGGAAACTGGCGGAGCAGTTCGTCCCAATCGCTCGTTCAACGCCCGGAACGGTGCTATCCTAACGCGCAAAGGAGGGCTTGTTATGGCTCGCTTCACGCTGTGCTTCATCCTGCTAGCCGCCGCCCTCGGCCACGCCAGCCAGCCGCCGGCAACACCTGACAGCTACGTCGTAGGCTCGAATTTCGCGGATCTCAACTCGCCGATGGCAACAGCCAGCGAACGGCTACCGTTGATGGCGACCGAATCTTCGCATGACCTCGCGCGCGCTGGCGCCGATGAAGGAATCTGCTACAAGATTCGCGCTTACATTTTCAAACGCGATGACGACCACGCGCCTCAGTTTGTCAGGAGCACGACCTGCGGTCCAGGTCAGCCACGCGCAAAAGATGCTGTCTGGCCGAAGGGGCGAATCGTCCCGGACAATTGAGATGGAAGAAGTGACCTGAGGACACACTCCGGAAGATGTGAAGGAGTGGATTGCGGTGTTCCGCGATGCCGTGCGCGAGCGAGTTGCAGCAAACCGCACGACTACTGATACATCATTCTGCGCCGCTCACCTTCGGCGCGTAGGGATTGTCGTCCACCACTTGCCACACGGTATCGAGCACGGTTCCGTCCACCCATTTCACGACAGCCACTGGACGATCAAGCAGCCGAGGTTTGGCAGGTTTCCCGCCGCAGATCTTCTCCACTTCGGCTTGCAGTTCTTCGATGGGACGAATCGGCAGGCCCTTGCCCTTCACCGCGTCCAGCAAGTCTTGCCGCCGCGGATTGATGGCAATGCCGCGTTCGGTCGCGACCACGTCGATCAGTTCACCCGGCCCGGTCACGGTCGTCACTTCGTCCACGATCACCGGAATGCGATCGCGGAACGACGGCACCGCAAGAATGGTGCATCCTGCGAACAGACAATTCTGCCAGCCACCGATTCCGTGCAGCAGCCGCCCGTCGGAATGGGTCACGACATTCGCATTGAAGTTAACGTCAACCTCGGTTGCGCCCAGCACGGCGGCGTCAACCATGGAAGCGAAGTTGCCCTTGCCATGAAAGTTGTACGAGGTGAACGGACTGGTGGCCACATGGCGAGGATTGCTGGCGATCGAATGCACGGCATCCAGGTCGAACGTCTGCCCGTCGAGAATGTATCCGATCAGACCTTCGTTGAGTAGGTCAACCAGGTACTTGGTTGAGCCTCCGCGTACGAAGCTGGCCTTCACGTTGGCTTGTTTCATCATGCCAGCCAGGTAATCCACAAACGCCAGCGCGATGCCACCTGCCCCCGCCTGGAAGGAGAAGCCATCGCGCATGATTCCGCTGTCGCGCAGAAAGCGCGCCACCAGCTCGGAAATTCGCAGACGATCGGGACTGCGCGTGATCTGCGTGGTGCCACTGACAATCATCGACGGATCGCCGATGGAGTCAACCTCGACCACGTAGTCAACATTGTTGCCCTGGATCTGCCAGGGAATGCAGGGGAACGGGACCAGATTGTCAGTCACAACGATGACGCGATCGGCATAGACGGAATCGGCGAGCGCAAATCCCAGCGAACCGCACGCCGATCTTCCGTGCGAGCCATCGGCGTCGCCGAAGCAGTCGGCTGTGGGCGCGGCGATCACCGCGATGTCGATATGGACTTCGCCATCTTGCACCGCCTGCCAGCGCCCGCCGTGCGAGCGCAACACCCCTAGGCCGCGCATGTGTCCGTGCGAGCAATAATCGCCGAGCGGCCCATTCATGCTGCCTTCGATGTGATGCACCGCGCCCGACTTCATCAGGTCGATCACCGGCTCGTGACACGGGAACGATGCGCTGGGAAACCACACCAGGTCTTTGGCGCCCATGCGCGCGGCAGTTTGCAACGCAGTGAGCGCGACCCGGTCTCCATTGCGCAGGTGGTGATGACTACTGATGGTCATGCCGTCGCACAGCCCGCAGAGACGCAGCGCAGTTTCCAGGTTGGCGACGCGCTTGTCCCCGTTTGTGGCATAGTCACTGCTACTGCGAATCGGCGGGCCAGCTTTATTTCCCGTGGGACAATGCTGGTTGACCCCCTTGTACGGCGCCTGTTCGCGACCGTTGACATGAGTTGGCACGCGCCGGCCGGCAGCGTTCGTGACTAAGCTTGTTGCTACGCCCGCCGCCCTCATGATGGTTCTCCAGCTGATGCCTGATCGGCAATGATGCCCATCTTCCTGGCCAGTGCGACCAGCTTCACCGCGCGTTGCACCACCGGAGCGTCAATCATCTTGGACCCCAAGCTCACCACGCCAAGTCCGCGAGCTTGCGCGTCCTCATAAGCAGCGACAATCTGCATCGCCTTCTCCAGTTCGTTCGGCGCAGGCGCAAAGGCACGATGGATGATTTCAATTTGCACCGGATGAACACAGCCCATACCCTCGAATCCCATGGCGCGCGAAGCCTCGCCCCAGTGCAACAGTCCCTCGGTGTCGGCGACGTCACCGTACACCGAGTCGATGGCCTGCACACGCGCGGCGTGGGCGGCGTTCACCACACGCTGGCGAGCATAAAGAGATTCGCTTCCGCCTGCGGTCTTAGCAACTCCGAGATCGGCGGTGTAGTCCTCCAATCCGAGAGTGATGGCGGCAATGCGGTCGGAAGCCGTCGCGATGGCGAACGCATTCTCGATGCCCAGCGCCGATTCGAGAATCGGCATCAGCCAAACGGGACGCGTGACGCCCGCTCGTTGCGTGATCGAATCAATAGCTCCCACAACGTCGGATATCTGTGCAGCGGTTTCGACTTTCGGAATCAGAATGACATCGGGCGACTGCGGAACAATCTCTTCCAGGTCGGCTAGCCCGAGCGGAAGCTGATTGATTCGGACCATGCGCTCTGCCGCCCCGAAATCCACGGTCCGTAGCGCATTGCGAACCAGCAGTCGTGCCGCATCTTTCTCGGCATAGTGCACCGAATCTTCCAGGTCGAGAATGACTGCGTCCGGCCCATGCAGTCCGGCGTTGATGAAGTATTTGGGTTCGTTGCCGGGAAGATAAAGCCGCGACCGCCGCAGACGGTCTCGCGGCGACGGCACCGCCAGCGTCACCGCTTCCGGCAGCGCTGACTTGCCTTGTGCGAGTCCAGCGCGGCGCACCGCTGCCTCGATGCGCGCTGCGATCACGAATGGCAGCGCGCCTTCGTCCACGATCTCGATTAACGCGTGTTCGACGCCCAGCGCGCGCAGGACGTCGCGAACTTGCTGGCGACTGACTTCACCGTAGTACAGTTCAACGCGCGAGCGCAGGCCGCTCTGAATTCCGCCGCTGGCGCGCTCCTCGAAGCTGACGTACAGGTCGGAGCGCACCTCGTCGCCGGCGCGTCCCGCCTGGCCTCGTCGCGATGTGCTAATTTTTGCCACTGCCGGCATAAGCCTTCTCCACCGTCACCCCGAGCTTCGCCAGGATGGCGTCTGTCATCTGGGTTGTCGAGGCGGCGCCCATTGCCAGCGATTTCGCCCCGCCGGAAATGCGCATCATGTCATAGGTGCGCACTTGGCCTTCGGCCACAACCACCGCGATGGCGTCGCGAATCTTGCGTGCCTTGTCACCCTCGCCGAGGTGATCGAGCATCATCGCTGCCGAAAGAATCATAGCAATCGGGTTGACGATCGCCAGATTCAGCGCAGCATACTTGGGAGCGGAGCCATGCGTGGGCTCGAACACCGCAACCTCCTTGCCGATGTTGCCGGAGGCCGCAAACCCAAGCCCGCCGACCAGTCCCGCGAATGCATCGCTGATGACATCTCCAAACAAGTTGCTGGCCACGATCACGCCGTACTCTTCCGGGTTCTTGGTCAGCCACATGGTCTGCGCGTCGATGTTGGTGGACCACAGCGCAATGTCGCTGTACTGCTTCTGCACTTCCTTGGCGGCTTCTTCCATCATGCCCGAAGTTTCGCGCAGTACGTTGGGCTTCTCGCAGATGGTCACCGATTTGTAGCCGTGCTTGCGGGCATGAAGGAATGCGGCCTCGCAAATCCGGCACGCCGCCGGACGCGTGATGATGCGCACTGAAATCGCAAGGTCCTCGCCGGCGACGTTGGCGAACGGCTTGAATTTCGGATGGGTGCGCAATGCGTCACGCACCGGTTGCGGAGGATCCGTCCACTCCACTCCCGCATACAGTCCTTCTGTGTTCTGGCGGAAGACCACCACGTCCACCTTGGGCTCCTCAAAGCCGCCAGCGGGTTTCTTGCGGATGAAGTTGAGCGGATTGCCGGGGAACGACAGGCATGGCCGCATGCACACGTCGAGGTTGAAGATTTGCCGCATGGAAACGATCGGACTGAAGTACTGATAACCTTTGCCGCGCAACGCGGAGTTTAGCTCGGCCTCGGCTTCCTTCTTCGGCTTCGAGGTGATGGCGCCGAACAACCCGACCTTGTGCTGGCGCAGCAGCTCGATGGTGCGCTCGGGAAGAGCATTGCCTTCGCTGATCCAGCACTCCCAGCCGATGTCGGCGTGTATGTACTCGGCTTCGAAACCGACGGCGTCGAGCACCCGAATCGCCTCGGGCAGGACCTGGTCGCCAATGCCATCGCCCGGCATGGATACAACTTTATGTTTTGCCATGAATGCCAACTCCTCTTATGTATCGCTCTGTCATCCTGAGCGGAGGCGGCCCGTCTTTGGCCGCCGCAGTCGAAGGACCCTATCACGCGCATTAACCGTCCACTTTCTATGTCCCACATTGTGAGACTATCCCTAAATCTGTGCCGCCACCGTACCCAGTCCGAGCTTGCGGCCGACCAGATTTTCCACTCCGCCCGCAATCACCAGCGACTGCGGCACGCTGCCCAGCGCTGGGAAAGTAAACTGCTCGCCTGCGTAGCGTATGGTGCTCGCGGAAAAATCAACCTCGACCTCGTCACCCGGAATGATCGTCTTCTCCTTGCGGGCGACCTCGTCCGCAAGCTTCGTGCGCAGCCGGTTCACCAGCTCAGGCGTCTCGATGCACAGAAACCCGTTATTGAACGCGTTGCGCAGATAGGTCTGCGAGAAGCTGCCCGCGATCACCAGCGGAATGCCCTTGTATTTCAGCGCCGTGACCGCTTGCTCGCGACTGGAACCCGTGCCGAAGTTGAAGCCGCCGACGATGACGTCACCCGCCTGCGTAAGATCGGCAAACTGCGGATCGTAATTTTCCATCACTACTCGCGCCATCATCTCCGGGGTCATGTCTTCGCGATAGGTGTAGTCCTTGCCGTAGATGCCGTCGGTGTTCAGGTTATCTTGCGGCAGGAAAATCAGCCTCCCCTGCACGCGCTGCGGAAATCCGGGCAGGATTTCGACCTTCTCGGCTGAACCCGAACCCGTGGCCAGCACTTCAAAATGTTTCCCCAGTTCGCGATACTCGGCCTGCGCCGGTCCACAGATATAACCGGCGACGGCCGACGCCGCGACGACCTCGGGACTGCCAAGATAGCACTGCGCATCGCGCGAACCCATGCGCCCTTTGAAATTGCGATTGGTGGCGGAGATACCAACCTCGCCCGCTTCGAGCAATCCCGTGCCCAGGCCAATGCACGGTCCGCATCCTGAGGGCAGCGGACGCGCGCCCGCTGCCAGCAACGTTTGCCACACGCCGCGCTTTTCCGCTTCCTCCTGCACCGCGCGGCTGGCAGCCGCAAGATAAAACTGCACACCCTCCGCTACCTTCTTGCCGCGCAGCACCTTCGCCGCGGCCTCCAGATCTTCCAGCCGCGAATTCACGCACGAAACCAGATACGCCTTCTGGATGGCGACTCTCTTTTTCGCGATTTCGGCGACCGACTGCATTTCCTGCACCGTATCAGGACCAGAAACGTGCGGGGTGACCTCTGCAAGATTCAGCGTGATTCGGCCCGCGTACGTCGCATCGCCGTCCGGAGCCGGAGGATTCGTGCGCCACTCCTCAAGCTTTTCTTCGGGAATACGCTTGCCTTCCTGCGCCCGCAATTCTTGATTGCGTCCTTCGAGGTAACTCAGGGTGACTCCATCCACCGGAAACCAGCCGCCCAGCGTCCCCCATTCAGTGGACATGTTCGCGATGGTCAGTCGTGCATCCATGCTGAGCGACGCCACACCCGGTCCGGTGAACTCGACGGCGGCATTCAACACTTCTTCCCGGTTGTAGAGTCCGCACAACGTCACGATCACATCTTTGCCGGTCGCACCCGGAGCGAGCCGGCCTTCGAGCACAACCTGAACGGTGCGCGGGATCTGCCACCAGAACTCACCCGTCGCCCAGATTGCGGCCGCGTCGGTGCGAACCACCGGCGTGCCTACGGCGCCCAATGCGCCATACATATTGGAGTGCGAATCGGAGGCGACGACGAATGTTCCAGGCAGGACGTAGCCCTTCTCCACCATGATCTGATGGCCGATGCCGGTGCCCGGCGGATAGAAGTCGATACCCTGTTCGCGCGCAAACGCCTCCATGCTGCGATATTTCGCCAGGTTCGACTCTTCCGTGTTCTGAATATCGTGATCGGCGGTGATCACCGGCTGCGCCGGATCGTGCACCTTCTTCGCGTCGATAGCTTTGAATTTCTTCATCACGGCCGAGGTGTTGTCGTGGGTCATCACGTGATAAGGCCGGATGGAAAGAAAGTCACCGGCGCGCAGCGGGCGGCTCGGCCCCTCAGCCATATGGACTTGCGCTATCTTTTCGACGATGGTCTGTCCCATGTGGTACTCCATTAACGTCGCGCCTAAAGGCGCGCCCGTTCAAGGTCGGCTTTGAACAGTTTCATCAGCGCAGTCACACTCGGCTGCTTTTCGAGATTCCAAATCGCGTCCATGGCGCGGCGACGGGCTTCGCGCGACATCACCGGCTCCGCCAGCGCTTCGAACTTCTCTTCCACTTCCTTGTCGGTTAGCGGATTCCGGGGATCGCCCTTGGGATAGTCAAGCTGCGTCGTGTATTCGCGGCCATCGATGGTATGGATCCTGACGATCACGCGCTGCAGCGCCGGAAATACCTTCTCGATTTCGGGATCGGCGGAAACGGCTATCTTTCTGAGCTGCGCCCGGATTACGGGGTCCATGATCTTCGCCGGCGTGAACTGCAAGGGAGTGACCTGGCGTTCGGCGATAGCAGCAGCAATCACATACGGCAGCGAATGGTCGGCGGTTTCCTTCGTATGCGGATCGTACTTGCTGGGATCGCTGAGGATGTCGGCCCCGCGGGCCGTGGTGCGAATGTGTACCTTTGCGATGTCGTTGGGCTTGAGGTCGTGGTCCTTCACCAGTACAAGCACGGCGGAGATTGGCGTGTGCGTCAGGGCTTCGGTGGGAAATGCCTTCATCCCACATTGTGTGATACGCCACGAATCACCCAAGCCGTCGATCAGAATATTCAGCTTCCACTCCGGCCCAAAGCAATGGACCAACCCTTCTTTGCCATCGATCACATGCTCTGGGCCGGTATATCCCTTTTCCGCCAGCAAGGCCGCCAGCACGCCGCTTTGCGTGGCCATGGGATCGACGGTGTTCTTCATCATGGTAAGTTTGCCGGCGGTGACTGCGCCCAGGGTTGCGCGCGCGCTGGCGCTGATGCCGATGGCGTGCTGAATTTGCTCGGCGCTGAGGCACAACGTACGTCCGGCCACGATCGGCGAGACGAACGCGGTCAGCGTGGCATGATGCCAGCCGCGCTCGCGAATGCCCGGGAAGGCCGCTTCGCACAGCCGCATCTCAAATTCGTGACCCAGCACCAGCCCGACGATGAGTTCGCGGCCAGTGCTGCCGGCACGCTCCCCGGCAGCCATCGCCGCGGGAAAAATGTCCGACGGATGCGACGGGTCCTGCTTCCAGTAGATGTCGTTGTAGTCCATGCAGCGAATCATCAGCGCGTTGGCCAGCGACGCCGACACCACATCCATCTGCTGGCCAGTCCCAATCACGGTTGCACCACTCGGGCCTGCAATTTCGTTCAGCACCTCCAGCGCGATCATGACATCATGCTGCTGGTAGCCGCCAAGGGCACAGCCAATGCTGTCGAGCAGGAAGCGCTTGGCCTGATACACCGCGTCGGGAGAGAGCTGCTCGAACTTCAGACCGGCGGCCCATTGCGCAATGATCGCCGTGATCGTCGGCTTGGCGGCCGCTTTGCTCGGCGCTGGCGCGGTTGTGGTTGACATAAGAAGCTGTTCCTCCTATTTCGCCAGGTTCTTAAACGGCAGGAAAGCCATGAAATCGGCGTGATGCACGATGTAGGCCTCGGTGGTGCGCCTCACCAGGTCGCCTTCCGCAGCGTGTGCCGCAATGATATGGCACACCGCGTCGGGCACGCCGCATTCCATCGCCAGCGCCACGCCGGTAAAGGGATGGCGCAGCAGCTCGCCGCGCTTGCTCTGGCGGGTTTTGCCGTCCACGTTTTCGTACTCCAGCAGCTTGCCGACATCGGCCAGAATTGCGCCCGCAATCACAGTGTCCATGTCGATGGGCAGCGCGCGCCCCATGAACTCCATCATGCTCTCAGCCGCTTTGCGTGCGATGTGCACCACGCAGCGCTTATGCTCCATGAAAGTCGTGGGGCAGTTCGGCACCAACAGGGTGAACGGGATGCGGTTGAGGTCGTCCGGCGTGAGCGGGCTGAGTTCGAGGGCGCGCTGCCAGGTCTTTGTGACATGCTCGCGCAGCTCGGGAGACTGAATCCACTCGATCTCAGGCCACAGTTTAAGGACTGCTTCGCGCATCCACGCCTCCACGTTCGGCCAAACTCTCTATTCAAACACTAGAGGCCAACCTAAGGCTATGACGCGCGTCACAGAGGAGGGGGGCTAGTTTCCTAAGGGCTGATACTCAAGCGAGAGGATTGTGTCTCCGAACGCGCTTGCGCACGTCCGACCGAAATTGGGTCGCTTGAGGCGTCAATCTGCGGGCACTCGGCATGGGCACAACCAGAGTACCCTTATTTTGCTTGTCAAGTCCCGGTGTGCCGTAGGTCACTGACGAACCGGCAGACGCAGGAGTGAACTCCTCTTGGGTGTCCGGGGAGAGGATGCCCACCTTTTTCCTCACGCCCACTTCGTCGAGTCCGCGCGAGAAACAAGACACTCAATCTTCCTTCTTCCAAGTTTCCAATCGCCTCTGCCAGTTTGGCCAATCGATAGGGCAGAAGGCGGGAAGGTTAACCAAATGCGCCACAAAGAGGGACCCAGCAGGTTACGTTTCCGCTGGCGCTCGTGTGCGGGGACGGCTGCCCTGGCAGTAGCAATTGCGTTTACGCTAACAGCTGTGTTGACCGAATCGGCGCAGGCTCAGAGGTTCTACGCCGCCGGTCGGTCTACGCCGTGCGCACTGAGGGTCCTAGCCAACCTGCGCGGGCCTTTCCTCGACTCAGCCTCGGGAGCGGTCGCGAGCTGGTATATGTCGGCATGTTTCAGCCTGACGCGACGTTTCGAGGGTCATCGAAGTTCACTCGTTTTCTTGACGCGATGAAGGTGCCACCACCCGAAGGCCCGTCGGAGCAAGCCGCGAGACAGAGTGCCGTTCCTCCCTGGATGCTTTCTTCCGACGTGCAGGTCGTGGACGATATTGAGCCACCGGGGCACGCAACAGCTTTGCCGGAAGTGCAATCCCTTGCAGGTAACGTTCGCAATGCGGTTGTTTCCTTCATCTACGGCCGACCCAGTGTGCTGCGGACACCGCAATACCTGACCACCGATTCCCAGCAGCGCGTCATCCTTAGCGATCCCGGCGTTCCGGCTGTACACGTACTGGATCCCAAGGGAAAAACCTCCTTCAGCATTCTTGGCGGGCAAGGCCGCCGGTTGCAGTCACCCGCCGGAGTCGCGGTAGATGGGGAAGACAATACTTACGTTGCCGATGCCGAGCGTGGAATGGTTTTGGTGTACGACCAATACGGAAAGTTTGTACGCTACATCGGAAACGTTCATGGCGAGAACATGTATCAAAGCCCCACCGCAATTGCGATCGACCGCAAGGCGGGGCATTTATATCTTGCCGACAGCCCTCGTCATCTTATTTTCATGCTTGACCTCGAAGGCAATCTGCTGAAGCGGGTGGGGCAACAGTGGGACGATATCGGCGGTGAGGGATTGAAGCGCAGAAACAATACCGGCCCGGGAATGTTCAACTATCCCACCGAGATTGCCGTGAACGATCACGAAGTTGCTGTTTTGGATAGCTTTGGGGCACGCGTTCAGATCATGGACCTGGAGTGCAATCTGCTTGGACGTTTCACCGTTCTGAATGCTCCCCGCCGGGAGCTGGAAAGGGAAGACGGGTTGGGACTCGATCGAGACGGCAACATCTATGTATCAGATGTCAGGGCTTCCGAGGTCAGAATATACAACAGCGGGGGCGCCCTTCGGGCTTCTTTCGGCCAAGCTGGTTCAAGAGTGGGCGAGTTTAGTGCTCCGCGAGGGTTGTGGGTCGATGCGGGCAACCGCCTCTACGTCTCCGATACGGCAAACGTTCGCGTCCAGTTCTTCCGCCTGACCAGTGGGGGCCAAGCGGACTGGGTGCCGGAGTCAGGCAAATAGCGTGCAGGCAGCGTTCGACCCATTTTTTGTCATATATTCCAGGTGACCTGTTTGAGCTGCTTGGTGATTTCCTCAGCTGGCGTTGCGGGTGGGAAGCGCATGGGCTTGCCGATGACGACCGTCAGCTCTCCGGGGCGCGCGATTTTGTGCCCGGCCATCTTCATCTGGTACAAGCCATCGATCCGCATGGGGACAACCGGGATATTCAGCCGTGCCGCCAGCATTCCGACACCCGAGCGGAACGGCGACGGCTTGCCATCCGGCGTGCGCACGCCTTCGGGATAAACCAGGACGCTGTAGCCACGGTCCACCGATTCACCGGCGTAGGCGAAACTCTCGCGCACGCCCGACTGCTGCGGTAGTGGAAAGACATTGAACAGGGCAACCACCAGATAGTAGCCGGCCCGATACGCCAAGCGCACGACGGGATTCCAGGTCGCCGGCGGCCGCCACATCTCCCACAGCATCTCTCCCCACATGCCAACTGCGAGCTTGTGCCGCACCCGGGGCGGAAGCGCGATCAGTGCGAAGCCAACATCGATGTAGGTGACGTGATTGCAACTGACGAGGAACGGCCCGTCGATACCGCGCAGGTTCTCGCGGCCAACGATCTTGGAGTGAGCCATGATCATGGTCGCCGGCCAGGTGAGCAGATAGTAGATGAAGTTGCGAATCCAAGTGATGGGCCAGCGCTGCGCCCATCGCGGATAGCGATACCCGCTCTGCGGCGACTTCTGCGGCCCGCGTAGCAAACGCTCGAGATCGCCAACCGTGCTGACGCTGGTAAAGTTCGCCTCGTTGAGATCGACCTGGTAGCGGTCTTCCAGCGCGCTCATCAGTTCGACGCGGTCCATGGAGCTCAGGTTCAGATCTCCGTCGAGCCTGGCATCGGGGGTGAGTGGGCCGGTGCTGCGTCCAGTGACGCGCGCAATCAGGTCCGCCAGAGCGCCCTGTGGTAAGCCGGCTTCGTCGTCGCCTGAGGCAAAGTGTTGCTGGACCGCCTGCTGGATGGCGGCGATCTTGGGCTTCTGCGTGGAAGTGCGCGGGAAGTCTTGCTCGGGCCACACCAACCAGCGACGCATCTGCTGATACTCCGCGAGCTGCTGGTTGGCACGCCTGACCGCCGGCTCGGGATCGACGGAATCGCGCAGGATGAGAACGGCGCAAGGCTCGGCGTTTCCTCCCTGCTCCAGGCCGACGACGACGCAGTCGCGCACTTCGTGCTGTTGCCGCAAGGCCGTTTCCAAATCCTCGGGGTAGATGTTCATCCCTTCGCGGGTGACGATGACGTTCTTCTTGCGGCCCTTGAAATAGAGATTGCCCTCCGCGTCGAGTTCGCCAAGGTCGCCGGTGCAAAACCAACCTTCCTCGTTCAACACCGGCTTCAGTCCTTTTCCCTGCCAATAACCGGCGGCGACATTGGCGCCGCGCACCAGGATTTCGCCGTTCTCATCCAGCTTGATCTCGCGGCCTTCGAGCACTTTGCCGATCGAGCGCCTGCTCATATGAAACGGGTGATTCAGGGAAATCAGCGATGTTGTCTCGGTGAGGCCGTAGCCCTGAATGACCACGAAGCTCAGACGGCGCCAGAATTCTTCGGTCTCGGCGTCGAGCGCTGCGCCTCCTGAAATGAAGGCCCAGAACTTCCACCCGAATTGGTTGTGAATTTTCCGGAAGCGCCACCAGCGCCGCGCGAAGTGCTGGTTGTTTGCGGCTGCGAATTGGCGCTGGAACCACTCCTGCCGGCCCGCCGCATCGAAATCGCGCAGCAGTTTATCTTTCAGGGACTCTATGAGGCGGGGGACGGCGACTACCACCGATACGCGTTCTTTCTTGATGGCATGCAGAACTTCCGTCGGGTTCAGCGTGTCCTGAAAGATCACGGTGGCCGCCAGCAATTGCGGCAGGAAGATCCCCAGGAATTGTCCAAAGACGTGGCTTAACGGCAGCAGATTCAAGAATCGCAGCGGATGAAAAATGCGCTCGTAGCGGAGGTATTCGCCGATCTCGCGCTCCAGCGGCTCCAAGTTGGCCAGAATGTTGCCGTGGGTGATGACCACACCGCGCGGTTCGGCAGTCGTGCCGGAGGTGAAGACAATCTGCACGACATCGTCGCGCGTGAGCGGCGGGGGAGCCACGGGCTGATCGGAGAGCGCCGCGAGTTGCTCGCGCAGGGTTTCCAGGTTGATCTCTGCGATGCCCGGGATGTGGTTCTGCGTTGAGCCAACACAGAGCCTGGCATCCACCTGTTGGGCGACACGCTGGGCGAAATCCGGGGCCGCGATCTTGTCGATCGGCACCACGACGGCGCCGCGCAACAGGCACCCAAAAAATGCGACAACCCACTCCGTGCCGTTCCCGCCCCAGATGATAACTTTTTCGCCCTTGCCGATGCCGCGCTGCTCCAATTCGCGCGCAAAGCGATAGGCATTGCTCAGCACATCGCCGTACATCCATCGCTGCATGCGATAACCGCGATGCTGAGAGTAGGCCACCTCGCGAGCGTGGCGACGGAAGTTATCGAGGTATTCCAGGATGGTGGTGCGTGCCATCGCTCACAGTTTAACCGTTGCAAGGAGGGGCGGTGTCAGACCGCGATTGCTGCGGCCCGCACAGCCATTGGGGTTGGAAAAAGCAGGTCCCTCCGCTCTCCCGCCGCGGCGGGCTTGGTCGGGATCACGAATCAAGAATGACCGGCTCCGCCAAATCATCGAGCGCGGCGTAACTCCAAATCTCGAGCGGCCGCATTTTCGACTTTCTCGATCACGACGATTGCGACCCATTCGTTGTTACGATTCAGGTAACGCACCGTCCGCCCGCCGAGAATGTTCGCCACTTGTTGCGGTGCCAACTCCTGGCGATAGTCGAAAAAACGTTCCTGCAGTTCATCGCCGAAGGGCAGACTCCGCAACAGAGGATGCGCTGGCTGCCACTTAGTGGGAAACGGCAGCGCCACATCGAACTGATCGGTGGCTTGCGCGGCCCGTTCGATTTCGAGGGCGGAGAAGTTCTCGATGGGCGCCACCGCGAGCGGCTGTTGGACGTATCCCAGGAACGGTCGCGTCAGCTCATCGGAAGCCGGCCACGCCGTGAGCACCCGCGCGTGTGGGAAGCGCACCGCCAACTCATCGGCGGCCTGTTTATGGACGATGACGTAATCGCGATACAGCAATGTGTCCTCTGGAGCGATGCGATAGGGCGGCGGAGTGAGCAGCGCGAACACAAAAGCTACACAGGCTAATGCGATCCACCACGGCCAATGCTGGGCGCGACGCCATAGCGTGGAAACGCAAAGCAGGATTACGAGCGGCGTCGCAGGAAGCATGTAGCGAGCCAGCACCGCGCCTCCAAGGGCGGACAGAGCCAGAACGTGTGCCAGAATGACGATCCCAAACACGAGTTGCATATTGATGGGAATGCGGGGCCGCAGTGTGCCGTCGGACTCCGGTAGCGGAGGGAGGCTCATGGCAAAGGCTGCGGCCAACGTCAGCACAAACAGGTTCAGATAGCCCAGCGCGTGCCAGAGCCGTATCAGGATCGCGAGGACGATGCGCAGTGGAGTGAGGGTAGCTTGCAGGTTGTAACGCAGGTACTCCGGATTGCCGAAGTAGAAACCGGTTCGGTGATGGTGATAGACGAACCAGAGCGCGAGCGGAACCAGGCACAGCAGAAACGAGAAGGCAGCCAGCCGGTTGCGCTGATATAGGCAGAACGGTTCGTGTCGCCGTGTATTCCACTGCAGCAAGGGACAAAGTATCTCCCAAGCCAGCAACGCCAGGGGCGTTACGATGGCAGTCTCCTTGGCGAGAGGCGCAAGGGCCAAGAACACGATGGTGGCCACCGGTCTCCGCTCCACGTACATTGCCAGTCCCCAAAGCGTCAGGGCGCAAACCATCATGTCAAGGTGGGCCATTGAGCTCTGCGCAAAGAACACGGAATAGACCGCCGTGCACAAGACGGTTGCGGCCGCGATCTGCTCATTGGCTATGTCGCGCGCGAGCCGCCACAACCCCAGCAGGGCGAACGCAGCGATCAGCAACATCGCAGTTCGGGTCACCGCCGGGGTGAAGCCACTGAACTTCCACCAGAATACCAACCACAGCATTACCAGCGGGGGATGTGCGTTGGAGAGCGTGGTGTGAGGAATCAGCGAACCGGTGAGTAAGAGGTCGCGCGCCGCCGGAATGAAGTAGCCAGCTTCATCCCAGAAATAAGGCAGCCGCAGTAAAGGAGTATGAGTGACGAACAGGAAGACAAAAATGAGCGCGTAGGCGAAGAGGTATTCACGCAGGCGGGCCTGAAAACTCGACGCCCGCGAGTTGTCCGCAGGTTTAATGGATCGGGCCCATCCCGGGCCCCATGCGCGGATCCAGCTTGATCTCTCCGAAGGTGTTTTCGTAGTTCACCAGGTTCTGCTGCAGGATGGTGTACAGCGCTTTTGCCTGCTGCGGACTCAAATAGATTCCCTGGAAGTTGCGCACCTCCACGCGGGTTTCGTCCTGCTGTTACAGGGTGCCAAAAATCAGGAAGAAGTCCCACACATTTACCCGCACTTGTACGCTGTTGGCATAGCTTTCGCGGTAGTCGGGGGTATTGGTTAACTGGATCAATGGCTGCGGAGGATTCGACATGGTGACCTCGAAAATAGCAGTGTAGCAGAACAGTTGCCCGCAGTCAGTTAACAGTAGTCAGTGGCCAGTAGTCGGTCAGGGCGGCTTACTTCCCCGGCATGGTGTAGTAACCAGTCCGGTGGCGGACCTGCAACTCGGCGGGATCGGGGTAATCCTTGGTCGCGGGATCGATCTTGATATCGATACGGCGAAAGTCCGAGTCAGAGAGCCGGGCGCTGGGGTAGTAGGCGATCAGATATTGGGTGCGTAATTCGTCGCTGATCTGGCGGAATGCCGCATCCAGTTGTTCCAACCCACTGGCGTAAAAATATCTTCCTCCAGTGTCACGCGAAAGCTGAATGAGCGCGTGTTCCCCGCCGATGTCGCGTCCTGCGCTACTTTCAATGGGCACAATGATGATGCTGTAGAGAATGACTTCAGCCTCCTGGGCTGCGCGGACCGCCTGCTGGTAGCTGGTCTGGCTAACGGTGTCGCCGCCATCGGTGATCACGACCATGACCTTGCGGCCGCGTCGCGGCTGCAACGCCTCCGACCCCAGATAAAGAGTGTCGTAGAGGGCCGTCGCCGCCCCCGACCGGATGCGGTTGATGGCGTGGTCGATGACTCGAACATCGGCAGTGAAGGGCGTTACCTGGTCAACCACCTCGCTGAACTGGAACAGGGACAGGCCGTCGATGGGACGCAGAATGGCGTGAGCAAAGCGGCGCGCGGACTCGAGTTCGAGTTTCTGATCTCCGCGGGTGCTGAGGCTGGTGTCCACGGCCACGACGATGGAGAGTGGCAATTCCGACTCGCGATGGAAGACAGCGATCTTCTGCAGCTTGCCGTCCTCGAAGACCTGGAAGTCTTCTTCCTTCAAGGATGAAACCGGTGCTCCTCCGCTGTTGGTAACGGTGGTGAATACGTTGACCAACTTGACGTTGACTTTGAACGTGGTATTGGGTTCTTCGCTGCTGTCCGTCGTCGTCTGCTGCTTCGGCGAATCAGGGGGATGGGGAACGCTCCGTGACTGCTGCTTCTGCGAGTCCGGTGGACGCGGTACGTTGCTCTGCGCGGCCGCATCCTGGCCGATGCAGAGAGCACACCACCAGGCGCAACTCAGCGCAGAAATCACCAGCAGCTCGCGCACCACGGCGGTTGCCCGAGCGGAAGTCCAGCAGGTTGAAAACATTTGTTAGCTCAAACCCCAGTCCAGCTACTTTGACGCGCTCCCGCTCCCGCCGGCACGCGGAATTTCCGGCGGAAAAGATTCGCCATCCGCCCATGCCGCCCCATCTTCGAAAAACTCCCGCTTCCAGATGGGCACTGTCTTCTTCAGCGTATCGATCAACCAGCGGGACGCGTCGAAGGCCGCGGCGCGATGAGCGGACGCAGCCACAATATAGACGCTGGTTTCGCCAATCAGTAAACGCCCCAGGCGATGCACGATGCGCACGTCGCGGATGGCGTAATTTGCCAGTGCCTGCTGTGCTAACTGCTCCATCTGCCGCAACGCCATCGGCCCATAAGCAGTGTAGTTGAGGTAGAGGGTCCGGCGTCCGCGCGAGTGATTGCGCACAATCCCGTCGAAGACGGTGACCGCTCCGTCTTCCGGATGCTTGATGGCGGCGACGATGGCAGCCGTCTGGATTGGCTCGCCGACCAGGCTACAGTGCTCGGAATTGAGCGGCAAAGAGATCTCGGCCGTCGAGCCCTCGTCAACCTTGCCGCCGCTTACCGGAGGAATCAGCGCTACCTCATCGTTATCCTGCAGAAGCGCCGCTCCGTCGGAATATTCGTAATTAACCGAGAGAGCGATAGCGTTGCGAAAATCCTGCAACTTCGGAATGCGTTGTTGCAGTTCGGCATAGAGATCGGACAAGCGCGCGCCGTGGGAGAGCTGCACCACTTCACGCTCGCGCCCGGCGAGGTCCCGCAGCATCCCGAGGTAAAGCACGCGCACCTGCATGAGCTAAAGCATAACCCACCTGCCAACGCGCGTTATGGGACCTTCTTGGATTTGGCAGGGCGTTGGCGGTGTGGAACTACTGCAAGGCGCACTCGGGAGATTTGTCCATCTCAGCGCGAAGTTTGCTCAGGTCGAAAACGCTGGTGGTTGGCGCACCGGTGAGAAAGGGCTTGAACTCGATGGAGACTTTTCCAGAGTTGAGCAGGGCCTGGATGAATTTCACACGCTCAGCGTCGTTCTTGGCAAAATAGGCGTAGGTTATAGTGTCTCCGTAGGGGACCCATCCCGTCGTTTGCGTGGTCCCGCCTATCGTCATTTTGAAAATCTGCTGTGCCCCTTTTGCATCCATGTCAGTGTCTTCAACCAAGGCACCGCCTGCCGAAAATGCAATAGTGTGTCCGGTCTTCTTGCCCTTGTGAACGCATTCCACGGTTAACGTGGGGAGTTTTCCCTGACCCGTAGCCAATGAATAGGGCTTCTGCGCTGCAACGCTCAGAACGACGCTGCCGTTACCCCGGGAAACATTCACCTCTTGCCCCAGGCACAGCGACGACCACAACACTATCGCGACCAACCTTGACACGTTCATGGTGGACACCCTCATCAACATACTACTCGGCCCCGCCTCGAGCCGCCCGCCCAGGTTGAGCTAAACTGGGCCGGTGGTTTACGAGTGGAATGCGGCGAAGGCAAAACTAATGCCCACAAGCCGGTGTATCCTTTGAAGAGGCATCGCGCAAACAGTATGAAGAAGGCATCGGCAGACAGGCGAAATGACGACTTGCGTCCGGAGTACGATCTCTCTCAATTGGGGGGCGTTCGCGGCAAGTGCTACCGCCGGGCTATCGCAGGGACTAATCTCATTCTGATCGAGCCGGAGCTGGCGCGCGTGTTCCCCGATTCGGAATCCGTAAACCGCGCCCTGCGGCTCCTGGTGGAAACCGCGGCAGCGAGTGCTCCTCCTGCTCGCGCGCGGCATCGCGCACCTAAGAAGCGTTTGCAACCGGCGCGGTAAAAGCCCTCATAGTCGTGCGAGATGGAACAGTGACAGGGGTCACCCCTCCGTGCCCACCCTCTCGCCAAATGATGGCGAGAAGAGCCCCCGCCAACACACGGCGAGTGCTCCGTTCAGGCAAACCTTGAGCGGCTGTTTTCAAGATGTCCCGATAGGGATGGTCATAATGACGAAAATCCCCACTCAAGGCCACAAGAAGGCCTTGAATGGGGCACCCGATTTCTGTTCACTGACAACTGACAACCGGCCACTCGCCACCGACCACTGGCCACTGCCTAGTGTATGTCGAAGTTTTCCTGGTGCAGCAGAGGATCGCTCTTTACCAGCACGGTCTTGCCGGTCAAGTCTTCCATCTCTGAGATCAGCTTGCCGTTGCTGGCCTTCAGGGCCTTGGCTACTTCGGGATTCACCCGCAGCGTGATGTCAGTCTTGTCGTGCACCTTAGCCATCTTGCGCATCTCGATGTAAAGCTCATTGCATACGGTCGGCACCGACTTCACAAAGCCCGCGCCCACACAATAGGGGCAAGTCTCTCCCAGGGTGCGCTCCAGCGATTGCTTCACCCGCTTGCGGGTGATCGCGACCAGTCCGAAATCGTTGAACTGGAGCACCTTCGATGGAGCGCGATCATTGCGCAACGCCTCTTCCAAGGCCTGCATCACCTTCTGGCGATTTTTGCGCTCGTCCATGTCAATGAAGTCAATGACGATGATGCCGCCCAGGTCGCGCAGCCGGATCTGCCGCACGATTTCCTTGACCGCATCCACGTTGGTCTTGGCGATGGTGTCTTCCAGCCTCTGCGTCTTGCCAACATATTTGCCGGTGTTGATGTCGATCGCAACCAGCGCTTCGGTCTGGTTGATGACGATATGTCCGCCGCTCTTCAGCCACACTTTCGACTTCAGCGATCGATCGATCTCGTCCTGAATGCCGAACTGCTCGAACAACGGGGTGTCTTTGGTGTAGAGCTTGATGCGCCGGACCAGCGACGGTTGGAAGCGGCTGGCGAAGCGCACGACGCGCTCATACTCGTCTTCGGTGTCCACCCAGATCTGCGAGAAGTCGGCATTCACCTGGTCGCGCAACACCCGTTCCACCAGATTCAGGTCGTGATAGATCAGCGCCGGCGACTTGCTGTTCTCGGTGCGGCTCTTGATCTCGGCCCACAAATGTTTGAGGAAACGAATGTCGGCGCGCAGATCTTCTTCCTTGATGTTGGCGGCAGCGGTGCGAACGATGAATCCGCCCAATCCGTTTTCCCGTTCGCTGGTTACGATGCGCTTCAGCCGCTGGCGTTCTTCGTCGGAGGCGATCTTGCGCGAAACCCCGACGTGATTGACCGTGGGCATATACACAAGAAAACGGCCGGGTAGCGCAATGTGGCTGGTGATACGGGCGCCCTTCTTGCCGATTGGTTCCTTGGCAATCTGGATCAGCACCTCCTGCCCCTCCTTCAACAGGTCGGTGATGAGCGGCTGGTTGCGGTTGGTATTGGGACGCGCGCGGAAGTTGCGGCGTGGACCACCACGGCGATTGCGATCGCGAAAGCCACGCCTATCGTAGCCGGGACGCTCCGTCTGACGCTGCTGATAGCCTGCCGTGGGAGACGCAGCCCTCACCTCAGCCCGGCCGTTGGTCGCTTCGCCCTCGCCGGACTCTTCTTCCTCTTCCTCGCCGGTATCGGGGCCGTAGATTTGTTCACCACGCTCTTCAGCCGCCACCACTTCGTCCTCATCTACGTCGGCAATCTTGGGGATCCAACGGTCCGAATCGCCGTTGTCGGCGTCGAGGGTCTCCTCCTCAAGAACCAGTTCCTCATCGCCTTCCACTTCGCTCATCGCACTAAGATCGTCGGGGACGGGATGAAATTCCATCTCCTCGTCTTCCAAAACTTCATGCTCCAGGGTACGTCCCTCGGGAGCGACCGAAGGAGCGGCAAGCGATTGGAAGCCCGGCGACTGCTGGGCTGCGCCTTCGCGGTGAATTTGTTCCCGATTTTCGCCGGCCGGCGGGAAGTCGGTGCTCTGGACTTCGGCTGGCGGGTCTTCGGGCAGAGTTGGATTCTCCGCCGTTGCGGTCAGGAGCTCGGTGGCAGTTGCCTGTGACGCCACTTTTGCATCGGGCTCTGCACCGTGGGATTCGGAAGGCGCGACACTCAGGCGTTCCCGTGGTTCCGGGTCGTCATCCTGGTGCTCGGCTTTGGCTTCTTCCGTTTCCTCATGCTCGATGACAAGGACGCTCTCGGCTGGTGGCGTAGTTACCTGTTCGGTCTGGCGTGGTTCCGACGCGGCGTGTTCGAGTTCGAAACCGGAATGTAATTCGGGTTCCTTAACTGGAGCGTCAACGTGAGCATTCAGACCGACAGCGGCAGTGGAATCCTCAACTGGAGCAAAAAAACCGTGCTCGCGCGTGTCTTCGTCCTTCGGTTCAGGCGCGGGCTGCTGCGACAGGTTGCGATACTTCGAAATCGATTCGCCAGGCAGAACGATCGGCGTATGTCCCGCGGGCGGACCGTACTCGGTGCGAGGACGCGTGGGGGTCCGCGTTTCCGCATGATAAATTGGCGCCTCTTCTGCAGGCTTCGGGGTCTCGATCCTTGGCTCTGGCCGGTCGTTGCGCTCGTCTCCCTGACCGCGACGTCCGCCACGACGACGACGGCGCCCGCGCCAAGGCCGTGTTCCTTCCGCCGAATCGCGTTCCTCCGTGGATGAAGCTTCGGTCTCCTCGCCTGCGGTTTGCTCCTCAGCAGGAGCAGGGAAATCTTCTTCGGCAGCTTCGAACTCCTCCGCGATCTCGGGTTCAGCAACGGCAGACTCCGCTTTGAGCTGTGCCTCCTGCGCGGCGTGCGCTTTGCTTACATCGATGGCATTGCGCGGCACAGGAATACTGCCGAACTCTTCTTCGTCCTCTTCATCGCCGGTGACTTCGAGGAAATCAGAAACATAAAGGAAGGCATCGCGTTCCAAGCCGATGTCCACAAAAGCCGACTGCATGCCGGGAAGCACGCGCGTGACCCGGCCTTTGTAGATTGATCCTGCGAGGGTGTATTCGTTTTCCCGCTCGAAAAACACTTCGGCGAGTAGGTCGTCCTCCACCAGCGCCACCTTGGTTTCGTGTGGCGTGGAGGACACATAAAGTTCCTTATTCATGGAATGCTCCGGTCTTGCCGGCGCGGTCGATGGGAAGGACAGGAAAAACTCTACAGGTGATTAGGCTGACGACACACCGGGACTTACGCCGGGATGCGCACCAGACCTGATTCGTGAAGCAACAATTTGTGGAATCTTTAGCACCGTATAGAGCACGCGTTTCGAAGGTTGTGGCCTCACTCTCAGCATCAGCCAAGGGGCCGTTTCCCGCCTCGAAAGACGTGCTTTACAATCCTGTCCGGCCTGTTCTCCTGGCGGCCGGCATGCCCTCGTACGTGAGGGCGGTCGTAATCTTGTTGTCATCCTTCGGAAGCCCGACGTCCAGTCTGTAATGGCTTCCCCGGCGAATGAGACCGGCAATTCTGAAGCGCGTCCTAACGGACGCTAAGAAAGTCCAATCCAAAGTTTGCAATTCAGTTCACAAACCGGCGCATACGAATGTTCATCACGATTCCCAGCGCCAGGAACATGAACAGTACTGACGATCCCCCGTAACTCATTAACGGCAAGGGGATGCCCGTGACCGGCATGAACCCTACCACCATGCCTACGTTAACCAGGACGTGGAACGCGAGTACCGCAACCACACCCATGACCACAAAGGCACCAGCCCGATCCGGGGCCGTCTGAGCGTTCTGGACCAGACGCATCAGCACGATAAAGTATAGCAGCAGCAAGCCCATAGCGCCTAGGAATCCGTGTTCTTCGGCAAAGGCGGCAAAGATGAAATCGGTATGCGGCACGGGCAGAAATTGGCCCTGGGTCTGGCTCCCGTGTGCCGTTCCCTTGCCAAAAATGCCCCCTGAGCCCACGGCTACCTGTGACTGAATCACCTGATATCCATGGCGTTGTGGGTCAGCCTCCGGCTCCATGAAGCTGGTCAGGCGGTCTCGTTGGTAAGGCTTGAGGACATGCCACCCCACGGGCGCCAGCAAGGCCCCCAATACTAGGATGACCAAGGCATGGCGGGCCTTCATTCCACCCAGAAACAAACCCATCACCGCGATCGGGATATAGGTGAGCGCCGTTCCCAGGTCGGGTTGGGCGAGCACCATCAGCATGGGAACGCCGACCAGCGCTCCGGCTTTGACGATGTCCTGGGCCGTACATTCGGACTTTGTCTTGGCAAAATACTTGGCCATGGCAAGAATGAGCACCAGCTTTACCCACTCCGAAGGCTGGAAGTGAAACGAGCCTAGCTGCACCCAGCGGCGGGCGCCCAGATACTTCTTGCCGAACACTTCCACCGCAACCAACGATGCGATGGAAATCAAGTACAGCAGCGGTACACGTTCCAACAGGGCCTGGTAATTGAAGAAGCTGACCACGAACATCAGGCCTACGCCGCCCAAGATCCAATACACCTGCTTGAGATGTACACCCATAAATTTGGTGCTCAGGGTTGCGCTATAGATCTCGAGCACGCCCAGAGAGCAAATTAGCAGCACGAGCACCAGCAGGACCCAGTCGAAATCGCGGAAGGAGATGTAGCGGCTCATGGCTGCCTCCCGGGAACGACTGCCGTCGCAGGTGTGATCGTTGGCTTGCCAGGCTTCTTTGCTGCAGGTGGAGCTTGCAGCTCAGGACTTGTCGCCGGGGGCGTCGGTCGACTCTCGGCGGGAGGTTCGGTTTCGGGATGGGCCATCTCCACATGCGACTCGGTGGTTTCGAGATCAGCAGGACGAATAGCCTTGTCCGCTTCACTCACTCCGGGCGCCGCAGTTACCGGCTTGGTCTTGCCGTCGGCTGATACCGTGAAACGTCCGGCTTGCATCTTGTCGGGAGTCTTGGCGTCGCCCTCGTGCCACACCGCGGCAACCTCCGCCTGCTTAGATCCAGAAGGCGATCCTCCTGCTTTGGCCACCTGCGTTTGGCGAGTACGCTCTTTCTCAACGTAGGCCTTGATCACCTGCGCAGTGGCACGAGCGGCATAGTATCCGTGCTCGCCCTCCTCGAGCAAAACCGCCACAACAATCTCGGGATTCCGGCGCGGCGTGACGCCAACAAACCAGCCGTTGTCCTTGTACTTACTCTTTTCGCTGCTGCCCATCTTCGCCTTGAGCTGGTTGGAGATGGTCTGCGCACTGCCAGTTTTTCCAGCGAAGTCAATTCCCGGCAAGCGAGCGCTGGGCGCGGTTCCAATGGGCGACACCACCGCCGCCAGTGCGTCGGTGATGGTCATCCAGTTCTCCTGGTCGAGGCCAATGTTCGTTTTATCGGTGTAGTTCGCCACCTGCTTAAACCCCGGCGGAAACTGGTCTGGAAAGGCCACATGCGGACGGACCAAGACTCCATCGCTGGTCACCGCGCCGACTGCCCGCGCCAGTTGAATCGGCGTAGTCGCCACCGCTCCTTGCCCAATTCCGACGGAGATGGTTTCGCCGGCATACCACTTCTGCTTGAAGTTCTTGATCTTCCACTCTTCCGAAGGCATGACGCCAGAGACTTCCTGTGGCAGATCGATCCCCGTCTTTTGTCCGAGTCCGAGCATGGTGGCGTACTTCGCGATGCGGCTGATGCCCAGCTTCTCGGCCAGGGTGTAGAAGTAGGAATCGCAGGACTGGTAAATCGCCTTGCTGATGCCCACGGTCCCGTGACTGCCGTGTCCGGCGATCCAGCATTTGAAGAAGCGGCCGTAAAAGGTCTTGCCACCTCCGCAAGTAATGACAAGATTCTGCGCGATACCTTCCTGCAGTCCGGCGGTGGCCATGATGACCTTGAACACTGAACCCGGAGCGAGCTGCGCCTGGATCGCTTTGTTTAAGAGCGGCTTACCGGGATCGGTGACCAACTGGTTCCACTCATCACGCGTGATGCGCACCGCGAACTCGTTGGGATCGAAGGCGGGACGGCTGACCATCGCCAGAATCTCGCCATTGCGCGGATCCATGGCGACGATGGCGCCCGGCCTGCCCTCCAGAGCCTCCTCGGCCGCTATCTGCAGATCGAGATCGATGGTGAGCTTGAGCTGCTTGCCGGGAACCGCCGCCACGTCGCTGAGGGTGCCGACTTCCTTGCCGCGACTGTTGACCAGTACCTGGCGCGAGCCGTTCTTGCCCATCAGAATATCGTTGTAGTACTGCTCGACGCCCGACATGCCGACGATGTCGCCGGGGTTGTACAGCTCCCACTGCGGCTGGGTCAGCATGTCTTCGCTCACCTGGCCCACGTAGCCGATGATGTGCGCCATGAATCCGTTCTTAGGGTAGAGGCGGCGGTGAACGGTGATGGTGTCGAGTTCGGGCAATTCCTCTTTGTGCGATTCGATGAAGGCCAGCTCGTCGGGAGTAATGTCGTCCTTGAGGAACAGCGGCTGATATCCCGGCACCGCAGCCATGCGCTTCAGGCGGGCGCGCAGCTCGTCGGGCGGGATGTGCAGCCCCGCAGCGATCTTGTCGGCGTCGGCCTGCAGATCGCGGTTCTGGTCGCGCAGCAGCAGCACAGAGAACGAAGGATAGTTGTCAACGATGATGCGGCCTTCGCGGTCAAGAATCTTGCCGCGCGGCGCCAGGATGGGGACCTGCTTGATGCGGTTCTGTTCAGCCAGCGTGCTGTAATAACCGCTGCGCGCCACCTGCAGGCGCCACAGCCCAAAGGCGAGAACCAGGAAGACTCCCAGCAGGACGTATTGCACTGCGGTAAGCCGGAGCTGGGAGACTTTTTCGTCGCGACCGAACATCAAGAACTACAACTTTCGCTTGGGTCGTATAGTTGCAATGTTTCGAAACTTATGAATCCGCACACAATTGGCAACGGCTAGTCGCCCGATCCTGATGAGATACCGGGGCGAGAATCAGCCTCGCTCGCATCTGGTAAGTGGCGATGAACTCCGGGGTTCATTGTAGCCCGAATCAGGGCGGGAGTGCTGGAGAAAAAAGCGCGTGAACTGCGCGTCACCGTTGTTTGAACCTGTCAAGAAACTTGAAGACAAATATGCCGATCACGGCGTTGGCCAGCGCGGAAACGGCCACGTGGCTCCAACTCCACTGCTGCACCTGGCCAAGCAGGCCGTGCGCCACGCCGTAATAAATCCCCTGGTGGGCCACGAAAAAGATGTAGGTAATGATGAAGCGTGAGCCAGGATTTTCGACGTCAATCTTCAGGCCCAGCGACGACGCCGAGTACCCGATGATCGTCAAGGCAATGCCGTACATGCCCAGCGGATGGCTGGGCCCGGCGAAGAGGTCTTGCATCAGGCCAATCGCGCAGCCGGTGAGGCATCCGCTGATCGGATTGCGCCGGGCCACCGCGAAGAAGATGGTGACCATGAACGGCAAATTGATCGCCGCCAAGAATGGAATCTTCCCCAGAATGAAGATTTGGATCAGTACCGCAACCAGTGGGATGAAGATAATCGCGGGCCAACCGAACTCGTACACCGCGACCTGGTCGCGTGAGGTGAGGCTTCCCCGGAATGGCATGACTCGGCTGGTCACTGCGGCGGTTGCTCTCCATTAGGCGGCGGCGAAGGCGGCTGTGGATTCGGATTTGGCGTCTGCTCCGGAGCCGCCTTGGATCGCTTCGACGGAGGTGTCGTCTCGTTTCCATTCGCCGGGCGGTTCGCCGGCGATGGACCGGGCGCGGGTGTGGTGGTGCTCGCATGGGGCGCAGTTGCCGCTCCAGCGCCGTTGAGTGGTTTCGCAACTGTTCCAGCGGGACGCGTCCCATCGGCCGCCGCAGGTTTCGGCGCTTTCTGCGTTCCCGCACTTCCTGCCGTCGTACCTGTCGGAGTGCCGTGCGTAGCCGTAGCCGCTCCGTTGGTCTTGGAAGCAGCCGCGGTCGAGATGCCAGTCGCTGGCTTGTTCGCGGCTGAAGTCGCTGCCGCACCAGAACGAGCGGCCGTTGCGGCTGTTCCCGTCGTCGGAGTTGCCCCGGACGCTGTACCACTTGGAGCGCCAGTTTTCGGCTTTCCAGCGGCGTCAACTTCCGGCTTCGCGGGAACGGTCGGCAGGCGTTCGGCCAAAATATCCGATGCACGGAGCGGCCCCAAATCCTTGCTGTCCGGCATCTTCTCCGTGATTTTCGTGACGACCAACACTTCCTCGACCTGATCGAGCCGGGCCGACGGAACGACGCGAATGTTCAGGAACAGGTCTTTGCCGGGCTCAACCGAGACGACTTTGCCGACCGGCAGGCCTTTGGGAAAGATTCGGTCTCCACCGCTGGTGATCACTTCTTCGCCCGGTTCCACCTTCTCGTCGCTCATGACGTATTGCAGGGTAGTCACACCATTCGACGATCCTCTCAAGATGCCCTGCAGGCGGGAGGATTTCAGCGCAGCGCCCACGCCACTGAATTGATCGTTGATCGGCAATACCTGCGAGGAGTCGGGAAAGACTTGCACGATCTTGCCCACGATACCCGCCGGCGTGATGACGGCCATGTCCTGCTTAATGCCATCGTTCAATCCTTTATCCAAGTACAGAATGCGCGATTGCTCGCTGCCACTGGTGCCGATGACCTGGGCCGCGACCGTGGTATCGACGTACTGCTCCTTGAATGCGAGCAGGGCCTGGACGCGGCGCGCCATGCGAGCATCCTCGGCATAGCGAGCATCTTCGACTTTCATGCGGTCGATTTCGGCGCGCAGCTCCCGATTTTCCCTGCGAACACCGCGAAGATAAGCGTAGTTTTTCCAGATGTCGTTCACCCATTTTTGGGTGTGTACCACAGCTGTTTCGACAGGAGTCACGGCGGAGATTGCCCACAAGCGTATAAGGCGGGTGTCGCCGCCTTGGGTCGGGCGGTGCACCTGCACAGCCAGAGCAATAATCTGGGCGAACAGAATGGCCGCCAGCACAATCAGGTTCTTATAGCGGCCGAGGAATGTGTCCATACCCTACGCTGCTTCGGGAAACGCAAGCACTAGAATTGTCATGACAAGCGAAGCGAGGCTTCTGCTTTTGCGATTATCGAGAACAGCAGATCCCTCGCTGCGCTCGTGATGACAAGTCAAATGGGCCCATGCCGCCGAGAGACAAACCCGATGCCTAGTCAATCGATATCTTCCGCAGCAGCTTAAAGTCGCTCAACATTTTTCCCGTGCCCAGGACCACGCTGCACAGCGGGTCGTCGGCAATCGAGACTGGCAGCCCAGTTTCTTCGCGGATGCGTTTGTCGAGGTTCTTTACCAGGGCGCCACCGCCGGTCAGCACGATGCCGCGGTCGCTGATGTCGGCCGACAATTCTGGAGGGGTGCGCTCCAGCGCGACGCGAATCGCATTCATGATGGTCGAAACGCACTCGCTGAGCGACTCGCGAATTTCGCTGTCGTCAATCGTAATCGTCTTGGGCACACCCTCGATCAGGTTGCGGCCCTTGATTTCCATAGTGAGCGGCTTGTCCAGCGGATAGGCGGAGCCGATCTCGATCTTGATCTGCTCGGCAGTGCGCTCGCCGATCAGCAGATTGTACTTGCGTTTCAGGTAATTCATGATGGACTCGTCCATCTGATTGCCCGCCATACGAACCGAACGCGAATACACGATGCCGCTGAGCGAGATGACGGCAATGTCGGTGGTGCCGCCACCGATATCGACCACCATGTTGCCGCTGGGCTCGGTGATAGGCAGGCCTGCGCCAATGGCGGCCACCATGGCCTGTTCCACCAGATGCACTTCGCTGGCCTTGGCGCGATAGGCCGAGTCCATGACCGCGCGCTTCTCCACCTGCGTGATCTCCGAAGGCACGCCGATGACGATGCGCGGATGCACCAGCATCTTGCGATTGTGGGCCTTCTGGATGAAGTAGTTAAGCATTTTCTCGGTGACTTTGAAGTCGGCGATGACGCCGTCTTTCATCGGCTTGATGGCGACGATGTTGCCGGGGGTGCGGCCAAGCATCTCCTTGGCCTCTTTGCCCACCGCTTCTACTTCACCGGTGTTTTTGTTGATGGCGACGATGGAGGGCTCGTTGACCACGATGCCCTTGCCGCGCGCGTACACCAGCGTGTTCGCCGTCCCCAGGTCGATCGCCAGATCGCTGGAGAACATGCTGAACAGCGAGCGCAAGTTGCTGAATCGCGAGGCGCTACCATGAAAGCCGTTGGATGACATTACGAGCTATTTCTTTCCTGGGATGAACGGTGTTGCCTATAGTTTATGACAGAAGCGGGTCACGCGCGCAGTAAACCGAAAATGCACGAGTCCGGCAGATGACGAGGTTTGTGTTCCGAGGCACACCGCCGGATGGAATATCGTTGGTCGCTCCACTTTTTGGCGAAGCGAAAGCGTTGGCGCTTCTATGCTCTGTTTGCCTTTTAGAGTACCACCAGAGGGTAGCACAAGAAAATGTTACTTTTACGTTACTAGGCAGAGCAAAATCCAGTCACCTTGACGTTCAGGCGCTGGCTGTATCGCTGCTCTTGTCGGGCGGCTTCCCAGAGTTGCGAACGTTCATGAAACGGCTAAGGGTATCGAACCAGAAGGGCGCGCCAAGAGACACGGCCAAAATCGTGATCAGCCATCCTCCAAAACGATTTTTCAGCAGATACCAGATCCAGCACCAGAATCCGGCGGTGGTATGGCCGGGCCAGTCCTTGTACCAGTCTCCCTGCCAGCCAGCGACCTGACCCAGGAGTTGCTTCTCTTGCTTGGCGATCACGTCGTTATCCGTAGGCGACGCCGCCTGGGTTTGCGCGTCCGGTCGTCCCTTCTGCAGGAGCACCTTCGCATCCTCGATGAGCACCGCGCTCCTGGTGGGATTGTTCCAGAGCGTATCCAATATTCTTAAAGTGTCTGCATTCATCAGGAGCGTGACCCCTGCCGCGAGGACAAAAACGCGTATCTGAGTGGTGCGCTTGTACCAGCCCGAGACGCGATTCATGCTTTGTTCGTACCAGGCTTCAAGCCGCTGCTGGTCCGTCTTGAACTGGGGATTTTGCAGCACGGCCGTCAAGGCGGTCCTCGCCGCCTTGTTTTCCAGATTGGCCACGCCCTTACGCAGCGCGTCGGGATCGTTGGCCGCGGCAGGTCCAGTCAAAGTATCCATGAGCGCCAGCGCGAACTTGTTGGAGGCGATGTACGACGGCAACCTGTCGTTCTCATCCTGTATGCCTTGGATCAGCGGATGGGCGTAAAACTTCGCCTTGAGCCCCGGGTCGTGAAGCAATGACAGTATGCCCTTCTCCAGCGTCTTGCCGCGAGAGTTGATGACGCCGGCAATGGTCTCATTCACGGTGGAGCAGACCAGCGCCATCAGGAGGTAGATAAAGCTGACGCCGATTGCGAGATCAAGATACGGGAAGGAAGCGGCCATACGCACACTCCTGATGGAAAGCGTTGGACTACATCACAGACAAGAGAGAAAAGTGAGTATGGAGTGTTTGCGCCGCCGACACAATAGAAAACAGCAAGTCCACCGTCCAGCAACGGCGCTTTCCGGTGAAGCTCCCAGAGGCCGTTGTCCAGATCGCGTTCTTACAGCGAGTGAACTCTTCGGGTTGCGGGTCCTGATGCGAACCGATAGCATTGAACGTTGGCAGTTCGCCGTGGAGGCAATCTTATGGCTACTATGGAACAGAAACCGGCAGGCGTTCACACTGGCCCTAAAACCAAGGTCTTCAAGAACTTTATTGGCGGCGAGTGGGTGGAGAGCCGCACCGGCCGCACCTTTGAGAACCTGAACCCTGCCGACACGCGCGAAGTGGTCGGCATCTTCCAGAAATCGGGCAAGGAAGACGTGGACCATGCCATCGAGACCGCCAAACAGGCGTTCAAGAAGTGGCGCCTGGTGCCGGCGCCGCGCCGCGCCGAAATGCTGTACAAGGCTTCCGAGCTCCTGATCGCGCGCAAGGAAGACTACGCGCGCGACATGACCCGCGAGATGGGAAAGGTCATCAAGGAGACGCGCGGCGACGTGCAGGAGGCCATCGACTGCGGCTACTACACGGCCGGCGAAGGCCGCCGCCTGTTTGGGCCGACCGTTCCGTCGGAGCTGCCCAACAAGTTTGCCATGGCCATCCGCCAGCCGCTGGGCGTCTGCGCCATGATCACGCCCTGGAACTTCCCCATGGCGATCCCGTCGTGGAAGCTGTTTCCTGCGCTGGTCGCCGGCAACACGGCGGTGATCAAGCCCGCGCAGGACACACCGCTCTCCACCTTGAACTTCGTGAAGACGCTGCATGACGCCGGTATTCCAGCAGGCGTGGTCAACATTGTCACCGGCTTCGGCAGCGACATCGGCACGCCGATGGTCGAGCATCCGGAAGTGCGCGCGGTTTCGCTCACCGGATCGACGGCGGTGGGCCGCATCGTGGGACAGGAAGCGGCCAAGACGTTCAAGCATTGCTCGCTGGAACTCGGGGGCAAGAACCCGATGATCGTGCTCGACGATGCCAACCTCGAGCTGGCGCTGGAAGGCGCGCTGTGGGGCGCGTTCGGCACCACCGGTCAGCGCTGCACTGCGACCAGCCGCATCATCATCCAGAAGGGCGTGTACAAGAAGTTCGTGGATGAACTGGTTGCGCGCGCCAAAAAGCTGAAAGTGGGCAACGGGCTTGACGAGAGCGTGGACATGGGCCCGGCCATCAACTCCAGCCAGATGGAGACGGACCTGAAGTACATCAAGATCGGCAAGGACGAGGGCGCAAAGATGCTGTGCGGCGGACATCGCCTGGAAGGCGAGGCGTACAACCACGGCTGGTTCGTCGCGCCCACGGTGTTCGCGGATGTCGATCCCAAGATGCGCATCGCGCAGGAAGAAATCTTCGGGCCGGTGGTTTCGATCATCCCGTGTGATGGTCTGGAGAGTGCGATTGAGATCGCCAATGACATCGAGTACGGATTGTCCTCGTCGATCTACACCAAGGACGTGAACAAGGCGTTCACCGCGATGCGCGACTTGTACGCCGGCATTACCTACATCAACGCGCCCACGATTGGCGCTGAGGTGCATCTGCCCTTCGGCGGCGTGAAGGCCACGGGCAACGGTCATCGCGAAGGCGGTATCGGCGCGATCGATTTCTACACCGAGTGGAAGTCGGTGTACGTGGACTACTCCGACAAATTGCAGCGGGCACAGATCGATCGGCCGGAATAGAACGCGGTTTCAAAGATAGGAGCCAATCATGGCTACGCAAGAAATCTCCAAAGTTCTGGCCGCGAGCCGAATGGCCAACGTGCGCTATGCGATTCGCGATCTGGCCGTCGTCGCTGATGAAGTCGCCCGCGAAGGCCACAAGCTCCTTTACCTCAACATCGGCGATCCCTGCAAGTACGACTTTGCCACCCCGCCGCACATGATCGAGGCGGTGCTGAAGGCTATGCGCGGCGGCCACAACGGCTATGCCGATTCGCTGGGCATCAAGCCCGCGATCGAAGCCATCCACGGCGAAGCCGAGCGCAACGGCTTTCGCGAGATCCAGAGCATCTTTGTGGGTATTGGCAGCGGGGAAGTGATCGACAGTTGCCTGACCGCGCTGCTGGATCCGGGCGACAACGTGCTGACGCCAAGTCCCGAATATCCGCTGTATGGCGCCATCATGGCCAAGCTGGATTGCCCGGCCAACGCTTACGATCTGGACGAAGACAACGGCTGGCAGCCCGACGTGGCCGACATGGAGCGCAAGATCAACTCGCGCACCAAGGCCATCCTGCTGATCAATCCCAATAATCCGACGGGCGCGGTGTACTCCCAGCGCACGCTGGAAAAAGTTCTGGAACTCGCCCGGCAACATGGGTTGATTATTTTCGCCGACGAAATTTACGACAAGCTGATCTTCGATCCGAGCGCCACGCACGTCTCGATCGCGACTCTGGCGCAGGACGTTCCGGTGGTGACCTTCAACGGACTTTCCAAGGCGTATCTGGTGCCGGGCTGGCGAATCGGATGGGCAATTGCGACCGGACCGCGCGATGTGCTGCATCCTTACATGGAGGCCGTGCACCGCTTGCTGCGCGCGCGGCTGTCGGCGCCGCATCCGTTCCAGCACGCCATCCGGCCGGCACTGGAAGGCCCGCAGGACCACCTGGTTGAGGTCTGCGAGCAAACTGCGGCGTCGCGCCGAGATCACTGTCGAGTGGGCGAAGCGCACACCGCGGGTGAAACTGGTCGCGCCTAAAGGCGCGTTCTACGCGCATCCGTCGCTGGACATTCCCGAGGATGACCTTGCATTCGTAACCGACCTGCTGAAGCAGAAGCACGTGCTGGTAGTGCACGGCTCCGGCTTCGGCGAAAAACCTGGAACGCGGCACATTCGCATCGTGTTCCTGCCGCAGGAGCCGGTGTTGAGCGCAGCGTACGAAGCGATGACCGAATTTATGCGCGAGCGCTATTCGTAGCAGTCGGGACCGCAGATCCCTCGCGGGCTGAAGCCCCTGGGGATGACAAAACCCGAGAGGTTATCGGCGCACCTAAAGGTACGCCCCTTCAAAACAGCGGCCGCACATGAGTTCAAGGCAGATTGGCTTCATACATTCCCATGGTTGACATCCACTGCCATATTCTTCCCGGCATCGACGATGGTCCGCAGTCCTGGGACCTGACCGCCGAGATGTGCCGCATGGCCGCCCGCGACGGCATCACGCACATTGTGGCGACGCCGCATTGCAACCACGAGTTCGCTTACGACCGTGATCGCTATACCGAGATGCTGGGTGAGCTCAGCGACGCGGCGGATGGCAAACTCACCTTCAGCCTGGGCTGTGACTTTCATTTTTCCTACGACAACATTCAAGACGCCCTCGCCCATCCGCGGCGCTACACCATTGGCGAGTCGCAGTATCTGTTGGTGGAGTTCAGTGACTTCGGCATTCCGCCTGAGGTAAAGCAGGGCCTGCTGCTCATCTCCAGCGGTGGCATGGTTCCCATCATCACTCATCCGGAGCGTAACCGGCTGTTGCTGGTTAAACCTCAGATGATTCTGGAATTTGTGGAGCAAGGTTGCCTGGTGCAGGTCACGGCCAGTTCCTTCACGGGATACTGGGGAAGCCGCTCCCAAAAAATGGCCGAATGGCTGCTCAAGCGCCAAGCCATTCATGTAATCGCCAGCGACGCGCACGACCCTGCGCGCCGCCCGCCGGTGCTATCGGAAGCTCACGAAGTAGTGACGGAGCTGGCGGGAGCCGAAGTCGCAGATGCGCTGTTGGTGGGAAATCCGGCGGCGATTGTGGACGGAGAGAGCTTGGCTGGCCCGGCGGTCGCGGATGAGTTCGACGACCAAGTCTAGAGCGACAGGCAAGCCGCGAAAACGTCACTCTTCCTTTTTCAAAAATACGTGGTTAATCATCTGGCGCATGAAGTGGCCGCCGAAGCCGCCCGCACTGGCTGCCAGCAATTGTACAAAGGCGCCATACACCTGGCCGCGATTGTGCGGCCATTTCACGATGAAGTGGTAATAGGCAAGCACAATGGGGACGCCCACCCACACCAGCAGCACCCAGCGCCACGGCTGCCGCGACTTCCACACGCCCAGCATCATGGTGAAGGCGAGCACGCAAAGTGAGGTGAGCAGCGCATCGCCAACGGTCTGATTGACCCATCCAGAGAACAGGCCGAGCAGGATGGCGAGTGTGTACACCACCAAGCTGGTGGGCGATGCCGAAGTAGGCTGAAGGCGACTTGCAGTTTGGACTGGGCTATGCAAAACATGTGAGTGTAGCAGACCAGACGGCACGAATTCAGTCCGATGAAGCCGATGAAAAGGTCAGCTTTCGCGCTTAGTCTCCTCGGCCGTTTTTCCTTTTCGCACGCGCACAAGAACGCAAGTGGAATTGTCTTCCCCACCGCCTTCATTGGCGGCGTCGATCAGGGTTTGGCAGGCAGCCTCCAGCGACGGCAGTTGCAGCAGAATGGCGCTCATGTCCTGATCGGCTACGTGGCGCAGTACGCCATCGGTGGTCAGCAGCACGATGTCGCCATCTTGCGCCGGAAACTCGCCGAGATCGGGGAGCGTACCTTCTTCAGTACCCAGGGCGCGGGTAATGATGTTCTGCACCGACGAGCTTTTGGCCTCTTCCAGCGTGAGCATCCCGCGGCGTACCTGCTCCATCACCAGGGAGTGGTCTTCGGTCAACTGCAGTAATTGCCCTTCGCGAAACAGGTAGATGCGGCTGTCGCCCACGTTGGCAATGCTGCAAACGCCATTGGAGAAGCGCGCCGCCACCAGCGTGGTACCCATTCCTGTCATGTTCTTATGCGCTTCCGCATAATCCAGAATCGCATCGTTGGCCTTCTTGACGGCTTCGCCCAGCAGGCGTGCGCCGACCGGCGCTTCATCGAGCAACGCGTTGTCCTCGACGTCAGGCGCGTGCTCGCGAAAGTACGCCAGGATGGTGTCCACCGCAATTTGGCTGGCAACTTCACCGGCGGCATGGCCGCCCATGCCGTCGCACACCACAAAAATGCCCAACGTCTGGTCGTAGCCGAAGTTATCTTCGTTCGACGGACGAACTCGTCCCACATCGCTGCGGCCAGCCACCTCTAATGTTAATGACATTCGGGCAACAGTTTACGCCGTACGGCAAAATCACGCGAGCACCGAAAGTGCCATAACCAGTACGCAACCTCGGCTGGCACAAAGGGGCCAGCAGTCAGTAGTCAGTAGCCAGAAGTCAGTTGTCAGTGTTAGATCCAAGAGATGGTTGTTGCGAACTTCTGGCCGAAACGCCTTTGGGCAGAAAATGATCGTCGAGTTCAAGCAGAAGCTTCGTAACAGCGGCGGCGACTAACCTCAGTCGACGGACCGCTGATAGCCGGCTTCTGAGAACTGATAGCTGACCACTGGCTACTGGCAACTGCCTCACGGTCTGGTCTTGGCAATCTCCGGTTCCTTGTCGCGCGGGCTCCATTGTTCCATGTGATACGTGGTCAAGTCGGCGCGTAAATACTCAAACGCTTCCTCGGGCGTGCTGGCCCAGTGAAACAATTGCAAATCCTTGGGCGAGATGGTGCCCGCGTCCACCAGTGCCTGGAAGTTGATCACGCGGTCCCAGTAGTCCTTGCCGTACACCACAATGCAGATGCGCTTGGCGAGCTTCTCGGTCTGGGTCAGGGTCAACAACTCGAACAGCTCGTCGAACGTGCCGAAGCCCCCGGGAAACACGACCAGGGCCTTCGACAGGTAGGCGAACCACAGCTTGCGCATGAAAAAGTAGTGGAACTCAAAGTTCAACTCCGGCGTGATGTAGGGGTTCGGCATTTGCTCGAAGGGCAGATTAATGTTGAGCCCGATGGTCTTGCCACCCGCTTCGGCAGCGCCGAGGTTGGCCGCTTCCATGATTCCCGGTCCGCCGCCGGTGGTAATTACGAAACGATGCCGCGGCTGATTGATGGTCTTCGTCCACTGGGTCACCAGGAAGGCCAGCTTGCGCGCGTCTTCGTAGTAGCGCGCCATCTCGACGTCGGCCCGCGCGCGGCGAATGCGCTCCTGCTCCTCCTCGGGAGCGGGAGTTGCCGAGCCCGGCTTGTCCAGCAGTTGCAGCGCCTCCTGGGCTTGCGAGCGGCTGTGAAAGCGCGCTGAGCCAAAGAACACGATCGTGTCCTGGATGCGCTCGCGGCGAAAGCGCGCCAGCGGCTCTTGGTATTCGGCAAGGATGCGGAGGATGCGGCCGTCGGGGCTGTTGAGGAATTTCTTGTTCTCGTAGGCCAGGGGCGCGCGATTGTGGCGATGATGTTCGTCTGTCTTGTCAGCCATGGAATTGGTGTCTCAGTCCATCGGGAATTTCCGGGAGATGAGTGTTGGATGCGAAAAACACGAAGCCAGTGGAGAAGAGCTGCACGTCAGGCATCCGGGCCTTCGCGATAGCGGACCGCCTCTGCGACTCCCATCCAAATGTCCACCAGGCCGAGCCCGCTGACCAAGCCTCGCACAAAATTTTGCATGAGGAATTCCCGGATTTGCGGGTATCCCAGCAGAAGCGAGTTGTTTGTCCAGATGCCGGTCCAGGGCAGCGCGGTGAGGATGATGCCCACTTCCAGGCAGAACAGCACGAATACCACCAGCCAAATCCGCTGTAGCCAGAGATTCGGCTTCTTGGGAGGAAGCGGGGGTGGCATCAGCAGCACGGGACCATGGGACTCTACCCCATTACCCTGCGTCGGATCTTGCGCAAAAGCGCTCATGGTTCGCACCTGGTCCAGCGCTTGCCCTCCGAATGGTGTCGCCCCTACCACAATCGTTCCTACTAAGATGCCCAACTTGTCCGCCCAGCGTCCCACTGTTCAGGACATAAAATCCACACAGCAGATTCTATCAGTGCGCGCGAAAACGGCGGGATGGGTGTGACGATAATTGACAGAGGTTGTTACCTGTCGTCAGGTACTTGGCGATTGGCACGCTCTTTATTCCCTGGCATCGCTGAGTTTTTCCGAGAAGATCAAGATTCTGGAAAAACTTCGCCGCCGCAGTCTGGCCATTACTGCCGCCGGTTTCCGACCGCATAAAACCAAGTCTGCAAAGTAAAACGGCAGGGCTCACTGACTCTGCCGTTCTTTTTCACAACTGACAACTGGCTACCGACAACTGACTTACAGCAGCTCTTCGTTCCAGTTCTCCAGGAACTGCTTCACCTCGGCCATGAACTGATCGGCCACTGCTCCGTCAATGATGCGATGGTCATAGCCAATGCTGAGGTGCATCATGGAACGGATGGCGATGGAGTCGTTGCCATCCTTGTCGGTGACCACGGCCGGCTTTTTCACGATGCCACCCACGCCCAGGATGGCAACCTGCGGCTGGTTGATGATGGGCATCCCGAATTTAGCGCCAAAGATGCCGGGGTTGGTGATGGTGAACGTCCCACCCTGCACTTCCTCGGGCTTCAACTTCTTGGTGCGGGCACGCTCGCCGAGGTCGGTGATGGCGCGCTGCAAGCCGACGAAGCTGCGCTCCTCGGCGTTCTTCACGACGGGCACGATGAGGCCCCAGTCGAGCGAGACTGCGATGCCAAGATTGATGGAAGCATGATAGTGGATGTTCTCGCCTTCCACCGACGAATTGATGATGGGCCATTTGCGAATGCCGTGCACCACGGCGCGCGCAAAGAAGGGCGTAAAGGTGAGCTTGTTGCCGGTGGACTGCTCGAACTTCGCCTTCATCTTCTCGCGCAATTTCACGATGCGGGTCATGTCCACTTCGAAGACACCGTGCACGTGCGCGCTGGTGCGTTTCGACAGCACCATGCGCTCGGCGATCTTCTTACGCATGACCGACATGGGCACAACTTCGCCGGGAGTCACGCCGCCGACGGGTTGCAGAGGAGTGACCGTCGCAGGTGTGGAAGGTGCAGGAGCCGAGGGCGCGGAAACTGCAGCCGGTTTCGCGGGAGCAGCGGGCTGGGATCCGCCAGCGCCGTGTTTGGCGATGAACGACTCAATGTCATCCTTGGTAATGCGGCCACCAAGGCCCGTTCCCGGGACCTGTGCCAGGTCAACCTTGTTTTCCTTGGCGATGCGGCGCACCAACGGGCTGGAGCGCAGGCGTTCCTGCTCGCCAGCTTCGGGATACTCCAGCACGGTGCCTTGTTGTTCTTGCGCCACTCCGGTCTTCTCAACCGCTGAGGGTTGGGCCGACTCCTTGCCGGCCTGGGGCGCCGAAGGCTGTTTGGGCTCCTCGCCACTGGGAGGCTGCGCCACTTCTGTCTGGGTCGAGCGGCTGCCGTCTCCTCCGGCAGGGGCCGGTGCTGCGGTGCTGGCAGCCGGAGCGGATGGCGCGGCTCCAGCAGCTTCGCCTTCGCCCGCGATCGTCCCCACTACGGTGTTCACCTGGACCGTGGCGCCGGCTTGAACTTTGATGTCTTGTAGGGTGCCGGAAGCGGGCGCGGGAATCTCCGCGTCAACCTTGTCGGTCGAAATTTCAAACAGTGGCTCGTCGCGTTGAACTTTCTCGCCCGGCTGTTTCAACCACTTGGTGATGGTCCCTTCAAAAATCGACTCCCCCATCTGGGGCATGATCACGTCTGTAGGCATGGTGTCCTTCCGCGGGTTACATAGCTGGAACTGCGAGCTTGCAGCAAACGAATATTATATCGCCTACAAGTGGGGTGCCGCGCCTGGTGCAACTAGCGCACCATCAACACCGCTCGTCCGCTTAGCTTGCCTTGATGCATCAGCTCAAGCGCCTTGCCCGCGTCCTCCAGCGAGCACTTGGTGACATGCGGCAGCACGCGATCGCGCGCCGAGTAATCAAGGGTGGCCCGAATACCTGAGGGCGAACCCATCAGGTGGCGGCGCCCGCCAACCAAATCCACGGGAGACGATGGCTGCTTTCATAATTCTCCCCGTGTGAAATGAGGAAGGCTAGTGGTTCAGAACTAAGGAGACCCGCCAAAATGGTTTGGATGAACCAAGTAAAGGAAACGATACATCGCAGCGTCAGGTTCGCTGTCGTGGTTTGACGCGGTGCGGATTTGACTCTCTAAGAGTCGGTCGGCTAGCCTCAATGCTGGCATTGCCGTCGCGGTAAACTCTTTCCCTGTCCGGCTTGGGCAGACGGGCATTCGGGTCCTCCCGCCATTAACCCTATGAAATTGCTTCGCAAACTCTTGCCCGTGATGCTCACGCTGGCGCTTTGCGTCCAGGCTTTCGCCGGCAATGGGATGCATCCGGTGCATGCGCCCAAGGCCATGGTGGCCACGGTGCAAGCCGAAGCCTCCGAGGTGGGAGTCGCCATCATGAAGCAGGGCGGCAACGCGGTGGACTCTGCGGTTGCCGTCGGTTTCGCTCTTGCCGTGGTGCTTCCCCAGGCAGGCAACATCGGCGGAGGCGGCTTCCTGCTCTTCCGCCGGGCCGACGGCGAGGTCCACTTCCTCGACTTCCGCGAAAAGGCGCCAGCCAAAGCCACCGCCAACATGTACCTGGACGCCCAGGGAAATGTCGTCCCAGGCATGAGTATTTTTGGCTACAAAGCGATCGGCGTCCCCGGCTCAGTGGCGGGCCTGTTGTACGCCCAGAAGCATTGGGGCAAGCTGACGCTGAAGCAGGTGATGGAGCCGGCGATCCGACTGGCGCGCGATGGCTACGGGCTCGACTACGACGCGGCGAGCTCGTTCCACGATCCCAACCTGGCGAAGTTTCCCGAATCGCATCGCATCTTTCAGCGCGATGGCGACTACTACCAGCAGGGCGACGTTTTCAAGCAGCCGGAGCTGGCCAAGACCCTCGAGCGTATCGCCGAAAATCCTGACGACTTCTACCATGGCGCGATGGCGCGTGAACTGGCTGCGGCAATCGAGAAGGGCGGCGGCCTCGTCACCGCCGAGGACCTTGCCCAGTACGAAGTGAAGGAGCGGCAGCCGATTCGCGGCACTTATCGCGGGTATGAGGTCATCAGCGCACCACCGCCGTCGTCCGGAGGCGTGACCCTGGTCGAGATCCTCAACATCATCGAGGGATACGATCTGGCTAAGCAGGGTGAAGGTTCAGCTCAGAGCATTCATCTCACCGCCGAGGCTTATCAGCGGGCGTTTTTTGATCGCGCCGAGTTCCTCGGGGACCCGGATTTTTCCAAGATCCCGGTTGCGCAACTGTTGGACAAGCGCTATGCCAATGCCTGGCGCGAAACTATCCCGCTGCGCCGCGCCACTCCCGGAAGTGAGTTGCGACGGCCTTCCATCTTCTCGCAATTGGACAGCTACGCCAGCACGCATCCGCAGCCGAAGAAGCTCGTTGAGCCGGTTCACACCACCCACTACTCAATGGTCGACCCTGAGGGCAACGCGGTGTCGGTTACGACTACACTGAACGAAAGCTTTGGCTCGCACGTTACCGCTGAGGGCTTGGGCTTTCTGCTTAACGATGAGATGGACGATTTCGCCTCCAAGCCAGGCGTGCCTAATATGTTCGGACTGATACAGGGCCCCGCAAATGCCATTGGTCCCGGCAAGCGTCCGCTGTCCGCGATGGCGCCGACCATCGTGCTCAAAGGCGGCAAGCTTTTCCTGGTTCTCGGCGCTGAGGGCGGCCCCACCATCATTACTATCGTCGCCAATGTGCTGATGGGCGTGGTGGATTACGGATTAAACATTCAGCAGGCGGTGAATGCGCCCCGCTTCCATGATCAATGGCTGCCCGACGAGATCAAACTAGAAAAAGTGGGCTTTTCGCCTGACACCATTCGCATCCTCGAGCACATGGGGCACAAAGTCTCCGCCGACGCGAGCCTGGATTCTCTGCCGGGACAGTCTTCTTCGAAGGCGCAATATTGGGGCGACGCTCAGTGCATCGAAATTGATCCCCAAACCGGCGAGCGCCTGGGCGCCAGTGACGGACGCCATAACGGAAAGGCAGTCGGATTCTGATGCGCCGCGCCATGTCCACGCTGATCTACGCCAGGCGGGAACGGCTGCATCCCGGCCTGCTCGATCAGATGGTATCCGGCGGCGCGGAAGCCATCGAGATCTTCGCCGCGCGCGGGCACTTCAATTACACCGACCGGCAGCACATCCGGCAGATCGCCAACTGGTTTCACAGCACCGGAGTGACGTTCCACTCCATGCACTCGCCTATGCATCCCGACGAAGATTGGGGACGCGGCGGCGCGACGCACATCAACATTGCGTCGATTGAGAAACTTCAGCGCGTCGCCGCTACCGATGAAATCAAGCGCGCCATCGAGGTGGCCGAGCAGGCGCCGTTTCAGTACCTGGTGCAACATGTCGGGATCGGCCACGAAGAGGCGGACGAGCACAAACTCGACGCCGCGATGAGTTCCCTCGAACACCTGCACGCCTTCGCCAAACCCCTGGGCGTGCAACTGCTGGTCGAGAACATTACCAACGAGCTTTCCACGCCGGAGAAGCTGATGGAACTGCTGCACGCCGGACGCTTCGACGATATCGGCGTGTGCTTTGACGTCGGCCATGCGCACATCATGTCGAGCGTGCCGCAAGCGTTCGAAGTTTTGAAAGACCGCGTGCGCTCCACCCACGTTCACGACAATGACAAGGATCACGATGCGCATCTCTGGCCCGGCCAAGGCAGCATCGATTGGAAGCAGACGATGGAGCTATTGCGGACCGCATCGCACGCACCGCCAGTGTTGCTGGAGATTGAGGGTGTTGAAGGCGAGAAGGTTGCGGCGGAAATGGCGGAGGCGTTCAGTAAGCTGGAGAGGGCGTTATGAGGGCGCCCAGCACTAATCAGTAAGCACTAAAGGCAGTACACTGATGTACTCCGGTTGCGACTTTTCCGCGAACGGAGCGCTGCCCAGGGGCCGCGCCAACAACTATGTCCACACCAGTTGAGAACCTGCAGCGGCCTGCCATCAAGGTCTTCGTCGCCACCTCGGTGATGCTGACTTTCATTTCTTTCTGGCGGGCCGCAGCCATTGTTTTGGCGGACCTCGCTTCGTCGGCGTACTACGTGGGCGGCGACGCGGAAAAAGTCATCGGCAAAAGTGCCCCCTGGTTCGTCCTCGCTGTCATGCTGTTTAGCTATGCGGTGCGCGCTCTGTACATCGAGTCCAGTTCGATGTTCGTTCGCGGCGGAGTGTACCGCGTGGTCAAAGAGGCCATGGGCGGAAAGCTGGCCAAGCTATCGGTTTCTGCCCTGCTGTTCGATTACGTGCTCACAGGACCGATCAGCGCAGTGTCAGCAGGCCAGTATCTGGCAGGGTTTCTGACCGATACCTTTCATCATCTGGGCTACGACGTTCACGTTCCTGACAACTCCTTTGCGGCGCTTTTCGCCATCGTGGTCACACTTTATTTTTGGTGGAAGAACACCCAAGGCATACACGAATCCAGTGAACGCGCCCTGCAAATCATGAAGATCACCACGGTGATGGTGGTGATGCTGATTGTCTGGTGCCTGATTACGCTGGCCAAAACGGGTGCGCACCTGCCGCCGCTTCCCACTGCCGCCACCATGCACCACGATCGTGAGTCTCTCGGCTGGTTTCTGGGCACTTGGGCCGCGCGCATTTCACTCATCATGATGCTGGTGGGCTTCGGCCATTCCGTACTGGCGATGAGTGGGGAGGAGTCGCTGGCCCAGGTCAACCGCGAAATCGAGCACCCCAAGTTGAAGAACCTGGAGAAGACCGGGCTGGTGATCTTCCTGTACAGCCTGTTCTTCACCGGACTGGTTTCGTTTTTCGCGGTCATGATCATCCCCGACAAGGTGCGCCCCGACTATTACGCCAATCTGATTGGCGGGTTGGCCATGCATGTTGTCGGTCCTTACACGCTGCGTTTGGTATTTCAGGGGTTTGTCGTGCTGGTCGGCGTTCTTATTCTTTCCGGCGCGGTCAACACCGCCATCGTCGGCGCCAACGGCGTGCTGAACCGCATGAGTGAAGATGGCGTGCTCACCCCCTGGTTCCGCAAACCGCAGAAGAGGTTCGGCACCAGCTACCGCATCATCAACCTGATCGTTGGCCTGCAGATCTTCACCATCATTGCCAGCGGCGGCAACGTATATTTGCTGGCTTCGCTATACGCCTTCGGCGTGATCTGGAGCTTCGCGTTCAAGTCGCTCGCAGTTACGGTGCTGCGCTATACCGAGCCGGAAAACCGCCAATGGAAGGTACCAGGCAACTTTCACTTCAGGGGCGTCGAAGTCCCCATCGGCCTCTTCGCGATCTCGTTGGTACTGTTCTCGACCGCGGTGGTTAACCTGTTCACGAAGCAATTGGCAACCATCGCAGGGGTCGCATTCAGCGTTGTTTTCTTTGCTGTCTTCTCCGTCTCCGAGAGAATCACCGCCAGGCAGCACGCGCACGCGGAATCGGGATTCGACCAGTTCAATATTGCTCAAAATACCGAACTCAGCGCCGAAGCGATGGAGGTCCGCCCCGGCAATATCCAGGTTGCGGTCCGCGACCCTCATAACCTGTATTACCTGCAGCAGGTGCTGGCCAACACCGACACCACCAAGACCGACGTGGTGGTGATGACGGCGCGCGTTTACCACCGCGAGCATTCCTTCAGCGGCAGCGAGGTGGTGGATACCTCGGAGGTTTTCAAGAAGTATGAGCAGGAGCTGTTCAGCGCTGTGGTGTCCGTCGCCGAAAAAGAGGGCAAGCACGTTTCTCTGCTGGTGGTGCCCACCAACGACGTTTTCGAGAGCATCGTGGCCACCGCGCAGCGCCTGCACTCGTCGGTCATTGTCTGTGGCCTGTCCAACAAGTTGACCGCCGATGAGCAGGGCAAACTGACGGGCGATGCCTGGGAACGGCTGCCGGAGCCGCGTCCCCGCCTGAAACTTGTGGTGGTGGAACCTAACGGTAACAAGCACGAATACCTGCTGGGTCCGCACACCCCGCGCATGCGCCAGGAAGACGTGGATATGCTGCACAAATTGTGGAAAGAAGTCACCAGTGACCCCCGCTATCGTGAGCTCCACCATTACCATGTGCTGAATGTAGCGCTCCAGGAAATGACCGAACGCCTGCACAACGGCGCCTACCGCGAGGACGTCCTGAAGGAAATCCACGACGAGATGCAGCGGCATGGCGGGACGCCGGTCGAGGACGAGGACACTCCGCCTTCCCCGCCGACGTAATCGCGGACGGAATGGCCGAATTTCGACATGACAAACAGCCGCTCTTGCTAACATCAAAGGGTGAGCCCCGCTGCCAAAGTCCGCGTTCGCTTTGCCCCTTCCCCTACGGGACAACTGCATGTCGGCAACGCCCGCACTGCACTCTTCAACTGGCTCTTTGCCCGTCAGGCCGGCGGCGTCATGGTGTTGCGCATTGAGGACACCGATGTGGCCCGCAGCGAGGCGCGCTTCGAGGACCAACTCCTCGACGATCTCAAGTGGCTTGGCATCGATTGGGACGAGGGCCCCGATGTTGGCGGCCCGCACACCCCCTATCGCCAGAGCGATCGCCTGGAGTTGTATCGCGAACATGCCGAGCGGCTGGTGAAGGAAGGCAAGGCCTACCTCTGCTTCTGCTCGCAGGAGGAACTGGAACGCGACCGCGAGCTTGCTCTGCAACATAAGCAACCGCCGATCTACTCGGGGAAATGCCGCGGCCTCGATCCCCAGGAGAGTCAGCGCCGCCGCGCAAACGGCGAAGCGGCAGCGATTCGCCTGCGTATTCCGGAGCACCCTATTCGCTTTCACGACATCGTGCACGGACCAGTCGGGTTTTCCAACGAAGTGGTCAGCGATCCCATCATCCTGCGCTCTACCGGCATTCCGGTTTACAACTATGTCGTGGTCGTGGACGACGCGTTGATGGACATCACTCACGTCATTCGCGGCGACGATCACCTCTCCAACACGCCCAAGCAGGTGGCGCTCTACGAGGCGCTGGGATGGCCGGTGCCGGAGTTCGCACACCTTTCCACGATTCTGGGGAGCGATCGCGAACGGTTGTCCAAGCGGCACGGGGCAACCTCCATCGCCAATTTCCGCGAGATGGGTGTGCTGCCCGAAGCGCTGGTGAATTACCTTGCGCTGCTGGGTTGGGCGCCGACCGGCGGCACCCGCGAAATCTTTTCACCCGAAGAGCTGGTTAGGGAGTTTTCGCTGCGGCGCGTAACCCCATCGCCCGCGGTCTTCGACATGGAGAAGTTATATTGGCTTAATCGGCATTACATCAAGCAGGGTCCGCCTGAGCGCATCGGACGGCTCGCGGAGGCCTTCTTTGTGCGCGCCGGACTGCTGCCGGAAAATCTCGATGACACCCGATCCTGGTTCAGCAAGGTGGTCGCGCTGCTCGTTCCTTCGGTGGACAAGCTGGACCAGCTTCCTGAGCGCGCCGCACTGATCTTTCGCTACGATGCCGCGGGTGCGGTGAATTCGCCTGATAATGCCGAGGTGCTCGCCTCGCCGAAAACTGCTAATGTCCTTGCTGCATTTGCGGCGCAGGTGGAAAGCGATTCGTCGCCGATTACCCCGGAGCGCTTCAAGGCCATCATGAACGAGGTGAAGGCGAAGACTGGAGTGAAGGGCAAAGAGCTATTTCATCCGGTGCGCATCGCGTTGACCGGATCGCACTCCGGCCCTGAGTTCGACAAGCTGATTCCGATTCTCGAGGAAGGCTCGCAGCTCGATCTTCCCCAGTACGTGATGAACGTTCGCGAGCGTCTGGTTGCCTTTCGCGCGGCGCGCGGGGAGTGACAAACTCCGCGAACAAGGGTTTCAGAACTTCGCCAGGTACTCTCGCTTCTTCTCTTCCGGCAAAAACGACGCGCGGAACGAATTCTTCGCCAACTCGCGCAGTTCATCCTCGCTGAAGCCGAAGATCTCCTGCGCAATCCGATATTCACGCAACAGATTCGTGTGGAACATGTCGGGATCGTCCGTATTCAGCGTGACCTGGACGCCGGCATCAAACAATTTCCGGATCGGATGCTGCTCCACCGCCGTACAGCAGCCGGTCATCACGTTGCTGGTGATGCATACTTCCACCGGTATTCTGTTTTCCGCGAGATACCGCACCAGTTCCGGATCGTCGGTGGCGCGCAGTCCATGGCCGATGCGGTCCGCCTTCAGTTCCCTTAGCGCGCTCCAAATGGATTCGGCGCCCACCGTTTCCCCGGCATGTACGGTCAACCGCAACCCGTGTTGCGCGGCGTGCTCATACACCTCTCGAAACAGCTCGGGCCCGGCGCGGCGCTCGTCTCCGCCGATTTCGATGCCCGCTACGTTTCTTTCCTTGAAGTGAATTGCCTGGTCGACCACCCTGCGCGCTTCGTCCACGCCGAAGTGCCGGACCGCGTCGAAGATCCAGTACAGCGACATGCCAAAGTCGCGCTCGGCGCGCTGACGACCACGCTCCGCCCCTTCGAATAAGGGAGCAAATTCCTGTCCGCGCCACTGCACCACCCCGGCAGAGATGTACACCTCGGCGTGAAGGACATTTTGCGCATGCAGCTTCTGCATCATGCGATAGGTAACCAGCTCGTAATCCTCGGCGGTGCGCAGCCGCTCGGTGACCGCCTTGAACGCCCACAGAAAGCCGGTGAAATTCTTGTATTCGTACAACGCGCGCGCTTCTTCCTCGCTGAAGACGCGTCCGCTGTCCTCCAGGTTTTTGTAGCGATTGTTGGTGCTGGGAAGCGGCGTGGGATGGCGACGGCTCAGTTCCGCCAGCGTCGGCGGATCAACCGTGCCCTCGAGGTGCAGATGGAGTTCGGCCTTGGGCAGCGAAGAGATAAAGTCGTCCGAGTCGGATATGTCAAACAAGCGCTACTTCCCGATCGAAGTCCGGCTTTCTTTCAGCGTGGAGCTTTAGAGCAACACCGCAAGCTGCGGCGATCCGCTCCAGCATCACCAATGAATGCCCCATGTATTCGGCGTCCTCGAGGCGGGCGATCACGGATTGGGTTGTGCCAATCCTTTTGGCCAATCCGGCTTGCGTTAGCCCTGCTTCCTCTCTCATTTCGCGCACCAGCAATGCGAGATCAATCTGGCGAAGAGTGCGCGCAAATGTTTTGCGATAAGCCGCGCTACTGCGGGCGCGCTGGGCGACCACTTCGCTGTGCCGGTCGCGTTTCATAGAGCAAACTCCTTCAGGATCGCCTCGCCTTCCTTGCGTGACCCTGTGTAATGGTTCATGTACTTCATCCAGAGCTTCCTTAGGTTCTCAGCCCTGGTTATCTCGCTGGCCGGCGTTTCTTGCGTCTTCTTCTGAAAGGCCGAGGTAATCACAATCAACATTGCAGGTTGATAGAAGAAAAGAACCCGAAAGATCCGATCGAAATCCTTAACCCTCAGCTCGAATATCTCATTCCTCAGCTTCTTCACGAACTTTCCCTGCATCCGATTACCATGGATGCGCAGGCGATCGATAAATGCGTCAATTCGTGCGGCAGCCCTGTCGTCCAGCGAATCGACGAACTCCCGAGCCGGCATTCGTCCGTTGGGTAGTTCAACATATTCGATAGTGAATTCGGCGCCCACGCCGCCTCGTAAGAGTGATAGAGACTCAGTATAGCATTATTGCGATAACGAATACCGGGGCCTTGATCAGCGCTGTGCTGGGCTGTTGCGCGGACTAAACTCGCTGCGGTGCCGGCTGTAGAGCATGTACACCGTCAACCCGATAATCAGCCACACGAAAAAGCGCAGCCAGGTCAGAATCGGCAGGCCGGCCATCAGCAGCACGCAGAACACGACGCTGAGGATGGGCGCGGCCAGGCCGCCCGGGGCACGGAATCCGCGACGGCGCTCGGGCTGTTTGTAGCGCAGGATGATGACTCCGATCGACACTAGAACGAACGCGAACAGCGTACCGATGTTCGAGAGGTCCGAGAGCGTGCCAATGTCGAGAATGCCGCCGGGAATCCCCACCAGAAATCCGGCTATCCAGGTTGCCGTTGCTGGGGTACGAAATCGCGGATGCACCCGGCTGAACAATTTGGGCAGCAAGCCATCGCGCGACATCGAGAACCAAACCCGCGCCTGCCCCAACTGGAACACCAGCAGCGACGAGATCATGCCCATCATCGCGCCGAAAAGAACCGCCAGCTCCGTCCAGTGCAGCAGCGCGGACTTCGTGGTTCCCGCCAGCTTGCTCATGCTGTTGACCACGGGCGCGGCGTCGTCAATCAAAGTCTGCCAGGGCACGATGCCCGTCAGCACCACAGCAACCGCAATGTAGAGCACAGTACAAACGATGAGCGTGGCAATAATTCCGATCGGCAGGTCGCGCTGCGGGTTGCGCGCCTCCTCGGCCGCGGTGGAGACCGAGTCGAATCCGATATAGGTGAAGAAAATGATGGAGCCGCCAGTCAGCACGCCCGGCCAGCCCTCCGGCGCGAAGGGGTGATAGTTGGCGGGATGAATGAATCGCATCCCCACGAACACAAAGGCCAGGATGGCGGCGATCTTCAGGATCACCATGACATTGTTGGTCTCGGCCGATTCGCGGATGCCGCGCACCAGCACCACCGTCAGCAACATGACGATCAGAAACGCCGGAAGGTTGAAGCCAAAGTGCCAGCCGGGAGCGTAGAGCACGTTGTTTTGCAAGTCGGTGAGACCGCCAGGCAAGTATGCAGGGGTGATCCAGCGCAGCGCGGGATGCCAGCCGAACCAGCTGAACGTGGCCACCATGTGCGCCGCGAAGCCCACGCTCACGGCCATGTTGCTGACCGCGTACTCCAGGATGAGGTCCCAGCCGATGATCCAGGCGATCAACTCGCCCATGGTGGCGTAGGTGTAGGTGTAAGCGCTGCCGGCGATGGGGATCATGGACGCCAGCTCGGCATAGCAAAGCCCGGTGAAGGCGCAGACGATGGCCACCAGCACCAGAGAAATCGCCAGCGCCGGTCCTGCGCCGGGCCGCCCCAGCGTGGCCGCATGATGCACCAGGTAGTCGGCTACGGGCGCGTTCAGGATGGACGAGGTGTTGAACTTCTGGCCGGCAATCGCCGTTCCCACTACGGTGAAGATACCGGAGCCGATCACAGCGCCGATGCCGAGCCCGGTCAGCGACCACGGCCCCAGCGTTTTCTTAAGCCGATGTTCCGGCTCCTCGGAATCGGAGATCAGCTTGTCGATAGATTTGCGCGCGAAGACTTGGTTCGCCAGGGTGACGCTCCCAGGAGTGCTGGAATCAGTGCCTCCGAATTCAAACAGAAAGAGCTGGGTGAGAGCAAGAGACAAGAAAATCTTTCACCACAGAGGCACAGAAAATATCTCTTATTTTCATCATGCGGAGCGCAATTATTCCCACTGTCAAGAGCAATTTTCCTTTTTCTATATCTCTGTGTCTCTGTGGTGAAAAGTTCCCGCCCGCCTCATTTCTCTGGCGCGAGTATCTTCTCGAAGTGGTCCTCGATCAGATGAAACAGATGCGTACGGGCCTCGTACCCGGCGATGCCATGAGTCTTTCCTGGATACATCATCAGCTCGAACTGCTTGCCTGAGTTAATGAGCGCGTTGATCATTTGAATGCTGTTCTGGACGTGCACGTTGTCGTCGCTGGTGCCGTGCACCTCCAGCAGTTTGCCGCGCAAATTAGCCGCGAAGTTCACCACCGAACTTTTCCTGTAGCCCGCTGGGTTCTCGCTTGGCAGGCCCATATAACGCTCGGTGTAAATCGAATCGTAATTGCGCCAATCGGTCACCGGCGCCACGGAAACTCCCCCCTTGAACATGTCGCTGTGCTCAAGCGCGTAGAGCGTGAAATATCCGCCGTAGCTCCAGCCCCAGAATCCGAGCCGGTTCCCGTCCAGTTGCGGAAACTGTTGCAGGGCCTGCTGCATGGCGGCCATCTGATCACTGAGCTCGGTCTCGCCGAAGTTGTGCTTGATAGCCATGGCGAAGGCCTTGCCTCGTCCGGCCATGCCGCGGTTGTCAACTTTCAGAATCGCGAACCCCTGCTGTGCCAGGACCTGGTCGAACAGGTCAATTGCGCCCCAGGCATCACGCACCGTCTGCGCTGCGGGGCCGCCATAGGGATTGACGATGAGCGGCGCTTTGCCGTTCGCGATCATCGGCCCGCTCTCCGGCATAAGGATCACACCTTGCAGAGTGGTTGTGCCATCGGCGGCTTTGAAGTCCACGAACTGCGGGGTCAGCAGGTGGTAGGCCTCAACGCTGCGCGGCGTCCAAAACGTGTTGCAGGCGCCGTCGACGGCGCACAGCGAAGCCGTTGGCGGCGTGGCCAGCGACGAGTAGCGATCCACGTAGTACTTGGAGCCGCTGGGATCGAAGTCCGCCGAATGCGATCCATTTTCCTTGGAGACGCGATGGAAGTTCTGCCCGTCCAACCCCACGGCGTAGAGATTCGTCTGCCGCCAATCGCCCTCGTTGGCGGAGAAATAGACCACTCCCTGCTTTTCATCAACGCCAGCAATGCTCTCGACTTCCCAGTCGCCATGCGTGAGTTGGGCCACCAGCTTGGCCGGGCCGCTCAGCGGGTCCTGCTTGTCGAACTGGTACAAGTAAATATGGTTGTGCCCGTCGCGCCAACTGGTCCACAAATACCGATTGCCAGAAGACAAAGTCTGGAAGTCCACCTCGGGGTGCATATCGATCCAGGCGTCGGTGGTCTCCGTCATCATTAGCGCCCACTTGCTGTTCTTGACATCCACAAAATACAAGTCCAGCCGGTTTTGCAGGCGGTTAAGAGCCATCGCCCACAGCACGCCGTCGCGCACCCATCCGAAGCGGGGAACCAGAGCATCGGGGCCGTCTGACAGCGGCACGTCGCCGCCCGTTCCCGCGTTAATCCATTTGATCTTGCCGCCATCGGGGCCAACCACGCCCAAGCGTACTTTTGGGTTCGGATCGCCGGGCTGAGGATATTTCTCCTGGTCCACGGTGGCATGGGTGGGCATCCAGTCGGTGATGGGATAGGTAGGCACGTCCTTCTCGTTCATCTGCAGAAATGCGATGTGCTTGCCGCCTGGAGACCAGAAATAATTGCTGCGGGTATACAGCTCTTCCTCGTAGATCCAGTCAACTTCGCCGTTCAGCAGGTTGTCGTCGCCATCTTTGGTTAGAGTTCGTTCCCTCCCTCCGTCGAGCGGCTGCGTATAAAGGTTGTGCTTGCGCACATACGAGATGCGGCTTCCATCCGGCGAGAACTTGGGATCGACGGCGGCATCGGAGTTGCCCGTGATCTGCACGGCGGTGCCGCTGTCCAAGCTGTAAAGCCAAAGTTGCCCCATGGAGTCGAACAGCAACTTCCTGGAATCGGGCGACCAATGATAGGCGCCAATGGAGTAACGCTGGGCCGCTTCTTTCTTGCGTTCGTCCTTGATGGCGCTGGTGGGCGGAGCCAACGATGCCAGTTTCTCGCTCGCCACCAGCACCGCCGGCTTGCCCGCCGTAGTTACATCCACGTAATACAAAGCTCCGTGCTGGCCGCTGTCGTCCCGTTGTACGAAGGAAACCTTGGAGCCGTCAGGACTCCACTTCACATCCTCCGGACCGCGGCCCAGGATGCCGCCAGGCCGGAACATTTCTTCAATCGTCAGCTCTTTTTTCGCTGGTGACTCCTGCGAAGCAGGGGATGGGGACGATTGCGCGACGAGGAATGACGTGGACAGCACACAGCAGACGAATGCAGCGAACCGTGATTTCACGTTAGCTCCGACCAGGAAACTCCGTAGCGGGAAAGTCTATATCAGGACAGTGGGTCCATGCGGCGACTGCGCTGCAGCCGTTCCAGGATTGGTGTATCCGCTCGTTCGCGCTAATCGTCGCGAAGGTTCCGTGCGGGGCACTGTGCAGAGGAGCAGCAGTCTCAAAGGTCGTCAGTGGCAGATCTGATAGATGCGCAACCATTCGACAAGCACGATGAACATGCCGATGCCGAAGTAAAGATTGCGCGCCGTCTCCGTGCTGAGCGCCGCCGGTAAAGGCAGGCCGCGGCTGCGGAAGGCGATCACCAGGGCACGCTCGCGCTCCAGGACGAAGTCGGCAATGCGTTGGTGAAAAGCTACAATCAGCAATCCCAGAGAAAGTCGCGCACTTTCAATGGCCATGTCCGAATGCTAGGCGTGTCTACTGCATTCTCTCAATAGACCGAAAACCTTAGTCCAGCAAGGTGACGGCTGGCCAGGGGCCTGGTTTCTGCGTGCTAGAATCCCAGCAGGTTCCCTTGGGGTCCAGATGAATTCCGATCTGCAAAAGCTGATCGACGTGCAAGAGGTCGATGCTCGGATTGCCGCGCTGAAGGCGGAGGTCGCCGCCCTGCCCCAGCAGGTGGCACAGATCGAGGCCAAACTCGCCGGTTCCAAGGCCCAACTCGAGGCCGCCCAGGCCGGATTGAAGGCCGACGAGATCGCGCGCCGCAAGCACGAGTCCGACATCAAGGACCAGCAGGAGAAGATCAGCAGGTACCGCGACCAGTCGCTGAAGGTCAAGACCAACGACGAGTATAGGGCGCTGAACCACGAGATCCAGTTTGCCGAGGCGGAGATTCGCAAGCTGGAAGACAAGATCCTGGAAATCATGGTCGCTGCCGACACGCGCAAAGAAGCGATCAAACAGGCGGAGATCGCGCTGAAGGCCGACACCGCTGCGAATGAAAAAGAGAAAGACCACGCGCGAGCCCAGACCGCCGAAGACGAAAAGCAGCTCGCCGAGTTGAGCGCGACGCGCAAGGAGTTGCGTTCCGGCCTCGCCGAGGAGACCCTCACCCATTACGACCGCGTGCTCAAGCTACGCGGCTCCGTCATGGCAGCGGTTTATGAGGATGAAAGTTGCTCTGCTTGCCGGGTGCGGCTGCGCCCGCAGGTGTTCCAGGAAGTCACCAGCAACGAGCAGATCGTCACCTGCTTTTACTGCAATCGGATCCTGTACTACGTGCCCCCACCGCCCCAGCCGGAAGACGAGGCGGCGAAGGGCGCCAAAGCGAAACCCGCCAAAGAAGAGTCCGTCGAAGCAGACGAGGCCGCAGCGCAGTAGGGAACGCTATGTTGAATCCCCCGCATCCGGGCGAATTTATCCGCACTGAAATCATCGAGCCGCTCGGCCTGTCTGTAACCGGCGCGGCCGAGATGCTGGGCGTTTCCCGGCCCGCGCTGTCCAGCTTGCTTAACGGCAAAGCGGATTTGTCCGGGGAGATGGCCCTGCGAATTGAAAAGGCATTTGGCCCCAAGATGGACACGCTCATGCGAATGCAGTCCGCCTACGACATTGCCCGCACCCGTAAGCTCGAAAGCACGATTCGCGTTCGACGCTGTCGCCGGACCGAAGCCATGGACAAGTTCGTGGGAATCAGAAAGGGACGCTCCGAATTTCGCGATCCTGTCGCATACGTGCGCGGCTTGCGGCGCGGCAGCCGGATCGAGCGGCTCGGAAAACAGTGACGGTTCTGGGGTGATTGCTGAGCAGAGTTCAGCCACGCGCGTCGGATTCCGTTGTCTCGTACTGAAACACCTCTTCCAGCGGCACGCCGAACACGTGCGCGATGCGAAAGGCTACGTCCAGCGATGGCGAATACCTGTCCTGTTCGATCGCGATGACAGTCTGACGGGTGACTCCGATCTTCTCTGCCAATTCCTGCTGGGTCATCTCCGAACTATGAAAGCGCAGGGTGCGGATGTGGTTACGGATCTGCCCCCTGTTCATCGCAAGCCTAGCCGGTAATAGAACAACTGGGTGACAAACTTCATCAGCTCGGCCAGAGCCATGAAGAACAGCACCAGATTGACGGTCAGGAAAGGCGTCATGACGATTCTGGTCGGAGCCGGCTCGCTCATCAGGTCGGCCATAATGACGCACGCGATCACCAGGAAAGCGCCGCTGGCCAGGAAGAAATAGGCGTTTCGATATGCCTTGCATGCGATGAGAATGTCGCGCTCGTCTTTGGCTTCGACTTTCGATTCCAACGCCAGCACGATGCGGTAAACGGTTTCGATCACCACAAACGCGACCACCGCGAAAATAAGACGACCCACACTTGCGGCGCCGAACTGGGGATGGCTAAGGTCGCGCAGAACGCTTGCGAAGTAATATCCGTAGACCACCACTACGGCCAGCAGTGATCCCAAAATGCTCTTTTCTTGGTGAGAAAGGTCCATAGTTTTTCTCCTCAGAAGTAATGTTTTGCAGACATAATGTAATAAATATAAGACTATATGCCAATAATATTTTACATATAAATGCATCAAAATCCAAGTCAGGCTCGACGACTGCCTTCCGCGTAAGATAAGTCTTTGATTTCAGGGAGGATGTCTTGGCTGATTCCGTTTCCATTCCAGTGATAACCGTGAACCATCGTGGCGCGGCGCGCCTGCGCGGCGGACACTTGTGGGTCTATCGCTCCGATCTGGTGCCGCCAGCCGAGGCTTCGGCGGGCTCGCTGGTGCATGTCCTCGATGAGCGTGGCCGCCATTTGGGTTCGGCGCTTTACAGCAGTGCATCGCAGATTGCGATCCGCCTGCTCACAGGCGACGAAATCGGCGAAGCGCAACTCCCATCCCTCGTGCGGGAGCGCATTGCCGCCGCAGTTCGCTTTCGCGAGCAAGTCGCGCGCGACACCGATTCCTACCGCGTGATCTTCAGCGAGGCAGACCTGCTGCCCGGCCTCATCCTCGACAAGTACAACGATGTGCTTTCCGTGCAGGCGCTCACCCAGGCTTTCGATCGCCAGGACCAGCGGCAGACGGTCCTCGACGCCATCGCCGAACACTTTCCCCAGGCCAGCGTCGTCGAGCGCGTCGATCCCCACATTCGCGAACTGGAGCAATTGCCGCCGCGCCAGTCGCAACTGGTGCGCGGCGAGCGGTCCAGCACCGTCTTCACCATGAACGGCGTCCGTTTCCACTTCGACGGACTCGGCGGGCAGAAGACCGGCGCCTTCCTCGATCAGCGCGAGAACTACGCCGCCGCGGCGCGCTACGCTCACGGAGACGCACTCGACTGCTTCACCTATCAGGGAGGATTTGCGCTGCACCTCGCGCGAGAGTGCGCAACCGTCGCCGCGGTGGATTCGTCGCGTCCGGCGCTGGAAGTGGCGGAACGGAACGAGCAGCTCAATCGCGCCGCTCACCGCTGCGGCGAGATCGAATGGACCGAGGCCAACGCGTTCGACCTGCTCAAGGACTACGCTACGACTGGCCGGCAGTACGACACCATCGTTCTTGATCCGCCGGCGTTCGCCAAGACCAAGCGCGCCGTGCCCACCGCCCTTCGCGGCTACAAAGAGCTGAATCTCCGCGCCCTGAAGATGCTTCGGCCCGGCGGCATTCTCGTCACCTGCTCCTGTTCGTTCCACGTCAGCGAGGGTGAGTTCCTGGCAATGTTCGGCTCTGCCGCTGCGGATGCGGGCCGCCGAGTGCGCATTCTGGAAGAGCGCGGCCAGTCGCTCGACCATCCTGTCCTGTTGAACGTGCCGGAAACCGCCTACCTGAAGTGCGTCATTTGCCAGGTGCTTGGACAGGCCCTTCGCTGAACTATAAACCCTTTAAATATCTATATATTAGATTAGACTAGTCATTGATCGCCACAAATCAACAGTCTGTACTTGACAACTATACACTCATATTTTATGCTTCCTTTTCGCTAAGTCATGCATCAAACTTGGCGGTGGTCGGAATGACCACGAACTTTGTTTGGAGGATCGAACCATGACTGTTTTGACCCGTTGGGACCCATTCCGTGAATTGAATTCCTTGCAGCAACGCATGAACCGTCTGTTTGAAGAGCAGTACGGCGGGCGTGAAGAGTCGCTGACGGCTGGCGCATTTGCTCCCCCAGTTGACATCTACGAGGACGAGCAGGCCATCCAGTTGAAGCTGGAGGTGCCCGGCATCGACGAGAAAGACCTGAACGTCCGGGTGGAAAACAACGTTCTGACAGTGAGTGGCGAGCGCAAGTTCGAGAAGGAAGAGAAGGAAGAGAACTTCCGTCGGGTGGAGCGCCGCTATGGCAGCTTCATCCGCTCGTTCACCCTGCCGAACACAGTGAACACCGAGGACATTCACGCCGACTACAACAACGACGTGTTGAACATCCGGCTGGCCAAGCGCGCCGAAGCCAAGCCGAAGCAGATCAAGGTCAACGTAGGCAGCCAGAAGGCTATCGAAGGCAGGAAGCCGGAGAGCCAAACTCACGGCACAACCAAGGGGCAGGCTGCCTGATCCAGAAGCAGTTGTCAGTAGCCAGTAGTAGCCAGTAGTAGCCAGTAGTCAGCTTCCAGTTGCGCCTGTCGGAAAGTAATTGCCAGAAATCTTAGGCTTTAGAGATTTTCCGAAACGCAAGCGAGTAGCCTTAGGATTAGCTGACTGGCTGACTCACCGGCAGCTGGCCACTGACAACTGGAGTTACCCATGGCAATTCGTTGGGACAAATTAACCGTGAAAGCGCAGGAAGCCATGCAGCGGGCGAACGATCTCGCCAGCGAGCACGGCAATCCTGAGCTACAGCCGGCGCATATTCTGGCTGCGCTGCTGGAGGACCGCGAAGGCATCGTCTCGCCTCTGCTGGAGCGCGTAGGACTGCATGTGCCGACAGTGCAGGCCGAGGCCATGCGCGAGATCGAAAAGCTGCCGAAGGTATCCGGTAGCGGCGCCACTCAGGCGCATCTTTCCGATGCCGCGTCGCAGATGCTGGAGAACGCCTTCAAAGAGGCGGCCAACTTCAAGGACGAGTACGTCTCCACCGAGCACATGCTGCTGGCGCTCACGAAACTCAAGCGCGATGCCACCCAACAGATTCTGGCGAGCGCGGGCGCGACCTACGACAACATTCTGCGCGCGCTGACCTCAGTGCGCGGTAATCAGAAAGTGACCGACCAGAATCCCGAGGCGAAGTATCAGGCGCTGGAGCGTTACGCCAAGGACCTTAACGAGCTTGCCCGCCAGGGCAAACTCGATCCCGTGATCGGGCGCGACGAGGAAGTGCGGCGCGTGGTGCAGGTGCTGTCACGCCGGACGAAGAACAACCCGGTCCTGATTGGCGAACCCGGCGTTGGCAAGACCGCGATTGTTGAAGGTCTGGCGCAGCGCATTGTTTCCGGTGACGTTCCCGAGCAGTTGAAGAACAAGCGCGTGGTGTCGCTCGACCTGGGCGCGATGCTGGCCGGCGCGAAGTATCGTGGCGAGTTTGAAGACCGGCTGAAGGCGGTGCTGAAAGAGATCGAGCAGTCGCAAGGGCAGATCATTCTGTTCGTTGACGAGTTGCATACGCTGGTGGGCGCCGGCGCGGCGGAAGGCGCGATTGACGCCTCCAACATGCTGAAGCCCGCCTTGGCGCGCGGCGAGTTGCGCGCCATTGGCGCCACCACGCTGAACGAATATCGCAAGTACATCGAGAAAGACGCCGCGCTGGAGCGCCGTTTCCAGATTGTTTATGTGGGCGAGCCCAACGTGGAGGACACCATCGCCATCCTGCGCGGTCTGCGGGAGAAATACGAAGTTCACCACGGCGTCCGCATCAAGGACTCGGCGATTGTGGCAGCAGCGACGCTGTCGCATCGCTACATCTCCGATCGTTTTCTGCCCGACAAAGCCATCGACCTGATTGACGAGGCGGCGGCATCGCTGCGCATCCAGATCGACTCCATGCCGACTGAGATCGACCAGTTGGAGCGCCGGGCAACGCAGCTCGAAATCGAGCGCCAGGCACTGAAGCGCGAAGACGATGCGAACTCGCGCGAACGGCTGGCCGCTCTGGAGAAAGAGCTGGCGCACATCAAAGAGGAATCCAACGCTCTGAAGGCGCGCTGGAAGCAGGAGAAGGAAGCCATCGCCAAGGTGCGCGAGGCCAAGGAGCGCATTGAGAGGTTGAAGCTGGAGGAGCAGGAGGCCACGCGCAAGGGCGACTACAATCGCGCCGCGCAAATCAAGTATGGCGAGTTGCCGCAGCTCGAAGCTGAGGTCAAGAAGCTGGGCGCGGCAATGGACGGCAAGCAGGCGCGCATGTTGAAGGAAGAGGTGGACGAGGAAGACGTCGCCAAGATCGTCAGCAAGTGGACCGGCATTCCGGTGTCGAAGATGCTGGAAGGCGAAGTCAAGAAGCTGGTCACCATGGAAGACCGTCTGCGGCAGCGCGTTATTGGACAGGACGAAGCGATTGCGCATGTGGCCAACGCCATCCGGCGTTCGCGCGCCGGGCTGAGCGATCCGCGCCGCCCGATTGGTTCGTTTATCTTCCTCGGACCCACCGGCGTCGGCAAGACCGAGCTGGCAAGGGCATTGGCCGAGTTCCTGTTCGACGACGAGCACGCCATGGTCCGCATTGACATGTCGGAGTACATGGAGAAGCATTCCGTGTCGCGGCTCATCGGCGCTCCTCCGGGCTACATCGGCTACGACGAGGGCGGGCAGTTGACCGAGGCGATACGCCGCCGGCCGTATGCGGTGGTGCTATTCGACGAAATCGAGAAGGCGCATCCTGACGTGTTCAACGTTTTCCTGCAGATCATGGACGATGGCCGCCTCACCGACGGCAAAGGCCGCATCGTAGATTTCAAGAACACGATCATCATCATGACGTCGAACATCGGCTCCAGTTATCTGCAGGACCTGGGAGAGCGTTCACCGGAGCAGATTTCCGAAGCGCACCAGCGGGTGATGGAGGCGCTGCGGGCGCACTTCAAGCCCGAGTTCCTCAACCGCGTGGACGACATTGTCATCTTCAACCCGCTGGGCAAAGAGCAGTTGACCAAGATCGTGGACCTGCGGCTGGAGGACCTGCGCAGGCTACTAGCCGATCGCAAGATCAGCCTGGAGCTGACCGCGAAGGCGAAGGAACTGATCTTTACCGAAGGCTACGATCCGAACTACGGCGCGCGTCCGCTGAAGCGGGCCATCCAGCGCGTGGTGCAGGACCCGCTGGCCATGAAGATCCTCGATGGCGAAGTGCTGCATGGCGATCACGTCGTCGTGGACGCGGACAAGAAGGAGCACAAGCTGACGTTCAAAGTGGCCAAGCGGGTGGGTGATCCGGCGACGTTGACGTAGTAACTACAGTCCTCTCCTCACTGCACCACAACTTTGGCAATCATCGTGGGATGAATGGAGCAAAAGTAGCCGTAAGTGCCCAGTTTGGTGAAGGTGTAGGTAAAGGCTTCGTCCGTATCCAGCGCCTTCGACTTGAAGACGTTGTCGTCGCTAACCACCGTGTGCGGGATATCGTCGCGGTTCGTCCAGCGAACGGTTGTGCCTACGGGGACCGTGATGGTGGCTGGTGAAAAACTGAAGTTGTCGATCTTGACTACGACTTCCCTGACTGCTACTTCCGAAGACGAGTTCGCTGGCGGAGCGGCGGCAAGAATATTCTGCCTGGGGCCGGATGTGAGTGCCGCCAGCAAGATTGCTACACCTAACATCCGAGTTCTGATTTTCATCATGATTATTCCTTTTGTCATTTTGCTCTGTGCGTGATTGCCACGCACGGTTTTCGCGGTTAAACCAGGTTCGAGTCGACCACCGCCAGTGGATGTTTCCCGCGAACGTAGTTGACGTCGGTTACGCCCAACAAAGCACGCAGTTTGTCCGCCGGAACTTTCATCGGGCCAGGAGAAGGCGCCTCGCCCGGTTTCGGTTGCGGGAACGCCGTGGAGGCCGCGGTGTGGAATGTGATATTGCCCTCAACTTTCTGCATGGTCTGATGGATGTGTCCGTTCAAGACCGTGACCGAACCGAAGCGCTTTAGGTAAGAGAGTGCCTGTGCGCTGTCCTCGGTCCCCCAACCCCACTCGGGATACACGCTCCACAGCGGCATGTGCGCAAAAACCACGATGGGCGTGCTTTTCGAAAGATGCCGAACGTCTTTCGCCAGCCAATCCAGTTGTTCTGGGCCCAAGCTGCCCAAACCCCCCGCCTCCAGGTTGAGTACATTTACCAGTCCGGCGAAATGCACGCCGCTCTTGTCAAAGCTGTGCCAGCCCGATCCCTGCGATCCCTTTCCATACCGTTCCAGATACTGTTTGCCCTCGTCGTTCAAGACGTCGTGCTCGCCGGGAACAAAAAAAATATCTTGCGTGCTGGCGCCCTTCAACAGTTGGTCCACGGTGTCGAACTCTTCCGGCTTCGAGAGATGACTGATGTCTCCGGTGTGCAGGATGAAAGCGGGCGCCACGGGCAGCGCGTTGATCTTGTTCACCGCAGCCTTCAGTGTGCCAACCACGTCGGGGTTGGCCGCTTTGTCGAAACCCATGTGGCTATCGCTGATTTGCACGAAGCTGAGCTCTCCCTGGAGTTCAGAATCATGCATCCCCGCGACTCGTCCCAGGCCATAGGAGTTCAGCACTCCGCCTTTGATCACGCACAAGGCGCCCGTGCCCGCCCATGCCATGCACTTCAAGAAACCCCTGCGGTCTATGCCGTCGTTGTCAGCAGGTTCGTCGAAACGTTGTTCCCTGGTTTCCACGGTCATTGGCTTTTCCTCCTTCGTTTCCGTTGCGGCGCACGTCGCGAATGCCTGTCGTTATCGTCAACTGCCGGGCGCCACGTTAATTCCCGCAAAAGGGTCCGCAGGAGCAAAAATAAAAGTCTTAGAATCGTGGGAATAAAACCGCACGTCCGAGAGTTAGCGGGATTAGGGAATTGAAAGCAGAGACCGCCAGTTACGGAGAGTTCGAGCGGCTGGCCATGCCGCTGTTCGATTCGCTATACAACTTCGCGTACTGGCTCGCCGAGGACGCTACGGAAGCGGAAGACCTGGTCCAGGAAACATTCAAGAAAGCGCTGCATGGGTTTGCATCATTTGTGCCGGACAGCGATTTCCGCGCCTGGATGTTCCGAATTTTGCGCAACACATTTCTGACCTCGCGCACCGGATTACGCGCCAAGCTGACCGTAGAACTGGATCCGGAGGACGAAGAAACAACGCCGGTGACATGGGAGACGCCAGAGTCGCTTGCCCTGGCTGCGGCCACCCGCGAGGCGTTGCAGGCCGCGCTCGATGGCCTTCCCGTCGTTTACCGCGAAGCGGTCCTATTGTGTGATGTGGAGGAGATGAAGTACCAAGAGATCGCGCAAGTGCTCTCAGTTCCGGTCGGCACTGTGATGTCGCGGATTGCGCGCGGGCGGAAACTGCTGCGGCAGATGCTCGCCGGAGAACGCAGCGTGAGGTCTGGTTCAGCCAGCAAAACAATCCCATGACGAACTGTTCAACATGGCAGGGCCGAGTCGCAAGCTACGTGGATGCGGAGCTGCCGTCGCCTGAGATGGAAGCCTTTCGCGCACACCTGGCAACCTGCCCCGATTGTGCCGCGACCACCCTGGCTCTGACGGAAGGCAAGATGGCCGTGCGCCGCGCTGGAAATCGCTACGCCGCGCCGCCGGAGTTGCGAGCCAGGGTTTTCAGTTTGGCCACAGACGAACCCGCAGTGGCGCGTCGTGCGATCGGCAGCGATCGAGCAGGATACAGGAATTTTGCGCCGCGATATTGGACCCGTTGGGCAATCGCTACGGCTGCAGTTCTGCTACTCGCGGCCGGATTGTTCCTGGCAGCGAATCGCCGGCAGATTGCGAAGGCAGTTGCCGAGTTTGCCGATCTGCATGTGACCGCGCTGGCCAGCGCCAATCCCGTCGAAGTGGCTTCCACGGACCGGCACACGGTCAAGCCCTGGTTTCAGGGCCGAATTCCGTTCACGTTCGATCTGCCGGACCTGCAAGCCACACCGTTCACTCTAGTCGGTGGCCGAGTTGCGTACTTCCATCAGGAACCAGGCGCACACCTCATATTTGGATATCAGCGCCACTTCATTTCGGTCTTCATTTTCCGGGACACGCCTCAACTGGCGATGCCGGCGCCTTTCTTTGCGGACAACACTTCTTCCTTCACGTTGCGAACGTGGACCCAGCAAGGGCTACGCTACGTCATCCTAGGCGACGCCAATGCAGCGGCGATCACGAACTTGATGGAGTTACTCCAGCGCGCTCGATGACGGCTGGGCCTAGTACTGATAAAACCCCCGGCCGGACTTGCGGCCGAGCCATCCGGCATCGACCATCTTGACCAGTAGCGGGCACGGCCGGTATTTGGGGTCGCCGAGACCGGACTGCATCACCCGCATAATGTCGAGGCAGACGTCGAGTCCGATGAAATCCGCGAGCGTCAGCGGACCCATCGGGTGCGCCATACCCAGCTTGAAGACTTCGTCCACGGCTTCGGCAGTGGCCACGCCTTCCATCACCGCGTACATGGCTTCATTCAGCAGCGGCATCAGGACGCGGTTCGAGACAAAGCCGGGTGCATCGTTCACCTCGACGGGAGTTTTCTCCAACTTCTCAGCGAGCGCTTTGACCGTCGCGAAGGTCTCGTTTGAGGTGGCCAATCCGCGGATCAGCTCGACCAGTTTCATCACCGGCACGGGATTAAAGAAGTGCATCCCGATGACTTTGTCGGGCCGCTTAGTCACGGCTGCCAGCTTGGTTATCGAAATGGACGAGGTGTTTGAGGAGAGAAGAACCTCGGGGCGGCACATAGCATCGAGATCGCGGAAGAGTTCCGACTTGATCTCAAAACGCTCGCTGGCTGCTTCCACGATGAAATCGCAGCCGGCCAGCCGTTGGCGATCGGTTGTGCCCGCGATGCGCCCCAGCGCCTGGTCGCGTTGCTCAGCCGTCAACTTGTTCTTCGCAACCTCACGCTCCAGGTTCTTGTTGATGGTCTGCAGGCCGCGGTCGAGGAAGCGCTGCTCCACCTCGACCAGCACAACGTCGTATCCACTCTTGGCGAAAACGTGAGCGATGCCATTGCCCATCGTGCCCGCGCCGACGACTCCTACTGTTCTTATGTCCATGATTGCCTCAAATGAAGTTAGCAAGCGCGTTCAAATGCGCCGGCAAAACACTCGAGTGTAGCAGAGGCAGAGTAGGCGGGCAGTGATATCGAATCGGCCAGCCGCTCCGGCTGCGATCACGCATTCGGAGGGGTCCCCGCGCATTTATGCGTGGGAAGGAGCGCTTCAGCGCCCCGGGAACGATTCGACTTTGATCATGCGCTTTAGCACCGGCGCGCGAAATCCCGCAGCTATCCGAAGATTTCCGGCGCTCAACCGTTGAATTGTGTTCAACAGCGGAAAATACTTGGGGTATAATCTGGCCACCTTAAGCACACCAGCGGCACCTATCTGAATCGCGACCAAAACAGAATCGCGCCGGAAGAAATTAAAGATACCGATTTGATTCGCCTGGGCGAGGTTCCCCTGAAATTCAAGTGCTTATAGGCCCACGTAAACGCCCATGAAGATTCGATCCGGAATTGAGCTGGCCAACCTTACCGACGTTGGCTTGCAGCGCGAAAACAACGAGGACCATTACGGCTATTGGGAGTCGGATAGCGATGAGGAATTCCAGCGCAAGGGGCGGCTGGCCATTGTAGCCGATGGCATGGGTGGTTACGAGGGTGGAGAGGAAGCCAGTCATCTGGCAGTCGAAACCGTGCGCCGCGCCTATCGAGAGACGCCTGGCGATCCTCAACATGCACTCTTAGTTGGTTTCCAGTCGGCGCACGAGCAAATTCAGCAACACGCTAGAGAGCATTCTCAGCTTGCCGGAATGGGGACCACTTGTACTGCCGTTGCGCTGACCGATGCCCAACTGTGCTACGCCCACATCGGCGATAGCCGCCTCTACCTGCTGCGCGATGGAGTTTTGGCCCGCTTGACCAGCGATCATTCACGCGTGACCGATTTGGTTAACGCCGGCATTATTCAGCCGGAGGATGCCGAGAACCATCCCTACCGGCATGTTCTTTCCAAAGCTATGGGCGTTGGCGACGAATTCCAGCCGGAGATTCCGCAAGAGCCAATACCGTTGCTGGCTGGAGACATTCTACTGTTGTGCACCGATGGCCTGTGGGGCTTGCTGAGCGACCAGGAACTGCTTGCAGCTCTGCAGAGTCTTTCCGCCACCGATGCGTGCAAGGAATTGGTGCGACTCGTTAAAGAACGCGGAGCACCCGATAACATCACGCTGCAAGTCTTGAAGATAAATGGCAACAGAACGAACTAGCGAATTGCAGGGCCAGTTGAGGTAACTTTTCATGATTGGAACACAGATCGCGAACTATCGTATAGAAGGAAAACTGGGCGAAGGCGGCATGGGTGTAGTTTACAAAGCCGTCGATGTTAATCTCGACCGGACCGTAGCCATAAAGGTCCTCACCAGTGAGTTAAGTCGCGATCCGGAATTGATCGAGCGGTTTCAAACCGAAGCCAAAGCCCAGGCCAATCTTAACCATACCAATATTGCAACGCTCTACAACTTTATCAATGTGGATGGCAATTGGCTCATCGCCATGGAGTATGTGGATGGCATGAATCTGGAGCAAACCATCAAGCGTAACGGCGTGATGCAGTATCAGGATGCTGTTCCTCTTTTCAAGCAGGCGTTGTTGGGCATCGGTTTTGCTCATCGCTTCGGAATTGTCCATCGCGACATTAAGCCGGCCAACATCATGATTAACCGGCACGGCATCGTGAAGGTGATGGATTTCGGTATTGCCAAGGTCCTCAGCGGCAGGAGATTGACTCGCACCGGAGTAGCAGTCGGCACGGTTTCCTATATGTCTCCTGAGCAGATTCGCAATCAAGGCGTTGATATTCGTTCTGACATCTACTCCCTGGGCGTAACCCTGTATCAGATGCTTACGGCGCACGTTCCCTTCGAGAGCGAAAGTGACTTTCAGGTGCAGTACGATCATGTCAATACCCCGCCACCTCCGCTTAGCCTTTATTACCCATACGTGCCCGCGGGCATCGAGGCGGCGGTGCTGAAGGCCATGCAGAAAGACCCGGCTGCCCGCTTCCGCACGGTGGAAGAGTTTGCCGCCGCCCTGGAGACTCCCCATGCCGTTCCTGCAATCGTAAGTGCGGGAGAGGCAGCGCGAGGAACACTCACAAGAGGAAATGAACCAACCATGGGCGTCACGGTGCAGGATTTCTCTCCTCCCTTGACCCCACCTCCGGCGCCGGCACAGGGAACAGCAGCGGCTGCCCAGACAAGTAACGCTCTCCCGGTCGCGCAACCGGGTCCCGGTTTCTTGACGTCCAAGAACCTCATGGTCGTGGGCGCGGCCTTTCTGGTTCTGGTCATGGTAGTTGGAGTTGTGATTTGGAAGAAGTCCAGCTCGCATCAAACGGCCAACACGAACCCTTCTTCCGGCAGTCTCTCCAATGGAGGCGCAAGTTCATCGGCCGCTCAATCCCCGACCCAGCCGACCCCCAGCAGTCAACCACCGGCAACTCTCGCCTCGCCAACCGTGCCAACCACGCCAGAGGTTACACAGCCCAAACCAACTCAAGAAACGGTTCCAACGCAAAAGAAGCAGCAACAACCCAAGGACTTGGGCGCCGTTGCTCTGGACAAGGCGCGCACCATGTTGGCAGCCCAGAGGCTGTTACAGCCTCCCAAAGACTGCGCGATCTATTGGGCGCAGCAGGCGACCGCACATGGGAACAGCGGGGGGCCGGAGATGGAGCAGCGCATACAGAACCAGGTGCACGCCCAGTTCCAGGCTTCGATACAGGCGCAAAATTACTCCCAGGCCACGTATCTGTTTACGACCATGAACAAGTTTTATCCGGGACAGTTTGAGTCCTGGAGAAGCGAGCTGCGGGCGGCTGAGCCAAGCCAAAAGACGGTTGCGGAAAATCAGCCGAAGCCAGCCCCGGAGGCTCCACAAGCTTCTGGCCGTAGTTTCAATGTGCGGCACCGCCATTCAAACAAGCTTGGGTTTGCCTCGGAATGGTACTCCAACGGCACTTTGACCGTGTCACCCTCAGGCTCCATCGCCTACCATTGCATCTCGGCCCCCAGCGGCAAGGCTTGTGAGCCGGATATAGCGTTAAGCGAGAGCGCTATCAACAATGCCAAAGTCAATTCCGAAGGCCTGCTCCACTTGGGTACCAGCCAGGGAAATTACGACTTCATGGGTGACGGAAACACGACGACGGAAATCAAGAATGCGTTGTTGTCGGCTAAGCACAAATAGTAGGCGTAGTTATTCACGCCCGGCCCGGACGCCGACCCTACCCGGCGCACCCAGTTGCACCGCCCTAAACGCCCGTGGCATGGGTTTCCCACGGTCCAGCGCCTCACACTATTCGCCCGTCAGAGCCTTGTGCTGGGCCTGCGTTAACGGTACGACGGAGAGCCTTCCTTGACGCACCAGAGGCGAATCCGCAAACAGCCGGTTGGCTTTGATCTGTTGCAAAGAGACCGGCTGCGGAAGCGCCTTTCCGGCCTTGATTTTCACCATCGGCTTCTTGGGATCGGTCGCGTCAACGGAAACCACCGACGCGGCGCCCACCGCGCTCTTGCGATCTCCCGTCTCGTAGATGATCAGCCTCGCCCCCGGCGCCATTTCCCGCAGGTGTTTCACCGCGACCGGATTGGTTACCCCGTCCCACACCGTCACTTTGTCCCGCTGCAGATCAGCGAAAGAGTACTCCGAGGGTTCGGTCTTGAGCAGATAGTCCAGCGACATGAGTTTGCCCTTCCTTGGCTATCGGTTTGCCAACCCCAATGGTAAAGCAACCTCTTATTGAGGACTGCACAACATAGTGACACTCCGAAAGAGTTGTCATCACGAGCGTAGCGAGGGATCTGCTTTTTGCCCGTTCGATGGAAAAGCAGATTCCTCGCGCCAAGAGCAGGCGCTCGTAATGACAATTCCTGAATTAAGGGATGGCCCACCGCGTTGGGTCATGTCACTATAAATCGCGATTCTTAATGATCAAAGCTCTCGTCCAACGGCCAGTGCTAGTGTGACCGGCCTCACTGCGGCGAATGCGCCGGTGGGCAAGAATAAGTCATGATCGACAGTGCCGTTGTACTTGCCAAACCGGAAATAACGAACCTCGCCGAACTCCGCCGCCGCGCTCGGCCGCTGGGACCCAAACGTGTCGCCATTGTCGCGGCTGACGACGAGGTTGCTTTGACCGCAGCCGATGGCGCGCTGCATCTCGGGATTGCCCTTCCCGTGCTGATCGGCAACGAGCGAAAGATCCGCGCCAAGGCGGAGGCGCTCGGGCTCTTGGGTTTGATCGCCGGGGCAGAGTTCGTCAGCGCGGATGATGCCGCAGGCGTCGCAGTCCACATGGCGCGCGATGGCCAAGTGGACCTCCTGTTGAAAGGCCATCTCCGCACCGATGAACTCCTGCGCGCCGCGCTCGACAAACAAGCTGGGCTGCGGACGGGGCGTCTGCTGAGCGATGTGCTCCTCTATGAGGACATGCTCGCGGGCGATCTCAGGTTGGTCGGCATCAGCGATGGCGGGCTGAATGTTTTGCCGAACCTGGAACAGAAGAAGCAAATCGTGCAAAACGCCATCGAGGTCATGCGCTCTGTGGGACTGACGCGCCCGAAGATTGCGCTGATGAGCGCCACGGAAGCGGTCAGCGAGTCGGTGCCTTCAAGCGTGGATGCCAAGCTGCTCACCGAGATGGCCGAAGCTGGAGAGTTCGGCGACGCAGGCGTCTTCGGCCCGCTTGCCCTCGACTGCGCACTTCTGGAGTCTGCGGCGCAGGCCAAAGGCATCGAGCATCCCGTGGCAGGTCACGCCGACTGCATGGTGGTCCCGAACATCGAGGCTGGCAACCTCCTGGGAAAATCGGTGAAGTACCTGGGTGGCTCGCAATGCGCGCATGTAGTGGCTGGCGCGAAGGTCCCGATCCTGATTCCATCGCGCGTGGAGAGCGTGGACGACAAGGTGAACTCCATTGCACTGGGGGTGATCTTTGCCAGCCGGTGAATTCAGGATTCTCGCAATCAACCCTGGTTCCACATCCACCAAGATGGCTCTGTATGTGGACGAGCACGCTGAGTTCGTCAAGAACATCCGGCATTCCGATGCCGAGGTGGCGCAGTTCCACGGACGCCCGATTCTCGATCAGCAGCAATTTCGCTCGGCGCAAATTGAAGCCGCACTCCGTGAGGCGGGCCACAACGTCGGCGAGCTTGATGCGGTCGTGGGACGCGGCGGCCTTTTGCCCGCTTTGCCCAGCGGAACCTACGTTGTGAATGAGGAAATGCTGGATGAGTTGCGACTGGTCCTGCGCGGCGAACATGCAGCCAACCTGGGCGCCTTTCTGGCCTACGACCTCGCGCAAGAAGCTGGGATACAAGCTTATGTCGTCGATCCCGTCAGCGTGGACGAGTGGCCCGAATGTGCGCGCTTGTCGGGATCGGCGCTGCTGGAGCGGCAATGTTTGTCGCACGCCTTGAATTCCAAGGCGGTGGCCAGGCGTTACGCTCGCGAGCGCGGCAAACCGTACGAGTCGCTGCGACTGATCGTGGCCCACATGGGCAGCGGGATTTCGGTTTCAGCACACGAAAACGGACTCATGGTGGACGTGACCAATTCGCGCGAAGAAGGCGCGTTTTCCACCGAGCGTGCCGGCGGAGTACCGGCGATGCAGTTAGTCGATCTCTGCTTCAGCGGCAAGTACACACAGAAGCAAGTGGAAGGGCTGCTCTTCCGCGAGGGCGGACTGTACTCCTATCTCGGCACCAAGGACCTGCTGGAAGTGGAGCGCCGCATTGCGGGTGGTGAGACAAAGGCCAAGACCGTGTTCGATGCCATGGCCTATCAAATCGCGAAGGAGACTGGGGCGATGGCGACCGTCCTGCACGGACGCGTGAACGCGGTGCTCTTCACTGGGGGCATGGCGCATTCAAGGCGTCTACTCTCGCTGCTAACCGAGTTCGTAAGTTGGATCGCTCCCATCACCGTTTACCCGGGCGAGGACGAACTGCAGGCGCTCATGGAAGGCGCATTGCGAGTGCTGCGCCATGAGGAGCAATCAAGAACTCTGGCGCTCGGTTACAGTGCCGTCGAGATTTAAGGCTACGGACTCAAAGATCCGAATCTTGGGCTTCCCATCAATCACCTTGGAAAGGATCTTCAACACTTGTGCGTAGATCTTGGCATCGTACGCCTCTGCGTTGCTCTTGTTGTCCCACAGGCTGATTGAAATCCGCTCCAGATTGCCGGGATTGGACAACGTGATTTCGCCCTTGAAACCCTTCTGCTTACGTAGTAAAGGAAGCACTTCGTTCTCGAGCGTCTGAGCGAAGTCAGCCGCCATGTTGAGCGACTTCACGCGAAAATGGGCATTTCGGGCAAACATCGTCGACCTCCTCTCAAAAACAGCAACGGGCGCTGCACAGCAAACTGCGTAACCTTTGCGGCAATCTCCCAGCCGCAGCAATTGCTGTTCGTCTCGCATTATAGCGGTACGGCCAAACTGCTCAAGCGTGCTGCTATCCTTTAGCCATGTCGCATCCCGGCAGCGAAGGTTCGCCGTTCAAGGACGGCTTTGCCGCTCTTTGGCACGAGCCTGCTCTGCTGGCGGCTGAACTTACGTGGCGCTGGTGCTTCGGTTTTGCAACGTGGGCCATGGTCATCATTTCCGGCGGGCTGTTCCTCGACAGCCTTAAACTCTCACGGGCCGACGAATTTCTACTTGGTACATTGCAGCCGCAGTTGCTTTCCGGCGCCTTTCAACACATCTTTCGCGGCAGCCTGACGCGCTTCGTGCTGGAGCAATCTGTGCTGCTGCTGGGCGTCACCTTGTTGTGGTGCTTTGCCGCCACCGTCGGCCGCGCCGCTACGCTCCGCCGCATGGTGGCCATGTTCAGCGCCGACGACGAACCGGGCCCGATGACCTGGCAATTTGCACCCATCTTCGTCCTGCATCTGCTGCGCGCGGCGTGGTCGTTGATCGCGCTCTCGGTCGCAATCGCGTGCTTGATAATCGGCACCGTCATGGCCGGAAAGGACCGCGCCGTCCTGGCCGCGCTCTGGCTGGTCTTAGGGACCGGCCTGGCATGCTGGTTCGGGGCCACCTTGAATTGGTTCTTCGGAGTTGCACCGCTATTTTGCATCCGCAACGACGCGTCGGCGATGGACGCTCTGGCGCAATCGGTGGACTTCGTCTCGCGCCGAGGCGGGCGGCTGTTTCTGCTGGGACTGGGCTTTGTTCCGTTTCGCCTGGTATGGCTGGGAACGATGACGCTGGCGATATTCGCGCCGCTCAACTTGGCGCGGCATCTGGCAGTTGGCTGGGTCCTGCTCATCATGGCCGCCATCGCGTTGCTCTATTTCGCCGGAACCGATCTGCTGCAACTTGCGCGGCTGGCGGCCTGCGTTTCGCTGGCGGAGGGCGATGCGCATCCCGCGCCTGTGCCGGAGGCCGGCCCTCCTCCCGATCCCGCGCTCGCGCCAGAAGCCGACCAGCCGGCCGAGATTGCGCCGGCGGTTGACCCGGCATGACGAGGCTTCCCCGAAAATTTCGTTACCGCTGAGGCACGGAGGACACGGAGTTTAGTTTCCGAAGAGTTTTCTACGTGATCTCCGTGCCTCGGTGGTCGATTTCATCCCATGCGGCGCTCGGGATGACAAGTCCAAACCTGCCTAACCTTCACCCATCACCCGTGCAAGTGACTGCTGTCACTGCTCCCGCGGCAATACTGAGCGAACGTCATAGTAGGGAGGTGTAGGTTGTCCTCAGCTTTGCTGAACGATCGTTTGGGAAGCGCGCGCCGCAGTGTGCGCCACGCTCAGCGCCTCTTCTTGTCGGTGCTGGTTTTCGTCGTGTCGCTCATTTTCTCGCCGAAATCGTATGGCTTCAGCGCCAGCCCTCCCGCCCCCAATGGCGGATTCTGGGGCGGCATCGCGGCGGGTTTTGTTGTGTTGCTGGTGGTGGCCGTTCTGGCCAAGACGCGGATCAAAGCCGCGGAGCGCGAAGCGGCACAGTCGAAAGAACTTGCGGACCATCGCGAATACGAGCGCAACATGGCGCAACAGGAATTGTTGCGCCGCCTGGAGGAAGAACGCGAACTGGCGAAGGAGAAGATGCAGTTCGAGTCGCAGCTTAACGACTATGAAAAGTACGCGTCGCTGGCGCAACTCGCCCTGGGCGCGGCCCACGAAATCAACAATCCGCTGCTGGGAATCCTGTCGCACCTGGAATTGGAGTGGAAGGACGCCCGCGGCGAACGCCGGGAAGAGATTGAGCAATGCATCGAAGGCGCCAAGCGAATTTCTTCGGCGGTGCGCGGCTTGCTGAATTATGCGCGGCCCGGGCCGCTGATGCTGAGCAAGGTCAATCTCAGCCGGCTGGCGGCCGAGACCCTGAAGTTTCTCGAGCACCAGCCCATGTTCCGGCAGATTGCATTGCAGAACTGCATTCCGCTCGACCTGCCGAACATCAGCGCCGATGCCAATCAGTTGTCGCAGATTCTGATGAACCTGCTGCTCAACGCCGCGCAGGCGACGCCGCCGGGAGGCACCATCACCGTCCTGGCCGACAAAGTTAAGTTCGCAGAGATGATCGAGCTGCGGGTGCGCGACACGGGCAGCGGAATTCCGGCCGACATTCTGCCGCACGTCTTTGAGCCGTTCTTCACCACCAAGCGCGGCAAAGGCACGGGCTTGGGACTGAGCATCACGCAAAGTTACGTGCGCAGCCACGGCGGAGATATCCAGGTCGAAAGCATTGAGAATCTGGGCACGACGGTGCGCGTCACCCTGCCGATTCGCCAGGCGGGCAAGGCCATGCAGCCTATTGAGGAGGTCATCGCCTAGCCATGTCGTATTCCATCCTCATTGTCGATGACGAAGCGCTCACCGTGCGCACCATTGGCCGCGCCCTGGAGAGCGAGGGCTTCGAAGTTTTCCTGGCCATGAGCGGCGAGGAAGCGCTGACCACGATTGCCGAAGAGAAGCCGGATCTGGCTCTGCTCGATGTGGTGCTGCCGGGCATCAACGGCATCGAAGTGCTGCGCCAGGCCAAGAAACTTTCTCCCGCCACCATCATCGTGATGATGAGCGCCTATCACGTGGTGGACCGCGCGGTGGAAGCCATGAAGCTGGGCGCCTACGACTACCTCATCAAGCCCTTTCACATCGCGGACATGGTCAACACCATCCGGCGCGCCACCGAGATGCTGGCGCTGCGAGTGCGCGTTCACGACACGGTGCAGAGCGCCAAGGGCCGTTACGATTTCGGGCGCGTGGTGACCCAGAGTCCGGCGATGCGCGAGATCCTGGAGATGGCGCGCCGCGCCGCGGAGAGCGACCACACCACCATCCTCATTCAAGGCGAAAGCGGGACCGGCAAGGAAGTGCTGGCCAAGGCCATCCATTACAACAGTCCGCGCGCCCAAGCGCCGCTCATCAGCTTGAACTGCGCCGCCCTGCCTGACACCTTGCTGGAGAGTGAACTATTCGGCTACGAGCAGGGCGCCTTCACCGACGCGCGCCGCCGCAAAGAAGGACTGATCGAGAAAGCCTCGGGCGGCACGCTGTTCCTCGACGAGATCGGCAACACCTCGTTCAGTCTGCAAGCCAAGCTGCTGCGCGTGCTGGAGGAGGGGACGTTCATGCGCCTGGGCGGGACCAAGCCGGTGCAAGTGGACGTGCGCATCATCACGGCGACCAATCGAGTTTTGAAGGAAGCCGTCAGCAAAGGCGAGTTCCGCGAGGATTTGTATTACCGCCTGAATGTGTTGCCGTTGTTTATCCCGCCGCTACGCGAGCGCCGCGAAGATATTCTGCCGCTGGCCCTCGACATCATGCAGCACTTCAACAACGAGCTGAAGAAAAACTTCGTGGGTTTCACGCCTGCCGCCGCTGAGTTGCTGCAGAGGTATCCCTGGCCGGGCAACATCCGCGAGCTGCGCAACGTGATCGAGCGCACCATGATCCTGTGCCAGAGCACGGAAATCGACGAAGAAAATTTGCCGGAAGAAGTTCGCGACTACCACGAAGAGCCTGCCCATGAGGAGATGTCGTCATTCGAAGTCTCGCCCACCGGCGATCAGTTTGTCAGTTTGCGGGAGCTCGAAGACCGCTACATCCACGAAGTGCTGAACGCCACCGGTCAGAATAAAACCCATGCCGCCCGCATTCTGGGCATCCATCCCACCTCGCTGTTGCGCCGCCTGAAGAAAACGCCGGAACTGGTGTAGCAGTTCACCTGCTGACCGCGTCTCGTCATAACCAATGAGCGTTAGTACCTCCAATTTGTCATCACGAGCGCAGCGAGGGATCTGCTTTTGTATGACGTATGGAGAAAGCAAATTCCTCGCGTCAAGGGCGCTGGTAATGACAATCGATACCTGTTTCGTAGCTTTGAAGGGGCACGGCTTCAGCCGTGCCGTTATGAGAGAGTGTAGGAGTTGGGCTTCAGCCCCTGAGGGAAGTCGCTTTCCCTTAACACCGAAGTCCTCAGCGGCTAAAGCCGTCGACGGATGGCGGATTACGGCACGGCTGAAAGCCGTGCCCTTTCACAAACTGCAAAATCCAGATCAATACCCGCCCCAATGGGCTACATCAATCTCGGAACTCTGCTGTGGCTACTCTCGCCACTGCAAACTGCGACGCCACCCCTGCATAACGCAGTAGTTGGACCTTCCGCAATCGGCACGAAGCCGCTAACTTCTTTGCCACCACGGGTCTTTTTCGGGAAGCGATTTGCCCTCCACGTGCACTAGCCAAGGTGCAGCACGATGCCGTAAGGCAGTGGCCTAAGGAGGCTTTATGTCGATCCTATTCGTTCTACTTACATTTCTTCTTATTCTTACCGTCATGTATTTTCGTCGTCCACAAGAAGAGGCGGCAACGCTCCAAGTGGCGCCGGCGAAGAAGCTGAATGCGCCGGTCATGTTGAAGTACACCGGCTTCGAGGTCCCCGAGAATTATGCCTTCCATCCTGGCCACACTTGGGTGATGGATGAAGGCCGGCAGAACGCGCGCGTTGGCATTGATGCTTTCGCAGGAAACTTGTTCGGCAGGATCGACTCCGTCGAAATTGCCGATCTGAACCGCTGGGTGCGCCAAGGCCAGAAGTTGTGCACGGTGACCCGCGAAGGGCAAAGCATCGATCTGCTGTCGCCGGTCGAAGGCGTACTGATCTCGGTCAATCACGAAGTTTTGAAGGACCCCAACCTCATCGTCGACGACCCTTACAAGAATGGCTGGCTGTGCATAGTCAAAGCGCCCGAGCTTTCCATTAACGTGAAGAACCTTTTGCGCGGCACCATCGTTCCGGCTTGGATGCAGAACAGCATGGCGCGTGTCGGCGCAATGCTGCAGCAACTAAATCCCGCTCTGGCGCAAGACGGCGGCCTGCCGATCAAGGGCCTGCTCTTCCAGGTGGACGCCACCACGCAGCAACAACTGGCCAAGGAATTCTTTCTGACGTAGCGCCGATCGAAGTAAGAAACGGAGGAGCCCCATGACAAAACAAAAAGCAATGCTCATCGATATCAAGCGCTGCATCGGATGCTTGAGCTGCGAGACCGCCTGCAAACAGCTCCACGGATTCAGCACTGACCCTGAACCAACCCTCTCAGACACCGCCTTCACTGTGGTCGAGACGCGCAGCGGCACGTTCGTGCGCAAAGTCTGTATGCACTGCAACGACCCGGCCTGCGCCTCGGCTTGTCCGGTCGGCGCCATCGGCAAGACCGCTATGGGTCCGGTGGTGTACAACGCCGACAAATGCATCGGCTGCCGTTATTGCATGCTGGCGTGCCCCTACCAGGTGCCGCGCTACCAGTGGACCAAGCTCGCGCCCTTCGTCAAGAAGTGCGATATGTGCGCGGACCGCGTCGAGGCTGGGAAATCCACGGCCTGCGCCGAAGCCTGCCCGGTGGAAGCCACCATCTTTGGCGATCGCGATAGCTTGATCGCCGAAGCCTGGAGCCGCATTCGTGGCGACTCGTCGTACGTTCCGCGGATTTACGGGCTCGAGGAACTCGGCGGAGGAAGCGTGCTGTTCGTCTCCGACGTTCCTTTCGAGAAGCTGGGATTCAAGCCGGCGCCCACGGGCAATCAGCCCATGCCCACCCTGACGGCCAGCGCGCTGGGCGACTCGCCCAAAGTTGTCATTATGGGCGGCACCATTCTGTCGGCCTTGTATTGGGTCACGCAGCGGCGCCACGAAGTTGCGCTAGCCGAAGCCGAAGAGAAGGCCACGATCAACCGCAGCAAAGGGAAAAGGAGTTCGCCATGATCGCGCGAATTAAATCCGAAATTACTTTATGGCGCGTCATTGTAGCCATCATATTTGTAACCGGTCTTTATGCCACATACATTCGTTTCTTCGAGGGATTCCGGGCCAGCACCAACCTTAGCGATCAGATGCCCTGGGGCTTATGGGTCGGTCTGGGGACGCTTTGCGGCATCGGTCTTTCCGCCGCAGGATTCGGCATCAGCGCCGCGGTTTACCTGCTGGGCATGGAGCGCTACCGGCCCATTCTGCGCGCCTCGATTCTGATTTCATTCCTCGGTTACCTGACTGTCATGGTCGGATACCTGTACGAAATCGGTCTGCCGTGGCGCTTCTGGCACCCTATCGTGATGTGGAACCACCGCTCGATGCTGTTCGATGTGTGCGTCTGCATCATGACCTACATGACGGTGCTGACCTTCGAGTTCGCCCCGGCGGTGATCGAGAAGCTGCCGTGGAAGGCACTTCGCGAGACCGTGCTGCGCTATCACCACAAGATCCTGATCGGGGTCGTGCTGGCTGGCGTGCTGCTGTCGTCGATGCACCAGTCTTACCTGGGCGGCCTGTTTCTGATCGCCCGCGGCAAGATCCACCCGCTGTGGTATTCGCAATACATGCATGCATTGTTCTATCTGTCGGCGATTCCCGCCGGACTGGCGCTGACCATGATGGCGATTTACCTCTCGATGCGTTCGCTGAACGTGCGCGTGGATTTCAGCATTCTCAGCGACTGCGGCCGGATGATCCAAATGTTGTTGATCGTCTATGCCTTCTTCAAGTTCCTCGACCTGGTTTCGAACCAGGCGCTGGGCTATGCCTTCCAGCGCACCAGCGAGGCTGGGTACTTCTGGCTCGAGGTGCTGCTGTTCCTCGCGATTCCCATCTTCCTGTTGAGCTATAACTTTGTGCGCTCCAATCCCGAGCGGCTGTACTGGACCTCTGCCATCGTGGTAGCGGGATTCATTGTGGACCGCCTGAACGTCTCGATCAACTCCTTGCAGACGGCCATGGGAACGCACTACGTGCCCAAGTGGACGGAGTTGGCGTCGAGCGTTCTGGTGATTGCGGCTGGTGTAATCGCATTCCGGTACGCGGTCATCTACCTCGACATCCTCCCCAAGGCGCCGGCCAAAGCAGTTCCGCGCTGGATTTCGAATGCAGGGGTGCCGGCGCAAGCGTGAAAGAACAGTGGCTAGCGGTTAGTAAGAGATCCTGAGGGTGCCCCATCCAAGCTGGTTTTGCTTGGATGGGGATTTTTCGTTCAACTTCACAAAGAACAACCCCCCGAAGCTTGCGGAAGAAGAACTCGGAATTAGGGCATCGGGTGCGGACAGCGGCTTGCCGGACCCACCTCTTCTATCGAAAATAGGTAGAACCTCACGTCGGTACTTCCCCAAATGGCCGTGCATACCGAGCGATGACACATCGCCCTTGAATTTGATGTGGATGGCAGCTGGCTTTCCGTGCGAGGCCCAGCCCTCCCCCAAGATTTCTTGCAATGTAGGACTCGCATCCCATTCGTTGAACCACCATGGCCCACTCGAACAATCTCCGTCCTTGTAAAAAGCCGATTCCTCAAAGCTCCACTGAACAACACCTTCCAGGGCAACTGCTCTGCGCCCCCGCGCAAAGATAACTGCGACAAAGGCTGCCAGCAGGAGACCCTGAGCGCCGCTAGATAAACGGACCGGCGAGTCATGCGATCTACCGCCCACGCGCCACAATCAGTGTCATGTCGTCCGCCTGTTCGCCCTGGCTGAATTCCTGCACCTGGCTGAGGATGGCTTCGAGAATTTCGTCGGCTGACCGCTGCCGATGGCTGCGCGCGGCCTCGATGAGACGTTCTTCCCCAAACTCGTCTTCTTCGTTCGGCGATGCTTCCGAGACCCCGTCGGTATAAATCACCAGAACATCTCCCGCTGCCAGTTCAAGCTCGACGACCGAGCAGTCCCACTCCTCGAATAGGCCCAGTACGGTCGCTGTGGCTGTGAGCCGCGCGACGCTTCCGTCGGCCCTCGCGAGGAAGGGAGGATTGTGTCCGCAATTGACGTAGCGCAAACGCCGCGTCTCGTCGTCATAGACCGCAAAAAAGGTCGTGGCGTAATGGTTGTCTTCGGTGTTCTTGTAGAAGAGGCGATTGACCGAACGCATCAGGCGGGGAATGTCTTCCAAAGCCAGCGCATACTGGCCCCGCAGGTTGGCCTGAAGGTTGGCCATCAGCAGCGCCGCCGACATGCCTTTCCCCGAAATGTCGGCCAGCACCAAGCCGACGCGGCCCGAGCCAAGATCGAGAAAGTCGTAGTAATCGCCGCCCACGGCGCGCGTCTGGATGCATTTGCCGGCGCACTCCAGCGTGGTCAACGATGGCGCTTGTTGCGGCAGAAGCCGGCTTTGCACCTGGCGGGCAATTTGCATCTCCTGCGCGGTTCGACGCTCCCCCTCCATGGTCGCGGCCATCTTCTCGGCCAGGGTAATGCTGCGCATGGCAATACCGGCCTGGCTGGCCACCGACGCCAGTAAGCGCTTGTCGCCGGCGGAGTACGGTTCCTCCGACAATCGCGGGCCCAGCACGGCCACGCCTTGCAGCTGGCCGTCGCTCGATCCGCGAATCGGCACCAGGCACTCCGGGTGCAGCGGCTCCAATTGCGTTCCATGCATGACTTCGGGGAGCAACTCCAGCGGGTCGCTACGCTCTGCCAGTTCGGCAATGCCGGCGGCGCTGGTCGAGAGAGTCATCGCGTCCGCCGGAGGATTGCCGGCGTAAGCCTGCAATTGTCCATTGGCGGCCTCAAGGTACACATACATTGCGCTGGGATGCAGGGCATCGTGAATCTGGTCATGCAACAGTGCGGCCAGACCCTCGCGGCTGCTGACCGTGAGGGTCTGGGCGGCCAGGTTCTCCAGAATCTGCTGCGCGTCGTAGGAGCTGCGGAAGAAGGCGCGATCCAGCCGGGTCCGCACCCGCCGATGCACCTGGGTTGCGCCGGAGATCAGCAACACACCGAAGGTTGCGCCCACGGGGATGGCGGCTTTCGATCCGGCGGAGAAAAGGCGGGAGAATACTTGCGCCAACCAGAAGGTCGCCCCGACCGAAATCGCCAGAATAAGGAAAACGAATCCGCGCTCGACCACGAAGTAACGCGCGCTGCGCTTCAGCAAAACGGGCACATCCATCACCCGGTGCTTCACCACGGCATAGCCGAAGGAGAGGGGAAACAGGAACAGGAGAATTACCTTGGCGAAATTCAGCCAGAAGGAAAACCCGACGTGGAAGACTTCCTGCAGAAACGCGATGACTACGGCGGGCGTGACTGCGACGATGGTCCCCCAGAAAATTACTTTGAGCTTGCGCCGGTCGTCCTTGCTGGAGACGCTGAACATATTCAGCAGCAGGGAAATGAGCCCAAGAAAAATTGACCCGTAAACGACGACGATCCGGGCACCCTCGGCGATGCGGTCGGGCGACACCGCGAGGACAAAGGGTAAGGCTTTGGAGCCGCCGTGCCGGTAATCTCCAAGGCTCAAACAGATGCCCATTACCAGCAGCGCCCACTTCAGCCAGGGAACTTTGCGGTCAATGGGAGAGCGCGTGGGGAAAACCGCGAAGAAGAAGTAGAAGATACCAGCGAGGATGCTGCCCATGAGGGTCCGGTAGGCGAACAGGAAGTCCTGAAGATGGGGTGGCGCGAGGGCAAATTGGCTGGGCAGATCCGCGGCCGTGATGAGGGTTGCGAATACCAGCGCCAGCAGCCATGCATTGCGGTCTTCAACGCGAAGAAAGAGAACTGCGAGACCGACGACTGCGAAGAAAATGGGATACGACGACAGGATCTGCATCGCTACCGTACGGGCTGCGGTCCTGGTGTCGCCACCGCCTTGTAGGACCCGAAACACAGGCGTGATCACCAGGCGCTGCGATTGTCGCGGCCGCTGCACGGTCAGCCTGACGGCGTCTCCAGGTCTGGCGTTCAGCCAAGTGCGATACATCACTCCATTCCACGCCCCTGCTGAATCTGCGCTGCTTCCATTGATGGCGACGATGCGGTCCTTATCCTTCAGCCCAGCCCTTTCCGCCGGGCTGTCCTTGCGCACGTTGTTAATCTCAACTCCTGCGGAAGTTTCCGATTCGTCAATCCCGATTTCGACCTGCGGCGAGGCCTGGCGAACGTAGTACATCCAAGCCGCGCTGTAGAGAATGGTCGCTGCTGCAAACAAAACAGCCAGCGCAAGCAGCGCCGGCCGGTAGTTGTGCGATCGTGGGCCTGGGGGTGCCACGACGGATTGGGTCACGGCTGCAGACATGTCAGTGCAGGTGCGTTCAGGAATAGTGTAGTCCATCCCGCAGGCCGGATTCTGCACCGCCGCTTCAAGATTAAGTGCACGGCGCCTGCCGTGAGCGTGTGTGAACTCCCGCAAAGTTGTGTTCCACGCGGAGACCATTCACCCTATGGCCTTGCGATTGCGAGTAAAATGGAAACATTCGCTTTAGGATGGCTTTTTCCACCGAATTCATCCGGCGGGAAATAATACAGGTAATAGCTCTTCATGCCGCTAATTGGAAGCTTTGCACTCATGCTGGCCCTCGCGCTGGCGGCCTATTCGTTTGTCGCAGGCTCGCTCGCGTTGTATCGCAAGGACGATCGCCTAGGCGAAACCACGCGCCGCGCCGGTATCGCTTGCTGGGCCGCAGTTACCGTCGCCGCGGTGGCGCTGGTGATAGCCGCCCTTGGCAACGACTTCTCTGTCTCGTACATCATGCACCACAGCAATCGCGACCTGCCCATTGCCTACAAGTTCGCGGCACTGTGGTCGGGACAGGAAGGTTCGCTGCTGTTCTGGGCGTGGCTGTTGTCAACCTACGCGCTGGTGCTGCGTCTGCGCTACAAAGTCGATCCGCAACTGACAGCGCACGCTTCGGCGATTATCGCCGCGGTGCAGGTGTTCTTTCTCCTGCTGGTGAACTTCGCGGCGCATCCCTTCGGCCTGGTCAGCGGACAGATTCCGGCCGACGGCAACGGGCTGAATCCGCTGCTGCAATATCCCGAGATGGTCATCCATCCGCCGATGCTTTATCTCGGCTATGTCGGCGTGACCGTGCCGTTCGCCTTCGCGCTGGGCGCGCTCATCATGAAGTATCCCGGCGAGAAGTGGATCCACATTACCCGCCGCTGGACCATGGTGGCGTGGCTGTTCCTCACCTGCGGAATCTTTCTCGGCGCGCATTGGGCGTACGCGGTGCTGGGTTGGGGCGGCTACTGGGGATGGGACCCGGTGGAGAACGCGTCGCTGCTGCCGTTTCTCACCATGACCGCTTTCCTGCATTCGGTCATGATGCAGGAGAAGCGCGGCATGATGAAGATGTGGAACATGTGGCTGATCTTCACCACGTTTCTGCTGGCCATTTTCGGAACGTTCCTCACGCGCAGCGGCGTAGTGAGTTCGGTGCACGCCTTTGCGCAGTCTGGCATTGGCATCTGGTTCGTGTGGTTCCTGGCGCTGACGTTTGCAACTTGCGTGTTCTTCTTCGTGCGCAATCGCGACACGCTGAAGAGCGAGCATCGGCTGGAATCGCTGGTCTCGCGCGAGTCCAGTTTCCTGTTCAACAATCTGGTGCTGCTGGTCGCGTGCTTCGCGGTGTTGTGGGGTACGCTTTTTCCGGTGCTGTCGGAGTGGGTGACCGGCTCGAAGGTCACGGTTGGGCCGCCATTCTTCAATCGCGTCAACGTTCCCATTGGCTTGTTCCTGATCTTCCTGACCGCAGTAGGACCACTGCTGGCCTGGCGCAAGACTTCCCTCGACAGCCTCAAGCGCAACTTTCTGTGGCCGACAATTTTGGCGGTGCTGACGGCCATCGCGCTGATGATCGGCGGCATGAAGCCCTGGGAGGACGTCGCATACTTCTACTCCCTGATGGCGATTGCGCTGTCGGTGCTGGTGGCGGCAACGGTGGTGGGCGAGTTCTGGCGCGGTGGGCGCGTCATTGCGCGCCAGACGGGGAAGAACATTCTCGACGGCATGGTGACAATCACGCGCCGCAACACGCGCCGTTACGGCGGATACCTGGTGCACTTTGGCTTCATCGTCATCATGATCGGCTTCGCCGGCCTGCCCTTCAACCTGGACAAAGAGCAGGAAATGGGCTTCGGCGACAAGATGCAGATTGGCTCGTTCACCCTGGTGTGCGACTCCTACACCCAGGATGACAAGCCGAACTACTCCAGCGAGTGGGCCGTCATCGAGGTTTACCGGCACGGCAAGAAGATTGACACCATGTTTCCCGAGCGCCGCTTCTACAAGGCAAGCGAGCAGACATCAACCATTGTCGCCAACCGCTCGCGCCCCAGCGGAGATTTGTACTTGGTGTACACCGGCCGCAACCAGGACACGGGCAAGCCGATCATCAAGGCGCACGTGAATCCGCTGGTGATGTGGATCTGGTCGGGCGTGGTCATCGTCGTCATCGGGACGCTGATCGCGCTGCTGCCCAACCTGAAGCCGGCGAAGGTGACAGTGAAAGAGAAGGAACGTGCGGAAGCGGAAAAGCAGGGGCTAGTGGTTAGTGGATAGTGGTTAGGGAGTCTGGGACGAGCCCGGAGGGCGAAACAAGATTAGCCCAGGGCGTAAGCCCTGGGTGGGCAGTTTTGTGAATCCGAGTCCCGTAGGGACGGCACAAAATTCACGAGGGTGAAGAACCGCAGATCCTTCGACTGCACGTCCACCCGACCGTAAAATGCGCAATCGGGAAAACATTGCGGAGGCTCCGCTCAGGATGACAAATTGGAAATTCGGACATCCATAATTTGAAACTCGACACTCGACACTCGAAACTTCGCATCGCGCAGCTTCTACTCATCGCGCTGCTGGCCATCGTCTTCTTGGGTGCTGACGGCGATGCCCGCTTCAACAAGCTGGGACACGGCCTCATGTGCATGTGCGGCTGCAATCAGGTTTTGCTGGAGTGCAATCACGTCGGCTGCACCTATTCCGAGCGCATGCGCAATGAGCTGAGCGCCGCCATCGAGCGCGGCGACAGCGACTCGCTGGTGCTGCAGAGCTTCGTGCAGAAGTACGGCAACACTGTGCTGTCTGCGCCCACCACGACCGGCTTCAATCGCGTGGCGTGGATCATGCCGTTCGCGGTTTTCGCGGCGGCGCTGGCGCTGGCTATCTGGTTTGTGCGGATGTGGAAGTCACGCGCCATCGCGCATCCGGTGCCGCCTCCCGACCTCGGTGCCGCTGAACTCGACGAGCTTCGTAGGAAGGCCCGTCAGGAGACCGATTACTGATGTTTGCACTGATTGTCTCTGCTACTGCCGGACAGGAGACCGCGTTTGTCATGTTTGGCTGCGCGCTGTTTGCGGCGCTCTTGTTCTTCTACGTTTTCTATCAGCCGGGCGATGTGGAAGCCACCGAAGAAAAGACCCGCCTGATGTATTTGCAGGAGCGCAAAGAGGCGACGTACGAAAATCTGCGCGACCTCAGCTTCGAGTACAAGGCCGGGAAGTTGAGCGAGTTGGATTATGCGGTGCAGCGCGCCTTGCTGGAAGACGAGGCGGCCTCCATTCTCGCCGAGATGGACGGCATCGAGAAGGCGCGCGCCATAGTTCGACGTGGCACGCGGCGCCCGGGAAGCACCCCGCCGAACGGAGGCAGGGCGTGAAGGCGAATCTAGCTCAACAGCGAATCAAGCAAGAAGAGTGTCATCCCGAGCGAGCGCAGCGGGTCGAGGAACCTGCTGTTTGCTGGGATCGGGATGTCACGCCGGCTCCGAACAGCAGGTCCTTCGACTCCCCGCCCGCCCGACCCGCAACAGCAACGGGTCGGAAAAGCAAGGCGGGCGCTCCGCTCAGGATGACAATGCTAGTGGTGTTCGCGGTCCTCGTTGCAGGCATCGGTTTCGCCGCGGCCCAAAACGTCACCGGCACTGTCACCAACGCCACGACGGGCAAGCCTTCCGCCGGGGACGAGGTCACCCTCCTCTCGCTGTCGCAGGGCATGCAGGAAGTTGGAAGCACGAAGAGCGACGCGCAAGGGCGATTCTCGTTGCCAGCGCCCGCTGGTGATCGCGCGCCGCACATGGTGCGCGTCACTCACGAAGGCGTGAATTACTTTCCGGCGAGTGGGCCGTTGATGCCGGGTACGACCACAGCCGAGCTTACGGTGTACGACTCCGCCAAGAAGGTTGACGGCCTCAGCCAGACGGTCGAAGTGGACCGCTACCAAAGCGACGGCAAACAGTTGGAGGGGATCGCGCTGTATGCGATTCGCAACCAGTCGCAGCCGCCCCGCACCGTGGCCGATGACAAGCGTACGTTTGAGTTCGTTTTGCCCGAGGGCGCTGAACTGGAATCGGCGCAGGCCAAGGGTCCCGGCGGGCAGCCTATCGCCGTCGAGGCTGCGCCCAGCTCGCAGAAAAACCGCTACGCCTTCAACTATCCTCTGCGCCCCGGTGAGACGCAGTTCCAAGTGTCGTACCACATGCCCTACAGCGGCGAGGCCAGCATCTCGCCCAAGCCGCTCGGCGAGGTGCAGCACTTTGTCGTGATGACGCCCAAGGGCATGACCTTCACGCCCAAGAATCCGCAGCAGTTTCAGTCCATGCCTGACGAAACCGGCGCTAGCATCATGGTGGTCACCAACGTCAAGCCGGGGCAGGACCTCAGCTTCCGCGTGGCGGGCACAGGCGAGTTTCAGGCGGAAGGCCAGGGCGCACCGTCCACAGGCAGAGGCGATGCGAGCGGCGGCGGGGCCATCGGCGGATCGCCAGCCGCAGCCAACGACAATCGTCCCGGCGGTGGGCTAGGCGCTCCCATCGACGCGCCCGATCCGCTGCACGACTACCGCGCCTACATCCTCGGGGCATTCGCGCTGGTGCTGGTGATGGGCGGCGCGTACGTGGTGTCGAAATCAAACATCAGTCCTCATCCCGCGACAGCCGCTACGGGAGCATCGGGCCGCGGCGTGGTTGATGCGGCAGAGGCGCCCGCCGATTTCGCTGACTTCAAGCAGCCGGTCGCGCCAGTTCGCGATCGTAATGTGCTGCTGCTCGAGGCGATGAAGGAAGAGTTGTTCCAGTTGGAGATCGATCGCCAGCAGGGCAAGATCAGCCCTGAGGAATACGCCAAGGCCAAGTCCGCGCTCGACGAAACCATCCGGCGCGCGCTGGCGCGGAACAAGTCGAGTTAATCTTTCACCACAGAGACACGAGAGACACAAGAGGAAAGCATCGATCATAAACTTCGGTCGCCTGGGCGGCGAAGGATGTGAGAACTGTGCCGTTTCTGAAGGGACTCGGTAATTCCTTTCCGCTTTACCCAGGGCTTACGCCCTGGGCTAATATTGTTTCGCCCCTGCGGGGCTTTGATTTTGTGCAGTCGTCCACTATTCCAAATCAGGATGACCGGCTTCTGGTCTTTCGGGAAGCAACATTATCCTCTATCGAAATTGGCAGCATCGAACCCAGCGGACAAACCTCGCACCTGGGCTGCCGTTTCAGGCAATAGTGTTTTCCCACCTGCACCAGCAGTCCGTGCATTTCGTTGTAAACCTGCGCCCGCGGACTGCGTTGTGCGGTACTCATCGCCGACGCCTCGTGCGCTCGCGGCCGTGCTTGCCGGCCCGGCCGGTGCGACTCCACTGGCTGTTCGCGCTGCAGGGCACGCTCGATGAGATTGCGAATCTCGTCATATTTGGCGTCGTCGCTCACGGTCAGATGTCGCTCCAGGATGCGGCGAGTGTAGGCGTCAACCACGAAACTCTCGCGACCGCCCGCATACAGCAGGATCGAGTCCGCGGTCTCCGGTCCGATTCCGTTCAGAGTGAGCAGTTCGGCACGAAGCTGCTCAGTGGGACTAGCAAACATCTGCTTCAGCGATCCGCCGTAGCGCGCATCGAGGAATGCCACAAAGTTCTTTAGGCGCTGTGCTTTCTGCCGAAAGTAGCCGGAGGGCCGGACCAGCGTTTCCAGCTCCGGCAGCGGCAGTTCGCGAATGCCTTCCACGCTGAGCACGGCCGCCGCGTGCAGGTTAACCATCGCGCGCTCGACGTTGCTCCACGAAGTGTTTTGAGTGAGAATGGCCCCGACGATCACCTCGAACAAAGTTTCCGCCGGCCACCAATGCTGGCGTCCCCACGCGCGCGAAAGCTTGCGATAGATCGCGCGCACCGTGGCTTCCGGCTTCCCGGCTGATCGGGGTTTCACTCTGCGGACTGCTTGCCTTGTTTCAGTTGCTGCTTCCATCCCAGAATGCGAGCCTTGTTGGCCTCGGCCTCGGCTTCCGGAACCATGCCCTTGCGCTGATACAAAATGGAGAGGCTGGTGTGCGCCAGCACGTCGTCAGGGTCGAGTTCGGCGATGCGTTTGGCGACTTCGATCGCTTTGTCGAACTGCTCGGTGTCCTGGTAAACCCGCGCCAGGCCGTGCATAGCGTCGAGGAAGGAAGGATCGGCAGCGATGGCCGCCTCGTACTGCCGGATGGCTTCCTGGTGATGCGCCTCAGCATACAAATCGAGCGCCGCGTAGTAATGGTCTTCCGCAGCTTGTCGGGATTGGTCGGGGGTCATCCGGCGTTTTCGCGGCTCCGGCCTGAGTTTAGCAGGATGCACCGAGCTTGGCGAAGCCGATCGAAAGCGAAAAAATGTTCCGCCTCAGGAAGCGGCGCCTGGTCGCCGATATACTGATTACAGCCATGCATTACATCCTGCGCTTCCTGTGGAATGCGACTCGCGGCCATCGTCTCGCGCCTTGGCGCAGCCCGTATTTGCGCTGGAGAATTGAAACCTACACCGGTATCAAGATGCAGAGCATCGGTTTTCTGGAATTTTTTGGATTCACGTGGCGCGAACGCATGGAGCTGTTTCGCTTCTTGAAGTGGACCGGCGAAATGGAACGCTATGCCCGCGTCAAGCCGAAGAACCCATGAACAGCGGAAGTCATGCCCGTGTGGAAGGGAGTGGAGCAACATAGGGGTCCTTCGGCTCCTCGGTCGCCCGGCGACCTCGTCGCTCAGGATGACAAACGGAAAAAGCCAACAGAAGGTAGTTAACCTCCAAGCACCACCCCCACCGGCGTTCCCACTTCTGCCGCGAGCTTCTCCGCCGCTGACGCCTGCCTGGCCGCGATCTCCAAATATCCCGAGCTGCCGACGATGGCAAAGAACTCATCCTCGCCACCTTCCGCGTAGGAATGGCACACACGCGTAATCGTCCGGCCCGCAATCAGAATGCTTATCGCCGGAGGCGCAGAGGTGAACAATGGCGGCGCGTCCTGCTCAGTGATGTTGGTGATCAGGTTGCCGAACTTGTCCACCTTGAGCACCACGCCGCGCAAGCTGCTTTCGCCGATGCGCTCCACCGTGGGCAGCGCCAGGCGCGCATAGTCGGAAATCTCCGGACCGAACTCGGCGGGCGCAACCCCCTTGCTTAGCCATCCCGCCACCGGCGAGAAGACATCCCGGCCATGAAAGGTCTGGCTCACCGGCTGCAGGAAGTAGCGTTCCGCAGTGACGTGACGCACGGTGAATTTCTGCTCGCGCATCTCGACCAGCGAGAGCACGCCGTTGTCGGGCGCGACGAAGACGTAGTCGTCGGTTTCCACGATGATGGGCTGGCGCGTGCCGCCAACGCCGGGATCGACCACCACCACATGCACGGTGCGCGGCGGAAAGAAGCGGTACGCCTGCGCGATTGTCCAGGAGCCGTCGAACACGTCGTAGGAAGCGACGGCATGACTGATGTCAACGATAGACGTCTCAGGATGGATGTTGAGCACCACGCCATGCATGATGCCTACGAAGGGATCGTTAAGCCCGAAGTCAGTGGTGAAGGTGACGATACGTATGTCGGACATGCACTGGCAAAGTATTCGCAGCAGCCGCCGGAGTCAAGCCGCCACGGGCAACTCGCCGCCTACCAGGTCCCCATGCGCAAGACCAACCCGCTTGTAAGCTGCAGCCCATTCTGATAGTTGACGCCATTCAGAGCTTGCGTCCAGGAATGTGAATACTCCAGGCTGGCCACACGCAAGGCCAGTGCATTATTGATCTTGTAGTCCACCCCTGTTCCGGCGGCGATAGCAAACCCGTTCGTGTCCCAGTCCTTGGTGTAAAGATAGTGAAGAGAATTTCTCTGGTCGGCTGGAGGGTCGGTGGCCATAACTGCGGCCCTTTCTTCGGGGAACAGTCTTTCCTGGGTGAGCTTGGCGCCGCCAACCAGGAACTGCGCGTGCGTATTCCAGCGGCTGGAAGTCGAGGGTGTCCAGCGAGGCCCGACCATGTAGCTCAGTGAATCCCCGCTGAGATTGGTGGGAAGGTCCAGCATCTTGCAGCCATTGACGTCCACAACAATCTGCCATTCGGAGGCAACGCGAAACGCCGCCGTACCTCCGCCGCCAATGCAAGATCCCTTCGCGTCACTTCCCACATACGCCCGGTAGTTGGGAGTCACCGTGAATTCAAAAGGGGCAACGCCAGGCAGAGGATGCGCCACCTTGCTTGCGGTAGCTTGTTCCATGAGGCCCTTCATGACCGCCGCCTCGGGATAGGGCTTGAAGACGCCTGGGCGGTCGTCGCGATGCCAGGGAAGCTCCCGGTTGAACAAGTTGGCAAAGGAACGCGATGGGTTCAGCCCTCCGCGGACGAGCAAACGAACATAGGGATTCTTCGAGCGGGATTCGATAAACCGTATGACGTAGCGATCCAGAGAGTCCTCGGCGAGGGTCCATCCCAGTCCGATGGTCGGCGTGATGACCTGATCTACAAATCCTTGCTGGGGATACAGGGCCTGAATGTGCCCGAGCGAAGCTTCACTGATTGGGCCAATCTCGAACTGGAGACTGTAAAAGTACGAGAAAGCAGCTCCCCGGAGCTTTCCTTTCCAGTATCGGCTGTTCTTGCCGAATTCCACGGTCCGGTAGGCCCGATCATCGTGCTGCCAGATGAACCCCGCCACCGCGCCTTGCATGGGGTGCCCGACGTAGTTAACGAAAAAGGGGTCGCCGTCAGCCCATCCGTGCAAATTCTGCACCGAATCAAAATAACCGGGCCAAAAGGCCGTGTGGAAGGCATCACGGGTCCCTGATTCGGTGGTGTAGCGAAACACATGTTCGACCGACAGGAACATCAGCGAGCTTTCAAACAAATGAGACCAAGCTATTCCCCGCTCCGGTTGAGAAGGTGGGGCCACCGCAATCATGCCAGTTCCCGACGCAGCAGGCGTTCCGCCGGAATCAATCGCGACGTCCCGCGAACTGGATGACCGTCCAATTGGCGGCAGGGACAGCTCAGACGGGTCGCTGGGAATCGCTGCGATTGCCTGTGCGTGAACACACATAGCATTGCCAGAGCATAAGAGGCCCAAGCACACGGCGAGAACCGCTCGCCCGCTGGTCAACATCGTCATCTTCCACGACCTGAAGTCAAGTTTCCGAGAGTATATTTTGGATGTCCTAAGAATGACTTATTTTCCGGCGTTTGGGAACTAGAAAAATTACTAGTGGTTCGGCTGATTTACCTTAGATTTTCACTGCGGATTGCGGACCAAAGTACGGCCGCTCCGAAAGGTGCGCCCACAATTGGCCCCTTAAACTCGTTGGCTTACCGAATGTCCACGTCTCCCGAGCCGGTGGAAACCTCCACTTCGGGGCCGCCACCACGCACCGTCCCTTTCAATTCGTGCCGGCCCAACGTGCCTTGCACGGTGATCGGGAGATCGGAGTGAATCGAGCCGGAACCGGTGTGCACATTCAGATTAAAGCCGCTGCCCGAGCCGATTGCCAGGCGAATGGATCCCGAGCCGGTGTGCAAATTCCAGGGACCGCCCACGCTGCCGTCGGCGGTGAGATCGCCGCTACCGCTGCGGGAGTGCAGGCCGCCCCTCACGCCGCGCAGGTGGATTCCACCGGAACCAGTTTGCACATCCACGTCACCCGAGCCGGTGAGATCGGCTTCAATGTCGCCGCTGCCGGTATGCGCGTAAAACGGGGCGGCGACGTTCTCGGCCCGGATGCTGCCGCTTCCGGTTTGCGCACGCGACCGGCCTCCGACGTCCCGCACCCGAATCTCGCCCGATCCCGTCTGGGCCTGCACTTCAGCGCGGACCCCCTGGACTCCAATACTGCCGGAGCCACTGTGGGCCTGTACTGTGGTATCGGTGGGCACGGTGATTTCATAGCTGATGGCGACATGCCGGCGCACATCCAGAGGCAAGTCGTAACCGATGCGAATGCTGCTCCCGTTCTGCTGAATCGGGGGATTCGATTCGACAGTCTTTACTGCGCTTTCGGCGTCGGAGAACCAGTCATTGCTGGCGTGCACCGTTCCATGCACCACGACCTTGTCGGCGCCGCCGGCCTTGATGGTGATGTCGCCTGAGCCGGTGGTGACATCGAGGCTGACGGTCCCGGAAACCGTCAAAGTGCGATCAAAGTGACCTTCGGCGCGGGCGTGCAGCAGCACCGGAGCTAATAGGAGAGTAAGAAAAATGGCAGTGCAATGCTTCTTCATATTGCCTCGCCGGGATGTTGAAGTGACTGCGTTGCAGAAATCGGGCTGCCGTCGCCGGCAGCCCAAGGGAGTACCAACCCATGTTATTGCTGTAGCACAACCTGATCATCTTGCTTAAGACCTGACAGCACTTCGGTCTTGGCGCCGTTGGAGATTCCGATGTTGAGTGCGACCTTGCGCTTTCCCTCCTTGCCCTTGGGATCGGGCACCTCCACGGACGCCTTCTTGTCTTTGTCATAGAGGATGGCGCCTTCGGGAATCATCAGCACATTCTTGTGCTCGTCGAGGATGATCTCCGCGTTGGCGGTCATCTCCGCTTTCAGTTCGCCGCCGGGATTGTTGATGGAGACCCGCACTTCGAATGTGGTCACATTGTCTTTCTCGACGCCCATCGGCGAGATCTTGGTGACGTGGCCGGTGAAGGTCTTGTCCTTGAACGTCTCCACCCGGATGCGGGCCGGCTGCCCGAGATAAACCTTACCCATGTCGCTCTCGTCCACCTTGCCCTTCACGTACACTTCGCTGGTGTCGCCCAGGGTCATCACCAGGGTGGCGCCCGAGCCCAGCACCAGGATGGAACTGACGGCGTCGCCGACCTCCACGTCGCGCGACAGCACCACGCCATCAATCGGGGCCGTGATGGTGGTGTAGCTGAGTTGCTCTTCAAGCTGGTTCAGGCTGGCCTGGTCTTTTTTCACCTGCGCCTGGGCCTGTGCCACCTTGGCCCGGTTTACCGTGTATTGCGCCCGCGCGAGATCGCGCTTGTTGACCGCCATGATATAGCTGCGCTGCGCGTCGTCGAGGGCCGATTGCGACACCACGCCGTCCTTCGACATTTCCTGGGCGCGTTCGTAGGCCCGCTGCAAGGTGGGAATGTCCACGCCCTGGGCATCTACTTCAGCACGCTTCAGGTCGGCTTCGGCGCCTTTCAGGTTGGCATCGGAGGAGAGCAGTTGCGCGCGACCCGAGTTGACCTGGGCCTCGATCTCGATCTTGTCGAGTTCCGCCAGCAGCTGGCCTTGCTTTACTTTGTCGCCGGTATCCACGTAGAGCTTCTTGACGATGCCGCTGGCCTTCGACTTGATCTCCACCTTGGTGATGGGCGTGACTTTGCCGGTCGCCACCACGCTCTTGGCGAGATCGCCCTTTTCCACCTTTGCCAGCTTGGTGGGGTCGATCTTGGTGCCTCCGCGGGTAGCTGCCACCGCGACGATCACCAACGCCAGCACCGCGACCGACACAATCGAAATAATGATCCAGCGCTTTTTCTTCTTCTTGCCGTTGCCGTTGGCCACTGCTGCCTCCCCTACCGGGTAGGATTCCGTTCTGTTGATTGGTACGTGTGGGGCCTGGATTTAGTTCCGTGGGACGACCGGAAAGCGGATGAGGCTCGCCCTGTCACTGTTTTAGACAGCCGGGGTGGGGCGTTCGATAGCAGAATTCCCACGAAAAAGGGCTGGGTAGCGTGCGACCGCTAATGGCAACTCTTGCTAATGACAACTCTTAAAGATGGACCGTAAATTCCAAACCGCTTATCGCTCTGAATTACCTATTTCTGCTCTCTGGGCATGTGTTGAAATAACGCGAACACCGCCCCTTGCGGATCGGCAAGCACCGCGAACCGGCCGACGTTTTCCATGGTCATCGGAGGCAGATAAAATTTTGCTCCCAGGGCCTTGGCCTTGTCGGCCACGGCATCGCAATTGAAGGCGTTGAAGTACGGCAGCCAATGCGGTGGCGTGCCGGGCTGGCGATATGATGCCGGAGGAATGCCACCGATGAAATGCTCGCCGTTCTTGATGTGCAGATAGTTATGCTCGGGATCTTCGTCGTCACTCATGATCTGCCAGCCGAACAGGCCGCTGTAAAACTTGCTGGCGCGTTGTGGGTCGGGCGTGCTCAGATCGGCCCAGCGCAGAGTTCCATCCACGTGCGCAATGCCGGTTCCCTTGTTCTCTTTTGGCTCCCACACGCAGAACACCGCTCCCGTGGGATCTTGCAGCACTGCCAGGCGGCCGGCATTGAATACATCGAAGGCGTCCTTAAGCACCGTGCCGCCAAGGTCAGCAGCCCGTTTGGCCGCATCATCGGCGCTGCCGACCATGATGTACAGCATCCAGTTCGGAGGCACGCCTTGCGATCGCTGCTCTGGGAGCAAGGTATAGGCAGCGCTGCATCGCGGCCTTCCAGCCGGAAGATGGTGTAGAAAGCGTCAGGCCCCATCGGCATGTCCGCAGGCGTCCACCCGAACAGCGTCTGGTAGAACGACTTGGCGGCTGACTGGTCGGTCGTGCCCAACTCGATCCAGCAAAAATAGCCTGGTGGGTGCGAATCTATCTGTGACATGGGCGGAGATTATACCCAGGGCAAAGCGATGGTCAACCCGATGTTCGCGGTTCAAAGGAACTTTTGAAGCAGATTTGGAAGCTGCGGGGAAATTGAGACCAGGGCTTGACCCTGGTCCCGAAAAACAAGCCTTACGAGAACACCTCACCGGCCATGGCCGAGAGGGTGCGCGAGGGTAGAGTGTTCCGCACCGGACGGTCCGGAATTCGGTCGGCGCCATTCAACTGCTTGCGCGTGATACGCAGCTTCAGGGCCCGCTCGATGGCGCGAAGTTCGGCCACCTCGGCGCCTGCGACCAGCGTGGAAGCGCGGCCGCGCAATCCTGCCCGGCCGGTCCGGCCCACGCGATGGATGAAGTCCTCGGGAATGGCCGGCAAGTCATAGTTGATAACGTGCGCGATGTTCTGCACGTCGATGCCGCGTGAAGCCACATCGGTGGCCACCAGCACCTTGAAGCGGCCGGCGTCGAAGCCTGCGAGCGCGCCCGTCCGTTGCGACTGGGTGCGGTCGCCGTGAATCATCGCAGCGGCAAAACCGTCGCGCACCAGGCTTTTCGCCAGGCGCTCGGTGCCGCGCTTGGTGCGGGCAAACACCAGGGTGCGCCCCTTCTCGGCGTAGAGAAGCTGGCGGAGGACCTCTGACTTCTCCGATAAGGAAACTTCAAAGGCGCGCAGTTCGACGGTGTCGGCCGGCTTCGAGATGGAACCCTGCGCAATGCGCACTGGTTTGCGCATGTAGTCGTTGACCAGGCCGGCGACGGAAGCTTCCAGCGTGGCCGAGAAGCACAGCGTCTGGCGGTCGCGCGGCAGCACCGCGACGATGCGGCGGATGGCCGGCAGAAAGCCCATATCGAGCATTCGGTCGGCTTCGTCCAGGACCAGGGTTTTGACCTGTTCCAGTTGCACCAGCCTACGGCCCAGGAAATCTTCCAGCCGCCCGGGCGTGGCCACGATGACCCGCGCTCCCGAGCGCAAGGCTTGAATCTGTGCCTTCTCAGCCAGACCGCCGATAACGAGGGCTGCGGGCGCAAGTTTCTTGTCGCGCAGCTTTTCATATTGTTCGTGGACCTGCATGGCAAGTTCGCGCGTGGGAACCAGGATCAGGGCTTCTGGGTTGCGGGACGAAGTCTGCAACAGGCGCTCGATCAAGGGCACCAAGAAGGCAAGGGTCTTGCCAGTACCGGTCTGGGCGGTGGCCAGGACATCTCTGCCCGCAAGAGCGTGCGGGATCGCTTCCGCCTGAATGGCGGTGGGAATGGTGAAATTAGCAAGCGCCAACGTCCGCTGAAGATCAGCGGAAAGAGGCATTTCTGTAAATTGTGTCATTCGATTCGTACTTTCTGGAGGGCGTCTCGCGATTGCATTTTAGTGCCATGCGATTCGCGAAGATACTTCGGATGCCGCTCAATAGTTTATTGGGCGCTGAAAACAAACGGGAAGCAGGAAAGGCGGGAAATCAGATCGAAACTTCGGATCGGACTGTCGCACCACAAGCGAACCGTGGCTAATAGCGTCTAACAGCAGTGTACCACAGACTCCCAGAGAATGCCGGGAAAGCCGCAGCGGGACCGGCCGCTGCCGGCGGAATTACTTGGCAAAGTCATGAAAATCAAAGCCTTGCGGCTGACCTTCCTCGTCGTGCGTGACCACCAGGTCGGCCACCGATGAGGTGGCTGGAGCTTCCGTCTCATTTTCCGATTGCTGCTTGCGCTGCTGCTTCTTTTGCAACTTTTCGGCCTGTTTTTCCTGGCGTGACCGTTCTTTTTGGCGCTTCGTAAAGGATGGACGCGAGTTGGCCATAGGCGGCTCCTCTCAGCTCAATCAATCTGATCGGCGATGCTACCTCCATCATACATGCATGTTGGTCATTCGAGTAACCGCGCGTTCCAGTGTCGATCATAGGCGCCACCGAACCTGGCAGGGGGCCTGGATATGCAGTTATGAGTTGCCTATGTCCTTATATTTCTCGCGTTTTCCACTACCGCGACCTGACCATGGCAGGCTTTCCTGCGGCGCGTAAAAGTTTCCTGTCGCCGCCCGAAGCTGCCTGATTAACCCCAGTGTTTTCTTTTCCTAGTTTTTGGCATGACCGTTGCAACTGTACAGCAGCGGCGCCGGACGCATTTTGCGTCAGATATGCACACAGCCTCGAGTTCGTTGACTACCAAGAGGCCTCCTTGAGGGCCGCGATATCTCCGGGAGCGTACATGCGATTACGCCGTAAAGCGATTCTGTGTTTGTGTCACGATGCCACCATGCTGCAGGTCCGGCGCCTGTTGCTGGAGCACTTTGGCTACAAAGTGTGGCCCACCAGTTCGGTGGAAGACGCGGCCGTCCTCGCCGAGAGCGTTTGCCCGGACATGCTGTTGATGGACAACAACTACCCGGGAGTTGACCTGGAGCAGGTGGCCGAACAGATCAAACAAGTTTGTCCGCAGGTGATCGCGGTGGTGCTGTCGCCTTACTTTGCGGTGCACGATTCTTCGCAGACTGCTGTCGATCGCTTTGTTCCGCGCGACGAGGAACCCGATGCGCTGGCGGCCCGAATTGAGGAACTGTTCGCAGAAAGGGGCCAGCCCGGCGAGTTTCCTTCACACGCATATTAGTGCGCGGGTGGCCAGAGTTCTGCAACCGCCAACAAAAGCAGATCCCTCGCTTCGCTCGTGATGACAATTCCGAAGATTGGTCCTCGATCACTCCAGCGCACCAACTCAGAATGACTTCTCCCGCACCCTCTTAAAGCTGTCGACCGAAGACAACCGTAAATGCTGCGTGCTGACGGCTTGAGCGCCGCCCGCGGCGCGCGGTGCTCCCACTCACATCACGGTGTGACCGCTGTCACTTCGTCTTGGGCAGTGCCTGGTTAAGAATCGAACTATCGTTCGGTAGGTGGGTGAGCCTTTCATCACCCCAACAAACGCAAAGGCGGCGTGCGTTGGGGCCCCGTACCAACCGCAGCGTAAATTCCAGGTGCCGCCAAGCCTAATCAGGAAGATGCCGCCGTTAAGGCTGTCATTCCTCAGGCGCGGCGCCAAGAAGAAAGGGCAGCAATGGCCAAGGGTTCGGTGCAGATCGTGGTTGAGCGCTGTAAGGCCTGCGGATTCTGCGTAGAGTTCTGTCCCACGCACGTTCTGGCGCTCTCCTCTGCTTTTAACGCCAAGGGATATCACACTCCTTACATGGTCCACCCGGAGAAGTGCAGCGGTTGCGATTTGTGCGGCATGTACTGCCCCGACTTCGCAATCTTCGGATATAAGCAGCCGGCGGCGGCCAAGGAAGTTGCAGCCGCAGCCGCTCCGCCACCTGCTGCCGAGACCAAGGAGGACCAAGATGCATGCTGAAGCAGCCGGGGTCATGACCGGCACACATTTTCTGGATGGCGACCACGCCTGCTGCGAAGGCGCACTGGCGGCTGGAGCGCGGTTCTCGTCCGGCTATCCCATCACTCCCTCAACCGAAGTTGTGGAGCGCTTCGCCGCTCGCGTGCCCACCGTAGGCGGGACCTTCATCCAGATGGAAGATGAACTGGCTGCCTCGATTGCGCTGCAAGGCGCGGTTTGGGGCGGAGCCAAGGCCTTTACCGTGACCTCCGGCCCCGGATTCTCCTTAATGATGGAGCACATCGGCCTGGCGGTCATGACGGAAACGCCGTGCGTTTTCATCGACGTGCAGCGCGGCGGCCCTTCCACCGGATTGCCCACGCTGCCCGCACAAGCCGACATGATGCAGGTGCGCTGGGGTTCGCACGGCGATTACGAGATAATTGCGCTGTGCCCGAATTCGCCACAAGAATGCTTCGACCTGACCATCACGGCATTCAACTACTCTGAGCAGTATCGTTGCCCGGTGTTCGTCATGATGGACGAGGTAGTCGGCCACATGACCGAGAAGGTGGTCATTCCTCCACCGGCGCAAATTGAAGTCACTCCGCGCCGCTACACCACCCTTCCGCCCGACGAGTTTCTCGCCTTCAAGCCGTGCGAAGACCTGGTGCCCGACATGCCGCGGACTGGCGAAGGCTACAACGTCCACGTCACCGGCCTGACCCACGACGAGCGCGGCTATCCCGACATGACGCCCGCCCAGCAGGACAAACTGGTGAGGCGGCTGCAGGACAAGATCAAGAAGAACGTCGACAAGATCACTCTCTACGAGGAAGAACAGATCGCGGGCGCCGAGGTGGTTGTGGTGTCGTATGGCATCACCTCGCGCGTGGCGCAACGCGCCATCGAGTTGGCGCGCAAGCAGGGCGTGGAGGTCGGCAAGTTCCGCCTGATCACGGCATGGCCTTTCCCCGAAAAGCAGATTGCAGAAATCGCCGCCAAGGTGAAGGCAATTGTTGTCGTCGAGCTGAACCTGGGACAGATGGTGCGCGAGGTGGAACGCGCCGCGGCCGGCAAAGCCATCGTCCGCTTCGTGGGACACGCCGGCGGCAGCGTACACCGTCCGGAAGATATTCTGCAGACCATCCTGGAGGTGGCGCGATGAGCGAGCTGACCGAACTGACTCCCCAAAACCCAGTGGAACAATTCCTGCGCATGGACCGCATTCCCCACATCTGGTGTCCGGGCTGCGGCATTGGCACCAGCGTCAACTCCTTCGCCCACGCGCTCATTGACGCCAAGATTGACACCCGGAACGTCGCCATTGTCTCTGGCATCGGTTGCACCGGACGGGTTGCCGGCTACGTCAAACAGGACTCGTTCCACACCACGCACGGCCGCGCCATTCCGTTCGCCACCGGCTTGAAGCTGGCCAATCCCAAACTCAATGTCGTGGTGTACTCGGGCGACGGCGACCTGTTTGCGATTGGCGGCAACCATCTGATTCATGCCGCGCGCCGCAACGTGGACATCAAGGTGATCTGCATCAATAACCTGATCTATGCCATGACCGGCGGACAAACCGCCCCGACTACGCCGAACGACGTCATCACTTCGACCAATCCTTATGGCACCTACGATCCGGCGTTCAACCTGCCATATCTGGTGGAAGCGGCGGGAGCGGTTTACGTGGCCCGCTGGACGGCCTTCCATGTTCGCCAACTGGCGCGTGCCATGCAGGAGATGTTCGCCAAGAAGGGTTTCAGCTTTATCGAGGTCCTGTCGCCTTGCCCAACGCTGTATCAGCGGCGCAACAAAATGGGCGACGGCCTCGACACCATGAAGTTCTACAAAGAAGTTAGCAAAGTCCGCAACGGCGCATCGACCAAAGACGTTGCCTTAACCAAGAGCGGCGAGATCACCGTCGGCAAGTTTGTCGATCGTGAGCGCAGCGATTATCGCGAACTCATGCACGATCGGCTGCTCGATTCGCTGGGAGACGATTACGTGGAAACGGAGGCCTGTTCATGCCAGTAAGCGAGATCCGTATCGCAGGATTCGGAGGCCAGGGCGTTATCCTGTCGGCCATCATCATCGGCAAAGCGGGGTGTATTTATCAGCCCGGCTACGCCACCATGACGCAGAACTTCGGACCGGAAGCCCGCGGCGGGGCCTGCAGCGCGCAGCTCATTCTGTCGGACACGCCGGTGCTGTATCCCTACGTGCCCCGGCCCGACATTCTGGTGGTGATGTCGCAGGAGGCGTACGTAACGTTTGCTCCGCAGCTCAAGGACGAAGGCATTCTCATCATCGAAGAGGACCTGGTGCGGATTGGCGAACTGCCGGCCGGAGTGCGGGTTTACAGCGTCCCCGCAACCCGCATCGCCGAAGAACTGGGCAAGAAGATGGTACTCAACATCGTGATGGTCGGATTTTTTGGCGCCATCACCCAGGTGGTCGGACGTGAGGCGCTGCGCAACGCGGTGGCTGCTTCCGTGCCGCAGGCTTACCGGGAACTGAACTTGAAAGCCTTCGACCGGGGATTCGAGTACGGCGCCAGAGAACTCAAGGAAGTCATCGTGAAGCAAGAATCAGAAGTCGCAGTGGCAGCCCTGGAAAACTAGCTTCATTCATAACTCATACCCAAGCCGGCGGAGGGTCGCCGGCTTTCTTGTTTGCAAAATACTTATTGTCATCCCGACCGACTTCCTGTGGCTCCTCGATTCGCTCGTTCATTATTACGCGTTAAGCAAACCGAAACATGCGGTGCCTAAGGACTCGGCTGCTGGTGGAGCGAGTCGGCGGCGAACGCAAAGCCTTCTGGCGCAATCCTCACGGCGCCCTGATAGGGCTGATCAATGTCCGCGATGGCCACCAACACCAGCGCGATTAAGAAGCTCAGCACCAGCACTTGCAACAAATGAAAACGGAAATTCGTCACTCCAAAGAAGCACGATGACGCAACCGTGATGATGCCTCCTGCAACCAGGACCGCCCACAGAATGCCGGGCAGGGCTTCGCGCGCCTGCATGGCGCGAAGGCGGCGGTGCTGGGTCAATCCCCGCAACTCCTCCATAAGTTGGTAGACCGCGATGGCGCCGGGCTGTGCATGTGCCTCGCTCTGTCCGGCCAGCGTCCAGAGCTGGTTAATCATCTCCTCGCCTTCCGGCGGCATAAGTTGCTTCTCCATTGCGGGCCACTCGCGTTGCAAGGCGTTGTCGGCATAGCGCACACACAGCTCCTTGATGGCCTTGGCGTTCGGGTCCTTCAACTGGCTGGCGATGCGGAAGACGTTCACCAGCGCGTTGGCCTCCTGCTCTTCGTTGGCTTGGGCTTCTTGGAACATGGCCCAGACACCCGCCAGCGTGAAGGCCAGAATGACCGCGTAGGTGGTGCCGATGACGGCAACCACCGCGCCAGTAAAGTCGTTTGACTCCCGGCGAGACGGCGCGGTTGAGGTGCGGGTCACTAGGAAGAGAAATGCCGTTCCCCCGGCGACACAGCTCACGATGATGAGAATGTTGGCTAGCACGATGATCTCTCGCGGCTAATGACTGCCATATAAGCAATGCTCGGTCATTTCGAGTTGTCATCACGAACGGCCTTCAGGCCGTGAGGGATCTGCTATTTCCTCACAACGATCCTTTCAGTGCCGACAAAAGCAGATTCCTCGCTTCGCTAGTAATGACAATTTCAGAAACGAACCAGCGGTTAACGAGCTTACACTGCTTTGCCAAAAAGCGGGAGGGGATTGTACAGGGGCCGCAAGCTCAGCTCAATGTCAGGACCTTGTGCTCGGGGCAGCGGGCTTGCGCCAGATCGATCAAGCGGTCGATCAACTCAGGACCATGGTTGGCGTAGAAATAGAGCCCGCCGATTTCGCGCTCCTGCAGCGACTTGTTGGGATAAAGAGCGTTCTCGACCTGGGCGGCGTGTCGCGACAGAATGTCGGTCCTGCGCAATTCGGCCTGCGCGGCCCGCTTCTCCAGCCGGTTTACCTGATAGTGCATCTTGCTGGCGGCCCGACGGGCGGCTTCCACCAAGCTTGGATCCAGCGCCTTCAAAGATTCGCTGACCCGCGCCATAGCGGCTGCAACCGATTGGCGCGCCTGCTCGAAATCCTGCTTGAGTTCGGCGGGCAGCGAGCGGGCGGCAAGACAGTCGCGAAGCTGACATTCGCCATGAAACAACTCCGGCAGCTCCACTTCGTATTTATTAAGCAGCCGCTCGATGCGTGGCTCAATTAGCGTGGCGCTCATGCGCGGAAGAATCGGCGTGATTCGGCCCAGCAGCTTCTCGTACACAACCGCAGCCTGCGCGAAGTACGCAATTTCGGCCGGACCGCCGATGTAGGCCAGCGTGGACAGCCAGTAATCCTGAAGCACGGGACGCAACAGCACGTTGGCGCTGAAGTTTTCCTGCACCGTCGCGATGCGCTTCTGCAGCTCCTCGGCGGAAACGGTCTTCTTCGCAATCGTGAAGGCCCCATTGGCGCGATGCACCGGGACGCGCACTCCATCCACCAAGGCAAACAACGGAGTGGATTCTCCCGTCACCTTGACCTGTTCGTGATAGTCGCCGTCACGCAACTCCTTATTGCGCTCCAGCACCGCCTGGTCGAGTTCGGCCGAACGGTGCAGCGCGTCCAGGAACAGCGGCGCGGCGATGCGATGCAGCTCCGGGTCAGCCGGATCGAGGAAGATAAGCCCGTGCGTGCGGAAGAGGCGCGTGTAAAGTTTGGCGAACGCGTTGGAGAAGGTCTCGCCCTCGGCGTAGCTCTGGCGCAGAAAATCGGCGGCCAGCGATTCGCCCAGCAGCTTGGCGGCTTGGGCGACGATCTCGTTGGTTCCCTCCGCAAAGCGAAGGTGCGCCACCGGAGCGCCCGTAACCCCTACCGTTTTTGCGGCGAAAGGCGTCAGTTGAAAATCGTGGGTCAGCAGCAACGCCTGGTTGACTTCGTCGAGGTCGTGATCTTCCGAGGCCATCCAGAATACCGGCACGCATTCCACGCCTGACTGTTCCACCTGCCTGGCCAGCGCCAGCACCGATGCGGCCTTGAACAGCGACATCAGCGGGCCGCCGAAAAGTCCAACCTGCTGGCCGGTGACCACCGCAAAAGCGCCCTCGCGCAGCCGCTGAATGTTGCGCAGCGTCGGCTCCGAAGCGCCCCAGGCGCGATTCTGTTTCTCCAGCGCGTCGGCGACACGGGCCTGCCGTTCGCGGTCGCGGGGCACGGACTTGGCGAAGGCGACAACATGCTCGGTGTCGGGCTGCGTAGGGAAAAACTTGCGGACCGCGGGCGAGTAGGAAAGGAAATCACTGAAGATGCGGGTGGTGTGCGGGATGGAGTTGAACGAGATGCAGTCGGGAATCACGCCATCGTCTCCCGACAACAAGGCCAGCACAAGCCGGCGCAGCGAATCAGGCCGCAATCCAGAAGCCGCCGGCAGTCGTTTGCAATCCGTCGAAGAACCAGTTTGCCCATTCGCGCCACTCGTATCAGACTAACAGGCAGCCAAAAGGTTTGGATGACTTCCCGGCCAAGGGGATGCAGGATTCGCCCGGCCGAGTCGCCGGCCCCATCGCCCGCATCTATATGCTGGCGATTGACTTCGCTAGCTGGTAAAGTGAAGGAGATCGCGCTTCACTTCGGGGGCGTCACGGCTTCGACGGAAGTGATTGCGGTAAAGAGGCATACCGGAGTGCGTGCATCCGTAACCGTGCGCAAAAACACAATTGCCAATCAAAACCTGGCATACGCAGCTTAATTAGTTAAGTTGCCGTCCTCCTCGGCTTTGCTCATGGGCTGAAAAAGGGCGTCGCACAGTGAGCTGGCTGCGCACTCTCCACCTGTGAGTCCGCGGCGAGATTATCAGGTTGGCTGGCTGCGTTTCTTGTCCGCTCTGAGCGCGGCCGGCGAGAGTGCCGGGTAACTCCGGCGCATGAACGTGACTAAGTATGTAGGCTCTTTGCCAGCAGCATTTTCGGACGCGGGTTCAACTCCCGCCGCCTCCACCATTGTTATCATATTTGCTTTCAATAACTGACAGAAGCCAAGGGGCTCCTGTACTTGGTCGAGATTACGCTCGACCACGTCGAGGAATTCCGCAGAAGCTGGAAAGATGCTCCTCTTTCGCGCAAGAAGAAACAAGAGCGTTTAATCGGCTTCTTTTACTTTTGTGTCCGGCACGGTTGGATACGGGAGAATCCAGCCGCGGGCCTAAGCCGCGTTCGGGTCGAACAACAACCTGTCACACTGTATTTTGCACGGGACGAGTTCGACAAAATAATTGATACAACTTATGTATATAACCCAAGCGGCTACACTGAACCGCGCAATCAGTGCACGCGCCTTCGGGTCATGTCGCTGCTAATGCGCTGGAGTGGGCTGTCGATTCGCGATGCCGTGACCCTTGGTCGTGATCGCCTGAATAATCGAGGAGACCTATTCCTGCACCGTGCGAAGACGGGGGTTCCCGTCTTGGTGAAGTTGCCGCCGAATGTCGCCAAGGCACTTCGCCATGTTCCCCCAGGCCCCAAACCTAATCCGGCATACTTCTTTTGGACCGGTAACGGCAACCCAAAGAGCGCAGTGGCGGACTGGCAGCGGAGCTACCGGCGGCTCTTCAAGCTAGGTGGATTTAAGAACCCGGATGGCACTCCGAAGCGCTGCTACCCGCACATGTTCCGGGATACGTTCGCTATTGAACTTCTGCTCGCGGGGGTGCCGCTCGATCAGGTGTCGCTGTTACTTGGTCACAAGAGCATTAAGACAACCGAGAGACACTACGCGCCTTTCGTTAAAGCTTGTCAGGAGCAACTCATAGCTGCGGTACAAAGAGCATGGTTCAAGCCGAAGCAGAAGAAAAGATTAGGGAAACCTGGAGGGATCCGTCGGCAGTTCTCCTCGGTTCGATAGTGTCCGAGTAGCCCGTGGCTCGGGCACAATCCCGAGATGCAGCCGGCTGCAGGGCGAGCAAAATTCCTACCACTGCTAGCAGCAGACGGTTCGGCGTCTTTGTCTCACTGGTGAGACATGACCTCCCGCCTATAGACCTATAATTGTTTTCGTCAGGAGATCACTATGGAAGCGATTGCCGTCATCGTGAACGGTAAGCAGCAGCGCATTACAGCGCCACCGGACCAGCCTCTGTTATGGGTTTTGCGTGACCATTTGCAACTTACCGGAACCAAGTATGGCTGCGGAGAAGGGCAGTGCGGTGCTTGCACGGTCCTGCTTGAAGGGAAACCGGTGCGATCGTGCCTGACGCCGGTTGCCGCAGCTGCCGGGAAGCATGTCATCACCGTTGAGGGATTGGAGCAGAACGGTGCTCTGCATCCGGTGCAGCAAGCATTTCTTCGCGAGGAAGCGTTCCAGTGTGGCTACTGCACCTCGGGAATGATTCTCTCGGCCGTCGCACTTTTGGGCAGCAACCGAACACCCACGGAAGAAGAGATAGTACATGCGATGAGTGGCAATATCTGCCGCTGCGGAACCTACCAGCGCATCGTGGCTGCTGTGCGCGAAGCAGCGCAGGCCACCAAAGGATGACGCGCCATGAGCTCTGTTCCTGATCGAGAACTCGCGCTGGAAATAAAGCAACATGAGATAAACGGCGACCTGCATTGGTTCGAGCTCGACCGCCGCGACTTTCTGAAGCTCTTCGGCGGCGGCCTTTTGATCTGCGCGTGCGGGGCGGGAACCGTGGCGCAGGAATCCGGTCGGAGGAGCGGCGGCCACGAGTTGCCAAAGGACATTGCCGCCTGGCTTCGCATCTCGGGTGACGGACAGGTTACGGTCTTCACGGGAAAGGTCGAAGTCGGCCAGAACATACGAACATCATTAACGCAGCAAGTCGCTGAGGAATTGCGCGCACCCATCGAGTCCATCTCCCTTACCATGGGCGACACGGACCTGGTGCCATGGGATGCGGGCACCTTCGGCAGCCGCACCACGCCGACGATGGGCCCGCAGTTGCGCGCCATGGCGGTTGCGGCGCGCGAGATGCTGCTCAACCTCGCGGCGCAGGATTGGCATGTGGGACCTTCCGCGCTGGTCGCCTCCGAGGGCAAGATCACCAATCCGAAGACCAAGCAGTCGCGCAGCTATGGTGAACTAACGCACGGCCAAAAGCTGGTGAAGGTGGTCGAGGTGGTCCCCCGTCTCACGCCCGCGACCGAGTGGAAGATTGCCGGAACTCCAGTTCCTAAGGTTGACGGCGCAGCCTTCGTCAACGGTAAACATCAGTACACGTCCGACATGAACCGGCCGGGGATGCTTTACGGCAAAATTTTGCGCCCATCCGGATTCAAAGCCAGCCTCGTCTCACTCGATGATCAGGCGGCAAAGAACCTCTCGAATGTGACGGTGGTGCAGGACGGTGGTTTCGTCGGCGTAACTGCGCCCGACACGTGGTTGGCCGAGCAGTCCCTGGCTACGCTGAAGGCGCAATGGAAGGCCCCGCCGCAGATCTCCAACCGCGAGCTGTTCGACTACCTCAAGGCGAATGCCAGGAAGGATGACCAGGAAGCTGCGGATGTCACCGGATCGGTAACCAAGGCAATGGCCACCGCCGCGATCAAGCTGTCGCAGAGCTACACGGTTGCCTACATCCAGCATGCTCCGCTGGAACCGCGCGCCGCTGTGGCGGAGTGGCAAGGCGACAAGCTCACGGTGTGGACCGGTACGCAGCGTCCCTTCGCGGTGCGCGACGAGCTGGCCGCCGCGTTTCGTATTCCGTCACAGAACGTTCGCGTGCTGGTGCCCGATACCGGCTCGGCTTACGGCGGCAAGCACACGGGTGAAACAGCCATTGAAGCCGCTCGTCTGGCGCGGGCTGCCGGCAAGCCGGTCAAACTCATCTGGACGCGCGAAGAGGAGTTCACCTGGGCGTACTTCCGTCCCGCGGGCGTCATCGACATCAAAAGCGGAGCGCTTCGCGACGGGACCGTCACGGTGTGGGAATGCCACAACTACAACTCCGGGCCGGCGGCGATCAACGTTCCCTATGACGTTACCAACCGCCTGATCCAGTTTCACCCCGTCGATGGCCCCTTGCGGCAGGGCTCGTATCGCGGGCTGGCAGCCACGGCCAATCACTTCGCGCGCGAGGTGCACATGGACGAGTTATCGCAGGCGGTTGGCATGGATCCCTTGCAGTTCCGGCTGAAGAATACAACCGACGACCGTCTGCGCGCCGTGTTCGAAGCAGTTGCGGAGAAAGCCGCGTGGGGCAAGCAGAAATCGACTTCCGAGCGCGGCTTCGGGATGGCTGGCGGAATCGAGAAGGGCGGCCATATCGCGACCATCGCCGAGGTCGAGATCGGTCCCGCCAAGAGGGTGCGCATTCGACGCGTCGTGGAAGCCTTCGAGTGCGGCGCCGTAGTCAATCCCAACGGGCTGCGCAACCAGATCGAGGGTGCGATCGTGATGGGCATTGGCGGGGCGCTTTTCGAGGAAGTACGTTTCGCCGCCGGACGCATCCTGAATTCGCATTTCTCCGAGTATCGCGTGCCTCGGTTCAAAGACATGCCGCAGATCGATGTGGTGCTGGTTGACCGCAAAGACTTGCCCTCGGCAGGCGCAGGTGAAACGCCTATCGTCGGGGTGGCTCCAGCAGTAGCGAATGCCATCTTCGCTGCTACTGGCGAACGCTTGCGAGCGTTGCCGCTGAAACCAGGTTAGAACCTGTGATCCGCTAAAACCTCAGCCGTTCACAGAGTGCATAAGTACCGGTGCAAACTCAAGCAGGATGCGTTCCATCGCCCGGTCGATTACACGGATCCCTTCAGCTGCATACTCGGGTGTCCGGTACTCTCTCGGCCGCTGCGGGAGTTCTTGGCACCTGAGCTTCACCTCGACGCCACCACACCGTGGGGCAAGCCCGAACCTTTCCATCCGTGGGGCCATTCACGGTCGGCGAGGTTGAAACCAGGGACTCCATCCGCGTCGTGGAATGCCCCGTCTATGGTGACACGACCGACCTGGGTGTCGAACTTGAGTAGGTACAGGCGCGGCTCTGAGCCCGTCACCACGATGCGCTGCGTCTTAGCGTCCCACCCTGTCCAGTGCGGTTCGAAGGTGTCGTTCAGCCTTACACGGGAGACTTCCACCGGTTTGTCTCCATGAGCGATATCCAACACGACAATACCGTGCAGTGCCGGAACGCTCTGGATCAGATAGTGCCCGACCACTGTAGGCACACCACAGAAATTCCCGGGGAAGGTGTAAACAAGCCGAGAGGTGGGCTCGTCGGTGTTGACACCGGTGATACGTTCCACCCCACAGCTGAGCGTCTGCACAAAGATCGATCCGTCAGGACCCAGGCGTGGTTCTTCGGGGCTGACATGGGCGTACCGATTCTCGCCGACATCGAAGTAGGCCGTCTTCAGAAGCTTCAGGTCGGAAAGACGCCAGACTTGGTAGGTCACGCCGCTGAACATACTCGACAGGTGCATTGATGAGTTGGTGGATACGACCCGGTCGATTACGGGGAGGACCACCAGGCTGTATGGCGTGAGTAGGGCATTGGGGAAGGCCGGATCGGCAGCGCTGGCCGAGCGGAACACCTTGCCCTTGTCATCGATCTCGACCAGGCCGCCGATCCTGCTCATCTCCGTTGTGGACATGTGCGCATCGTGGTCGCCGTGAAGTTCGTGTTGAAAGGTGGCAAGGATATGGCCGTTCGGCAATCGCAAGTAGGAGTGCGGGTGCGGGTGCATGTATCCGCCCAGGTCCGTGAACGAGGTCACAATCTTCGGCTGCGGTGGGTCGCGAACGTTCCAACTCAAACGGACTGATGCGATAGTCGGAACTCTTGAACACGTCGTCCGCCCGGCCCACGAAGAAGAAGTAGCCCTCCTCGTCGAGTGCGGCCTGATCTCCCGTGTGGTACAGTGCGTTTTGCATCACCACGGCCGTCCGCTCGGGATCATCCATATAGCCGGTCATCAGACCTGTAGGCCGGGGAGCAAGCTTCACCGCGACCTCGCCTTCCTGGCATTCCTTGTCCTGCAGATCGACCACGCTGATCTGAAATCCGGGCAGTGGCCGGCCCATGCTGCCCAGTTTCACCGGCTCCCCGGCGAATTGCCGATCAGCGCGGATGTCTCCGTTTGACCGTAGCCATCGCGGATGACCAGCCCCCAAGCCTTCTGGACTTGCTCGATCACCTCGGGATTCAGCGGCTCGCCTGCGCTGGCCAACTCGCGCAAGGCGCGCGGCTTCGGTCCCAGAGTCTCCAGAATGATCATGCGCCAGACCGTGGGAGGCGCGCACAGTGTGGTGATTCCGACCTCTTCCAGCGCACGCAGCACATTGGCGGCACGGAATCGCGGAGCATCGTAAACGAAGTTCGTTGCGCCGGCGTTCCACGGAGCGAAGAAGCTGCTCCAGGCATGCTTGGCCCAGCCGGGCGAGCTGATGTTCTGGTGAATGTCGCTTTCCTGAATGCCGATCCAGTACATGGTCGAGAGGTGGCCCACCGGATAACTCTGGTGCGTGTGGAGCACGAGTTTAGCTTTGGCCGTAGTCCCGGAGGTGAAATACAGTAGGAATGGATCGTCTGCGCGAGTGGGAATGATCCGGTAGCCTCGAGTCTCTTCCAGGGCGTCGGCGTAAGGTGTCCAACCAGCGGTCGGGCCGCCCACGAGAATTCACTTGATCTCGGCATCGGAGGGAATGCGGTCCATTGCGCTTTCATCCGTCACGGCAATTCGCGCGCCACTGCGTGCCAGGCGATCGCGAATTTCGCTTTCCGTGGCCAGCGTTGTAGTCGGGACAACGACCGCGCCGATCTTGATGGCCGCCAGCATCAGCTCCCAGATGGCGGCGACGTTGGGAAGGCACAGGACGATTCGGTCGCCCGGCTCAACTCCTTGGCGTTGCAGAAAGTGGGCCACGCGATCGGACCGGTCGGCCAACTCCTGGTAACTGAACTTGACCTCGTCCCTGCCCTCACGCCAGAGCCACAAGGCTGTCTTGGCATTGCCCTGCGCATAGACGTCGAACCAGTCGCGGGCCCAATTGAAGTCCGTCAGACCGGGCCAGCGAAACTCCCGGTAGGCCTTTTCGTAGTCGGTCCGGTGATCGAGCAAGAACTGACGAGCAGCAACGAATTTCTCAGTGGCTGACATCTGTTTTCCCGGTGGGAGCAGAAGATTGTTGGCCGGAATTCCGTTTGCTCTCCCAACCGCACCACACTATATACCGCGCGGGGGAGTCGACCGCACTATTTATTCCAAGACGCAGGATGGGCACTCTTGCTAGTTGCTAGTTGCTCTTTTACTTCACCGCTATATTCACCAGCCGGCCCTTCACCACCAGCACCTTCATGACTTCTTTGCCGGCGATGGCGGCTTTGACCTTCTCGTCGGCGAGCGCGAGTTCGCGCACCTGCGCCTCCTCGGCGTCGGCGGGGACGACGATGCGACTGCGAATTTTGCCATTCACCTGGATGGCAATCTCGACTTCTTCTTCCTTGGCGAGCGCAGGATCGTACTGCGGCCACGGCGCGCGCAGCAGGTCGGAGGTTTCGCCCAGCATCTCCCACAATTCATGCGCGAGATAGGGCGCGAAGGGCGCCAGCATCAGCACCAGCTTGCACTGCGCATCGGCGACCAGCGCCGGCGGGGCCTCCGCCTGCCCGCGCTGCACGCTGCCTTCGCACGAGTACATCTCGTTCAGCAATTCCATGATCGCCGCAATCGAGGTGTTGAAGTGCCAGCGTCCGCCGAAATCTTCCGTCACCCGCCGGATGGTCTGGTGCAATTTGCGCTGCATGTGTCGCGCGGCGGGCGACAACTGCCCCCCATCGCGACCGGCCGACACTGTTCCGTTCGGCCGCGCATTTCGCCCCACAAACCGATACACACGCGACAGGAATCGGCTGATGCCTTCCACGCCTGCATCCTGCCAGTCGAGATCGCGGTCGGGCGGCGAGGCGAACAGCGTGTACATGCGCGTCGAGTCCGCGCCGTAGCGCGCCACCATGTCGTCGGGCGACACCACGTTGCCCAAGCTCTTCGACATCTTGGCCCCGCCCTTGATCACCATGCCCTGGGTGAACAGGCGCTCCGCCGGCTCGGAATTCCTCACCAGGCCCATGTCGCGCATCACCTTGGTCCAGAAGCGCGAATAGATGAGGTGCAGGATGGCATGTTCGACGCCGCCGATATATTGATCGATGGGAAACCAATATCCCACAGTGTCAGAGTCGAGCGGCTTGCTATCGAGATCGGGATTGGTGTAGCGATAAAAGTACCAGGACGAATCGACGAAGGTGTCCATGGTGTCGGTCTCGCGGCGCGCCGGGCCGCCGCACTTGGGACAGTTCACATTGACGAACTCCGGCACCTTGCCCAGCGGTGATCCGCCCGCCAGCGTGATGTTCACGTTGTCGGGCAGCAACACCGGCAAGTCCTTCTCGGGGACGGGCACGATGCCGCAGTCCGGGCAGTAAATCATCGGGATGGGCGTGCCCCAATAGCGTTGCCGGCTGATGCCCCAGTCCTTCAAGCGATAAGTCACTGTTGCCTTGCCGAAGCCACGCTCTTCGGCAAACTTCGACATCTTCACAATGGCTTCCTGGCAAGGCATTCCGGTGTATTCGCCGGAGTTGATCACCAGGCTGTTCATGTCCGTGAACGGCAGGACCGGCTCGTCCGGCTCTCCGGACGGAGGTGGGTCCTCCTCGCGGCGCGGCAAAATCACAACGCGAATGTCGAGGCCGTACTTCTTGGCGAACTCGTAGTCGCGCTCGTCGTGCGCCGGGACCGACATGATGGCGCCGGTGCCGTAATCGAGCAGGACGTAGTTCGCCACCCAGATGGGCACTTGCTCGCCATTGAACGGATTCAGCGCATAGCGCTCGGTAAAGATGCCGTGCTTTTCGATGGCGCCAATGTCGCCAACTTCCTTCGCCTTGCGCTGCTCGGCCATCAGGTCTTCCACCTTGGCGAGCAGGCTGGCATCGTTGGCGATCAAGTCGGTCACCAGGGGATGCTCGGGCGCAAGCTGCAACGAGGTCGCGCCGTAAATCGTATCCACGCGCGTGGTGAAGACGGAGATGGTGTCGCCAGCCGGACCGGCGACGCCATCCAGCTTGAAGTCAACCAGCGTGCCTTCGCTGCGGCCGATCCAGTTGCGCTGCATGGTGCGCACCTTCTCCGGCCATCCTTGCAAAGTATCCAAACCCTGCAACAGTTCGTCGGCGTATTTCGTGGTGCGCAGGAACCACTGCTCCAACTCGCGCTGCTCCACCTGCGTGTTCTCGTGCCGCCAGCAGCAACCGTTGGGCAGCACCTGCTCGTTGGCCAGCACCGTCGCGCATTCGGGACACCAGTTGACTTTGCTCTTCTTGCGATACGCCAGTCCCTGCTCGAAGAACTTGAGGAAGAACCACTGGTTCCAGCGGTAGTACTCGGGCAGGCAGGTGGCGATTTCCTTCGACCAGTCGTAGGCAAAGCCCAGACGCTTCATCTGCGCCTTCATGCTGGCGATGTTGTGCAGCGTCCATTGCCGCGGCGGAGTCTGGTTCTGAATGGCCGCATTTTCGGCGGGGAGCCCGAACGCGTCCCAACCCATGGGATGAAGCACGTTGTGGCCCTGCATCCACATGTAACGCGCCAAGGCATCGCCGATGGCGTAGTTGCGAACGTGCCCCATGTGCAACGCGCCGGAGGGATAGGGCAGCATCTCCAGCACGTAATATTTCTTGCGCGCTGTTTCGCGGCCTTTTAGGACTCCCGCGACTGCCTCCAACGGTGGCTCGGCACGATAGAGATCGGGATTCTGCGCCCAGCGCTCGGACCACTTTTGCTCGATTGCCTGCGGGTCGTAGCGGTCAGCGCGGCTGGCGACGCCGCCATTGGCGACTTCAGTTTGGGCGCGCGATTGCGGCTTCGTGTTCGGCTCTTTGGATTTGGAGTCGGCCATAGGTGTTTTTGATGCGCTTGGGATAAACCTTGATTTTACAATGTGCGGGCGCGCGGTTTGCGTTTACCGCTCGGCAATGTTTTTGCGCCGGCAACCAGCGCTTTCAACGCATTCACGTTCATCAGGTCGTCCAGCGGTTCGTCAATCGGCGTCTCGGCGATGAAAGCCGCGTGCGCCAGCCGCGCATCGTTCAGCAGCCGCCGGAATGTCGCCAGCCCGATCGATCCCTTGCCGATATGCTGATGCCGGTCGAGCTTCGATCCGCGCGCCGCCTTGGCATCATTGCAATGCCAGACATACACCCGCTCCAGCCCGATCGTCCGCTCCAGTTGGTCGAGCGTCTCCGCGAAACCGGCTTCGCTCACAATGTCATATCCCGCCACGTGGGTGTGGCATGTATCGATGCATGCGTCCGCCGGCACGAAGTCGCTTAACAAGTACAGCAACTCTGCAACCTGCTCGAAGTTGCCGCCAAGAGAGAACTCCGATCCGGCGGTGTTTTCGATGAGGATGCGCAACTTGCCCGCCGTCAGGTCGAGCCCGTCCACCGCCTGCTCGATGGCCAGCGCGACCCGCTGCAATCCTTCTTCGCGACTGCTCCCGCGAAACGAGCCCGGATGCAGCACCAGAAAATCGGCGCAGAGAGCCAGCGCGCGTTCCACCTCGCCGCGAAAGGCAGCGATGGACTTGGAATGAAACTCAGGATTGCCGCCCGCCAGATTCACCAGATAGTTGGCATGGATGACCAGCGGCTGCAATCCATACCGTGCGCGCAAGCGGTCCATCTCGTCACACTGCGAGCGCGCCAAATCGTAGGGCTTCCATTGTCGCGGGCTGGAGGAAAAAATCTGGAACGTGTTGCAGCCCAGTCGATAGGCACGCTCCGCAGCATTTTCGATGCCGCCGGCCGTCGAGGTATGGATGCCGATCCTTCTCGCAGTCAGCTTGGGCGGCTGCTTGGGCGGAGGCAACAGCTTCAGAATGTCTCTTTCTTTCTTCTCCGAATCGTGTGCCATGAACGTTTGATTCTAAATGTGGACATTGAGCGAATACTCTGATCCGCAGCTGGCCGGTTTCTAAATTCCTGTGTCATCCTGACCGCAGACAAAATCCGCGAGCGCATGTTCTGGTCTTTAATGCCCGCCTCCTCATTCCCAGCGGCGCGCCTTCCGCGATACACTATTGGCCACGGAAACAAGGGGTCCCTGATGCTTATCGTGATGAAGGCGCACGCCTCCGAAGAGCAGGTGGAGCGCGTATGCGAAAAGATCGAATCGCTGGGCTTTCGCGCCCATGCCCTGCCCGGCGCGCAGCGCACCGCCATCGGCGTCACCGGCAACCAGGGTGAGGTCGAGACCGGCACCTTCGACGAGATGGAAGGGGTGCAGGAAGTCATCCGGGTCAGCAAGCCCTACAAACTGGTCAGCCGCGATTTGAAGGAAGAAGACACGGTGGTGCGCTTCCCCGGTTCTGACGCGACCTTCGGCGGCGATGAAGTGGCGGTGATCGCCGGGCCCTGCGCCGTCGAATCCCGCGAGCAAGCGTTCGCGACCGCCGAATGCGTGGCCCGTGCCGGCGCCCGCTTCTTCCGCGGCGGCGCGTACAAGCCGCGCACCTCTCCCTACACGTTTCAAGGTCTGGCCGAGGAAGGCCTGAAAATCTTGGCGGAAATCCGCGACCGCTTTGGCCTGCTGATCGTCACCGAGGCCATCGACAACGAATCGCTCGAACTGGTGGAGAAGTACGCCGACGTCATCCAGATTGGCGCGCGCAACATGCAGAACTATTCGCTGCTGAAGCGCGCCGGAAGGGCGCACAAGCCGGTACTGCTGAAGCGCGGCATGTCAGCCACTCTGGAAGAATTGCTGATGGCCGCCGAATACATCATGAGCGAGGGCAACTATAACGTGATTCTGTGCGAGCGCGGCGTGCGCACCTTCGCCGACCACACGCGCAACACGCTCGACCTCAGCATTGTGCCGGCGGTGCAACGTTTGAGCCACTTGCCGATCATCGTCGATCCCAGCCACGGGACTGGCAAGCGCAACAAGGTGACACCGCTGTCGCGCGCCGCGGTGGCCGTAGGCGCCGACGGTCTGATCATCGAAGTCCACCCCGATCCTGACCACGCCCTGAGCGATGGCACCCAGTCGCTGTTTCCCCAGCAGTTTGCCGATCTCATGGTTGAGGTGCGCCAGATCGCAAACGTGCTCGGCCGCTCCGTCGCCGAGCCTGTCGCCAACCCGGCAGCTCACCGAAGCAACGTAACCGCTGGATCGGCCGCTGCTCGCTGATGCGCACGGCATCGCTGTGGCTGCGGCAACTTTCGGCGCGGCAATGGCGCTGGGCGCTCTGCGTGGTGGTCTTCACGCTGGGCTCGACCGGCTGCCATCGACGCCCAACCGTTGAGCCCGGCTATCACGAATACGCTTACGTCACCAATGGCAGGAGCAACTCGGTCAGCGTTCTCGATCTGCTGCAGCTTCGCAACGTCAAGACCATCCCGGTGGGCGCAGGTCCAACCGGCGTCGCCGCCAGTCCCACCCGCAACGAAATCTACGTTGCCAATGCCGATTCCAACAACATCAGCATCATCAATGCGGAGCGCAATGTCGTTGAGGCCACCATTGGAGTTCATCGCGCGCCCTACTTCGTCTCGGTTTCCCCCGACGACAAGCGCGCTTACGTGGCCAACTCCGGCTCGGCCAACGTTTCGGTGATCGATCTCGATAAGCGGGCGGTGATCGCGACCATTCGAGTGGGCGGCGCTCCGGGTCTCGCCCGAGTTTCGCCCGATGGAAAGCTGGCTGTCGTCAGCAATCGCGCCGACAACACCGTTTCCATCATCGATACCCTGAAGCTGGCGGTGCGCAGCACGGCGCCCGTCTGCCAGCAGCCGCAGGACCTGGTCATCCTTCCCGACTCCAGCAAGGCGTTCGTCGCGTGCCCAGGCTCGAACCAGCTCGCCTCCATCGATCTGGTATCGGGCCGGATGCTTACCCTACTCGACGTGGGCAACATGCCGGTGCAGCTTGCGCTGAAGCCCGATGGCGGTGAGCTGTTCGTCAGCAATTTCGGTGGCAACAATTTTTCCATCGTCGAGACCGCCAACAACGAGGTGGGCGGCAGCTACCTGATCGGCGACCAGCCGGTGCGCGGCATCGTCACCTCCGATAACAGCCTGCTCTATGTCAGCAATTTCGGGTCGGACACCGTCAGCGTCTATGCCATCGACGAAGGCCGCGTAATTGGCACGGTGCAGGTGGGCAGCCATCCCGATGGGCTGGCGCTAAGCCCCGATGAAGGGCATTTGCTGGTTGTGAATTCGCGCTCGGGAGATGTCGCCGTGGTGCGCACCGTGAAGACCCGCGACAATTCCAAACTCAGCGCCGACCGTGCGCTGGTCACGCTGATTCCCGTTGGCAATCAGCCCAACGACATCGTGATCAAGGCCTTCCAGGTGGGCGAGGCGAAGAAGTGAAACGCAGGAATCCCGAATTCGGCGAGTAGAATGCTGCCGTCTTCAGCAGTTTTGGCGCTGTGTAAAGCCGTGGATCGCCGACAGCTGTCTCTAACGCCCGCGCAGCTTTCGCAGGCGGACCTCTGATCCCCCGTGCCCATAGCTGATGTCGTTCATCAGGCTGCGCATCAGGCAGATTCCTCTGCCATGCTCGGTGGTGTTGACGCTGGGACCGGCGGTCGCAGTGGCGACCACGTCAAAACGTGGACCGGGGTCTCGAATTACGATCACGAAAGCCGATGGATCGATTTCGATGCAGCAGCGAATGGTCTTGGCGCCATCATTTTGGCAGCCGTGGAATACGGCGTTGGCCAGCGCTTCCTGGAGAGCAACGAAAATGTCGATCTCTTCGCCTTCGCTGGCGCCGTTTTCCTTGACAAAGTCCATCATCGACTCGCGCGCATCCACCATGGATTCCGAGTTCCCCGGGAAGGTGAACTCCCTGGAGATGGTTCGCTGCTCCATGGATTGATAGCCGTTCGGCAGGCAGCACCTCCCCAGCTACGCGCTCATGGCCCGCTCCGCCCCTGTCGCTAAAGCGGCGCGTTCCCACTCCTCAAAACTGCCAAGTTTCTCGCAATCCCCAACCTGAAGGAGGGACTGCAAGTTGGTCAGATCGATCAGTCTCCGTACACATGCCGAGGGCTTCGCGATGCGCAACGCCTTCTTTTCCCGGTCTGCCCAGCATTGCAACTCGACCAACAACCCGATTCCCGCGGCATCGAGGGCGCGGATGCCACTTAGGTCTAGAGTGAGACAGTTCTCGGTGCGTGATGTCGCCATGCAGCGCAAGGTTTCCGTTTCCAGCCCAAGCACAATTCTGCCCGAACAGTGCAGTGTCACGTTCGGATGCGCAGACTGGATGCTAATTCTCAACATGATTCACCCCGACCAGCTCGTCGTTACGGTAAGAGCCTTTCAATGCTCCTTATCAGTAAGTGACGTGGAGCTTAGCTGTAGTGTGCCTGAACTTGATTGCAACAAGATGAAAACCGGGACAAAGGGCCTTCGATTTGCAACAAAATTCGGTAATCGCCAGCCCGGACTCCTTTCCATGTGCGGGACCTTCGCTACAAAAGAACTGCGATCCTACGCGCACGGCGTATTGCCAGGTGTCGAGCCTGTTCGTAGCCGAAAGCAGCCCAGGTTTCTGGTTCGGGATTAGTTTCATTAGGGCCAGACCTTGGCCGGACGGCGGGAGGATCGGGGCGCCGTCGCTCTGAACAGGACTATGCTAATGCTAGTCATGCTTAAAACCTGTTCGATTCTCGTTCTCACTCTTCTTTTCTGTTCCGCGCTGGCTGCAGTGGAAGACTACCCCGTAGGGGACAAGCCGTTTCGACGGTACGTCGCAGAGGGCAGAGACGGTAAGCGCATCACCTTCTATCTATCAACTCAGCAGGCACCCAGTCATCCTGTCCCGCTGCTCGTCTGGGTCCAAGGCACAGGCTGCTCATCTCAGTTTGTCAGCGTCGGGGGGCGGATGAGCCGTGGACTGCAGGGCATTCTATATTCCGTGGCCCGTGGCCGCGCCCGCATCCTGGCGGTCGAAAAGCCGGGGGTTGAGTTTCTGGATGACCATCCTGATGACGCCGACGCCCGCGCTTGCCGTCCCGAATTTCGAGCCGCGTTCACGCTCGACCGGTGGGCCACAACTATTGCGGACGCAATCCAGGCGGCGCAGAAGCTGCCCGGCGTCGACGCTTCGAAAACACTCGTGATCGGCCATTCGGAGGGCGGCATTGTCGCGATGCGGGTCTCAAACGTATCGCCGATAGTGACACACGCCGCATCCTTGTCGGGAGGCGGGCCAGTCTATTTATTCCATTTGGCCGAGTTTATGCGCAGTCGTCAGTTGGACGCAGAAAAGGAAGTTTACGCATGTTGGAGCGACATCCTGAAAGATCCGGATAGCGCTACCAAGTTCTGCTGGGGACAGACGTACCGTCAGTGGTCCAGCTTCATAGAGACGTCCGTCATCGCGGAAGCCCTCAAGTCGCATGCACACCTATATTTCGCCCATGGCACCGCCGACACGCAGCAGTCGATCGCTGGGTTCGATGTCCTGCGCGCCGAGTTGGCCGCAAAACAGCGAGACGCGGCGTTTGAGCGAATCGAAGGTGCCGACCACGCCTTGGACCTTCCAAGTCAGAAGGTGCCCGAAGGCCTGGAAGCGGTCTTTGGCCGGGTAGTAAATTGGTTTCTGGGGGATGTCGCGAAATAAGCGCACCTGATGAACGTGAGGTGTCATCCTGAGCGCAGCGCCCGCAAAGACTTTCCGACCCGCTTCTTTTGCGGGTCGGGCGGGCGCGGAGCCGAAGGATCCCTTTGGCCGCGAGAAATCACAGTGTGGCCGCGTGGCGCAGCAGCAAGATTTTGCGATTGTCGGCGGCCAAAGGGGTTCCTTCGACTCCTCGCTGCGCTCGTCGCACAGGATGACAATCAAAGGACTGCTTGCGCTCATGAATAGTGCAGATAAGGCGCCGCTCTACCCGAGCTCGGGGTACACAGTTGCTCTAGCTAGTATCGCTATAAGCTTCGCTTTTAATTGTCAGCTTCCCCGGAGTCTGCCAAACTAGCTGGTTCTCTGGCGGACGCTCATGCTGGTGCGCGAATTCTCGGCGGGTGGTGTGGTGCTGCGAAAGATGCGCGGCCGCTGGTTTCTGGCGGTCATCGAACCGCACATGACCCGGCCCCAGAAATCGCCCAAACGTTCGAGCACACCGCAAAAACCGGCCGCCGCCCTGGTGGCCCTTCCCAAGGGTGCCATCGACGAAGGCGAGGGGCCGGAGCAGACCGCGGTTCGCGAGGTCAGCGAAGAGACCGGAGTGCAAGCAAACCTGGTGACCAAGCTGGCCGACATCAAGTACTACTACGTACGCAACTGGCGCGATGGCGCGCGGGTCTTCAAGATTGTCAGCTTCTATCTTTTAATCTATCGCTCGGGCCGCCTGGGAAATATCTCGCCCGACATGCGGATCGAAGTGCAGAACGCCTATTGGCTTCCCCTGGAGGATGCCCCCAAAACCTTAAGCTACGCCGGCGAGCGTGAAGTCGCCAAGAGCGCGCTGCAATATCTGAAAGCCCATCCGGAGTTAGGAGATCATGCCACAGACACCACACATTGAGCGCCACTTCACGGCGGGCGCAGTTGTCCGCGACGTTGTCATCGGCATGTCGGACGGGCTGACCGTGCCCTTCGCGCTGGCTGCGGGTCTCTCCGGCGCGGTCGATAACAGCCACGTCGTGGTCGTTGCCGGACTGGCCGAGATCGCCGCCGGCTCCATCGCCATGGGACTGGGCGGCTACCTGGCCGCCAGGAGCGACGCCGAACACTACGAAAGCGAACGGCTGCGCGAAGAGCGCGAGGTGCGGGAGATCCCCGACGAGGAAGCACTCGAAGTGCAGAAGGTCTTCGCCGATTACGGTCTGTCGCACGACGAGAGCGTTCCCGTCGTGCAGGCGTTGACGCGAAAACCCAAGCAGTGGGTGGACTTCATGATGCGCTTTGAGTTGGGTCTGGAGGAGCCCGATCCCAAGCGGGCCATGCAGAGCGCGCTCACCATCGCTGCCTCGTACATTTGCGGAGGCATCATCCCGCTGGCGCCTTACACGGCGATGCACAGCGCGCGCATGGCTCTGGTCTGGTCGGTGGTAGTCACCTTGGTCGCGCTGGGTGTTTTCGGCTATATCAAGGGGCGCTTCACCGGCTCGCGCCCCGGCCGTTCTGCCTCACAAACCGTTGTGATTGGCGGACTTGCTGCCGGGGCAGCCTTTCTGTTGGCCAAGCTGATTTCCTAACCCAATATGGGAAAAGAATTTAGGTAAATTTCCCTTGACTGAATGAGGATTCATTCAGTACGATCAATCCAACTTAATAGGCGCGCGCCGTTGCCATCCTCACCCCACATCTTACGGCGCGCGCTGCTTGTATTTTGGGCCGTACTATGCGCGTTGCCGTTTTGCCTTTGAGGAGAATTGTCCGGACAATGCTGTCCATCTCTACGTCTCACTTGAACCATCTCACTCAGCAGCCATTCTCCATTAACCACAATCGAAGTTCGTAGTCCCGGATCGCGTCGGTGTTAGACGCGCCTTTGCGCGCAAGCTCTCAACCAATAATAGTTTTAGCGCTGGAGTCATCATCATCCCATGACGAAACGGATTGAGAAGGTCGCTGTTCTAGGCGCCGGCACTATGGGCGCTCGCATCTCTGCGCACATGGCCAATGCCGGTGTGCCTTCGTATCTGCTCGACATTGTTCCGCCCGATGCCGACGGTCCCGCGCGCAACCGCTTCGCCGCCGCCGGGCTGGAAGCTGCGGTGAAATCGAAACCAGCGGCCTTCTTCGAGCCTTCGCTGGCCAAACTGGTCACCATCGGCAATTTCGATGACGATCTGAAGAAGTTGGCCGAGGTGGACTGGATCATCGAAGCGGTGGTTGAAGATCTCGAGATCAAGCGCAGCCTGCTGCGCAAGGTGGACGCAGTCCGCAAGCCCGGAACGATTGTCACCACCAATACCAGTGGGTTGCCGGTGGCCAAGATCGTCGAAGGCTTCCCCGACGAGTTCCGCCGCCACTGGTTCGGCACCCATTTCTTCAACCCGCCGCGTTATATGCGGCTGCTGGAACTGATTCCCACTCCCGACGCCGATCCCGCCGCGATGGACGTCATCGCGCACTTCTGCGATCTGCATCTCGGCAAGGGCGTGGTGCATGCCAAGGACACGCCGAATTTCATCGCCAACCGCATCGGGACTTTTTCTGCGCTCAACGTCATGCGCCTGATGCAGGAGATGGACCTCGGCATCGAGGAAGTGGATGCCCTGACCGGACAGGCTGTCGGCTGGCCCAAGATGGCGACCTTCCGCCTTACCGACATGGTTGGGCTGGATGTGCTCGGCCACGTCGTACGCAACGCGAGTGCCAATATCCACGATGAGCGCAGCGATTTGAAGCTGCCCGACTTTTTCGTGGCCATGCTGGAGCGCAAGTGGCTGGGCGACAAGACCAGGGGCGGCTTCTACAAGAAGCAGAAGAGCGCCGAGGGCGAGCAACGCTTGGCGCTCGACTGGAAGACGCTGGAATATCGTCCGCAACAGCGGCCCAAGTTTGCCTCGCTGGAAATGGCAAAAACCGTTGAGAACCTGCCAGAGCGGCTCCACATGCTGCTTACGCCGTCGAAGGACAAGGCGGGCATCTTTCTCTGGTCGGCATTGGCGGACCTGTGGACGTACGCTGCCAACCGTATCGGCGAGATCGCCGACTCGGTGGTCGAGATCGATCGCGCCATGAAGATGGGCTTCAATTGGGAGATGGGTCCATTCGAACTGTGGGATGCCGCCGGCGTTGCCAAGACCGTCAAGCGGATGCAAATGGAGGACAGGCCGATCTCTCCCAATGTCGAGAAGCTGCTCGCCTCGGGCAATGAAAGCTGGTACGCCGATGATCCCAAGGCCGCCAGTGGACGGGTTTACTTCGACCTGCGCACCGGCAGCTATCGCCCGGAAGTAGTGCCACCGGGAGTCTGGTCGATCACGGTCGCCAAGAAGTCGAACTTCGTGGTGAAGAAGAATGCGGGCGCGTCGCTGGTCGATCTGGGCGACGGCGTCGGCTGCATCGAGTTCCACTCCAAGATGAACGCGCTGGGCGGCGACATCGTGCAGATGATCACCCAGACGCTAAAGCCCGGCGGCGCAGGCGAAAATTTCGACGCCTTCGTCATCACCAACGACGCCGCCAACTTCTCCGTCGGCGCCAACATCATGATGCTGCTCATGGCGGTGCAGGAAGAAGAGTGGGACGAAGTTGACCTGGCCGTCCGCCAGTTCCAGAACATGACCCAGGCCATCAAGTTCTCGTCCAAGCCGGTGGTGGTTGCGCCGTTCGGCATGACGCTCGGCGGAGGCGCCGAGGTCACGCTGCATGCTGCGGCCCGCCAGCCGCATGCGGAGCTCTACGCCGGCTTGGTCGAGGTCGGCGTGGGCTTGCTGCCGGGCGGTGGAGGCTGCAAGGAGATGACGCTGCGCGCGCTCGATAAGGCCTATCACGTTCGTCCTCACGGACGCGGCGAGAGCGTCGAGCTGATGGAAGCCATGAAGCAGGCATTCGAGACGGTCGCCATGGCGAAAGTTTCCATGTCGGCCTTCGAGGCGCGGAATCTTGGATTCCTTTCCAGCGGCGACGACATCACTATGAATCGGGAGCGGGTGCTCACCGACGCCAAGGAGCGGGCGCTGGAGTTGGCGAGTGAAGGCTATCGCGCCCCCACGCCGCGAACGGACATTCCCGCGCCCGGCGAGAGCATTCTGGCGACGTTGAAGCTGGGCGTGCACATCATGCACGAGGGCCAATTCATCACCGATCACGAGGTCAAGATCGGCAACAAGGTGGCGGAGGTGCTCTGCGGCGGCGCGCTGAACCCGGGTACGTTGGTCAGCGAGCAGTATCTGCTCGACCTGGAGCGCGAGGCGTTCAAGTCGCTCTGCGGCGAAAAGAAAACGCAAGAGCGCATCCAGTACACGCTGAAGACGGGTAAGACGCTGAGGAATTGAGAACCAGTGGTCAGTGGTTAGTGGTTAGTGGTCAGTCACAACCATGAGCCCGGAGGGCGACAGAATCGTAGCCCAGCACGTGAGTGCTGGGTCACGGATCGCAAAATATAAGGAGTCCCGTAGGGACGGCAGAACCGCAGGCCCCTCGACTCGCCCGCCGCGGCAGGCTCGGTTGGGATGACAATCGTGCGAAGTTGATTTTGCTAATTGCTAATTGCTAGTTGCTGATTTAGGAGCTTTTCATGCGTGAAGTTGTAATCGTCAGTGCCGTGCGTACGCCGGTAGGCAAGGCCTACAAAGGAACGTTGCGGGCGACGCGTCCCGATGATCTGGCCGCTGTGGCCATCAAGGGCGCGCTCGAACGCGTGCCGCAAGTCGATCCCAAAGAGATCGAGGACGTCATCTTCGGCTGCGCCATGCCCGAGGCCGAGCAAGGCATGAACGTCGCGCGCATCGCGTCGCTGCGTGCCGGATTGCCGGTTGAAGTTTCGGCCATGACCATCAACCGCTTCTGCTCGTCGGGTCTGCAGGCGATTGCCATGGCCGCCGAGCGCATCATGGCGGGCGGGGCGGAGACCATCGTCGCCGGCGGAGTCGAGTCCATGACCATGATTCCCATGGGCGGTCACAAAGTGTCGGCCAACCCGTGGCTGGTGTCGAATTACCCCGACGCTTATCTCTCCATGGGCCTCACCGCCGAACGGATGGCCCAGCGCTATCACATCACTCGCGAGCAGTCGGACCAGTTCTCCGTCGATAGCCACCAGAAGGCCATCGCGGCGATCCAGGCGGGCAAGTTCGACGAAGAGATCGTTCCGGTGCCGGTCAGCTTCACCACGCCGAATGGCAGCAAGCCAAAGCGCACCGACATCGTGTTCAAGATGGACGAAGGCCCGCGTGCCGACACCTCGCTGGAAGCGCTGCTTGCGCTCAAGCCGGCGTTCCACGTGAAAGGCACGGTCACAGCCGGCAACTCGTCGCAGATGTCCGACGGCGCAGCAGTCGCGGTGGTGATGTCCGCCGAGCGCGCCAAGGCGCTGGGATTGAAGCCGCTGGCGCGCTACGTCGCATTCGCAACCGCAGGCTACAAACCGGAAGAAATGGGTGTCGGCCCGGTGTTCGCCATCCCGAAGGCGCTGAAGCTGGCCGGACTGAAGCTGAGCGACATTGAAGTGATCGAGTTGAACGAGGCGTTTGCAGTACAGTCGCTGGCCGTCATCCAGGAAGGAAAGCTGGATCCGGAGCGTATCAACGTCAACGGCGGAGCCATCGCGTTGGGACATCCATTGGGATGCACCGGCGCCAAGCTGACGGCGAGCATCATCCGCGAACTCAAGCGCCGCAACGGACGCTACGGCATGGTGACCATGTGCGTCGGCGGCGGCATGGGCGCGGCGGGCATCTTTGAAAATTTGCAGTGAACAATCAGCCACAGAGACACAGAGGCACAGAGAAGAACGTTGTTACCACGGAGAACACGGAGGGCACGGAGTTCAATTGTTACTTCTCTTAGTTTTTTGATGTTCATTTGTTTTGAGTTTCAATGGTTATTTCTCCTCCGTGATCTCTGTGTCCTCCGTGGTGGAAAAAAGAACTTTTGTTTTCTCTGTGCCTCTGTGTCTCTGTGGTGAAAAAGATTTGCGACAAGGAAGGATCCATATGGCTACCACGACGGCAGTTCCCAAGACCAAAACCACGGGCGGAAGTTTTCTGCTCGAAGATCACAACCTGGAAAACGTCTTCACTCCGGAAGACTTTAACGAAGATCAGCAGATGGTCGCCAAGCTGGCGGAGGAGTTTGCCACCAACGAAATCCTGCCCAATGCCGAGAAGATGGAGCACAAGGACTGGGCGGTCTCGCGCCAACTGCTGCAGAAGGCCGCTGAAATGGGCCTGACCAACGCCGACGTTCCGGCCGAGTACGGCGGATCGGAGATGGACAAGACCTCGTCCGCGATCATCGCCGACTTCATGGCCAAGTACGGCAGCTTCATGGTGAGCATGGGCGCGCACAGCGGCATCGGCACCCTGCCCATCGTGTTCTTCGGCACCGAAGCGCAGAAGAAGAAATATCTGCCGCGCCTGGCGACGGGCGAAATCATTGGCGCGTATGCGCTGTCGGAAAGCACCAGCGGCTCGGACGCGATGAACAGCCGCACCCGCGCTGTGCTGTCGCCCGACGGCAAGCACTACCTCCTGACCGGCGAGAAGATGTGGATCACCAACGCCCACTTCGCCGACCTGTTCACCATCTTTGCCAAGATCGATGGCGAAAAGTTCACGGCCTTCCTGGTTGAGAAAGATTTCCCCGGCTTCTCCGTCGGCAACGAGGAAAAGAAGATGGGCATTCGCGGCTCGTCCACGGCGCCGCTCATCCTGAACGAGTGCAAGGTGCCGGTGGAGAACGTGCTCGGCGAGATCGGCAAAGGGCACATCATCGCCTTCAACATTCTGAACGTGGGCCGCTTCAAGCTGGGCGCAAGCTGCGTCGGCGGCGCGCGCACTTCGTTGCAACATGCCATCGCCTATGCCAAGGAGCGCAAGGCCTTCGGCAAGAGCATCGCGGAGTTCGGCCTGATTCGCGAGAAGCTGGCGCAGATGGCGGCATGGCTGTACGCGTGTGAGTCGATGGTGTATCGCACCGTCGGCATGATGGACACGGCACTCTCCGCGATCGAGCACAGTCCCGAGACCGTGCGCAAGGCGATTGAGGAGTATGCGGTCGAATGTTCCATCATCAAGGTCTCGGCTTCCGAGATGCTCGACTTTGCGGTGGACGAGACCGTGCAGGTTTACGGCGGCTACGGCTTTGTCGAGGAGTATCCCGCCGAGCAGGCGTATCGCGACTCGCGCGTCAACCGCATCTTCGAGGGCACCAACGAAATCAACCGGCTCATCATTACCGGATGGTTGCTGAAGCGGGCCATGAGCGGACAACTCGCGCTGCTGCCGGCCATCAAGAAGACCATGGACGAGGTGATGGCGGGCCCATCTCACGAGGAGTTGGAAGGCACACTGGCCGCCGAGCGCAAGCTGGTGGAGAACGGCAAGAAGCTGGCCATGCTGGTGGCGGGCGCGGCTTCGCAGAAGTACATGCAGAAGCTGGTCGATCATCAGGAGGTCATGGGCGCCATCGCCGACATGGTGATCGAGACCTTCTGCCATGGATTCCAGCCTGCTGCGCGCCCGCAAGTACGTCGAGGCCAATGGCGAAGCCAAAGGCGCGCTGGTCATCGCCATGACCCAGGTCTATCTGGAAGGCGCATTTGCCAAGCTGGAAGCCGCGGCGAAGAAAGTGATCGCTGCCGTAGCGGAAGGCGACATGCTGCGCACTCAGATGGCGATTGTGCGCCGCCTGGCAAAGCACGACCCAGTCAACGTGATCGCCTTGCAGGAGACCATCGCCAGCCGCGTGCTGGAGACCGGGAAGTACGTGACGGCGTAAAACTATTCACCACGGAGGCACGGAGGACACAGCGAAGAAAAATACATGAAAGACGACGCGGTGATTGTTCATCGGGAAGGGGATTGGTACGTTGCGCAATCACCGCGCACGGGCGTGGTTAGCCAGGGACGAACAGCGGAGGAAGCCGTTGCCAACTTGGGGGAAGCGGTAGAGTTGTACGAAGAGGAATTCCCCGGGGCCACGTAAAAGAACCGGGCAGTGTCTCAGTTTGAAAACTTGCGATAGAATCGCATAGCGGCTCCCCCTTCCCTGATGTGACGGGCAAATCCATCTGGAAGGAGAGACTCCCGTGAACAGCGGATTTTTTCTACGAACCCAGCAGCAAGCGACGCAAAGGGTTCCCATCTGAAACCAAAGTCAAGCGCGGCTTCCGAGTCGTGCACGGAGACAAGGAGTTCTGTGAGAAACTCGGCAGGAACGATGTCTGCCCGTGCGGCTCTGGCCGCAAATTTCAAGAAGTGTTGCATGCTAACCGGCAGGTATGACGGAGCCATGCGGCACGATTACAACCGATAGGTATCTAAGGGCACGGGCACCCGTGCCCTTAGTTCTTGGTTAGCAAAGGCCTCCAGGCTCATCTCGGCCCTTCCCGCCATAGCCGGCGATTTCAAACTGAGACACTACCCGGTGGTCCTTTAGTTTCTCTGTGCCTCTGTGCCTCTGTGTCTCTGTGGTGATTAGCTCTCGCTCTTCTGCTTCCTAATCTCTTCCATCACCGACGATATCAGCTCCTTCGCGTCGGTAATACCTTTCATCACGATCTGGATGTCCATGGCCGGCATACCCGGTTGGCGGGCGCTCTGGCAATAGACGCCGTGCTGGCCCACCATGGTCAGCGCGTCCGTCAAGACATCGAGCGTCACCGCCAGACGTCCTCGCGGCACACCCATCATGAACTCGTATTGGTCCAGTTCTTCACGCTTTTCGTCCAGAATACTCATATGAGGTCCCTCGCTTCGCTCGGGATTTCGACTGCGGGCTCAGACGCCCGCAAAGCGTCTCACCTTTTCGTCCAGAATGCCCATGGGTTGAATTGTATCGTTCCGCCCCGGCGTGAATAATAGAGCGGCAACAGGAAGTGACAACTTGCAATCGACAGGAGAGTGCAATGCGTAAGAACCGTCTGGGAATGTTCGTCATGCTTGCCATCGTCGTATGCACGGTAGCCTGCGTGGCGCAAGAGAAAGATAAGAAGCCGCTGAGCCCTCCGGGCGAAGCCTCGGTCAAATTCGACGACGGAAAGACCGTCACCATTCAGTACAGCCGTCCTTCCATGCGCGGCCGGAAGATCTTTGGCGGGCTGGTGCCGTACGACCAGGTCTGGCGCACCGGCGCCAACTCCGCAACCAGCCTCAAGACCGACGCCGACCTGACCATCGGCGACGCCCATGTCCCGGCTGGCAGCTACACGCTTTACACCTTGCCCGGTGCGAACAGCTGGAAGCTGATCATCAACAAGCAGACCGGCCAATGGGGCACGGAATACAACCAGGGCCAGGACCTGGCGCGGGTGGACATGAAGGTGAGCCAGAAGAACGCGGGGATGGAGACGTTCACCATCTCGCTGGACAAGACCAGCGCCAACTCGGCCGTGTTGAAACTGGATTGGGAAAACACCATCGCCAGCGTGGAGGTACAGGAGAAGAAGTAGCTGGGTAGTCTGCACCGCAACACCAACAGAGGACGTTCCCTCCCCGCGATTTCTCGCAGGTATAGGGGTCCTTCGACTCCCCCTCACGACGTTCGGGGTGCTCAGGATGACAAACAGAAAAGCAGGCTCTTGGTCAGAGTTTCCGGCTCGGTCAGAGTTTCCCGGCTTCTTCCTGAATGCGTCTCCAGGCATTCTCCACGTGACGCAACTCGGTGTGTGTTTGGCCGACGCAGAAGCGCAAAGTGAAGCGATCGTTCAGTCGCGTATGGGTGAGATATAAGTCGCCGCTGTGGTTGAGACGGTCCATCAGGCGCTGATTGCTCTCATCGCTGCCGCGATGCCGGAAGCACACCAGGTTCAGCGGCGCTGGCGCCACCATCTCGAAGCGCTCGTCCTGCTTGACCCATTCGGCAAATTGCTGCGCTATTTCTATGTGCCGCCGCACGTGGTACTGCAACCCCTCCACTCCGTAGTGCCGAATCACGAACCATAGCTTGAGCGAACGAAAGCGGCGGCCGAGAGGAATGTGCCAGTCGCGGTAGTCGAAGACTGCGCCCGATTCGGTTGCCTGGTTGCGAAGGTATTCGGGCAGGATGCTCAGCGTGTCAATGAGCGCCTTGCGGTCAGCCACATAGAAACAGTTGCAATCGAAGTTGGTGAACATCCACTTGTGGGGATTAAAGGTGTAGCTGTCGGCAAGTTCGATTCCATCCTGGATGTAGCGGAACTCCGGACACAGCGCGGCCGTGCCCGACATAGCGGCGTCCACGTGAAACCAGAGGCCGTTCTCGCGGCAGATGGCGCCGATGGCCGGCAAGGGATCGAGTGCGTTAGAAGAAGTGGTCCCCACCGTGGCTGAAACGAAGAAAGGTACCAGACCTGATCGCCGGTCCTGCTGAATCTGGCGGGCCAGGGCTTCAGGCCGCATGGCAAAGCGCTCATCGACCTCAAGCAGGCGCAAGTTGTCTGTGCCAATCCCGGCAACCATGGCGGCCTTCTCGATGGACGAGTGGGCCTGGTTGGAGGTATAGGCCACCAGTTTGCCGTCGCAGCCGCGGCGATTGCTGCGATTGTTAGTAGCACGTTCGCGAGCTGCCAGCATCGCGCACAAGGACGCGCTCGAGGCGGTATCCTGGATCACACCGCCGCCGCTGCTGGTGGATAGGAACTTTTGCGGTAGTCCCAGCATGGTTACCAGCCAATCGAGCACGTGCGATTCTAATTCCGTGCACGCCGGACTGGTGGCCCATAACATTCCCTGCACGCCCAAAGCGGAGGAGAACAGATCGCCCAAAATCGACGGTGCAGAAGCATTAGCAGGAAAATAGGCAAAGAAATTCGGCGACTGCCAGTGCGTAACTCCGGGCAGAATTACCTTATTCATATCTTGCAGAATAGCGTCGAAGCTTTCGCCTTCGAGGGGAGCTTCAGCGGGAAGGGCTTGCCGGATTTGGCCCGGCTCTACCTGGGAAAGCACGGGCAGGGTCTCAATGCGCTCATAATAGTCGGCAATCCAATCCACCACGGCCCGGCCATGCTGGCGAAACTGCTGCCGGCGTCATGTGGTAGCTCTTCTCTGGCGGCATAATGACCTTCGCGGACTGTCCTAGATCTGAGTCCGCGGCATAAAAGAAGGCACGAATAGCTAAGTGTACGGCGGCCTGGTTGTGCTATGCGGGTCGATCTTTTCTCGTCTGAGGGCCGCTCTAGCCAAGCTACAACCACTCAGTAACTGCTCTGGCCATCGCGTCCTTCCGACTAACTGTGCTATCGCAGACTACCACTTCCCAGTTGCCATTTATAGTTGCTAATCTGTAGTGTAAACCACCAGTATCGTTACTGTACACTATCTCGGGGTTGTAATAGTTCGAAAGGAGAAGCATGGATATTCAGAATATATTGGCAGACCTAAAAAGTGAACGCGAAGATCTCGACAGAGCTATTGGCTGCATTGGAAGGACTCGGTACTCAGACACGCCGTCGGGGAAGACCGGCAGGCAGCCATCAGGCCGCGGCCACTCCAAACGCAAACGCCGCCACATGAGCGCTGCCTCTCGCAAACGCATTTCTGAGATGATGAAACAACGTTGGGCAGAGCGTAAGAGAAAGGCGAGGTAGGAGGAGAGCGGATGGCGCCCGAATCGCTTATTTCGTCCTGTTATAGATATGCCACTCGTTGCTGAGTGGCATATTCATTGTTGCGGAAATGTTGGTTAATCTATGATCGGTGCGGGCAGACCAAGGCCTCCTCGCACAAAGGCGCTCCTGGCGGAGCGCCTTTGTAACGCGCGGAGCGAGTGGAATTACCAGGCTGTGACCTGCATCTTGTCGACCCAGACAGAGTAATTTTGCTGGTTGTAATCGCCGTCGAGTTGGACAGCCGTATTCAACTCAGATGCCCTCACGCCGTATGTGTTGAAGGTACGGTTGATGTAGCTCTTGTTGCCGTTGAGGGTGACCGAGATAAACGTAGTCTGGGTGCCGTTGCGCTGGAACTCCAGCACGAGGTGGTTCCAGTGGTACGCCGGCGGAGCCGAACACCCGATACCGGTAGTGCACCCAGTGGCCACCGGCAGTGTCCCAGACATCCCATTGGTGCGAACCCCTGATATCGCACTGCGTGCCAAAGATGAACTTGCGGTTGTTGGTTGACTGGTTCATGTCGAACTCAAGCGCCTGCGCCGCGCCTGGGTTCTGAATGTAGAAATACAGATCATAGATAAAGTGGGAAGCGCTGGGAATTGGCGTGAGCTGCTTCCACCAGATTGCGTTATGGTAGGGCGCAGCTGCCGCCGAGCCAATACTTGGTAGAATTCCCGGTCATGGACGGACTACCGATTGTTGCGGTCATGGAGTGGGAGGTTGACCCACTACCGGCACAAGTGTCGCAAGTCTGCCAGCCCGACATGGCCTGGATCATGCTGTAGGTTGGCTGCCTCCGCCACCGCCTCCACCGTACCACTCCGTGACTGATCCAAAAGCCTGGAGCCTTGTAAACGTTCTGATGACTGTCCCATGCCTGGACCACAATCCAGTGATTGCCGCCCGGCAGAGCTACCTGAGCGTTGATGCTGGAGGCGTCCACGGAATAAACGATGTTATCGTCCGAGTAAACCTTCATGGCGATGATGGGATATTGGCCACTTGCGGATGCGACGAAATGAACGGGCGACGAGTCTTGGCTTCCGGAGGTTGGGGATGAAACGGTAACTCCGGCCAGGGAGAACGTGGTCAACGTGCATACGAACGCTACGATCCGAAGTGCATAATTCAAAACTTACCCTCCTGAGAATTGATACGGATGATGTTCTTACCTGTTTCAGACTACGCGGCGCAGCGACTCGGAGGGAAAAGGGTAATTGGGCCTAAAACAGCGCAGGTTTTGGCCCTAGTGAGAACTACGGGTGATTGCTTAGTCCGCTGCGCAAGGGGCGCAGCAAAACGGCCCGCCGTACAGGCTTGCGAGGGCACGGCTGGGCCGACCTTCTTGGCCCGCATTGCGCCGGGAACTAATCCTGCGCGCAAGTTGCCAAGGCTGGGGAGCAGGACGCCACTTGGTGGGCAGCGGCGTACCGCTTGGGACCGCGTTTGCGCACCAGCAGCACGCGGATGCGCTCCAGCAGTTCCATGGGAGCGAACTCGCCTTTCGGCAGCCAGCCATCGGCCAGGGTGTCTTCCGCGCAACAATTGACCGAGCCCGAAAACAGCAGCGCCGGAGTATGCGGCGAAATCGCCTTGATCTGGTCAATCAGTTTTGCGCCGCTGAGTTTTGGCATCATCAGGTCGGCGAGCACCAGATCGATTCCGCCACCCCGCATCATTTCCAGGGCATGTTCAGGGTCGGTACAAGTGAGGACATGATAGCCGCGGGTTTCGAGCAAAACTTTTCGAATGGAGAGAGAACGTTCGTCGTCGTCAACGCAAAGAATGGTGCGCTTGGGTTTCATAAACCTCCGCTGAGCCTTTTCGGGAGTGCTGCGCACGCGTGTCCGGGCAAACCTGTGAGCCGGCGCGAGGCAATCATCCAGTGGCTTCTTATAATTTTTTACGCCAGAGCAGTTAGCGTGTCCGGATAGTACGACCGTTGACGCGTGCTGCACAAGTATTGCGAAGGTCAATTCTGCAGAAAATTTTCGGCCCGCAGGAAAAAACGAAACAGCACCACGCAAGGTGATTTGCATTTCGGCGATCGGCTGAAAACCCTTGGCTGGAGCGGCTCTTCGGCCTGCACAGGATATCCGCAGAAAATTCACATCGTTACTTCGCCGTCAACTCACCTGCACTACGTTACCTCCAACGCGCACATTGGTGACAGCGTCGCCCGACTTTCCGGCCGCGGATGTAAATGAAACTTGGACGCCGCGTTTCCATTCCCTGCTCGATCAATCCTTGCGCTTCCGGCGCCAGTACGCCGTGCCGCACCGCCCAAGCGGCGCAACATCCCGCGGCCGATCCGGTGGCCGGATCCTCGCCGTTGTAGAAGATCATGCGCGCGTGCAGCGTGGCATTCGGGTCCACGGTTTCGCGGCACACGAAATAGAAAAAGGCGGGATTGCCGATGGTTGCGAGATACGGCGCCATCTGGTACCAACTGACGTTCAGCTTCTGCAACGTGGCCAGCGAACGGAACGGGACCATGGTGAAAGGCATGCCGGTGGAGACGGTCTGGATGGGCAGGTTCTCGTCGAGTTCCGCCACGTGGAAGGCCGAGCACCTTGGCGACAACGTCGTGCGGATGCGTCGCGCCGAATTGCGGTTCGGCCTGACGCATCTCGCCGAAGAGCAGACCATCGCGCTGCTCGAAGCGCACCGGAATCTTGCCGACCTTCAAGTCGAGTACGATCTCATCCGAACTGGAGTGCTGGCGCAGGTACCAGGCGGTGCCGAGCGTGGGATGTCCGGCGAAGGGCAGCTCTTCGTTCACCGTAAAGATGCGGACCTTGTGGCCCTCGCGCCGCTCGACGTCTGCATCGCGCGGCAGGATGTACGTGGTCTCCGACAAATTGGTTTCGCGCGCCAGCTTCTGCATCTCATCGTCGCTCAGGCCACGGGCGTCGCTGAAGACCGCGAGTTGATTGCCCTCGAGCGGGCGGCTGGTAAACACATCAAGCTGGACAAACGAGAATTTGCGCTTGGGCATGGCAAGGCTCCATCACAAATGTATCAAGATGCGGCGCCAGGGCGGAGGTGCTGAAAATATTTTGCTGCCAGTGGTATTGTTGGGCCAGTCCCATGCGGAAGCGAAGGGGGTCCGGTGACTCTCCCGGTCTTCAAAACCGGCGATTGGCGCCTTGCGGTGTCAATGGTGCGTTCGACTCGCACACGCTTCCGCCAATATTTTCAGTGACTTGCAAGTTGCCTCACATTACTGCCACTGCTCTCGTCTCCGCCGCGGTTGCATGTTGGTTGCATAAATCCTCGAAAGCCTTCATTGCAGCCGTAGCATCCGCTGGGACCGACTTCACGTAAGCGTTCATAGTTGTTGAGAGATTTGCGTGCCGGAGAATGGCCTGGATCGTTTTGTCCGGTACGCCGAGCCGATACAGGTTCGTAGCCAGCCCGCGACGAAATGCGTGCCAACCGTGCCACGCCAGTCCCGCCTGCCTCAGTGCGGGCCGAATGACAAACCGCGCCAGTTGCGCCAGATCCAGTGACGTTCCGGTCTGCGACTTAAAGATCAAGCCAGTCTCTGGATTCCCCGATGCCGCCCTGTGGCGGGCGAGGTACTTCGCCAGGGGCGCTATGACGGGCACTGGAGCCTTGCTCTTCGCGCTCTTAGGTTCATCTGCATGGCTGCCAAATACGGATTGCGTAATCCGCATCTGATCGCCCCCGTAGTTCTCCCACAGCATTCCCCGTATTTCTCCCCGTCTTGCTCCCGTGAATGCCGCGGTCGCGATCGCGGTTGCCGCAGGCTCGGGAACGACCACAAGCATCTGGAGGATGTGCTCCAGCGAGTATGCGTGTGTTTCGTTGCCAGGCCTCGCCTTAGGCAGTACGACATCCCTCATAGGGTTCTCTGTGTTGACAATGCCCTGCCGGCGTGCGTACCGAAACGCTCCCGACAGGAACGACTTGAGATGCGCCAATGACGTTCGGTTCAAGTTCTCCGTTCGTGCAATGGCCCGCAACAAGTTCTCGCCGTCGACCGTTCTGAAATCCCTCAGCGCGATCACGCTCCTCGATTTCAGGTGCCGTGACCACATGTGCGTGTACCCCTTGTAGGTGGACAGCCGCTTCTGCTCCGCAACATAAGGCAGGTAGAACTCCTCAACATATTGCCGAAGCGCCATCGTGCTTTCTGGTGTTGCAGTACCGTCGTTCAACGGCCGGAGAAACTCTTCGGCCAATTCGCGCGCTGCCTGCTTGGTTCGAGTCCGGCCAACGGCATCGGCCAGTTTGCGGCACTTCTGTTTATGCTCCACCTCGCCTGACGAGGCTACGACGCGGTCGTAGTACCGCAGATACCACGCGGAGCCCTTCTTGAACACATACCCTTGTTGATGGTGACGAGTTCTTTTCATGCAATCTCCTTTCTGTGAACTCGTCCCACATCCCTGTTGCTGGCGTCGATGATACGCCGTTCGGCCCATCCTGTCCAACTCGGGGCTGCCCCAGCGAAAACGAACGTATTTGCCGAAACGTACATGTGGCAAAGGGTCGGCAGCGCGCGAGCGTACCTGCTCCCGAATCCAAGACTCGGGCAGAGCCCATCGGGACGCCAGTTCCTTGCTGTCGATAAACTCGTATTGCAATACCTGCGACCCTTGACCGGCCACGTCCGTTGTCGTCTCCATCTGCGTCACCATTCCAAGAATCTGTTTTCCGAAGCTCGTAGCTGCCGTTTACCGCTCCACGAAATCAACTGCTACAGCAAAATCGCGTGGAGCGTATGTGGGACGTGGGTTCACTGGCTTACCAACTGCGCCCATGATCGCTGTTCCATTCTGCCCGGTCCCACCCCGCACACACCCACCGCAGAGTGGTTGGCGCGCGACCAAGGATTCCTACGGCCTCGAGGGTGTTCACGGTCTCTGCTCCGAATCGGAATAGCACGCCTTCGCGGGCAGCGGTACTACTCGGGCCCGTTCCAATATTTGTTGAGATGAGACCAGTTGTCATCCTGGATTTGCGGACTAAGAGGATCGGTGGATCGTCACCTTTGGACTGGGTACGCAGCGCCCTATGAATGTGGGATCGGAGCGCCGGAGTTCTCGAGTTCCGCGCTTGAACACTGAATGACATCCACGCCTCGATCGAATGCAAATGCCGCTACGCTTCGCGGAACGGAAGCGTTAGTAACGAGAGTGGGCTTTAATGTAAATCCCATCACTTCCATGCCTGGCCGACATACGTCACAGTAGTTGATTAAGCCCGTGACCATGTTTATGTCTATTGCGCTTTTCTGTGTGCGTTTGCGCTCAATGAAATGGATTTCGGAACCACTTCGAGCCACTCTGTCGATACCGCCTGCCCTCGAGGGGGATAGCCAATGAGCTTCATTTCCCTCGACCGTTGGTTCCTGGGGTTTCGGCCCCGACTCTAGCTTTGTCTTGACGAAGGCGGCGATTTCCTCAACGTTGTTGCTTCGTAAATAATTCAACGCCGCGTTTTCGCTGCTGATTCTCCCCATCGCCTTCTTGACAATCTTGGCGAAGGCGACGATATCGGCGGCGTTGTTGCCGGGCAAATAATCCAGGATCTTTTTCTTACCCCCGGGCTTCGACCTCGCCATTTCTTTCTTGATGACCTCGACCAGGGCATAGATGTCATCGGTTTGTCTGCTACGTAAATATCGCGGGATCGAGTCGGGGTCGTTGGCCATCGGATTGTCGAACTCCGGCCTCGCCTTTTTGAAAATCGCAACGATTGCCTTGTGAGTGCTAATGGCATGTGCGCCTCCAAGGTATTTCTTATAAATGTCCTGGGCCGTGCTTTTCTCACCAGTGATAAGTGCGAGCTGCGCAAGCACTGTGTCGAGGTCATCCGACACTTGGTCCGCAGATCCAGTCCGGAGCCTGTCGATCAGAGGTGTAAGGCGAAGCGCAATGGACAGCATGTAGAAACGAATGCGGCGATCGCGCTCAGGGAGTGCTTTCAGATCCTGCAGCGTGCAATTCGCAGGGGCGAACTTCTCACCAATGATCGGCCAATACCAGGGCTGCTTCACCTCATTTCCTCCTGATGCTCGTGCGATTTTAAATCCGCGAGCCCCTACATTCTGAATTCTATACCGCAGCCCTCGGCTCCGGTACACCCGGTCCGCCTAGTCCGCTTTTCGGTCCGCTTAGTCCGTCTCTAACCACCAGATTTCTGTTGCACACTGCGTTATGGCCATGCGCCAACCTCGCATGGTCTGTTAGGCAGCATCGCGGGCTCATAGATTTTAGCGGTTCTGCCCTTATTGGAAAACGGAGAGGCATACGAAATGGATAAGGAGCCAGACCTTTCGGCAGTTTCTCGCAGCACTTCAATCGAGATGAACCAGGAGAACAAAATGAAAAGTAATGAAGTCATTGCGGACGACGAGCTGAACAAAATCCAAGTTCCGTCCAAACCCTCAAACGCAGGCGCGGCGAAACCGGCCGGTGGCGACGCGGCAACCACACCAACCTCCAACATCCAGTCGTGGGACGCGGATAGCGACGACGAGGTCGCTGCCAAAATCCTGCGACGTTCGGGTGTGGAGTATGTGAAAGTCTCGGAAGGTAATGCCGCGCGCATCGCGTTCATCCCCGCCTGCAAGGTGGTCGGCGGCCAGACGCACTACGATTCAAACGACAAACGCCACTATATCTGCAGTTCCAGCAAGACCAACCGAGCCGGTTGCTGCAAGAAGCTGGGCGAACCCAAAGGCCGCGCTGCGGCGTTCGTGTTCCGCTACGTTAATGCTGACCCGAAGACGGCGAAGCTGGATCCTAACGTCATCCCCGAAATCGAAGTGCAAGTCTTCACGATGAGTTACGGCAACTGGCAAGACGTGAAGAACGCGGTGGAGGAAGGCGGCTCCGTCTGCGACCCGGACTTTAAAGTGAGTGTTGCAGAAAAGCAGCTGCAGCGCAAAATCAACGTCATCTCCCGATCCGCTCGTTGGCACCAAATCGAAGCGGAAGCGCTCGCAATGGCAGCCCCTTTTGTCGCTGACGAGGGGCAACTGAAGCGCGCCCTCGGGAAGGAGTTCGGCGACGGCAACAGCGAGGCTAGCCTCGCAGACATAGAGGAGATGTAACCCACCAACCAGGCCCGGCCATCGAGCCGGGCCTCCAACCTTATATATGGATTTCAAACAGCGAGCGATGACAATGGCCAGCCGCGGTGTTCTGATTACGCCGGTGGAGGTGCGCGGCAAATCGCCGCGTGTGGGCGGAGTCGGTTGGCAACACAAGGCCAGCACCGACGTGGCTAGGATCGCCGAGTGGAACGATGAGAATGTGGACTACAACTGCGGCTGCGTGTTCAAGTCCATTGTGGGCACGCCATGCGCGCTGGACGTGGACAGCGGCACGCTGATTGAGCAGTACGAAGCCGAGACTGGGGAGAAGTGGCCAGAGACGTTCACGGTCACGGGCGGAAAACCGTGGCCAGCACATCACGCCTACTTCCTCCACACTCCCCAAACAGTTGAACTCGGCAATTTCAGCCAGGGGGGACTCTTTGATTTCCGCGCGAACGACACCATGGTAGTAGGCCCTGGTTCGGTCCACCCGAGCGGAGCCGAATACACCATCAAGACAGATCTGCCCTTCCTGCCGGCCCCGGAGAAGCTATTCGCCTGGCTCGCCCAGTTCAGAGAAAAGAGCGGGACCAGTTACCAGGGCACCAAGTCCGATGCCCCTGAGATGACCCCCGAGGCTGCCGCCGCGGATGTGCAGAGCAAAAGAGAAACGGTTGACGTCATCCTCGCGCGATCCAAGAAGGTCAAGGTCCTGAGCGATTGGATGCCCTACCGCATAGGGAAAATGCTGGGCGCCAAGAAATACGTGCTCTGCCTGTGGTGGCGCGAGCACACCACCGAGACCACCAAAAGTTCGGCCGCCGTCATTGTGCTGCCAAGTCTCGGTCTGGATTTCAAGTGCTGGCACGGCCACTGCCTCGACACACGCGGCTGGAAAGAATTCGCCACGGCGATCGAAGAGCCCTTGGATTTCAACGACCCCGCATTCCCGCTGAAAGACGCGCGGGAGGTGAAGAGCGAGGAAAATGGCACGCACAATCCACTGATAAGCGTCTCCGAGACCGGCTGCGAAATCTGGACACCCAACGTACGCGCACTCTACACGCTCACCGATTCAGGGAATGCAGAGCGATTGGCCGTGTACCACAGCGCCAGATTTTTCTACTGCGCCGAGCGCAAAGCGTGGTTCCTCTGGTCCGGGAAGAACTGGCAGGACGACACTTTGGGGCGGGTGGAAATGGCAGCGCTTGAAGTGGCGCGTCGAATCAGGGCGGAAGCGAAGGCCTTGGCCGAGGAAGCCGAAAAGGAAGAGAACGAAGAGAAGAAAGAGGCCAAGGAGGAACTCGCCGAAAATACCTCCCGCTGGGCTAAGACGAGCGAAAGCGACGGGGCGCAGAAAGCGATGGTAAACCGCGCCCGGATCCGGCCGGAGTTCGCAGTCTCCATCAGTCGCTTCGACCGCGATCCGATGTTATTCAATCTGCAAAACTGCACGATTGACCTGAGCACAGGCGCGCTGCGGGCGCACGACCCAAGAGACATGCAGCGCCACATCTCGCCGGTGGTGTATGACGCTGAGGCCAAGTGCCCACTGTGGCTCAAGTGCCTCGAGAGGTGGCAGGACGGCAACCAGGAGATGATCGACTTCCTGGCGCGGGCAACTGGCTACAGTCTGACAGGCTCCATCGAGGAGCACGCGATGTTTTTGCTCTACGGCGACGGTCGTAACGGGAAATCAAAGTTCCTCAATGCCATATTTCATGTCCTGGGTAGCTATGCGGATTCGCTGCGCATGGAGTCGCTGCTGCAACAGGATTTCTCTTCCATACCGGTTGACATGGCCAAACTGCCAGGCAAGCGCTATGTGGTGGCCGCCGAGAGTGACCAGGCGGTAGCGTTGGCGGAAGCCAAAATAAAACGCATGACCGGCGGCGACCCCATCACAGCGCGATTCATGCGGGAAAACGAATTCACGTATATACCGCAGTTCAAACTTTGGCTGGGAACGAACCATAAGCCGCAGATTCGCGGCACCGACGAGGCAGTATGGTCACGTCTCAAGGTTGTGCCGTTCGAGGTCTTCATCCCAGAGCCCGAACGTGACAAACAGCTGGAATGGAAGCTCCAGCAGGAGGCTGCAGGAATCTTGAACTGGATGCTCGCTGGTCTGGCGCAGTACCGCGAGGTCGGGCTAGATGTCCCGCAGAAGGTCAAGGACGCAACCGCGAGCTACCGCGCCGACGAAGACATCGTCGTGCGTTTCACCGAGGAGATGTGCGCCAAGAAGAAGGACGGCCGCGCGGGTGTGCAGAAGACATTCGACGAGTTCCTCAAGTGGGCAGAGGGCGAAGGCCGCAAGAAACCACTCTCTCGCCGAGACTTCAGGACGCGGCTGGAGGTGTTGGGTTTTCCTGTGAAGGACTTCAACAATGGAGCGTTCTTCCTAGGCATCGAGCTTAAGGCTTGGATGGACGAATCGGACGAGCTGGAGGAAATGTGATGGCGGCTTCCACAGCGAGTCCGAATAAACAGAACCACACGGATTGGAAAGCTGAAAATCCACCCGAATTGCACCCCGGTGAAAAAGTCGCCATCGATTTCGAGTACGCGAACGGCCCCGACCCGAGGCTGTCGCGGCCATTCGCCGTGTCGGTGTGGTCACCGGCGCGCAAGCGCGGATGGTACTTGCCTTGGGGACACGAGGGCGGTGGCAACCTCGACGAATCGGTCGTGAAGCGCTGGTACACGAACGAACTCACGGACCGCGACGTGTGGGGGCTCAACATCAAAGCGGAGATGCATTGCACCTACCAGTGGGGGCTCGACCCCGAACGTATCGGCATGCGGCCGCACGACGTGGGATACATGAGCGCTTTGCTGAATGAGAATCGCCTCACCCGCGCCGGCTACGAGGGGTTCAGTCTGAAGGCGCTGGCCATCCGGCACCTGGCCGACAACGAGCGTAAGGTCGAGCCGGAGGTGGCGCCAGAGGATTTCGGAAAAGTGCATGCCTCCCTCATCGCCGAGCGCGGCATATCCGACGCTTATCTCACTTGGCGGCTGCGTGAGGTGCTGCAGCCGCAAATCGACCGCGAGGGGCTACAGACGGTGCTTGAACTGGAAGACCGCTGCATCTACCCCGTCGTCGGCATGGAAAGGACAGGAGCCCGCATCGACCGTCCAAAACTGGAGCAGTGGATGGAGGAAGTGCCGCAGGAAGTGGAGAGACTTAGGGACAAGATTGAAAGCGAAAGCGGAATCAAGGTCAACCCCAACGGGCGCAAATCGCTCACTGCCATGTTTGGGAAGCTGGGGTTGAAAGTGCCACTAGTCTGACCGCTGATCTGGTTTCTTTTGTAGCCGAACTTCAGGCTGCCTTTCTGCGGGTAAAGCGCCAATCGATAGTGACTCGATCACGGTTCATTCGGTAGTTCCACGCCCTAGCTTCACGCCGCAGGTCGCCCAGCAGATTTTTCTCCGTCCCAGACACTGCCGGCTGAACAGGCTGATTTCGATCTCTGCCTGATTGAGCCAACTGCCGTGTGTGGGCGTGTAATGCACCGTAGACGGCCCCACAGCCAGCCTCCCGCCTTCGCGCCGTATCGCTCCACCAACGCCTTCCGGCTATGCGAACTCAGATTGTCCATCACCAGATGGATGGTGTCGGCTGCCGGATAGTGTTCGGCAATCTCCAGCAGATAGTCGGCGAACTCGGGCGAGGACCGATCCGGGGTTGTCTTCGTAAAGTGGCGTCCGGCTTTGGGCTCCACGCCGCAGAACGTGTTGGCGGTGCCGCGACGTTCGTACTCCGAGTCGCGCCGCAGCCGTCGCCCCGGCCCCATCGCAAACGGCGGACGCAGATCGGCATGCAGAACCACCGGCTTCTCATCAATGCATACCACCGGTTCCCGTTCCGAGAGCGGCTTTTCATACACCGCCAAAATATCCTCCATGCGCCGGATGTAGTCCTCATCCAGTTCCGCCACGCACCACATTTTTTTCCCGCCACGGCTTCAGATCATGGGTTCGGAGTAGGATGCGGATAGTTTCCCGGCCCACCTCCGGCGCCAGCTTTCGCTTCACCGCTTCCTGGGCAATGAGTCGCACGCTCCATCGCGCCTGACCCTGGGGCGGGGGACCGCACACCATGGCGATATCCGCTGACTGGCCCTCGTTCAGTCGCCGCTGCTGGCCAGGACACGGCTTCTCGTACAACGCCGATTCCAGCCCCTCTCTCGAGCGCCGGGCGATGGCAAGCACCGTCTTGGAGGCTACTCCGACCTGACTCGCGACCTGCCCCGCCGTCTGTCTCTGGCCGAGCTGCCGCAGGATCAAAGCCCGCCGCAGTACCCGCGCCGATTCCCAACCTTTGTTCAACATCCCCGCAATCTGCTTGCGGTCCTTCTTGCTAAGCTGGACATGCACCCGAGGTAATAATATAATCTCATCGACAAGGAGAAGGGGGAGGAGCGGCCCACCTTCGATGCTGAGCATCTGAAGGCGCTCAAGCATCCTGTCATTCAAGATGTTGTGGCCATGCGCAAGCTCGCGTCAATCCAATCGAAATATCTGAAGAAGTACCTCGACGCCCTTGACGGTGACAACCTCATCCACTACCACCTGCACCAGCTCGCAACCACTGAGGAAGCGGGCGACTATTACGGCACCGTGACTGGAAGATTTAGCTGCGGCGGGGGCAAGCATGCCATCAACATCCAGCAGGTGGCCAAAGGCTCGAAGCAGGTCGAGCAGTTCGCGGAATGCGGCCTGCCCCCACGCTTCATCATCCGCGAGCTCTTCATCCCGGCCGAGGGTAAGAAAATCTGCGCCAGCGATGCCGAGCAAATTGAGTTCAGGTTGTTCGCCCACTACGCCAAAGACGAGGACATCCTTAAAGCTTATAAAAAAAATCCGCGCATCGATTTCCACTTGATGGCCACTAGAATCATGAACCCAAACGTAAGCGACGAGGCGTTACTAGCGAAACTGCGGTCAAACATGAAGGCAAACAATTTCGGCGTGATTTACGGCATGGGTCGGCAAACGCTCGCCGAACGGCTGGGGCTGGCGTGCGCTTGCGACCGAAACTGGAGGATATTGGGGGCGGACGGATGGCCGCTCTACAAGTTCTGGGATAATGACGAACACGACTCCAAGTGCCTCGCCCGTCAAGCCAATGACATCATGAACAGGTATCACGCACAGTTTCCTGCGGCCAAGCGCCTCATCAAGCATGCGAGCCAGCTGGCGGAGAGGCGAGGATACGTCAAAACCATCCTAGGGCGCAGGCGGCGTTACCCCGATGGCCGGCGGATGCACTCGGCACTCAACGCGGTCGTCCAAGGCACGGCGGCGGATTACTTCAAAACCAAGCTTTGCGAGATGTGGAACGCACGGCATGACCTTGGCATGGACCTGAGGATGCCGGTCCACGACGAATTCGTCTACGACATTGCCGACGAAACGCAACTTCCCAGGGTGCAGGAGCTGTTAGACGCGCAGTCCTTTGACAAGCTCAGGGTGCCGCTGCTGTGGGCAACCAAGATAGGAAACAACTGGCTGTTTTCGTAAAAAGGTCGTGAAACTGCCGACCTTCTCATAAACTACGGCACCTGTGTTCCATACACAAAAACGCGCTGAAGACTCGACCCGTGAGGGCGATGTCATTAAGGCTAAGCGGAATGTGCAGCAAATTCCGACAGAACTGGCGATCTAAGCAGACGCTCAGCTATTCTCAAATCCGATCCGGCTGATGCCCCTTCACCGCAAATCCCGAATCCTGCTGTGGTCGCTCATGGCGCTGCTCGTCTTCGCCGTCATCGGAACTATCGGTTTCCTGGCGGTGCCCGCGCCCTTGGAGGCGTGGCTGCAGGGGCAGATCCTAGTGGCCTTGCGGGAGCGCTACCAGCGCAATGTCCAGCTTCAGAACCTGCACGTCACGCTCATCCCTAACTTCCGTGCGACCGCTGACAATTTCGTTGTGCCCAGCCGCCCCGGACTGCCTCCGTTTCTCAGCGCGAAACACCTCACGGTGGAAAGCAACGCGCTCGGGTTACTGCTCCGAAATCCGATTCATCTCAGCTGGCTGAGGCTAGACGGCTTCGAGATTCACGTCCCGCCGCCCAAAGGTGACGCGGTTCGCGGCGGGAAGCCCCGTTGGCATACTCGGCTGGCGAATTTCGTCATCGACAAAGTCGAGGCCGATGGTACGCAGCTCTACGTGCTGCGCAAAGACCCGGCGCGCGAACCCATGCAGTGGAACATCCGCAAACTCACATTGACCAGCGCCGGTGTCGGCCAGCCAATGACGTTCAGCGCGGAACTCAGCAATCCGACTCCGCCCGGAATGATTAAAACCAGCGGCCGGTTCGGGCCGTGGAATCTCGACCAGCCCTCCGCCACGAGCGTGAGCGGCCATTACGACTTCCAACACGCCGATCTCTCGATATTCAACGGCATCTCAGGCATGCTGTCGTCGGCCGGTGACTATCGGGGCATGCTGCAGAACATCGTCGTGGATGGCACAACCGATGTCCCAGACTTTCAGCTTGATCGCGGTGGCCACCCAGTGCACCTCACGACGAAGTTTCACGCTATCGTGGATGGTACCAACGGCAACACTTATCTGCAGCCGGTCGATGCGCATTTCCTGAGCTCCAACATCTCGGTGGTGAAAGGTGAAGTTGCAGGCAAACCAGGCCAGAAGGGAAAGACCATCGCACTCGACATTGAAGCGCAAGCCGCCCGAGTGGAGGACATTCTCGCGCTGGCCAGCAAGGCGGAACCCGCGATGCTCAAGGGCCGCCTCAAACTGCAGTCGCAGCTAACTCTGCCGCCGGGCAACGAGCCGGTGCTGCAAAAGATGCTGTTGAATGGAACATTTCGTCTCTCCGATGCACGGTTCACCAGCGGCACCGTAAGGAACGTCATCGCGGAACTGAGCCGGCGCGGGCAGGGCAAACCCGGCGACCAAAGCACTCAGGATGCGCCTGCCGAGTTCACCGGCGACTTCAGCCTGCTCAAAACCAAGCTGACGTTTCACCCGCTGCAGTTCTTGGTGCCGGGCGTTGCCGCCCGGATGCAAGGCTCCTACGGACTGCACGACCAGCATCTCAACTTTGTCGGCGACGTTCGACTGGACGCGCGAATTTCACAGATGCTGCCCGGAGCCCCACAGTGGCTTCTGTTACCCCTCGACCTCATCTTTTCCCAGCACGGCACGGGAACCTATTTACCACTCAGCATTACCGGGACGCGGGAGCAACCGCAGATAAACGTGAACTGGAAAAAGATCTTCAAATCACCTTGAACTGAACGCCGGGTGCTTCTGTCGCTGGCAACCTAGGCAGATAAGGCGGGCATAATTTTCAGCGTGTCGGTCTGGAGGCTTAAACTGGCTGTTTTCGTAAAAAGGTGGTGAAACTGGGGGTGTGTTTCAACGTTTCACCACCCTATGTTTTTGCCAGTAGTACTGAAAATTTCGACGTCAAAACAGGCCATTTTGACACCAATGGTGGTGATTGCCCCTATTCTATCTAGCTTGCCAAATTTTGATGATAATCATATATAGAGGTAATAGGGGCAGGGTCAAGTTTCACCACTTCTGAGTCAAAAATTGCAGTGTTGATGGGAAAACGTACCCAAAAAAGTCGGTGTTTTCACCACGATTTCAGCATAGTTTCACCACTCTCGCCAAAGTTTCACCACCTTTTTTCACCCGAGCAGTACCAGAAATAAGGCAAGCGCCGCTGTTGTTTGAGACACGTTGGGTTGGGAAAAACAGTGCGGCGGAAAAAACACGCTCCTGTTTCTGCACGCGCGCAAGCATCGATTGTTGGACACCGAGCCGCATTGCGGGCTGGGGTTTTCAAGTTCCGGACTGCCGAGGATCACTCAGAACCACTGTTGGCTTCCCAGCAGCGCGTCTACCGTTACCAATCCGTGAAATTGAGCGGCCGAACAGCCATTTCAACGGTTTGGGCGTTATACGGCCAGATGAAAGGAAAGCATTCGTAAACCCTGGCCGACTTCCCATACTAATCCGGCGAACCTCGCGGTAGCCAGTCTGGGGCCAATGTGACAAGCGAATGCTGCTTGGTGCATTATGTCCGGGTCCAGTTATGTTGACGGAGCGGAAAGGGATGTTCCGGCTCGCAACACCCGATTGCTTCCGAGGGGAGAAACGCTTCAATGAGGGTCTCACGCTTCGCCTTACAACTCTTGATCTTCATCGCGATTGCCGAACTCGGCTGGTCGCAGGATGCTTTAAACCGTACGGTGCTGCCTATTCCTGAGCCACCACCGCCGGTGATCACTGAGCTCGATGCACGCAACGTCAAGGCGCCGCCGCGTTTCGAAGTCAGAGCACCGCAAGGCGCTCCGAATGTTGTTATCGTGCTGCTGGATGACATGGGGTTTGGGCAGGCCAGCGCCTTTGGCGGACCCATCCACATGCCCACGCTCGACATGCTGGCGGCGCAGGGGCTGCGCTACAACTACTTTCACACCGCGGCGCTCTGCTCGCCGACACGAAACGCCCTACTCACCGGCCGCAATCACCACGTCGCCAACGCCGGCGCCATCACAGAGCTGGCCACCGCCTTCCCCGGCAATACCGGCATACGTCCCCTGAACGTGGCGCCGCTGGCGGAAATGCTGCGTCTCAACGGCTACAGCACCGCGGCATTTGGCAAGTATCACGAGACGCCGGCCTGGGAGGTTTCCGTATCCGGCCCATTCGACCGCTGGCCGACCCACTCCGGCTTCGACAAGTTCTACGGGTTCATCGGCGGCGAGACCAATCAGTGGGCGCCGGCGCTCTTTGATGGCACGACCCGTGTGGACCCGTCTCATGACCCCCATTACCACTTCACCGTTGACATGACCAATCAGGCGATCAACTGGATGCAGGCGCAGCACGCGTTGACGCCGGACAAGCCATTCTTCGTTTACTTTGCCCCCGGCGCAGTTCACGGGCCGCACCATGTGTTTAAGGAATACATTGAGCGTTACAAAGGAAAGTTCGATCAAGGGTGGGACAAGCTGAACCAGGAGATTTACGCACGGCAGAAGCAGATGGGCATCATTCCGGCAAATGCGGACTTGACCGCGCGGCCCAAAGAGATTCCCTCCTGGGATTCGCAAACACCGGACGAGAAAAAGCTGGAAGCGCGGCAGATGGAGACTTACGCCGGCTTTGGCGAGCACACCGATGAGCAGATCGGACGACTGGTAGATGCACTGAATGAGATGGGAGTGATGGACAACACCCTATTCATCTACATTGTCGGCGATAACGGTGCCAGCGCGGAAGGAGGTCCGTTGGGGGCCTATAACGAAATGATGGCGCTTAACGGTATCATTCAGGACGCGGCGATCAACATGCCACACCTGGAAGATTGGGGTGGCCCGAGCACGTTCCCCCACTACGCGATTGGTTGGGCATGGGCCGGTGACACTCCGTTCCAGTGGACCAAGCAAATCGCCTCACACTACGGCGGGACCACGAACGGGTTGGTGATCCATTGGCCGGCGCGCATCAAGGACAAAGGACAACTCCGTTCGCAGTTCGCTTACGTTACTGACATTGCGCCGACAATTCTGGAAGCGGCAGGCCTACCTTTTCCCACCAGCGTGAATGGGACCAAGCAGCTGCCGTTCGATGGGACTTCGATGATCTACACCTTCGATAATCCCAACGCCAAGGAGACCCACACCACGCAGTACTTCGAGATATTCGGCAACCGGGGCATTTATCACGACGGATGGATCGCAGCGACGCGCCACTCCATCCCATGGATCGTGGTGCAAAATCCGCCGCTCACGCAGGACGTTTGGGAGCTCTATCATGTTGCTGAAGATTTCAGCGAGGCCCATGATCTTGCCGCGACAAACCCTGCCAAGCTGAAAGAGATGCAGGCCCTCTTTATGAAGGAGGCGGTCCGCAATCACGTGCTGCCCATCGATGACCGTCGTTCGGAGCGCTTCAATCCCGCGATCGCGGGACGGCCCGACCTGATGGGGACGCGCACGTCTCTGACCGTGTATCCCGGAATGGTGGGCATGATGGAGAACACCTTCATCAACGTGAAGAACCGCCATTACACCGTCACTGCGCCGGTGGAACTGCGCGATGGCAACACCAACGGAGTGATCATTGCGCAAGGTGGCAGGTTCGCTGGCTGGACTCTCTACATGAAAGACGGCAAGGTCCATCACGAATACAACTACTTTGGGGTGGAGAGAACGAACATCGCCGATGCCTCGGCGCTGTCCGCAGGAAAACACGTTATCAAGTACGAGTTCGTTCCCGACGCACCAAAGCCAGGAACGGGCGGCAAGTGCATGCTCTTCGTGGACGGGAAACAGGTGGCGCAAGGATATATTCCCAAGACCGTGCCGTTCGCCTTCTCAGGAGACGAGGGAGCGGACGTGGGAATGGATGCGGAAACCGCGGTGTCGGAGGACTACAAGCAAGAGGACAACAAGTTTACTGGAACCATCGTGAAAGTGACCGTAGACGTGTCGCCGTCTGGGCTGAGCCCGGCTGATCAAAAGGCCGTCGGTGACGCGGAGGATGAAGCTCTGCTGGATGAAGATTGACCCAGCGCGATGTACGACCTGGCTATCGGGGTTTGTGGAGTTCGTCGGTCATCAGCGGCGAAAGACTTTGTTGAATGTCGAACGATTCCTGCCAGGAAAAAGGGGGGACAAAGTGCGGATAAACGATAAGATGAGAGTCTCTGAAGCGATTCTCTGCCTTGTCATTGCGGTGGTCCCCGGGGTTCAGGCCCAGGAAGCAAAACCTGCTCACGAATGGTCCTACTCTGGAGCAGAAGGCCCCAGGCATTGGGGTTCCATTAAGCCTGACTACGCGATCTGCGAACTCGGGCACCAGCAATCACCCATTGACATCCGCGATGCGAAGCGTGAAGCCTTGCCACCGATTCAGTTCGACTACAAGTCGACTCCGCTCAAGGTCATCAACAACGGACATACCATTCAAGTCAATACCTCGCCGGGCAGCTTCATCACGGTTGGCGACAAGAAGTATGAGCTTAAGCAATTTCACTTTCATCACCCGAGCGAGGAGCATGTCAATGGCAAGCCGTACGACATGGTCGCTCATCTGGTCCATGCCGACAGCGATGGTAAGCTTGCCGTGGTTGCCGTTTTGCTGAAGAAGGGGAGTGCTAACGGCTTGGTCCAGAAGATTTGGGAGGGTCTACCCAAGACCGAGAGCCAGGAGGAAGTAGTTCCCGGCGTCGAAATCAACCCCTCTGCCTTGCTGCCTGCGAACACCAGCTACTACACTTTTGCCGGATCGCTCACGACGCCCCCCTGCAGCGAGGAAGTGACCTGGTTCGTTCTTAAGACGCCTTCAGAACTCTCGACGGAAGAGATCGCCGCGTTGGCCAAGATCTATCCACACAACGCGCGCCCAATCCAGGCTACGAACGGCCGTACGATCAAGGAAAGTCAATAGCTTCTCCGCCATGCGGGTTGGACCAGGGTCGCCGCCGTCTGGGCTGAGCCCGGCTGATCAAAAGGCCCTCGCTGATGCCGAGGATGCGGCTGCTTTATCAGAAGATTGATATGTGTATATCTTCGTGGTCGAGCCGTTTCTTCTCGCCAGGTCGATTACTGTTGGGAAATCACCATGCTGCAGCTAGTCCTGACGCAACAGCCGATCCGCGAGTCAGCCTTTCCCAAAGTCGGCTCCTGGGAAACCTGCCGCTTACAATCCCTGAGATTCTTCCGAGCGACGGTCAATACAAAAGTCGGCTGCGTTTTCGGGATTCGTACCGGTAAACGCGCCAGGGTCCAGCAATCCACATGAGCGTGTAGCCGGCGATGCGCGGAAGTGAAATGGGCTCGCGCGTTCGCCGCATCACATCCGCGCGTTGGGCGTTATACGGCCAGATGAAAGGAAAGCATTCGTAAACACTGGCTGACTTCTGGCCCGTCTGGTCCTCGACGGGTCGCCCCGTTCGTCAGTTGCTGTTGCTTGTGTAATGGGGATGTTACGCCAAAGGTAATGTCCCGTTAGATTTGCGCTGCCTAGCCATCGTAGGGTACTTCGTCTCGTCCACGTTTTGGAACGGACAAGGAAAGCACACAGCCGTACTCTCGATCTGATGTCCTTTGTGGCCCGGTTTTTCCTCGAACTCCTCGATGAGCGGATGAAGCGAATCAAGGATCGCATAGAGTTCATACTGATCCGGCATCACAGTCTTGCCGATCTGTGCCGAAGGGCCGATCAACAGCAGCAGTATGGACTCTAGATGGCCCCAGAGCTCAGATGTTGTTACCGAAGGAAGAGCGTCGATTTCATAGTGAACTAGGCCGTTTCTTTTCTTTTGGGCCGCGTCTCCCATCTGCCAAATGCGGCTTCCCTTATCAAACTCGACCCCATACCCGTACTTGAGTAAAAGCCAATATCTGTCAAGCGGAGGCCGAGACTTTCTGAGAGTTTCTACGTTCCCCTTATTGTCGAGACGCTCCTCTTTCTCCAATAATGCCAACTTCACAGTCAACGGCAATGACGCCACTGTCTTTACAAAGAGCTCAGAATATATGCGGACGAAAGCCTCAAAACTTGCCCATGCCGTCATCAGGATCGCCGGATAGAAGCGGTACGGGCCGTGACGCTCTGCTGCCTTGTGATATGTCAGGATGCTGTCTCCGAAAAGACGGAGAGTTCCTAAGAACAGTTCAAAAGGCACCGGCTGGGAGGCTACGATGGTTCCCAGTTGGGCGTCGTCGATGTCCGTCCGTCGCATTGACTCGGAGAGACTTCCGTACTCGTGGGGTCTCCAGTATGAAGTGTCCAAACTGTGCTCGATATTTAGTTTCTTGAGAGGGGGTGTCTCATGAAACTCGAACCCTTCATTGCCGACCGTTGGCTCGGGGTAAAAGATGCTGTAAATCTCTCCGTGAAGTTGTTCAGTGTCGTAGTTCATTTAATGTTCCAACGCTCTCAGGTCGAATTGTACCCCGCCGCTTAGAGACCACGCGGTGGGCTTCAGTTGGGCTCCCACGCTCAGCGGTGGTCCAAAAATTGATGGTCGGGCGTGCGATTCGGGATTCCACTCACCGCGGGCGGAAGGCGCCGCAAGCTCGGCGCAGCGATCTTTAAATTGTTCGGCTTGTAAGCGCGAGTGGGGACTGCTCATTTGGTGAACCGCGGACGCGCCCACCTGGCGAGCCGCGGACCATCCGCTTACCTCGCCGCCCACGCCGTGCGTTTGACCGCATGATACGTGGCGGTCAACTGTTCGTATGCCGCCGGATTAATCTCTTCCGGAAACTCAGGACCGTACTCAACCAACAGCTGCTCGATTCGCATTTTCGCGGGATTTTGGAACCACGCTCTTCCGTATTTCCCGAAATTCAGGACCGTTGTCATGCGCAGAGTTGCAACGACGATCTCGCGAGTCTGCCGGTCAGCTCGCATGCATTCCGCTGCCCTTTGCCTAACCTGGGGCAATATGGCCATAATCCAAGAGCGCAACGGCTCGTCAGAAACGCGGGCAATTTCGTCGATGTCCTCGCCCTTAAGGAAATTTACAACTTGCGCAGCGAGAGTTTTGGCCGCCTCACCCTCCATTTGCGAAGAGTAAATGTTACTTAGGTCTGCGAACATATCAACCTGTATTGCGCGCAAACACGTTTCGAATGACCGTTCTGCTCGTTTGAGGAAAAACCGTGACAGAAGCCCCATGTCTAGGTCCTCCGTAATGTCCAGAGAGGACTTTCCTTTCGTCGCCAACACTTTACGCTGAAAATGGGGGACTTACCACGATGATTTACCTAATCAGGCGTTCTCGCAAGTTTGCGCCGTTTGTTCGCCCTTCAGCCCAATTACGCTCAAAACCCCCGCTACGGCCTGACGGTAGCGACCCCGTCCGACAGCGTGGCGTGCAAGGTCAAGTCGTGGCTATCACACCTTATTACTCAGTCTTGCCGAAAACTCACGGAAGTTTCACTTGGCCGTGTAGTCGGCTACGCTTCCTTCATGGGAAGGACGGCCATGTTACGCTCCGTACCAGTGCTGGATACGTACTGACGATCAAGAAGGATCATGATGGCGGAGTTCACGACCCTCATTAGCGGCTTGTCATTCACCGAGTGCCCAAGATGGCGTGACGGCCGGCTCTACATTTCCGACTTCTACACGCACCGCGTCCTCGCCGTGGCCATGGACGGCGCGGCAAAGACAGTGGCTTACGTACCTCAGCAACCCTCAGGGCTCGGGTTCCTGCCGGAGAGTCGGATGTTGATTGTGTCCATGCGCGACCGTAAGGTCCTACGGCGTGAGGCCGACGGCTTGATCGTCGAGCATGCCGATCTGTCCGCCCTGGCGCCGTGGCACTTGAACGATATGCTGGTCGATCACGATGGCCGCGCCTGGGTGGGCAATTTCGGTTTCGATCTCAATGACGGCAACCCGACCCGCAGCACCGTGCTCATCTGCGTTGAGCCCGACGGCACGGCAAAGGTGGTGGCTGACGGGCTTGGTTTTCCCAATGGCATGGTGCTCACCCCGGACGGACGCACGCTGATCGTGGCCGAATCGATGATGAACCGGCTCAGCGCCTTTAGCGTCACTGACGGTTCACTGGGCGAGCGTCGGACTTGGGCTTTCTTCGGCGGTCCTCCGACGTCGACGAACTTCACCGAAGCGCTCGGGCAACTCGCTGTGGCGCCCGACGGGATCTGTTTGGACGCAGAAGGTGCGGTGTGGGTCGCCGACGCCGTCCACAGCCGGCTGATTCGGGTGGCCGAAGGCGGCCGCATCTTGGAGGAACGCAAGACAGCTGGAATCGGTGTGTTCGCCTGCATGTTGGGAGGCGACGATGGGTGCACACTATTTGCCTCTGTGGCGCCCACCTTCCACGAGGCCGAGGCATCGGCGAAGCATAATGCCTCGATCTGGATGACGAAGGTCGAAGTGCCCCACGCTGGATTGCCCTAGCGGCGTAGCGCTATCGCTGAGGGCATGTCGCAACGGCAATTGGCCACGACACGTATTTGAATCGGTCAGCCCCGCCAAGACGCGAGTTCCCTTGAAGTCGGGTTGGAGGAAGTTTCACTTGGCCGAATAGTCGGCGTTCCGTCCTTGTGGCAGCGACCTGGTGGAGTTCTTCAACAGCACGGGTTGGGCGTTTTACGTCAACTTGACGCCGACAAATAACTTTTGAATTACCATCAATCCGACACCGGAGCTTCGATGGGCCCAGGTTGATAAGCGCATGCCCGTTTATCTGGTGCGTTATCTCTCCTGTCCCTTTGCCCCGCTGGGGAGCGAGGTCCTGAAATGAACACAGTGATCGGCCAAACCCTTGGCCATTACCGGATTGAAGCAAAGCTGGGCGAGGGGGGCATGGGTTTGGTATACCGAGCCTTTGATACTCATCTCGACCGCCCCGTGGCCATCAAAATCCTGCGCGCGGATGCTACCATCAGCCCCGAGCGCAAGCGCCGGTTCGTGCAGGAAGCCAAGGCAGCCTCGGCTCTGAATCACCCCAACATCATCCACATATACGACATCAGCTCATCTGGGGACACTGATTTCATTGCCATGGAGTTCGTGGCGGGCAAAACGCTCCATCAGTTGATCGGCAAGAACGGCCTACCCTTGAGAGACACCCTGAAGTACTCGATCCAGATCGCTGATGCCCTGACCCGTGCGCACGCGGCCGGAATCGTGCACCGCGATCTCAAGCCGGCCAACATTATTGTCGCCGAGGACGGCCGAGTGAAATTGCTGGATTTCGGTCTGGCCAAGCTGACCGAGAAGACTGTCGATTCCGAGGCCGCCACGGCAACAATGACCGCTGAGGATGCCCTGCAGACGGAAGAAGGCTCGATCGTCGGCACTGTCGCCTACATGTCACCCGAGCAGGCCGAAGGCAGGAAGGTGGATGCGCGCTCCGATATTTTTTCTTTTGGCGCGGTTCTCTACGAAATGGTCACCGGCCGCCGGCCATTTGAAGGCGCAACCAGGATCTCGACGCTCTCGGCAATTCTGCACGAGGAGCCGCAACCGCCCTGCGATCTCGTACCGGATCTGCCCGCTGAGTTGCAGATAATCATCTCACGCTGCCTCCGCAAGGATGTGGAGCGGCGCGCGCAGCACGTCGACGATATCAAGTTGGCGCTGGAGGAACTAAGGGACGATTCCACATCGGGCAAGCTATCGCGGGCCTCCCAGGCTCGCGGCGAGGCAGCTGCGACACCGGAAGAGTCGCCCTCCTTGATGCGGAAGCTTTTCGGATCGGCGGGCGCCAAGCCGTACCGGTTTTGGGAAATTCTGCATATTAAGATCTGTTTGCGTTGCGCCTTGCTCGTGTATCTGGCCTGGCGGTACAAAGACGTGACAAGCGGAACGGGGAGCCTGGCGCTGTTTTTCTCGACCTTGTTCTGCAGCACGATTCAATTAATCATGGCCGGCGTCTTGCTGCTTGCGGGGGGCATGGACAAAGAATTCCTTCGTAGGGAGACGCAAAAGTTTGCGCCATGGCTTCGCGCGTTAGGGCTGGCGAATGGCGCGATGGCAATGATCATGGCGGTATGGATCGCCGAAGGACACACGATTCTGGCCGCGCTGATCGCATTCCTCGGGATTGTAATAGGGGTAACGGCGCTCGCCCTCAAGCCCGCGATGGACCGGGCGGCGATCTACGGTCCGAATCGCTGATAGCCAGTGGCTTCGGCAGGTGGCAGGTAGACCGGCCTGCACCCAGGTAACTTCGTCTTACTGTCGCCGCGCTTCGTACCCCGAAGCTCGATCGATGGGCGCCTATCTGCGCCGGGAAATCCGAACTCTGCCGATACGTCCGGCTACCGGGAATGTGGCATCCCTGGGGACGGTCGCACGCCACGATGCACCTGGACCTGTAGTCGGCTCGTCGTTGTGGCCGCGACTTGGTGGAGTTCTTCAACAACACGGGTTCGGCGTTTTACGTCAAGTTGGCGTGCGGTGCCGTCACCGCTGGCCGACTTCGCGGGAGTAATCTCCCACATGCCGTCTATAAGGACGAAGGCTGTGTCAAGGACAGAGTTCTCCTGTCCGGTGTTTGTAACGCCGCGTGTGGACCAGAGTTCGGTTGAGGACCAAGAGCTCCGAACATCACGCTTTAATCACCTGCGATGGAGCTGATCGCTCCACCATCCATCTATGCGGCCATAACCTCGACCATGATGTTGCTTGCGAACATCCAGCCGCCGGACCGGTGCGGAAGTGGAAAACGGCTTTTTGTTTTCCAAGGCGCGTCAGCGCCGTCTTCTGCACCGGTCGGTCTGGATGCGAGAGCGCCCAATCAGTTTCCCGGTCTAGCTTCCGCCGACCACAGCATGTGGCGGGTTGCTCTCGATGCGAGCGATCTCCGGATAGGCTGTGTTGGTGCGCAGCATCCAGAACAATCGCACGGCTAACTTCCGCGCCGCTGCCACCTTCGCTACTCCCTTTTTCATGCGATGGCAGCGATGCTTGTACTGCTTGCGAAACCCCTCATCCAGGCGACACACCGTCTGTACACTCTCTACCAGCAGCATGCGCAGAAACGGATTCCCCTGTTTGCTGATCGACCCCAGTCGCCGTCTTTTACTCGAGCTGTGCTCGCTCGGGATTAGACCCAGATAGCTGGCCACCTGCTTGCCACGTTGGAAGCGTGTCACATCTCCCATCGTGATTACATAGGCCAAGGCCGTGATGGGACCAACCCCGGGTTGTGTCATGAGCAGGCGTGCTCGCGGGTGCTGGTGCGCCGCCCGCTCGACCGCCTGGTCCAACTTGGCAATCTGTGGGTTCAGCTCGCTGAGCAGCTTCAGTAAATCCTGTCGACGCTGTGCCGCCCAACCCTCCAGCGGCAACTCGCGTAATACCTTCTGCCCGGCTTCGTTCCACAGCTTGTGCTTGAGTTGCACACCCCGGTTCAGCATCAGATGCTGCAACCCGTTCTTCACTCGCGTACCGATCCCAACCAGGCGATGGCGATGAATCAGCAACTGGCGCAGGTCACGCTCAGCTCGACTCGGGCGCCACAAACGTGGGAAGCGATCCTCGATCAACAGCTTCAGGATGTGGGCTGCGTCACGACGATCGGTCTTCTGCTTGCGCACGTAGCTGGCACGAATCTCCGCCGCATCACCGATCCAGACTTCATGGCCTAAGCCATCCAGCAGATCTTCGAACCACTGCGTGTTGCCGCACGCCTCGAAGCCAACTCGTGCCGGTGACGGAAGCGAACGATAAAACCGCTCCGCCTCCCCATTGCCGTTCTCCAGCTTCTGCTCCCGCATCTCTCCCGTCGCAGAATCAAAAACTGCTACTTGCTGCCAACCCGGATGGAAATCACACCCTACAATTATCATGAAGGCTTCTCCTGACCCGGATGCTCTTGTCCTCAACAAGCAACATACAGGTCGTCAGAAGTCTTCGTCCTTATCCCATCAGTTTCCGGATAATTAACAGGATGGTCTGCCGCCTTCCCGAAGTTTAGAGGGAAACTGATCGGCGCTGGTACAACACCGAGCGTTGGCGCCGCAGTTCCTGCCACTGAAGCACAAGGTCCGCCGAGAGGATCGAGAACGCAAGGCAGACCCACACAATGGTCTCGTTCACCTGGGCGTCGAGGCTGTCCCATCCGGCCACGCCGCCGATCACTCGTACCTCAAGAAAGACCAGTGCGACCGCAAAGCTGCGAGTCATCCATTGCCGGTGCTCCTGAACCTTACCTTTGAGAATGAAGACCATCGCCGTGCCGGTAGTAATCATCCACAATGCGGCGTCCACCGCGGCGGCAATACTGAAAGATCGGGGATCGCCCATGCGTTCCTGGAAGTACTGGATATAGAAGCCGAGGGGCGCTGCCACGAACACACCGGCGACGTAGATTCGCCCGACCACCCGATGAAGCTGCCTAAAACGATCGCGAAGTCGGTCGGAGAACTGCATCGGGCCCAGCAGCAGAGCGCACGCGCCGGCGATGCCATGTGGCAACAGCCACCACTTAAAGGGTTCGTAGTGCTGCCATAGCGGATCCTTCGGATGTACCAGAAAACTCTCATCGTGAGGGATGACGTAGGCCAACATCAGCACAATGAAGCCAAACAGAAGATACTTTGGGCGCAACCAGGATCTCGTGCGCAGCGAAGCGATCAGGACGGTTGACATAGGCGAACCATACGGTTGATTTGCTGCTTGTTAGCTTCCTTTTTCATTGCGGCTGCGTCGGGTGCTTCACACTTCTCCAAGGCTCAAACGCAGCCGCAATTCCACCATTTCCCAAGCGCTCGCGTCTAAGACAGCCTGCCACAGTTGGGGGCAGATTTGCGTGAGGCGAACGCCTGTACCTTCATGGCAGAACAATCACAGTGCCGTCCATGCCCAGATTGTCGTGAAAGGCGCAGACATAGGGGTACCTTCCTGGCGTCGTGAATGTGATGCGGAACCGTGTGGGTGGAGCGACCGGCCCTTGCGGGACACCTGGCTCATCTTCGAGTAAAGCCGCGATTAGCCCGGAGTGTACGTTTTGCTGCGTGCTGGTGATCGTCGCGTGGAGCGCACCATCCGGATCTGTGCTCACAACGCAGTTGGGACTGCACGATGGGTCAAAAAGATCCTGCGGTACGGTACCAAAGGTGATGGTGTGCCCGATTTCCGGATCCAGATTGGTCCACTCCACGGTGTCGCCGGCGTGAATCGTGACCGTGCCATTAAAGAACCGCACCACGGAAAGCGACTGTTGTCCGCCGGCGGTGGCGGCGATCTCGCCCACTCCCGCGGTTACGGACTTCGTGTGTGAACTCACCTTCGCGGAAAACATATCTCCGATGGAATGCTGATGTTCGGCATGATGCTGATGGCGATCCGCGTCCTCCAGCAGCGCCTTCAACTGTTCCTCGGCCTGTTCGTCATAAGACGCCTGGTCGTACGGCAGGGGCAAGGACGGATCAAGGACGTGAATAGTACCGAACATCTGCCCGTGGACCAGGCAGACGATTTCATAGTTACCCGCCTTGGGGAAGATCACCTGATAGGTTTGGCCCAACGTCAAAGGTGCGCTGGAGACACAAGACGAGCCGTCGAAAGGCAATCCGCTCGGAGTAATCGGCGGACACCCGTTCGATTGGTCGAACGGATAGACCTGTCCGACCGTCAAGAAGGTGACCGTATGAATGTCGCCGCTGGCGAACGTCCAGGTGATGCTGTCGCCAGCATGGATCCAAATCTCATTGGGGAGAAACGCAACTGCCTGCTTGGACATGTCTGCACTTTGGCCCCCGACGCTAGCGCGCCAATCCTGCTGGGCCTGAACCGAGCGGGGGAGACTGCAGACGGCCAGCGCAAGCAGCGACGTGAAGACGAGTTTGCAGTGAATCGCTTTGGGAACTTTCATAGAACCACCTCCAAAATGAATTGGGCAACCCCGGCAGACTCCGCTTGTGTGGGAAAAAGCCGGCCTGCTTAGCGAATTCCGCGGTTCGCGGAATGCCGCAATGCGGCGACTCTGCCGGAAGAACAGTGGGCCTCACAATAGCGGAGGGCTGTGGATTGGCTTATTTTTTTCTGTGCTTGCAAGTGACTGAGAACACGAGGGTAGGCTGCGAGACAGCTCGATCGGTGTAGACTTCCAATATTCCTGCACAGGTCGATGCCATGGCATGGAAGCCCGGGGAAACCCACGACAACATCAAGTTTGGCGAGGATTTCGAACTCGACCTGCGCGCCTACCAACTGCGCCGATCCGGACGCGTGGTCAAACTTGAACCCACTCCGATGGAACTTCTACTGTTCCTCATCGAGCACAGAGGGGAGCTCATTACCAGAGATCAGATCGTAGAGAAGATCTGGGGCAAAGACGTCTTCCTGGACACAGACAACAGCATCAACGGCGCGATACGCAAGATCCGCCAGGTCCTCGGAGATAATCCTGAGCAACCTCGATTTCTTCAAACTGTTACCGGAAAGGGATACCGCTTTATAGCGCCGCTTACAGAGCCGGAGACGAGAGAACAGCAAGAGGACACAAACCCATCGCATGCTGCACCATTTGTCGAGGCAGGCCCTACTCGCTTAGGACAACGCTGGAAGATTGTCGCCGCAGGCTTCGCGGCACTCGCGTTGTGCATCGTTGGTCTTGTCTGGGCTTATTCTCGTCGCACACCGAAGCTCACGGACAAAGACACGATTGTCCTTGCCGACTTCAGTAACACGACGGGCGATTCCGTATTTGACGGAACGCTGAGGCAAGGCTTGGCGGTGCAACTTGAGCAGTCGCCTTTCCTCAGCCTCATCTCAGAGGAGCGCACCCAGCAGGTACTAAGGCTGATGGGCAAGCCAGCCGATGCTCGGCTTACTCCGGAGATCGCCCGGGAAATCTGCGAACGAACTGCAAGCGCGGCCGTTCTCGACGGCTCGATTGCAAGCCTTGGGAGCCAATACGTGTTGACGCTACGCGCAAAAGGCTGCCGCACTGGAGATGTTCTGGACGAGGAGCAGGTGCAGGCCGCCAGAAAAGAAGACGTTCTGAACGCCCTAAGTCAAATCGCAAGTAGGTTCAGAACCCGTGTTGGTGAATCGCTCTCAACGGTTAACAGCCATGACACACCTCTCGCCGAGGCTACGACGCCCTCACTCGAAGCCTTGAAAGCCTACAGCGCTGGCTGGCAGGTTTCATTTTCATCTGGTTCGGCTGCCTCTGTGCCGTTTTTCCAGCGCGCCATCGAGATCGATCCCAACTTCGCCAGTGCTCATGCGGCACTCGGCCGTATGTATGGTGACATTGGCGAAACGGTCCTTTCTGCGCAGAATATCAGCAAAGCCTATCAACTGCGGAACCGCACTAGCGACCAGGAGAAATTCTTTATTTCTGTTAACTACGACTTGCAGGCTACGGGTAACCTGGAGAAGGCCCAACAAACCTGCGATGTGTGGGCCCAAGCTTATCCGCGCGCGTGGTTGCCTCACGCACTGTTGTCAGGCGCTATCTATACCTCTTTGGGCAATTACGAACAGTCCATCGAACACGGCAAGATAGCCCTCAGTCTCGACCCGGACTTCTCCATCGGATACGCCAATCTCGCCTTGAGCTACATGGCACTTAACCGCCTGCACGAAGCGGAAAACACGCTGCAGCGGGCGTTCGACCGCAAACTCGAAATCCCCGATCTCTATATTTTGCGATACGCGATTGCCTTTGTGAAAAGCGACAAGGCGGCAATGGGGCGCGTATCCGCTGAGGCACAGGAAAAGCCCGGAGTGGACGACTGGATCGCCAACTCCGCTGGGTTTGTATTGGCGTATTCCGGTCACCTGGAAGAGGCAAGAACGATGTCACGCCGCGCAGCAGACCTGGCTCGGAAGGCCGAGCGCCGCGATACAGAGGCGCTTTACGAAACGGATGAGGCGGTGCGGGAGGCGCTGTTCGGAAATGTATCCACGGCAAAGCAGAGGGCTGGGAACGCGCTTGAGCTTTCAAAGAGCAGGGATGTGGAATATGGAGCTGCCTTTGCGCTTGCTCTCGCGGGAGATTCTTCTCGATCTCAAGCGTTGACGGAGGACCTTGCAAAACGTCTTCCCGAGGATACAACCGTCCAATTCAACTATGCCCCTACGCTACGCGCACTTCTTGTGTTGAACCACAGCCAGCCGGCAAACGCTGTCGAACTGCTTCAAACCGCGATTCCTTATGAACTCGGGATGCCGAGTGAGGGTGGTTCTGAATTCCTCTTGGGCGCCGGTAATCTCTACCCCGCCTATGTCCGTGGCTTGGCCCATCTGGCCGCACATCACAGCGCCGAAGCCGCCGCGGAATTCCGGAAAATTCTCGATCACCGAGGACTTGTTATCTGCGATCCTGTTGGCGCCCTGGCACACCTGCAGCTCGGCAGGGCTTATGCGCTGTCGGGTGATAAGAGCGAAGCGAAATCCGCCTATCAGGACTTCCTTTCGCTCTGGAAAGATGCGGACCCGGGCATCCCTATCTTCAAGCAGGCCAAGGCCGAGTATGCAAAGCTGCAATAGCTGCGTTGTCCCTCTGTGGAAGCTCGGAGTAGGGCGGACTCCCAACGAAACGGGCCAGAGGTCTGGTTCTGGGAGATCTGGCCGGCTTAGAAACGAGAAACGCCCAGGGCCTACGAATGCTATTGGGCGCATTTCGCGGCGGAAATCCATTTGGACGAGTAGTCGGCAAGCCGTCGAAGTGGCTGCGAATCGGATTAGGAATGGGAAGTCGGCCTGTGTTTACGAATGTCCTCTTCTGCGGCATTCGGCCTACCGAGAATTGAACCGGACCCTACTGCGATTGGCGTTTCATCGGTTTGCCTATAGCGACCAGGAAAATGGCAGCCTTGCCGGTCGCGTGCGGCGAAAAGAAGTTGATCACGTCATCATCAAAAAAGGTCAGCCCGGTCGCACCTAAGCCCTGGGCATACGCGGACAGGTACATCCTGCCGCCGATGGCGCCCGCTTCCAACTGGACGGCGCGGTAACCGCGGTTGCCGTATCGCTTCAGGATGAGTTTCAAATCGGCCAGAAAGAAGATGGCCACGCAGGCGTCCGCCGGAAGCTCCTGCTCCAGTCCAAGGTGGTAGGCTTCGGCGCGGAATATCCCTTCTTTCAAAAGCTCCAGAGTGTTCGGCTCACGGTGGAAGAAGTAAGCACCCGTCTTAAGGCCCTGCACCGAATGCACGATCAGGTAAAGATCGTTGAGCTGCGCGCCGGGCGGCTCAAGAAAGTCAGCCGCGAGACCTCGCGTGGCGCGGTCGAAAATGGTTGAGAGTTGCGCCAGCGTAATGGATGCCGCCTTGTCGAAGGTTCGGGTAGAGCCGCGACGCAGGATCACCTGCTCGATCGTGTCCTTCGGTTGTTGTTCATGCGGCAGCGGCTGGAGGAGAACTGACTCACCAGCCAGAGCGGGAGAAGGGAAGATGGGTTGCTTTCCTCGCCACTGAACTACCTCCTCTTCAGACTCAAGCGAAGACGCACCATGCATCTCGAGCATGGCGGGATATTCAACCTCATTTTTCGATGGAGGGATTGTCTCCAGGCCGAGCACAGGAACCTCTCTCGGGGATGGCAACGAACTCTCCGATGTGCGACCGATCGGCACCAGGCACCAGGAAACCTCACGCCGCGTATCGAGATCAAGCAACCGGTTCACGTCGGCGTCCACGAATCCCAGCACGATCTCGGCGGGCAGTCTCGAAGCTGCAGAAACGGCTAACATGTTTGCCAGCAAAGTGCCGCTGTCCCAACCAAAATGGCGATAGGTGCGGGCCTGGTACTTCCAGGCGTTTCGCCAATACGTTCCCGTGCAGATGATCGTGGCGGGTGTTCGCGCTACTGCCGGTTCCATGGCGGTCGCCTTCATCAAATTTCCGCGAAAGTCACCCTTTCGCAGGAGCCGGAGAGCCACGTCCGCCGGGTTGAAGTGATACACGCCTGCATCCAGACCCGGAAGGTCGCCAGTCACGACGTACAGTTCAATTTCGTAGAGTGCTCCGGTGCAGGCCGCGGCGCGAAAGTAGGTTCTTCCCGCAGGGTGTTCTCGCTCTTTGGTAATTCCCGCCGAGAAGTACAGAATGCGCGCTAGGTCCTGGAGGGTAGGAACCGAACCCGACAAGGGCACAGGCTCCGAAATCGCGTACAGCCCAGGCAGTCCTGTTTGCGGCACGTCCCGCGGCAACAGAAGCGGCTCTATCGTTGGGTAGATTTTGAAAGGTAGCGGCCGATTCGTCCAGTCCAGGACGTGAGGATTGTTACGAATACTCCAATAGGAGTGCTTGGTGCGATCATGATACTTCCAAGTCGCCGTGATGTCGCGGTTCTTCATTGGTTACTACGTCAAGACTAGCACCAGCTAGGAATCACGTGTACGCCATGAGCCTTGCGGAAGTCAGTTGGCGATGACAAGCCTTTGCGTGAGTTGAGGCGGCCGTAAGGACAGGCACGGCCGGTCGCTAACCATCCCTTTCTTTCGATCAGCAATGATTAGTCGGCTTCTGAGAAGTCGGGCTGATTCCCGGGTCTCAGGTTCGCACCCACGTTTTGGGGAATAAAACCCCAAATTTCACGTCTCAATCCCAACAGCGTAGCCTGCATCGACCCAAAGAAGATTGCCTTCGGAGTGTTCATCATCTCCCACATCCTCATGCACGTATATGCCTCGTCTCACCAGCACAAACATCAACGAAATAATTGAAGCAATTTCAAACTTATTATTGGGAGCAATTAGTTGAAGCGGGCATCGGATATTGGAATGTGTTTGCCGATCCAACGCATGTCCATGCGGCTGACCAACTCTTTGGGGGTTGCTAGGTAAATAAGAGCGGGGCGCGTCGGCACGTTGAGATCCACATACTCGGGCGTTACTTTGCGGATGAACTTCGAGTGCCGATAGGATTTCGGGTTGCCTTTGGAAAGACTATGCGTCCAGCTTCGCCCAGTGGTCCCGAAGCTTGCGCCAAGATCGCTTACTGCGTAGTGCAGCTCCGGAGCGCCGGCGTCCTGCTCCTTCTCTTCGTAGATTAAGTTGTTCGTGTCCTTGAGATCCCAGTTATTCATAAGCGCCATCATCACCCGCAAGCCGTTGAGTTTACGCTGCCGGCTAAATGGGTTTTCGCGCCATTTCCACTCGCCGAGTTTCATCTCGCCCTACACCTGCCGCTTCAGATGCACGTTTCGTACAGTGCCATCAGGGCCCACCAGGTTTTGCCCGCGTTTCAGAGGCGCCGCTCTCCATAACGTTCACGCCAATCCCCTCTCGAAGCTGTTCGATCGTGAGTGTAGGCCGTCAGGAGCGGTGGCTGTTCCGCCTTGCGGCACGCTTCCATCCAATCACACAGGAACGCCAAGAGTTCAGCCGCAGGCTTCAGCCATACGTTGGCTGGAGTTTCGCGCCACTGTGAACGCACGAGAACTCGCAGGCCGCGATCTGACAAAGCGCCAAAAGCGTCTTCATCGGTCTCATCGTCACCCAGGTAGGCCACCGGGGCCTGAGGAGACAACTCGTTGAGAATGGAGCGCACTGCGTCGCCCTTGTTGCGATCGGGCATGCGGATCTCAACCCCGCCGTCAAATTCCTGGAACACCATGCCGGTGCGATGGGCGACCGGTAGCCAGCCCAGGGACACGATTTTGCGTATGTTAGACTGCTCGCCAGCCGGCAGCCCGCGCCAGTGCACAGCCAGCCCCCCAGGTTTGTGTTCCGCTAGGTGGTGAAGACCCAGTCCGTCAAGCCACGAGTCGGCTTCGGCGAGCGCCTGGGTGGCGATTTCATCCAGGTGTGGCAGTTCGCAAGAGCCGTCAGGTCTCAGCCGCTGCAACCCGTGCGCACCCCAGATCTCCGGATGTGGATCTATTCCCAGCAGCGGGACGACCTCGTGGGCCCGGCGTCCTGTAATTACAACCACGCGCGTATGTCCGGTGTTCATGATCTCGGTGAGCAGGATGGACACACCCGGATAGGGATAAGCTTCATCGCGATCCAACTGGAATGGGGACAAGGTTCCGTCATAGTCCAGAAGCAGAGCGGACTCGCGCGCCCGGCTGAGTTCGTCGAAGAACTGTTGCAGATCAGGTTTCGTATCGATACCGAGCATGTGCGTCTCCTATGCACAAGAGTCATGCCTTCACGCCGCTGAGACACCGGTCCCAACCTCTTCTGGTCGCTTGCCGGCGGCGTCGGTCCGTACGTCACAGAGTTCGGCAATCAGGCTCCCGGCCCAGCGATAGATGTTATGTTCACTTACGAACTTTCGCATGCGCCGCATGCGTAGTTTCCTTTCGTCAGGATCCATGGCCAGGGCCCGGCGAATGGCGTCTGCCGTCCCGTCAACGTCATATGGATTAACCAGCAAAGCATCACGTAATTCACGTGCCGCGCCGGTGAAGCGGCTGAGAATCAGCACTCCGTCCTCGTCGTGTCGGGCTGCCAGAAACTCCTTGGCCACCAGATTCATGCCATCGTGCAGAGAAGTAACCATGCACACGTCGGCGGCACGGTAATAGCGCTGGATCTCGTGATGGCTGTGCTGGCGCTTGAGGAAGATGATGGGCCTCCAATTCGGCGTCTGGAAAAGCTGATTGATGCGGTTCGCTTCCGCTTCGACCTCATCGAGCAGGTCGTGGTACCGCTGGATATGGGTCCGGCTGGGAGCAGCGATCTGGACAAAGGTGAACTGTTGCTGAAACGTTGGATACTGTGCCAGCAGCCGTTCAATCGCCAGAAAGCGCTCGGGTATGCCCTTGGTGTAATCCACCCGGTCAACTCCCACTCCCATGAAGATGGCCTCGACGCCGTGTTCTTTCAGGACGGCAGCCCGCTCCGAGTCGGCGCTGGGCGGAGGCGTACGGGTTTCAAACTCCTTGAAGTCCACGCTGATGGGAAAGGGCCGGACCAGCGTGTGATGGTCTTGCCGCTTCAAGGTGAAGTGTTCCCAGTTGATTTGCGACTCCAACGCACGGTCCACGGTCTGGAGAAAGTTGTTGCAGTGAGCCTGCACGTGGAAGCCAATGAGATCGGCGCCCAGTAATCCGTCCAACAGTTCTCGCTGCCAGGGACAAATGTCAAAGGCCTCGGGGTTGGGCCATGGTATGTGCCAGAAGATAGCTACTCGCGCGTCGGGACACCGTTGTTTAACCATGCGTGGCAAAAGAGCAAAATGGTAGTCCTGTACCAACAGAACGGGCTGCTCGACGTCCTTTGTTTCCTCCAGGACCGCATCCGCAAATTTGCGATTCACCTCCTGGTAATAGTTCCAATCGGAGGCGCGAAATAGAGGGCGAGTGTGCGCGATGTGGCATAGAGGCCACAACCCCTCATTGGCGAAGCCGTAGTAGTAACCTTCTTCCTCTTCCCGACTCAGCCAAATGCGTCGCAGGGTGTAGCGTGGGTCGTCGGGCGGCACACGTAGCCGATCATTGTGGTCCACGGTTTCGTGGTCGGCATCGCCGCTGCCATGCGCGATCCAGGTGCCATCGCAGGCCTTCAGCACCGGCTCCAAAGCCGTGACCAGACCACTGGCAGGGACCACGACCTCCAGGTTCCTGCCCCGGCGAGCGTGGAAATATGGCTCCCGGTTGGATACCGCGACCAGACGGCTGTTTCCCAATTTGCTGCGCACATGCACGGCCAGCCGCTCTGCTGTCCATATGGATTCCGCAGCTTCGCGCAACTGGGCCTCAGTCTCGGCGGCCGAGCGTGCATGCCTCAGGCTCTCGGCAAATGTCGCCACTTCCCGTGCTAGGGGCTGGAAGACATCCCAGTCCGGAATGGCCGAATGGCGTGCAGAAGCCCTTCCTGTTCTCAAGGCCCGCATCCATTGGGCAGCTCGCGCCATCGGCCCACTTAGGCTCCAACGGACAATCAAGAGCGTGACCAGTGCAATGAGGACCATCTCAGCCAGCACGCGGAAGAACGTCTCGCGCCAAACACGCCGTGTCTGCGCCGCGATGTAGCCGGTATCATGCACAATTGCCAGACCACCTTCGATTTGGTCCTGGCTGTTGTGCAGCGGCAAAGCGTAAATGTAGATGGAAGCTGTATCAACACGCGTGAACTGCCCTTGCCCGCGGTTGTCCCGGATTGCCTGGACTACGGTGGGCGGCTCGCTGTCAATAACTTGCGTCAGTGCTGGGGTGACTGCGATACGGTTGCCGAGGACGTCGTAGACTGCGATTCCTGCTAGATGTTCGCGGTTCCCAAAGCGCTCCACCAGGCGCTGCAACTCATGCGGCGTACCTTGCTCCAGGCTTCTCTCCACGTTGCCGGTCAGGCTTTCTCCCAGCACCGCCGCACGCCGATCCAGGTCTGTTCGTAAGCCGTGCTCTTCCACTTGTACTTCGTAGTACGACGACAGCACCGACAGCAATGTGATTCCGAGGACCAGCGAAAGAATGAGACGAACACTCAGAATACGCATGGCAAATCCAAGTACAGCGCCAGCAGTTTTCCCGCAGAAATCGGCGCCCGCACGGGTTTGGTCTCAATACGCGTTCGCTTTCGGCGCACCCATCGGTATGACACACAGCCCAAAGCAGCCTTTGAGCTCGAATTCGTGCGGTATCTCATTTTCGCGGCTGAAACATTACCACCGGGAACACTGTCCTTAGGCCATCTTTCTCTTCGCTTTATCAGCCCACTCCGAGCCCTTGTCAATCCAATCGCTCGCTCGATTACTGAGGTCCTCCACTGCGTTGTGCGCGCCTTCGTACTTGCGGCGGAACATCTTACGCGTTCGTTTGCCACTTTGTGGCGCGATCAAGAGCGCGATGAGAGCGCCGGCTACGGCCGCAAATCCGATGAACAGCATGGTCGATGCATTGTTTCGATGACTCATTAGTCCGTCCTTCCTCCTTTTTGGAATTGAAGGTAAGTGGTAGCACGAAGCTTGCCAGGAACGAGGGCTAAGAAAACACTAGAGTTATCCGGCCGCTTCAGCCCATGGTGGGCAACTTTTACTCGGACGTGAAGGATTTGCTGCTTTGAACTCATTGAAAAAAAGCAAGAGTGCTCCCATCCCTGACTCGAAGCGATGTTTGTTGTTTTCGGACAACCGCGCACTTGTGTCTGGTATCAGACGTAGCATATATAGTGCCGCGGCGTAGAGACTGGCCGAGTTCCCGGGTGTTCCTTGGATGGCGAAAAGGTAGAACGAGCCCGAGCGCCCGCAGAGGCAAGTGCGCAGGTTGCCTCTTTGGCCCACGAGATTAACAATCCCCTTGCCTCGCTGTTAAATCTTCTCTACCTGATTGAAGCAGAGGCCACGCCCACGGGTCGTCATTATTTGGCGCTCGCCGAAGAAGAAGTGCATCGCATTTCCCAAATTGCCCACGGCGCGATGGACCGGTTCCGAGGCCCCATAGGTCCACAAGACACGAACGTACCGAGGTTGCTGCGGTCGGTAGTCGATTTTTACACGTCGCGGCTGGACGCGCAGGGGATACAGATCAAAACACGCTATTGTTCTGGCGAGGACCTTCCGGTCGATCCCGGTTCCATGCGTCAGGTGTTCTCAAATCTCCTGCTGAATGCTGCTCATGCGATGCCCGGAGGCGGGACAATGCACGTTAGAGTGTCCCGCGCGCTGGAGTGGACGGGACTTGGGAGACGTGGATTGCGGGTGACCTTTGCCGACAATGGCTGTGGGATCTCAGCGACGGACCTGCCCAGAATAACTGAACCATTCTTTACCACCAAAGGAACTGCCGGCACGGGCTTGGGACTCGCACTGGTGAAAGACACGGTCGAGAAACACCATGGCGTCCTGCGGGTGAGAAGCAACACCAAACAAGGCCGAAGCGGCAGCGTCTTTGCGATATTTCTGCCTACGGCTTAGACATCTCAGCGCGACTCGTTGCACCGCTGCTTCTGTCGCTCACCGAAGAGGCTGGGGCGGCTTGTAGCGCATCTGGGAAGCTATCTTGCCATTCTCTCTACGCAGCGGCGTGTCACCAGTTGGACTGCCGGGGTGATCTTCCAGACGACGCCGTAGCCATACGCTCCGCCGCTCGATGTTGTACCCTAGAGATTGCCGTTCCCATCGACTAACACACCTGTGCCTCATCAAAACCCAGGGCACCCGCAAATCAATGGCTTAATGAACCGCCTCACTGGGGTCATCAGGCAAGATTCCTTGCCACGATTGGACAACAGCGCGCGCAGTCGACTCGCGAACAGCCGAACCGCTTCAGTCGCAAGTCGTAAACACTCGCTCCCGCCACGTCGTCCTGCCGCAAGTCGCAGGGCTGCCTAGTTGTCACAGGTTGTTGAGTGCGGCGATCCGCTCCTCAACCACTGCGGCGAAGCCCTCCACTTGTTCAGGTGAATAACCGGCGGCGCGAAAAGCGTCGCGAATTTGGTTCGGCGAAAGCTGGGCCAGCAGTCCTCCGATCCACTTCGCATCCGATCGCGGAACGCGTTTGCCGATCCAGCGAAGATCCATCCGGCTGATGAACTCCTTGGGAGTGAAGACGTAGATGAGTGCTGGACGCGCCGGCACGGTGAAGTCAACATATTCGGGGGTTACTTTGCGGATGAACCTCGAGTTCCGGTAGGATTTCAGATTGCCTTTGGAAAGGGCATGCGTCCAACTTCGGCCTGTAGTCCCGAAACTGGCACCGAGATCGCTGACCGCGTAGTGCCGCTCGGGGCCGCCCTCGTCCGAGTTCTTTTCCTTGTAGATTGAGTTGTTCTCATCTTTCAGGTCCCAGTTATTCATAAGCGCCATGATCACTCGCAAGCCGTTGAGTTCGCGCTCACTGGTGAAAGGATTTTCGCGCCACTTCCAGTCGCCGACTTTCTTTTCTCCCTGCAGGTATCGCTTTAGCCGCACGTTGTGCATGGCGCCGCCCGGGCCTACCAGGTTCTGCCCACGCGTCAGGCGCGGCATGTTTTCCACTCGAAGGTCGGCGAGGAAGTAGTCTTCATTCGCGTAATATCCGACCGCCCAGACCAGGCGCGACGCGACTGTTTCGGGCCGGGCCTCAACCCCGAGCTTAACCCTCCATTTCACGCCGTTCTCATCGCGAACATCGAACTTCGGGTTGGTGCCGTTGAGGTCTTCCTTTAGAAACGTGAAGGTGGTGTGGGGCGCGTGTTCCTTACCGCCAGGTCCATAAAACAGATCCCGGGCGGAAATGTCCGTCGGGTTTCGCCACAAGACGGCTGGCGCGTTCCTGGATACTACATTGGCCGATTCGTGTGGCTTGCTTGCGTGTTTGGCAGCCGAGGATGCGGACAGGACCATAAGAATGACTGCAACCCAAGCCGCGGGGGTGAACCCACGAATAACCGGTCTTAACGTCATCATTGTTTACTCCTCTGTTGGCGCAGCTGCCTTTCGGTCCTCGACTCTCCTTTTTTGGAGCGCCGCCCTTCACGCGGCTGTGCTGTTCAGCGTTAGGTTCGAGATCTCGTCCTCGTGGCGGAACTGAAGCTCATACAACATTGCGTATAGGCCGCCCGCCTTCAGCAGTTGGTCATGAGTGCCGCTTTCAGCAATTTGTCCTTTCTTAACCAGAAAGATGGTGTTCGCCCTACGAACCGTGGAAAGCCGATGGGCAATGACAATGGTCGTCTTGCCCTCAATCAAGCGGCCCAGTGCCTCAAACACCAATTTCTCGGAGGCGGAGTCGAGCCCGGAACTGGGTTCATCCATGATGAGAATCGGTGAGTTACGTATGATGGCGCGTGCGATGGCAACGCGCTGGCGCTGCCCGCCCGAAAGTGTGACGCCCCTCTCACCGATTACCGTGTCATAGTCTTCCGGCATTTGGGCGATAAACTCGTGCGCGTTGGCAAGTTCCGCGGCACGATAGATTTCGGCGCGCGTTGCCTCCGGCTTGCCATAGGCGATGTTTTGCCAGATGGTCGCACGAAAGAGAATGCTCTCTTGCAGGACGAAACTCATCTGGTGGCGCAGCGACTTCTGGAGAAAATCGCGGACATCCCGTCCGTCGATCTTCACCGATCCGGAATCAGGATCGTAGAAACGTCCGATCAAGCTGGCGATGGTCGTTTTGCCGGCCCCGGTGGGTCCGACCAGGGCCGTCATGTGGCCGGACGCGATTTTGAAGTTGATGTCCTTCAGCACCGCTTGGCCGGGAGTGTAGCTGAAGTGGACATGATCGAACTCGATCTCACCCTTGAAACGAGGCGCGGGGCGCGCCGATGGAAGGTCCCGCACCTGCGGCTCGGTATCGAAGACCTCCTTGATGCGCTCATATCCCACGGCCGCCTTGGAATAGGTGTCGGTCATCTTGGCGAAGTCCTGCATGGGCTTGTACATCTTTCCCAGATACCAGATGAAGACGATCAGCGAACCCGCGGAAAGTGATCCGGCGAGAGCCAGCTTTCCCCCAAACCAGAGCACCAGGGCGGTTCCAACGGCGACAATCAACCCAACCAGCGGTGAAAGCCGCGCCTTGAGGCTACGTGCGCGGAGAGCAATCTGCACGCTTTGGGTGCTCTCCTCCTCCAACCGGCGCTGCTCGTAATCTTCCCGACCGTGCGCCTTGACTACACCAATGGACGAGAGAACCTCTTGCAGCCTGGAGACAATCTGGCTTTCTTTCTTCCTCACCTCGCGCGATGCTTTCTTACTGCGCCGCGTGTAAGAGTACGTCACCGCGAACAGCAGGGGCGCTACGGAGAGGGCGATCAGTGTGAAACGCCAGTTTAGGTAAAACATGATGGTTGCCATACCCACCAGAGTCATGCCGTCGACCAGGAATCCGAGCAGACTGGAGACGATAAAACTCTGGATTGCGTCAATGTCGGTGGTAAGGCGGCTGAGGAGTTCGCCGGTCGGTTTCTGGTTGTGATAATCCAAGGAGAGGTGTTGGATGTGAGCGTACAGCATCAATCGCAGGTCGTGCATCACCCACTGTCCAACACTGGTGGTCAAATACTTTTCGGCAAAGAAACACACTGCATCTAGCAGGGCGATAGCAATCACCGCGAAGGCGGCAAACTTCAAGATGGCAATCTTGTCATGTCCCACAGTGGATTGGATCCAGTGGTTCAACCAGCCGTGCGTCGGCGATGATCGGCTAACACTGTCGAAGACAAGCTTCAGAGGCCAAGGCTCAAGCAGATTCGCGGCGCCTTCGCCCAGAACCGCGAACACCCCCAACACGAGGGCCTTGGCATGGGGTTGCAGCAGCCCGACGATTCCCGGCCACCGCTGTGAAGCACAAACCACATGCGCCGCCGGGGATTTCGCCGTCCCGCTATCTATGGAAGCATCACGGCTCGAATCCGGCACTGCCACTACAGTGGGCCAATTGTCTCCCAAAATTGTCTCCCAACGCATGGACTGATCCCAATTGCATAGCTTGAGCTTCTCCGCATTCCATCTGGCTAATCCTGGATGTGGAGAGTCTTGTAAGACTTGCGCGGGACAAATTCCTCGAAGAGATGGAATCCCAGGCTTGAACCCAAGGCGGTTGACCCGCGTCGCAGAGCATAGCCCGTGGTTGCTCTGGAGTCTGGATACCAGAGATTGGAGGTGAACGCCGCGCCATAGGCACCCGCGAAGCGGGAAAAAGCCGGGATTCGAGCGCCGTTGCTGGTTTGCGAAGTGAATGTTTCGACAATCGCATGCCGGGCGCGATCCCAAACTCCCGTTTCATCAGACCGCTGATAGCGAGGGTCTTCACCATCAGCAGCGGCAAAGCCGAACCGGATGGTCTCACCAATCAAGTGCCGCCCCATGCCCGAGGCGAAGCGGCGGGCATAGCCTTCGCCACCCTTCCCCCACCCTGGAGGTTCATTTTCCCATTGACCGATTCCCGCGCCGAATGCCGGACCAGCAATGGAGTAGGGGCTAATGATGGCATGCCCGTAGATGCTGGTTCGATCGGCGAACGTCAGTGAACTACCACTCGAGGAGGCGCGTTGAGATGCTGAAGGCGCGTTCGGTAACGAGGTCTGAGCTTGATTCTGCTGACTGGATGATTCAGCCGTGCGATCTTCCATGTTTTGCGAGACGGTTTCGACGCCAGCATCCCGCCGGTCGACAGTCGCACCCGCTGCAGAACCTTGTTGAGCGAATGCTGGCTCGCCCAGAAAAAGCGCACAAAATGCAAGGGTGTGGATCGTCACCCGCTTACAGGAAGCCGAAAGTGTGCGCAGACCGCAACAATCCTGTGTTTTCATTTTCCACTTCTCCTTCCAAACTCTGTGCCCGAAGAATCCAACTTCGCATCTAAGTTCGGATGATGTTTCGCCGAAAACTGTTTTCCGTTAAGGAAAATGCACGTAGTGTTCCAAGCTTGCACACTTGTTCGGCGCGACCTTAAGCTGCTGGTGGACATAGAGATACCGAGTGGCGAATCCAATGGATGAGCAGAAAACTCTCGCTACGCCTTGGAAGTATCGCAACTAGCGTGTTGTTTTCGACAGAGCAATGTCTCGGGAAACGGCCAAGCACCGCCTCACCGTGGCCAAAATGGACTTTTTCCCCGCCCAATCTTGACGCCGTGCCGTGCATCCAACCTGACAAGTAAGAGAGATTGCGAGGGACCTACGCGTGAAACTCATTGTCCAACCGGAGGACGGCATCAAACCGCTGGTCTACGGAATCGATAACGCCAGGAAAAGCGTTGAGATTGCCATCTTTCGTTTCGATCGCAAAGAAATCGAACACGCCCTGGAAAACGCGGTGAATCGTGGTGTTTTTGTACACACACTCATTGCTGATACGAATCGAAGCGGAGAAAAAAGCCTGCGCAAACTCGAAATGCGGTTGCTGTCGAAGGGCGTGACCGTCGCCCGCACTTCCGATGACCTGGTGCGCTACCACGGGAAGATGATGATCGTCGACCGGAAGGAACTGTATCTCCTCGGCTTTAATTTCACTCATCTGGATATTGACCGCAGCCGGAGCTTCGGAATTGTCACTAGGAATCGCCAACTGGTGCAGGAAGCGATCAGGCTCTTTGAATCAGACACCAAACGTCAACCTTATGCTGCGAGGTGTGGCAAGTTTCTGGTAAGCCCCGTGAACGCGCGAGAGCAATTGTCCGCTTTCATCAAGGGAGCGAAGCAGGAACTGATCATTTACGACTCTAAGATCAGCGACAGGGCGATGATTCGACTGGTTGAAGAGCGGGCCAAAAAAGGCGTCAAAATCCGGATTGTGGGACGGATGGCAAACAGAAATAGCAAACTTGATGTACGCAAGCTACCGCATACGCGCTTGCATACCCGCACGATCGTTCGGGACCGCCGCCAGATGTTCCTTGGTAGCCAGAGCCTCCGCGAACTCGAACTGGACGCGCGGCGGGAGATTGGAATCATCATTCACGATTCGAAATTGGTGAACTCGGTGGTCCGGATTTTCGAAGAGGACTGGGGTTCAACAGCAGTCTCGAAGATAGAAGCTGCCCGGGAACAAGCTGCGGCTCCCGTGAGCCAGACAGCAACGAAAGTGGCAGAGGAGGTGGCCAAGGGGCTTCCGCCAGTGGCTCCTGCCGTGGAACAGGTGGTCCAGCACCTGGTTGGAAATAAGCTAGATGTCGAGCTTGACCACAAAGAAGTGGAAGCCACCGTGAAAGAAGCCGTCAAGGAAGCAGTTAGACAGGTTGTTGAGGAGGTAGTAGAGCAAAAGCAGCCTGCGAAGGCGTCCTAACCGCTTCTGCACGTATTTACATCTGCCTGGCCAGTCTTCAGAATCAAAATAGCGCGATTGTGCTGTCCATTCGCCTGGGAGAGCCTCTTCCGCATCTAACGTCATTGAGGGACGAACATGGAGGTTTTGACTACTAATCGTATTCGGGCTGCTTTCGTCCTGCTGGTGGTGGTGTACTGCACTGTTCTGGGCGCGCAAACTGCATCGCACACAGCCCCAGAAGTAAATCAAGACTCTTTGGTCGCGGCGAGTTTCGAAAATCAGGTCAAGGAGTACATGAAACTCCGCCACACCGCAAAAGCTGGGATTCCTGCGCTTAAACGTACTGATTCAGCGCACAAGATTAACCAGCATCAGCGCCTGCTGGCCAGCAGTATCCGCGCTGCACGACCCGAAACAAAGCAAGGCGAAATCTTCACACCGGAGATCAGCCAGTTGTTCAAGCGCCTGATATCCATCGCTTACCAAGGCACAAACGCCGCCCGGATAAATGCCAGTTTGCGCCATGACGAACCGGTCACCGACGTCCGTGTGCGCGTGAACGCCGTGTATCCAGAGAATGTTCCGCTGCAAACAACACCGCCGTCAATATTGCTGAATCTTCCCAACCTTCCTCCCGAGCTGGACTATCGGATCGTGGGCCGAGAACTGGTGCTGCGGGACGTAGAAGCAAACATCATCGTTGACTACATACCGGGCGCCATTCCGTCGTCGTAGAGCGAGGTTCGTTCGAATGCGACATCGTGTTGTCTTCGCGGTGCTTGCCTGTTTCGTCATCGCCACCAGTGCGGCGCGGATGTCCGCCCCCTCGCTGACTTCCGCCGCTAGGGAAGACGAGAACCGGATCCTCGCGAGCACGATGGCAGTTTCGGCGGACCTGACCGTCGAGCCGCTAGCCACCCAACAGAAATCGGAATGCGACCTGCCGGAAGAGCAAAAGGCGGTCCGCTTTGCCGTCATCGGCGACAGTGGCACCGGAGGGGCTGAGCAGTATCAAGTGGCTCACCAAATGGAGAAATGCCGCCAAAAGACGGGTTTTGACTTTGTGCTTATGCTGGGCGACAACATCTACGGAGGTAAGAGCCAGCAAGATTTTGAACGGAAGTTTGAACTCCCCTACAAGCCGTTGCTCGATGCCGGGGTGAAATTTTACGCCTCAATCGGTAATCACGACAACCCGAACGAGCGCCTTTACAAACCGTTCAACATGGGCGGGGCACGCTACTACAGCTTCAAGAAGGGGAATGTCACTTTTTTCGTGCTAGACAGCAACTACATGGACCGGGAGCAGCTAAGCTGGCTTGAGCTGCAACTGCAGAATTCCAACTCGTCGTGGAAGGTCTGTTACTTCCATCACCCTCTGTATTCGGATGGAAGGTTTCACGGACCGGATCTTGATCTGCGTGCTGTCCTCACGCCGATGTTCGAGAAGTACGGAGTGAATGTGGTGTTGTCCGGACACGAACACGTTTATGAGAGGATCAAGCCGGAAAACGGTACCTACTACTTTGTTCTTGGCAACTCCGGCGAACTCAGATCTCACAATCTGAGGCCTTCGGCAGACATGGCGGCGGGCTTTGATACCGATCGCGACTTTATGCTGGTCGAGATTGCGGGCGACAAGTTCTACTTCCAGACAATATCGCGGACCGGACAAGTCGTGGATTCCGGCGTCCTCGACCGGCCGCAACAGCGCTGATGCGCAGCAACGATAACGTTACTGAAGTAACAGAGCTGCGCTTGATACCCGAGGGAGCCCAACGACGAGGCCGCTCATGATGCTCAGTCTTCTCTCGAGATTGTGTGCGATCTCGACCGAACACCTGAATAGCAGCGGTCGTTACGCGTTGAGGTACCGGCGGGGCCGTGCGAACTGAATGAAGCGCAGCCCGCCGGCACGGGTGGCTCAAGTTGCCAGCCTGTCGCGAGCTGTTCGAGATCGAGCACACCGGTCAGGATTTCTGTGGTGATGTGTGGTCGCGCCATCAGCGCCAGCGGGGATACTGGCAAAATCGCGGTAAGAACCTGTCCCCGCGTTGTCAAGGCTGCATCACGATTTGGTAGGGTCTCAAAAGTGCCGAGCACTCACAACGCTCATCCGCCGAGGTGACCCCGCACGTCACTTCCCACTCGTTGCCGACGGCTTATCAAACGTAAAGGGAACAGTAAGCGTAAACTCAATCCGTTTGCCTGGAGCGAACTCCACTTTGGCGGCGTGGAACACCGCAATCACTGGACTGGCGGCCGCACCCGGGTCGGAACCCATGGCCATGTCAGTAGCCGCCCCCGCGCTAGATGGCGCAGCGGCCTCAACCTTGGCCGCGACCGCGCCTTTCTCTTTCTTGTAAGCATCGCTCTCCACTTCCAGCTTTCGTCCGTTCATCACCAGGCTGATCAATTCGAGTCGCACCTCAGCTTTGCCGTGCAGATGACCACCCTTTTTGTCCTCCACCATCCTCACGTGCGCCTCAGTACCCCTCGGGATCAGGACGCGGCCGTTGACGATCAGCGAGGGATCCACGATGCCGGTTAACAGGTCGCCGCTGTGACCCTTGCTGGAGTCCACCTTGTCGGCGATGCGCACTGAGATCACCATGCCAGGTGACAGGGTGATAGGCCCGGAATCGGTGGGAGAAGTCACAGGTTGGTTCTGGCCGGGTTGCGCCGGGGCTGCGTCTTCCTGCGCGCCTCCTGAGGCATTCTCAGCCTGCTGTCCGTAGCCTGGTACGGGTAACCGCAATGCAGCCTGCGCATTGTGCAATGGACTCAAAGCCAATTGCGTGCACACCGTCAGCACAAGAACTACACACCAATGTTTTGCTGCTCTCACTGACTAACCTCCGCACAACAAGCTGCCGCCGGAGCCGCAAAGCCGGCGATCAAGCGGCCACTGGGAGAGAAATGTGAAAGGTCGTTCCCACTCCCAGAAAGCTTTCGAAGCAAATGTCGCCGCCTTGCTCCTGGATGGTACGGCGGGCGCCTGCTAAGCCCAGTCCGGGGACTTTTTCCTGCGGGCCTCGTCGGTCATATGCACCAGCACGCCCCCACACACTGCTAGACCACTCCAGCATAGAGTCTTCAACGCGCCTGCTAGCCACATAACGTCACCTTGCCCAACGAGCAGTCACCTGACTATCCGGACGGCAAGTCGGTCTGGTGTTTACTCGTTCGTTAAAGACTTAGATGTAAGTAGGTGACTTAGAAGATGTGCCTAAAGGATCTCTTTCCTTCAAGGGAGGCAATGATCCTTGAATGAAAAAAAATACCGATCACCGGCAATTTCTCACCAGATGCTCAGTCCGCGGGATGAGCAACTCGTTTATTTCTCTAATTGTCCGCTGCCCAACCTCTTGGCACGAGGAATGCTCCTACTTCTCATAGGTAGCAGTAGGCGTGCAAATGCCCTACTTACCTAGAGCTGGTTTCATAAATGGTTGCGATCATGTTTAGACGTTCGCATTGTATTGATTTAACGGCAGTTACGCGATAGCAACAGACGTCTTGGGTATTTATGAAACCAGCTGTAGGAGGAATACATGAAGGCATATGCAGGAGCGCTGGCCATGATTCTGGCGATCGGCGGCTCCACGGCAATACCGGTGATAGCGCAGGACAATCACGAGGAACACGAGCAGCAGAATGCCGAGCGTCGCAACGAGAGCGCTTACTATAACAATCCGTACTACAAGAAGGGTTGGAATGAGGGCTCAAATCACAAGCACAAGAATTATCATTGGAAGAACGACTCAGACCGCGATGCTTATAATGCCGGCTATGCCCATGGCGAGCACGGCGAAAAGTGGCAGAACCCGAACGCCCAACACCAGCACGACGCTCATCAGTAGCCGCGTGCGGATTCTCCGTTCGACATATTGAGATTCCATTCGGTGCCCCACTCGCGCTTCCGCTGCTTGCGTGGGGCTTTTGTGCGCCTGAGAGAAAACCTCCTGAGCCGCGGAAGCTTGGGCAGGGCACCCCGTGCAAGGCTGTTATCGGCCGTCTGGAACTGCCCTTGTCCGCCTTCAAACGTCCGAGCACAGCGGTGGACGAAACGGGAATTTTCATCATGGCTGGATAGTCGAGCCACGCCGGGTCCGATCCCTCCCAGAGGACCTGATCGAAGCGCAAGACGTATTGCCAGGCAGTCTCCATCCAATCGGACTCGTCTTTAGGGTGCAGGTGAAATCAGATAACCCAAGCCATGCCCTTTGACCTCGACGATCTTTGACGCTTCCAATAGAGCGTACTGCATTGGCGCTGACGGGAGCAAAATCACATTTAATTACATTCCTCACGAACAATACCAACGAGGACTACCGCATCGATGACCGTAGCACAGCCCATGTTGCCATGGAGATCGATTCCTCGGACACATACGCGCCGTTGTCTGCTGTCCAACCTCTTGGCACCAGGAATGCTCCTAATCTTTATAAGTAGTTGGCGGTGTCCAAATGCCCTACCTACGCCTGTACTCGCGAGATCTACCAATCGAGCAGAAGGGCGTCATAGCTCAGAAACTTATCGAGGTTACGCCACGCACATTTCACCTCCCGCCCGAAGAGTGCAACCGACGGGGTCGTTCTGAAATAAAACGGAAACCTCCGGTTTTCAGTACGTTTCGCCACTACCGAAAATCGTGCCGCTCAATCCAGCCAACCCGTAGCAGCCGAGGAACATCATGCAAGTGAGGGATATCGCCTAGGGAGGAAACGAAATGCATATCATCCGATCCATTCGGTGGTTGTTGCTCCTACTGGTAGTGGTCTGCGTGTCGATGGCATCGTTCGCGCAGGTTGGCGTATTGGTCACATTCGCTCCGCCTGCATTGCCCGTGTACGAGCAGCCCCCTTGTCCCGCCGAGGGTTATATCTGGACGCCCGGCTACTGGGCTTATGGCGATGAAGGCTACTTCTGGGTGCCGGGTACGTGGGTGATGGCTCCCGAGGTTGGTCTGCTCTGGACTCCCGGTTATTGGGGCTGGGGCGACAACGCCTACATGTGGAATGACGGCTACTGGGGTCCGCAGGTCGGCTTCTACGGTGGCATCAACTACGGCTTTGGCTATGGGGGTTCCGGCTATCAGGGCGGACGTTGGCAGGACGGACAGTTTTACTACAACCGTTCGGTGAACAACGTGAACGTCACCAGCATTCACAACGTTTACAACCAGACCGTAATCAACAACACTAGGGTGAACTATGTCAGCTATAACGGCGGCACCGGTGGAATTACCGCCCGCCCGACCCGGGCAGAAGAAACAGCAGCACATGAGCAACACAGGCCGCCAACGGCGCTGCAAACCCAGCATGTGCAGGCTGCCCGTGCCAACCACGCACTCCTGGCGTCCGTGAACCACGGGCGACCGGCAATCGCTGCAACTGCGAAGCCTGCGGAGTTTAGCGGTCATGGAGTGGTAGCGGCCAGGCAGGCGGGAGCACCTTACAAGGCTGCTGCCGCCGAGAACAAGCCATCCGAGAACAAGGCAGGTGGGAATAAAGCAGCTGCAACCCGTGCGAATGAGAACAAGGCAGCTGAGACTAAAGCAGCCGAGACTAGGGCAGCCGAGAACAAGGCAGCTGGGACTAAAGCAGCCGAGACTAGGACAGCCGAGAACAAGGCAGCTGGGACTAAAGCAGCCGAGACTAGGGCAGCCGAGAACAAGGCAGGTGCGAACAAGGCAGCTGCAACCCGCACGAATGAGAATAAGGCGGCTAGGACTAGGGCAGCCGAGACTAAGGTAGTCGAGAACAAGACAGCTGCAACCCGTGCGAATGAGAACAAGGCGGCTGAGACTAAAGCAGCCGAGACTAGGGCAGCCGAGAACAAGGCAGGTGCGAACAAGGCAGCTGCAACCCGCACGAATGAGAATAAGGCGGCTAAGACTAGGGCAGCCGAGAACAAGGCAGGTGCGAACAAGGCAGCTGCAACCCGCACGAATGAGAATAAGGCGGCTAAGACTAGGGCAGCCGAGACTAAGGTAGTCGAGAACAAGACAGCTGCAACCCGCACGAATGAGAATAAGGCGGCTAAGACTAGGGCAGCCGAGACTAGGGCAGCCGAGAACAAGACAGCTGCAACCCGTGCGAATGAGAACAAGGCGGCTGGGAATAAGGTGGCTCGTGTGCCCGCTGAGACGAAGACTGCTCCGCAGCAGCAGCATGCGCAGCCACAGCAGCAGGCGAGGACTGCTCCGCAGCAGCATGCCCAGCCGCAGCCGCAGCAACATGCCCAGCCGCAGCATGCTCAGGAGCAGCCGCAGCAGCATGTCCAGCCACAGCAACAGCAGCGTGCTAAGGCACAGCCACCACAGCCCGCGCCCGAAGAAAAGAAGAAGTAGCAACGATCCACAGGGTGCAGTCGCAGCCAACGAATGGGCGGGGCTTCGGCTCCGTCTCTTCTCTGACAATTGGCTGCGGACTTGCCTCCGTGATTTCGCTGCTGCAATATCACAAAATCGCAGTTGTCACAACAATGGCGCAATCCTCAGAATCTCATCCGTCCGCAAACCTAACCATGGACGACTTGCGAGCCTTCGTGCAGGCGTCGTCGTGGAGGTTCGCTGAGTCCATGCCACAAACGCCGCACGAGTACACCCTTCGGCGCGAGGCCAAGGACGAAGACCTGTTGGAGCGCATGGTTATTCACATCCGGCAGGCTGGTTATCAAAAATTGGGGCAAGACCACCTACACCTACCTCGACATGGACGGCTTGCAATACTGGACGATGGGTGCCCCGGTGGAGGACACGATTCTCATCAACCGCGCCGAGCTGTGCGGTGACCTTGTTGATTCGAGCACGACCACGGCTTCATCAACGACCCAAAAGCTGAGGGACTGTGCCTGCCTCTTGATATTCGCCTTTTATTCGCCTATACTGTTTCGCATGCCCGACGACGAGAAACAACGCGGAGCACTCCTGATCGCAGCTTGCCTGATCGCCGCCATCCGCCTCCGAGGAGAGCCAATACAGCCCAGCCCGAAATTGAAGGCCACGATTTACGATTCGGTTCAACTGGCGATGCTTGTTTGGCGTGAGTTGCAGTCACGCGGGTCGTTGCCAAAGAATTGAGTGCATGCTGACGGGCGTTCCTCCACGCAGTGCGAACCGTGATCGCTTTCTGGAAAGTGACAGGATCAGGACGCTCCTCAGGAGAATGACATGCCCCCAAAATTAGATGGTGGCACTCTCGGTTGATTGTTTGCACATTTTGCTCATATGTTCGATACCAGACGGACAACCACTAGCTTAAGAGTGTAACTTGCCGCAAAGCAAAAATCGCTTAAAGCCCGTGGTGGCAATTTTGGGGGAAAGAGTCCACGGGCTTTCTTGTTTCGCGCATGTCGCGCCTCGCAGAAGAGCGCAATGACTTTCTTCGTCGGCACGATAAGCCGGGAGAGAGCATCTGCTTGTCCTGCTTCCGAACCGTTAAGGCATACAAGCCAGAAAAACTAGAACAAGCCGAGGATGGACACCGAAAGGAATGCCCTAACGGTATGAAAATCCCCAACCAATTCGTAACCTAAGTAATTTCAAGGCAGACTTGGTATCCAGAAGGAGCAGGTGTGCGGTCAGAAATTCCTGCGGGATTTCACTGCTGCCTTTAGAAAAATGTCTCCGCTGGTCGAATTGATAACGAGGGCTCTGGGATCGAAGTACTAGCGGGAGAACTCGGGCTCTTGCCAAGGATTTCCGCAGCATCTCGCAACAATCTGCTTTCGCGAAGGCCAGCATCACCTTTGTTCGCTTCGCGAAGGCGATCCTTGAACGCCTTAACTTTGTTGTGTACGTCTACGAATGGGTTTGTGTACTTCTGATCCTTCAAAATGTCTTACCCCTATTCGAATTCTACTCCTCGGAGCAATGCGAACATCCGGTTGTCGTGTGGCTGGGACTTGAGGCGGCGCAGAAGGAGGCACGCTTGAACTTAGAGAAACAGAAACGGGGCTGGAGATGGGTCATCTTGACACACATGTACGGTCTCTTGCTCTGCGGCTTCCTCTTCTGTCCGGCATCGGCACACCGTCAGGAAACAAGTCATGCAGATTGATTCGATCATACCGCTAGCGATAACACGGTGCGCGAACCCTTTTTGTGATTGGACTTCCACTGCTCAGTAAATCTTCAGCCACGCGGAACACTTGTGAGTGAGTTCTGCTCTTAGCAAGGCATAAGGGTCGGAACTTGCCCAGACGAACACGCCGCAGATACGGCAATAGGATTCGATTACTATTGGCCTTTGCAGGTTGGGGAGGCGCTCAAAATTAGAAGGTAGTTCGGGCTCTGCCATATCTCGGCCTCACAGGAATGCACAACCCGTGGAGACCTGAATGTCGTCGTAGCCGCTTGGAGGGTTCCACGGGCTGACGGGAGATTGCACTTAAAAGCAGATTAGGTGGCAACCACATCGTTGTCTGTCTGGAAACAGACGAAATGCCTACCACTTAAGCCGCAGACGCCAGCAACAAGCGCAGAGGCTCCGTTGAACCCCTGCGCGTGACTCGGCCTTAACCGCTGCCCCGCTACTGCATGAGAGCCAGAGCCTTAACTGCCGCCTTGTTGGTTATTAGGATTGAGCCTTTGGGCATCTTTCACCAGCCCTCGAATTGGAAGAGGAAATGCGGGAGCGAGGTTTCTGCGCTATCTCCGGCTGTGAATGATGGCAGCGGACGTGATAGCGAAAGGCTTCAATGACATCGGTCGCCCAGCCCTCAGTATCGAATTCTCCACGGCGTTCGTCACAGGCTGAGCAGTGGAACGCATTGGGACGGGACAATCTGAATACAAGAGTTGGTTCCTCCATAGCGCTCCTAAGGCAGGCCGAAACTCAACAACTAATCAGAGGAACGTTACTGAATAAGAGCCAGTGCTTTAAGTGCTGCCTTTTTCCGTATGCGTAGGGTTGAGCCCTTCTTCTCCACGATCTGCCGCTTCTTCAAGTCGGCGAACAAACGGCTCACGGTTTCCCGCGACGTGCCGATCATCTGCGCCATGTCGTCATGGGTGAGCGGAAACTTGAGGCGCCGCTTGGCCTTAGCCGCTTCCCCGTTTTGTGCGCTCCAGTCCAGCAATAGCTTCGCCAATTTTTCGGTTGCGCAGTGAGGCAGAGCGACGGCACAAAACTCGCGGCAAGCTGCATTGTAGTTGTCGCTCAGTTGTTCGGCTACATGCAGGCAGGCGTCGCTGTGCCCCCTCATTAGGCGCTGGAAATCGTCGCGTTTCACGAAGTTCACTTGGCACGGATCGACGGTTTCCGCTGTCAACTCGTAGGGTGAGCCGCTGACGGTGGCGCTGAGCCCCAGAACTTCTCCCGCTTCGGCAATCTTCAAAATTAGGGTTTTGCCATCGGACGCGCAGATGGAAAGTTTGACCCGCCCCTTGCATAACACGAATATGCCACGCGGTGCCTGACCTTCGACAAACAGCACCGCACCCTTGGGATACGCGGTGGCATATTTAATCGTTTCGAAAGTCTGCAATGCAGCGGCGGGAAGATCGCAAAAAAGATGCTCTACTCGTATCTTGCAACTCAGGCAGCTTTCTATAATGTCCAATCCGTATGGTGTAAGCACAACGACCCCACGATTCTCGTCTCTTTTCTTGTGTACAGCACCAGCCGAACACTTCACGTCACATGAAACAAGTGCAGACGTCACTCTGGGGTGTGACGTGGACATCGAAGAAAGCCTCATTGGGGATGTTGAGGTCTGTTCACTCGCAAGCCGACACGCGAGCCGGACGTCTTCACCGTAGGCTCTCTTGAACGCTGGGTGCCAGCAGAAGCAATCCGCCGACCAGCAGAATGATGCCCAAGATGCAGTTGAAGACGACGAGAGGGGAAAACCACAAGAGATGGAGCAACTGGCTTTTCATAAGTAACCAGCTTTCAGGGCACTGTGCTGTTTTCAGCTTGTGCCAGTCTGCTGGGAATAGCGAGGTAATTCGCCTGCCCGGCTAAGCCCATTCCAGAAATGGGATTCAGGGATCAATGACGGAAGCAACGATTACGGCTGGGCGTTTTGCGCCTTCGCCATGCGCCCCACAGCAAGGCCAGTAGCCCCGCGAGGGTGTAACATGTGCATCCAAAAGGGTTACGAGCTTCTGTCATGGCGGCAGAACCAAGAATTATGCGGCGAGTTGTACGCACGGTGCGCGAAAGCCCATTTGTTCACTGCTATCTTGCATGTGGGCACATGCTCACGTTGCACGAAGACAATCCCGCAGAAAAGTCCGTTTCCTCGATTGAATGTTGGGCGTGTGAGGCAGAGGCCAAAAACGGTTCCCCGTCAAAGTAGCCCGCTATCTAGAGGTGCTTCGTGCGTTATGTCTGGCAGCAGACGGACAACCTAGAACCAACGGGTATAGATTCGGGAAATCGCTTTCGGAGGTCACTACATGTCTCCGCCCCCAGATTCACCGCATCCCGATTTCCACCATGGTCTCGCTTATCAGGGCGAACGAACTTTGGTCATCTCCACCTGCCGACAGTGCGGGGCAACCAACAAATGTTCTGTGGTGGACGGCTCGCTTGAACGATGGGAGAACTCCCACCAGTGCGCATGCCGAACGCCAGAGGCCAGCTATCCATGAGGGGAATCATCAAAGATGTCGATTTATCGGAAGGCATGGTGTTAATCACCTTTGCCGATGGAACAGCGGCCTTATTTGATGCCGAGTTTCTCTACGCCCATCGTGACGGCGAAGGCAATGAGCCCCTTCCCCCTGAACAGGAAATACGTCGAACGGAGAGGGCACCAACGCAAGTTTAGGACATTAGCGAACCAGACTTCATCCCTGCTTTTTGCCGAGAATTACCTTGGCTTCCTGCATCAATCTGCTCTCGCGAAGCTCTGCCGAGAAATTGAGCGCAGCCGTTTATCGCAACAGCCACCAGCAAACCCGCATCACTTAGCCAGTAGGTGAGCGATGGCATCGAGCAATACATCCGCTGGCTCACATTTCATCAGGAACCCATCCGCGAACTCCAGTCCATCAGGCTCCTCAGCAGCGGCTGAGACAATGAGAATGGGAACCTCGGGCTTCAATTGTTTCATTTCACGGGCAATCTCGGTTCCTGACTTGGCGCTTAGAAAGTGGTCGGCGATCACCAACGAGATGTGGTGCTGCTTGAAAAGCTCGAAGCCAGTCTCCGCCGTGTTAGCGGTCAGGACGTTGTAACCAACGCTGGCGAGTAGAAACTTTTTGACACGCAGCGCGATGTCAGCATCGTCAATGCACAATATGAGTGGAGGCTTCGCGCGAGTTCATGGCCGCTCCTAATCTGCCCGAGAAAAGCAGGCGTGTGCGGTTGTCGGTCTATGTGCCAGCCAGCTTTTGAATGGCAGGCATATTCTGGATCAGCAAGGTGGAACCATGAATTTCCGCAATGCGCTGCTTGCGAAAATTGGCCAGAGTACGGGTAACTGTCTCCCGCGACATGCCGATGATTTGCCCGATCTCATCATTTGTCAACGCTACCTTGATTCCGTGAGCCGTGGCCGCGCCGGAATCGTCATGCGACCACTCCAGCATCAAGCGGGCAATTCGCTGGGGTGCTGAGTTCATTGTGAACGAGCGAAGCTGCTGGTATGCCTGTTGACACTCGCGGCTTAGCTGTATTGCTGAGTGCATGCAGGCGTCGGTGTGTTCCGTCAGAAACTTAAGGAAGTCGTCCCGTTTAACAAAGTTGAGTTGGCATGGTTGGCCAGTTTCCGCAGTGGTCTCGTGCGGGATTCCAGAGATGGCTGCGTTCAGCCCTAACACCTCTCCGGGTTGAGCGACTTTTAATATCAGCGTCTGGCCTTCTTTCGAAGTGGCTGATAATTTCACGCGGCCTTTACAGAGAATGTAAATGCCACGGCATACTTGCCCTTCCACGAACAGAGTTGCGCCAGCAGGATGCGCGAGCGTGAACTTCAGGGGCTGGAACGCTTCCATCACTGATTTCGGCAAATGGCAGAAGAAGCCCTCGGAACACAGATTGCAGGCGAGGCAGTTTTCTACTAACTCCATCCCGTATGGTGAATGCATCGCCATCATCTCGTGAAAACCCCATATCGCGCAGAGCCAGTCGCAGTGGATGGGGGAGGTACACCTTCCTATGACAGGCCGACTGCCACTGGCTCGCGCCTATTATCGGGGCAGCATATGGCGTTCCAAAGAAGAGAATCTGTTCAATATTGCTCACTTTGCAGATTATTTTGTTGTGCTGGTCGGCCACCATGCGGGGGGAATTCTGAACGAGGTTCTGGGTGTCAGTGGCTGGCGGACGCTGGCGGATAGACTGGCCGCGTACGAATCGGGATTCGTGACGCCGAGGTCTGCGAATCTCTCGATGCACTCGTCGAGCACGCGGATGCATGGTCGGATTCCGGCTCCCAATCCAGCCAGAATCCGTGGGCTGGGCGAAGCTGTTAGCTCTTCTTCGATGTCACCGCGAAGAAGGCGGTGGCATCCTGTTCCACATTCTTGCTTTTGCACTTCGGACAAGTGATGTTGTTTTTGTCGTGTTCGCCTAGAGTAAGAACTAGCTCAAAGGATTTCTGGCAATCCTTGCAGATGTAATCGTAGAGCATAATCACCTCCCGCATAAATTGCTTACCAGCTAAATCTAGCCCTGTTTCCCGCAGGAGAAAAGCGTGTCTCAAAATTTAGATCGTGGCACTTTCGGTTGATTGGCGATCTCCAACCTGTCCCGCGCAGATTGGCGGGGATTGAACAGCTTAAGTCGAATGTCATGCTCCTGCGTCCAGTGCTGCAGAAACATGAGCATGCCTAAACCACCGCCTTCGATGGCGGGGACTTCTGAGAGATCAAGCACAATTATTCGGGCATCTCTTTGGGAGCAGACAGCCTCGCGCGATTTGAAAGCGGCTTCGCTTCGGACAATTCTGCCTTCGCACTGAACCACCGCCATTTCGCCAATATTTTCAATATGAACACTCAGCATGTTGTTCTCCCAGCTTGCTGGGTCGCTTGTTTGGTGAGAGCACGAGCCATGCCATCAATTCGCACCTGTATTTTGTGCAGGTTAGGCGCTGAACCGTCGAGGTGCTGGGGAATTTCGGCGAGCACCGAGAAGAATCTGCGCTACGGCAAATACAGCGGACACCAGCTAAGAGCGCTGGTTTTCACCATGGATGGGCGGGAGTATCAGGCGATAGAACAGAACGCCGAGAAGCCGAGCCAAGGGGACTTTTAAGCTTGCGGCAAACCGCAAGTGTTTTCATGCAATACCGCAGAAATCTTATTCTCAGTTTGGTTTCGCCTGCCGACGGAGTGCGTCGATGTTCTGCCTACAGCAGGTACGTGTACGTTTTCGTCTGGTTTCGTCAGGCTCCACGGCGATATTGTTTTGCCCGGACAGGTAAATCCTTCGCTCGACGTCCTCGGGGAGAAGCCCCTTCAGCCACCTGCACTTCGGCGATCGGAAAAACCAACCACTGACAACTGGCCCACCGGTACCTGTCGCTCACCCCTCATTCGGCATGACGATCCACAGAATGAGATACAGCAGCCCACCAGTTCCGGCAAACAGGATCAGCAACAGCCACAGGATCCGAATCGTGGTGACGTTCCATCCGTAATACTGCGCCAGCCCCGCGCACACGCCCGCAATACGTCGTCCCGCCCGCGGACGCACCAACCGCCGCTGCGCCACGCCGCCTGCCAGTGCCGCGCCACAATAAGCGCACAACCGCGCGTCATCAGGGTTTGCCTTGCCACAGTGGCTGCAATACATGCGAATCTCCTCCATCCGTGAATCCTACCTTGATTGTGCAGCCCTGTCCCCTGCCCCCTGAAGACCCGATCCTTTTGCGTGGCAATATGGTGCAACCAAGTAAGTCGAAACAGGTTTGACATTCAAACTGCCTCACCACCTTCTGCGCGATAGCAACGCTTTATTTCGCGAGGTGCTTGAGATAGGGGTTCAGAGAAAAGAAAGATGAGGCTTTTTCTTTCATTCTTGCTGCGGCATGATCCCAGAAGGCCACGCACACGTAATAGCCCTCCGCCGTCAAATCCTCGACAATAGGAAGAAAATCCTTATCTCCCGCGACCAGGATAATCTCGGAAGTAGCTTTGTCCATCGTGGGACGGTCTTTCCCAACTTCGTATCCGATAGCGACATCGACCTTTCTCTCCTTGCCAAAGCTGCGATCGTAGGTTTTAACCTTAAAGCCTTTGCGCTCGACCATCTTCCAGAAGCTGTCGGTTGGTGGCGGCGAGCCCCAAAGCTTGGCACCCCCGATTTGCTTTTTCTCGCCGCAGACAAGGGCATGGAGCTTGCCGTAGTCAGGTTGCCAAGAGTGGTCGAAGATTTTGCGGTTAATCGCATCAGAGATGTCAAGCGCCATGCCTGCTTCTACAGCGGCAACCCGCTGGCCCTCGATAAAGAAGTTGGAGTTGTCAACGTAGGTATAGGTGAGTTTTTCCATAGAATTTGCTCCGATGCCGGCATTCCGGCGCGTTCGCGTGACGGTCAAGTTTCATCCTCGATAGAAGTCATGGGCGCCCAAGCAATGGGACGTACCAGAAAGCCGCTGTCGATATCGTTACCCTCGCTGAACCGGGCCACCCACAATCCGCTGAAATGTTGAAACCGCCCTCTGCCCCTGATGACCTTGTCAGTCCCCGGGTCCAGCAACTTCAGCCAGAGCAGCGGGGAATAGCGGCCCCGCTCGGGCATTGCATCAGTGATTAATTTGCGTTGCTGGCTGGTCAGCGGGTCATCTACCTCGTGCCATGCGGTTGAGTCGTCAGCGTCGATGGGCTCACCGGCCAAATTCTTCGCCCTGGCCGCCAGAAATTTCTCCCGTGCCTCCTCCGCCGTGAAAGAGCGGGGGTGCTTGTCTTTCGAAAAAGAGTCGGTCGTCATAGGAACACCTCTTTATATGGGCGCTATCGTCAGAGTTCTTGGAATGTCATGGCGGAAACACATCGAGCTGGATATGCAACGAAGGGAGTCCCGACTGACAGGAGCAAGCGCCGTACCACATGCAACCGTGCAACAGGTGTGGTACTGAGCCGGCATGGGTGTACGCCCTCTCTGACTTGCCCACTGGATATCCGGTTCTGGCTTATGGCTCAGAACCGGAGGCGATACGCGGCAAATGTGGCCGGAGAGATTGCGAACACCTCCGGCGTGGTTGCATATTTGGTTGCATAGTCGTGTGCCAAACTGCGAAATTCAGCCCGAACAGCACGACATAAGGTGATGCTAAGTTGTTGAGTCCGCACAACAGGGATGTGGGACTACATATCTTCAAAACCGGCGATTGGCGCCTTGCGGTGTCAATGGTGCGTTCGACTCGCACACGCTTCCGCCAAGTTCTTGTAAGGGTTTACGGGAATTAACGGTGCTTACTCAGGCAAGTAGCCCTTCGAACTCCGGGTCTCCGTGCAGGCATTCGAAATCGGAATCCTGGCGCGCGTACCCCTTGTTCAAATGGCCCATTTCGTCCAGCTTCTTCAGGAGACTTAATGCCTCCTGCTTGTTTTGCAGGATGGCGTAAGTACAGGCAGCGTTGTAGAGGATGTTGGCATCGTTGGGACGCAATGCGATCGCGATCTGCAAGGCCTGAGCGGCCTCGTCATTCCTTCCCAGCCACGCCAGATTGCTCGCCAGCAGAATTCGGGCACGGACGTCTTCCGGCACCAACGAGAGCTGCTGTTCGAGCGCCTCCAGGCAACGTTGACGCAGGCGGCCTGCGGCCTCCTTGTCCCCAGCGCGCTCGAGCGCGACCATCAACGGAACATAGACGTTGTAATCATCCCCGTTGGCCGCCAACGCAGCCTCGATGATGGCCACCACCTTCTCCGGATGTCCCGAGGCGACATAGGCCCGCGCCAGCACAAAGTAGGCCCCATCGCAATCTGGTTTGCGCTTGATGGCTTGCTGCGCGAACTTGATACCTTCTTCAAAGCGTTTCACCGCGTAGGCTATGCGGCCTTGGGCCAGCAGCGCCTCGGCCAATTTGGGCTCCAGCAACAGAGCATTTTCTGCTGCCGTGGTCCCCTTTTCCAGCCAGCGATCGCTGTGGTCGTGCCACTCGTAATACTCGCCGCAAGCGTTGGCGACGCCGGCATGCGCCAAGGCGAAGCGGGAATCCAGTTCGATGGCCCGCTCGAACATCTGCATCGCAAATTCCAGGTCAGTGCGGGTGACGCGCCGCGCCAGGCTGCGGCCACGCAGGTAGAAGTCATAGGCCTGCAGGTTCTCGGTCGGCTTGCTGGCGAGGGCAGTTTCTTCCTGGGGCGACAGGGTAATGCGCAGTGCCTGGGTGATGCTGCGCGCAATCTCGTCCTGCACGTCGAAGACGTCCTTCAACTCGCGGTCGAAACGTTCTACCCACAGCGCATGGCCGGTACGCGTCTCCACCAGCTGGCCGGTGATGCGCAGCCGATTGCCCGCCCGGCGTAAGCTGCCGGTGAGCACGTAGGTGGCGTGGAGTTGCTGTCCGACTTGCGGCCCCGTTACCGGCTGGTCGCGGAAGGCAAGCACCGAAGCGCGCGGAAAAACTTTCAAGGTCTTGATGTGCGACAGCTCGGTAATGACGTCCTCCGTCATCCCATCGCGGAAGTACTCGTCTTCCTTGGCGCCACTGAGATTCTCGAAATACAGCACCGCGACCGAACACTCCGCCTGCGCGCTAGCAGCTGCGGTACGGCCCGAATCGCTGGCCGCGGTGCGGCCCGAATCACTGTCCCTCTTCAGCCGTTGCAACTCAGCCTTAAGCCGCGCAGCGGTCTCATACCGATCTCGCGGACTCTTCTCCAGCATCTTGTTGAGAATGACGTCTAAGCCTGGCGGTAAGTTCGGGTTCAGGCGGACTGGATCGGGAGGCGTGCGGTTCAAGATGGCGTCGAAGATCACGGCCGAGGTATTGCCGGCGAAGGCTTCCTTGCCCGTTGCCATCTCGTACACCACCACGCCCAGTGAGAAAATGTCGGTCCGACTATCCACTTCCTCGCCGCGCGCCTGCTCGGGAGACATGTAAGCGACGGTGCCCAGAGCTGTGCCGGGATTGGTGAGGTCCTCGACAAATACAGCCGTGTTCTCCCAGTCGGCAACGCCAACCGCGAGGGCCTTCCGGCCGGCCCGCTCCATCAGCTTGGCCAGGCCGAAGTCGAGGATCTTTGCCTGGCCGCGAGTGGTAACAAAAATGTTTGCGGGCTTGATGTCGCGATGAACAATGCCGCGTTTGTGGGCCACGTCGAGCGCGTCGGCGAGTTGAATCGCCAGGTCGAGCAACTCATCGGCCGGAAGAGGCCCCAGCGCCAGGCGATTCTTAACCGTCTCGCCTTCGAGAAGCTCCATGACCATGAAAGGTTGGCCATCGTACTCGTCAATGTCGTAGATGGTGCAGATATTGGGATGGTTGAGCGCGGAAGCGGCGCGCGCCTCGCGCTTAAAACGCTCCACTGCCTGCGTGTCTCGTGCATAGCTGTCGGTGAGGAACTTCAAAGCAACGGCGCGACCCAGCCGGTCGTCCTCGGCGCGATACACAACGCCCATGCCGCCCTCGCCAAGCTTGTCCGAGATACGGTAGTGGGAAATGGTTTTGCCTATCATTGCGTTTCTGAAAGGAGGAGTGACAATCTGGAGTGACAATCTTAGGGTGTAAGAGGAAGCGTGTCAAGGCTCATTAGAGCGGTCGGGCCGACACGTTCGTCCTGGTTCGCCCACCCTCATGCGCCTCATGGGCTGAATTGGTGGGCGCACTAACGGCAGCGCCGCCGGCGGTGGTGAAGGCAGGTGTGAATCCGGCCCGCTACGTCCTATTGCGGCGATATCTCCGTTGGATTTTCGGTGATGACGGGGTCCGAGCCCGACGTGACCGTGAAGTTCTCCTGCGAGGAGAAGTAATGGCCACTGGAATCCCAGGCGCGGACCACCAACTGGTATTGGCCCGGACTTAGCGGGACCGTGGCGTTCAGAGTGGAGTCACTGCTACGCGCCACAATTTGGCTACTCGCGTAGGCGATCATTCCGGTGATGGGGTATTCGTTGTCCAACGCCGCGGCCGTGATCTGTATCGGGGAGGGACCGCTGCTGTTGGCCATCGGGGAGCAGATCACGACGGTACGGTCCGGGGTTGATGTGCAGGAGCCTCCCGAGCCGAAGAATTCCGACATTCCGGGGGAGGTAGCGCCGTCACCGGGACAGCTGGTGAGGCCGAGTAAGTCGCAGAACATGCGCAACTGGCTTCCCTGCTTATAGTGGGTATTCGACTGATAAGCGCGCTTGACCTGGGGACCGATGAGCACCTGCCAGATGTGGCCGCCGCAGTTATTCGGGTCGGGACTGCCACCGCATTCATTGTCACCACTCAACTCTCCCTCATCGAATGTAACCAGGAAGACGCCATCGCCGCCGGGCTGAAATGCAGTAGTAGCCAGCAACTGCGGAACAAAGGTCTGCAGGTAAGCATCGGCAGCCGCCAGCGCTGTCTGGTCGCTGCTGCCGTCGTGGGCGTCATGGTTGAGATCGGGAGTGATCCAGGTAAAACTCGCTAGCCGATTATTCACAATGTCGTTCAGCATGTAAGGGTCGGCGGGAAGCATGTTCCACCGCTGAGGCAGTGCGTAAGCCACGTCGCTGTAGAACGGGAACGGATTATGCCGGCGAACATAGGGGCCCAGCTCATAGCCCATCCAGCCGATGCTGGGCATCGACTGGAAGTAGCCCCGCCAACTTTTCGCCTGCGACATGAAATGTCTCACCAGGTTGTCAATCGTGATGACCTGCGAGCAGCCGTCGCCGTTGCAGATTCCACCATCACCTTGGCCGCCGAATGGGGCCAACCCGGAAGTCAACTCCCCGTAAGCCAGCCAAGAGCCATGCGAATCGGAATAGACCTGCATTCCTTGCGAATACTGCTGGGCCAGCGATTTCAGATAAGGCATGTATTGCAGGGCTTGATTGACGCTGCGGTTCTCTTCCATGATCACCACCACATGGTGGGACTGGTATGGAGTGCCAGGCGATGGTGTGGCGCTCCCGGTCGCGCTCGATGCATCGGAAATGGAGTCGGGTAGCTCTTGAGCGAAGCGGGCGCTAGCGAAGCCAGCACTAATGAAACAGGACATGATTGCGACAAGCAACGAGCCTTTACAACGGGACATGGGAACTCCTCATTCGTGAACTCATTTCCCGGGTTAAGGCCATGCGTCGCCTGGGGCGGTGGCGGGACCAATGCCTAGCTATCCTGGGAATCGTGGCTCGCTCCACTGAAGGAGGCGGCCTCAAACTTCAAACCTGTTGATTGGCCGACGTGGGCGGCATTGCTCCGGCCACGGCTAACCCTGCGTCACGTCGAAGAGAGTATTTGGCTGGTGATTCGCTACCTGAAAGGATGCTCGAAACCAGCGCGGGAAATTGTCGGTTGCTGGGAGAATAAGGACACTTGGCTGGCTTGCATAGCGGTAATTACCCCTATGCCATCTTGCCGAATTTACTTAGTTCCGCTGAGACGCCTGACGACTACTCGGGCTGGTTGATTCAGTAGGAATTGATTTGCCAGAGACCACACCTTGAACCTTTGCAATCCGCACATGGTAAAGTTCGTGAGGCGCGGCAACCTGGCATGAGCTTCACCACTCCTCGATTGGACCGCCATCGTCGGCTATCTCGCGATCACGCTCATCATGGGGCTGTGGTTTCGTCGCCGCTCCGGGCGCAGCGTTGACGACTACTTCGTCTCCGGCCGCAAGGTGAACTGGTGGCTGGCCGGGAGCTCCATGGTGGCCACCACGTTCGCCGCCGACACTCCGCTGGTGGTCACCGGACTGGTTTACACGCAGGGAATTTCCGGAAACTGGCTGTGGTGGGGCTTTCTGTTCTCGGGCATGATGACAGTCTTCCTGTTCGCCCGGCTGTGGCGCCGCTCGGGCCTGCTCACCGATGTGCAGTTTGCCGAGATTCGCTACTCCGGCAAGCCGGCCGCATTCCTGCGCGGATTCCGCGCCATCTACCTTGGATTGCTGATGAACTGCGTCATCCTGGGATGGGTGACGAAGGCGATGACCAGCATCGTCGGCACCACGCTGGCGAATACGCCGATGCTAACCAACATCAGCCGCTTCCTGAGCGTACATTTCGGCTCGGTGTGGAGCGGCAACGACGGTGCGGCGCTGGCCATCTGCGTCTTCTTCCTGATTCCCTTCACGGGGTTATACGTCGCGATCGGCGGGCTCTGGGGAGTGCTGTGGACGGACCTGTTTCAGTTTGTGCTGAAGATGACCATCGTTATCGCGGTTGCGTATTTTGCAGTGGTTGCCTGCGGCGGCATGACGGCCGTGCTCGACAGCTTGCGCAAGATGCAGGCCGCCGCTGGCGCAAACGCCGCCAATCCACTCGACTTCTTTCCCGAATTTTCGCGGGGGCTCACCGCCCAGCCGCTGTGGATGGTTCCGGTGGCCAGCTTCCTGGTGTTCATCGGACTGCAGTGGTGGGCGTTCTGGTATCCGGGCGCGGAGCCGGGCGGCGGCGGTTACATTGCGCAGCGCATCTTCAGCGCGCGTGATGAGAAGCAGGGGCTGCTCTCGGTTTTGTGGTTCAACATCGCGCATTATGCCATCCGTCCGTGGCCGTGGATCATCACCGGACTCGCGGTCATCGTGCTGTACCCCGGTCTGCAGCATCCCGAGAGCGGCTACATGATGGTGTTGAACTCGCATCTTCCGCACCAGTATCGCGGGATTGCGATTGCGGGATTCCTGGCTGCATTCATGTCCACGATTGCGACGCAATTGAACTGGGGCGCGTCCTACCTGGTCTCCGACTTCTATCGCAGGTTCGTGTATCCGAGCGCGTCGGAGAGGCATTACGTCAGGGTTTCGCGAGTGTGCACGGTGTTGCTGGTCATCGTGTCTGCCTGGGTGTCGGTGCAGCTCAGCTCCATCGCTTCCGGATGGCAGGTGGTGCTGCAGATTGGCGCCGGCACCGGCGCGGTGTACATCCTGCGCTGGTATTGGTGGCGGATCAATGCCTGGAGTGAGATTTCCGCTATGGCGTGTTCCCTGCTCGTCACCGTCATTCTGGACCGCTGGCAGCCGTTCATCGGCAACAGCTCGCTGGTGTTTGCGAAGGGCGCGTTGGCGACCACTATCGTGACGACCATCGTGTGGCTCACGGTGACGCTGCTGACGAAGCCTGAGCCGGACCAGGTCCTCTTGCGCTTCTATCGTCACGTGCGGCCCGACGTCCGCGGTTGGAAGCGCGTCGCTGCGCAAGCGTCTGACATTGTAGGACACCGGGACCTCGGCAGCAATCTGGGTGCTTGGGCCCTCGGCTGCGCTATGGTTTACATGTGCCTTTTCGGGGCAGGGAAGATCTTGTTGCATCAGCCTGCGACGGGAATTCTCCTGCTGGTTGGCTCGGCAATTTGCGCCGTGCTGCTCTATCGAGGCGTGGTGCAGAATTTCAAGGTCGAGTCGCAGGAGGCGAGCGACGGTCCGCCAAACTGGATTGAAGCATCGTCCGCCGCCAAGTAATTTCCAAGACTGCGCTGGGGTTTGGGCAGAGTTCCCACATTAAGCGAAATTGAAATCTGCTTTGCGTGATAGCACGCCGATACGCGAGAATCCTAATATGCAGAGCAGCAAGCACGTCCTGCGCGTGGGAGTCGTTGGCGCCGGAACCTTCGGTCGCAATCACGCGCGCGTCTATCGCGACCTTCAGGCCGATCCGTCGCAGAATGTCGAATTTGTCGGGATCGTGGACAATGACTTCTCGCGCGCACAAACAGTCGCCAACGAGTTCGGCACTTCCGCGTTTCGGTCGATCGACGAATTGATTGCCGCTGGCGTGCAGGCGTGTTCGGTTGCGGTGCCCACTGCTGCCCACCTCGAAGTCGCGCGGCACTTGATGCAGCACGGCGTTGATGTCCTGATTGAAAAGCCGCTGGCGACTACCGTGGCCGAAGCGGATGAGTTGATTGCCACAGCGGAGCGGCATGGCCGAATTGCGCAAGCCGGCCATCTCGAGCGCTTCAATCCCGCGGTACGCGCCACTTTCCCGTTGCTCACCCAGCCCATGTTTCTTGAAGTGCACCGCCTCAGCGTTTTCAGCCCGCGCTCGCTCGACGTGGACGTGGTCCTCGACCTGATGATCCACGATCTCGACATCGTTCTGGCGTTCGTGCAGTCGCCGGTCAAGGAAGTGCGCGCGGTTGGCTTGCCGATTCTCTCCCAGAAAGTGGACATCGCCAACGTGCGCATGGAATTCGAGTCCGGCTGCGTGGCCAACTTCACCGCCAGCCGGGTCAGCACCGAGCGAGTCCGCAAGCTGCGCTTCTTCCAGCCACGGCAATACGTCTCGCTCGACTACTCGCGGCAGGATGTGCTGGTGCTGACGGTGGACGACTTATCGCCCGATCCGGCCGGCATGGACCCGTTTAATCCGGCAAGCATTGCCGCTAGCGCGCTTCCTGGCATCACACCGTTCAGGCCAGCGGTGGCGCAGCAGGAACCGCTGCGCGCCGAGTTGGACAGCTTCCTGCGCGCAGTGCGCGATCGCTCCCGGCCCGAGGTCACGTTGGAAGATGGCCGCCGGGTCCTTGCCCTGGCCATGCAGGTGGTCGAGGCCATTGCGGAACACAGCCGCCGCGCGCATTTAACGGAGTTGACTCGCACGCCGAGCTAGCCTACGCTTCTTCAATCCCGATGTTGGATGAACCGGTCACTATTGCGAACTTCCTGACCCTTGGCGAAGCCAAACTGGCGCAGGGCAAGCTGATCTCTGCCGGCATTTCAGCCTTCGTGTGCGACGAGAACATGCATGCCATGAATTGGCACATGGGCATGGCTTTGGGCGGCATCCGCCTGCAGGTGCCCGACAGCCAGATGGTGCGCGCGCTGGAAGTGCTCGACGATTTCGAGCCGGAAGAATCCAACTTAGTAGAAGCGGAGCTCGGCGATGACGAAGACATGGAAGAGGTGGCCTGTTGCCCGGAATGCGAATCGCTGGAGATTCGCGAAGTAGCCGGCGCGAATCCGCGTCAGATCGCTTTCTGGTCGGCGGCCATGCCATTCCCCGAGCCCCCGGCGCCGGAGGCGCGTCGCTGGAAATGCCTGGCGTGCGGCTACCAGTGGCGTGAAGCGGACGAGTAGCGCCTGCCGAACTCCTTCCCTAAGCCGATGGCGCGTGCGACAATAGAGCTTCCTTCCTCGCCATGCACCCAATCGATAGCGTCACCAGCCTCGCCAAAGAACCCACCATCACTCCAGAAGTGCTTCGCGACCACGGAATCTCGGCCGAGGAGTACGATCGCATCCTGAAGTCGCTGGGCCGCGAGCCTACCTTCACCGAACTGGGCATCTTCAGCGTGATGTGGAGCGAGCACTGCTCTTACAAATCTTCGCGCGTGCACCTGAAGCGCCTGCCCACGCACAGCCGTCGCGTGGTGCAAGGGCCCGGGGAGAACGCCGGCATCATCGACATCGGCGACGGCTGGGCCTGCGCCTTCAAGATCGAGTCGCACAATCATCCCTCGTTCATCGAGCCCTTCCAAGGCGCGGCCACCGGGGTTGGCGGCATCCTGCGCGACATCTTCACCATGGGCGCGCGTCCCGTCGCCATCATGGACTCGCTGCGCTTCGGCCCGATCACGCCGCAGCCCGGTCTGGATCAGGCAACGCTGCACAAGAACCATTCCGTGCTGGAAGGCGTGGTGAGCGGCATTGCATCGTACGGAAATTGCTTCGGTGTGCCCAACGTGGGCGGCGAGGTGAAGCTCGAAGGCTGCTATTCGGGAAATCCGCTGGTGAACGCGTTTGCGCTGGGCCTGGTGCGCCGCGACCAAATCTTCTACGCCAAGGCCGCCGGGGAAGGCAATCCGGTGATCTACGTCGGCTCCAAGACGGGCCGGGATGGAATCCACGGCGCCACCATGGCGAGCGAAGAGTTCAGCGAAGCGTCGGAGGCCAAGCGTCCGAACGTGCAGGTCGGCGACCCCTTCCTGGAAAAATTGTTGCTCGAAGCCTGCCTGGAAGCCATGCAGACCGGCGCGATTGTCGGCATCCAGGACATGGGAGCGGCGGGGCTCACCTGCTCGACCTGCGAGATGGGCGGGCGGGGCGGTGTGGGACTGGAGATCGAGCTCGACCTGGTGCCCCAACGCGAGACCGGCATGACGCCGTACGAAATCATGCTGAGCGAATCGCAGGAGCGCATGTTGCTGGTGGCCGAAAAAGGCCGCGAGGACGAAGTGTTCCGCGTCTTCCAGAAGTGGGGACTCGACGCCGTCACCATCGGCCGCGTGATCGACCAGCCCAAGATGCGCGTGTTGGAGCACGGCAGAGTAGTTGCGGAAATCTCCAACGCCGCGCTGACTGACGACGCGCCGCTTTACCGCCGGCCGCTGGAACGCTGGGAGCCGCCCGTGCCGCGCGACGTTCCGGCGAACGTTACGTTGGGCCGGAAGACGGAATTCACCGACGATCTGAAACGATTGCTCGCCAGCCCCAACATCTGCTCCAAACGCTGGGTGTTCCAGCAGTACGACTCCATGGTGCAAACCAACACGGTGGAGGGCCCGGGCGGCGAAGGCGGAGTGATTCGCATCAAGGGGACCAAGCGCGGCCTGGCGATGGCGCTCGACGGCAATAGCCGCTGGTGTTACCTCGATCCCAAGCTGGGCGCCATGCACGCGGTGGCCGAGTCGGCCCGCAATGTTGCGTGCACCGGCGCGACCCCGGTCGCAGCCACCAATTGCCTGAACTTCGGCAATCCCGAGAAGCCGCATACCATGTGGCAGTTCTCGCAAACTGTCGATGGCATCTGCAAGGCCTGCGAGGAGCTGGAAACCCCGATCACCGGGGGCAATGTCAGCTTCTACAACGAGACGCTCGGCGAAGGTGTCTATCCGACTCCGGTGATCGGCATCGTCGGAATTATGGACGACGTGCACAAGGCCATTGGCCCAGATTTCCGCCAGCCGGGACGCGCCCTGCTCGTCATCCGAGGATCTGAGCCGGGAGATGCGTCGGACGTTGAGGCCGAATTCGGCTCCTCGGAGTACGCAAAGGAGTTATTGGGCGAGGTCTGGGGCTTTCCGCCGTCGCTCGAGTTGGAGAAGGAAGCAGCGCTCCAGAAGGCAGTTGTCGAGATGATCGGCGCGGGTCTGCTGGAATCGGCCAAAGACTGCTCGGAAGGCGGGCTGGCGGTCACTCTGGCGGAGTGCGGATTCGCCCACGACGTTGGCGCTGAAGTCAACCTTAGTTCCGATGGGTTAGTGCCGGAGTACGTCCTCTTCGGCGAAGACGCCAGCCGCGTGCTCATTTCCTGCGACCCGCAAAACGTCGAACGAATCAAACAAATAGCGGTACAATGTGGGCTCTCAGTTGAACCAATAGGAAATACAGGGCCTGATCAGTTGGAGATCCAGGTTGACGGAAAAGCCGCCGTCAAAGCCAGCGTCTCCGAACTGAAGGCTGCATGGGCCGGGGCCTTGGAAAGCGCTCTGCACGTGGAAACCGAGGAACGGCTGGTTCCTTCCACGTTGCAGAAGAGCTAGTCGAAGCGCCGCATAAGAATGCAGTGCTGGGCTGTATAGGATTGACGATTCGTCTGGAGTTGTCATTACGAGCGAAGCGGGGAATCTGCTTTTGCTGGCACTGGAATGACTGGTGAAGAAAAAGCAGATCCCTCACGGCCTGAAGGCCGTTCGTGATGACAACTCGATATTTCCAGGCAGGATACTTATTCAATAGTTCCGACCTCAGGTGAGCGATGCTGATTCCTTCCGATAAGCTACGCGAAGAATGTGGCGTGGTGGCCATCTATGGCCATCCCGAAGCCTCCAAGCTCGCTTACCTCAGCCTGTACGCGCTGCAACATCGCGGTCAGGAATCGGCGGGGATCGCGGCCTCCAACGGCGAGCAGCTTCAACTTCACAAAGCCATGGGGTTGGTATCCGACATCTTCACCGCCGACGCCCTGGCCCGGCTTCCCGGCTCGCTGGCCATCGGTCACACCCGCTACTCGACCGCTGGCGATTCCGCCTTGCTCAATGCCCAGCCCATCATGGTGGAGTGCAATAAGGGCAAAATTGCGCTGGCGCACAATGGCAACCTCACCAATTCGCACGAAGTGCACGCCCAGCTCGAACAACAGGGCTCCATCTTTCAGACCACCAGCGACACCGAGGTCCTGGTGCACCTGGTTGCGCGTTCGCGCGAGCACACCCTGGTCGATGCCATGGCCGATTCGCTGCGCCGCGTCGAGGGCGCATTTTCGCTGGTCATGCTGACCCCTGACCGCATTTTTGCCGCCCGCGATCCGCGTGGCTTTCGTCCGCTGGTGATGGGCCGCATTTCGGGAGAGGCGGCGCACCGCCCCGACACCATTGTCTTCGCGTCCGAAACCTGCGCCTTCGACCTGATCGGCGCCACCTATGAGCGCGAGGTCAAGCCCGGCGAATTAGTGATCGTTGGGCCGGAAGGCGTTCATTCGCGCTTTTACTCGGCGCAGCAACCGCAATCGAGCTGCATCTTTGAGCATGTTTATTTTTCGCGGCCAGACAGCATCGTATTTGGCAAGGCCGTGCAGCAGACGCGCGATGCCATGGGCCGCCAGCTCGCGCTGGAATCGCCGGTGGACGCCGATATTGTGGTTCCAGTACCCGACTCCGGCGTCACTGCCGCCCTCGGCTTCTCCTATCAGAGCGGCATCCCGATCCAGTTTGGGTTGATCCGCAACCACTACGTCGGCCGTACTTTCATCGAGCCGGAGCAGCGCGTTCGCGACTTTGGCGTGAAGCTCAAACTGAATCCGGTGCGCAATGTGCTGGAGGGCAAACGGGTGGTGCTGATCGACGATTCCATCGTGCGCGGCACTACCAGCCGCAAGATCGTTCGCCTAGTGCGAGAGGCAGGCGCCAAGGAAGTACACTTTCGCGTCTCTTGCCCGCCGACCATCTCGCCGTGTTACTACGGAGTGGACACCCCTTCCAAGAACCAGTTGATCGCGGCCAACAAAACGGTGGAGGAAATTCGCGAATACATCGGCGCCGATTCGCTGGCCTATCTTTCGCTGGAGGGCCTGCGCAAGGCGGCTGGCGACGGCGACGAGCACCTCTTCTGCACCGCCTGCTACACCGGCAAGTATCCGACCAACATCGTGGGGGTGGAAGACGTTACGCCCGCCATGGCTGCGAGCGACTGAGTGGCAGTAGAAGCTATCTCCGGGAGCTTTATGCCGCTTTAGATATTGGTCTGTTTCACTTGGCAAGCCCCGCCGAGCGTGCCTGGGGTACAATGCTTTCCGTCCGGCCCCCGACAGTAATTGCAGACCAGTCTTCCCGCCCGGATCGGCCCTCTCGGCTGTTCTACGTACAGCTTTGCGCATTCATTAACGTTGGAGGAAACACTCATGGGTATCTACGGAGCCGCCTTTGAGCCTTACGTCGGACCCTGGGTTGGTGACGGCCCGGTGCTTTACAACACCTACACGCTCGATCAGGTCGCGCAGCTCTTGAAACCCGTGGCTGAGAAATTTTCCCTGATCACGACCTACGGTCAGGGCACGTTCGTCTGGCAGAATGTTCCCAATATTCAAGACGCCAACCGCTTCAACATTCAGGCGGCCAAGACTGCCGGGCTCGAGGTCAGCGCGGGCTGTTACCAGATCGGCGCCGACTCCAATAACGATTCCATCAACGTAGAGTGGTCGAAGACGGAGATCGACTACGCCATTCAGCAGGCCAAAACCTACGGCAACGTGGTGGACCTAGTCATCGGCAACGAGTGCATCTGGGGACCCAACTCGACGCAGGCCGTCATCGATCTCATCAACTACGCCAAGAGCAAGCGCGCTCCGCTGACCTCCGCGAACCTGCCCATCACCACGCGGCAGCAGTGGGGCGTGCTCGGCGGCGTGAACAACACCAGCCCCGACCGCGCGACCATGCGGCAGAAACTTCTGGCGTTGATGGCGGTCTGTGAAGGCCACGTTTACGGAAACATGTACGCCTATTTCGATCCCAACATCGCCTGCCAGATCGGGCAGAATCCCACGCAGCCTTCTTTCACCCAGGCGGTTACGGCGAGCATGAACAACCAGCTCTCAGGACTCAAGACAGCATTTGCAAGCCAGAACGTCGGCCTCGAGATCCGTATCGGCGAGACTGGCTGGCCCGCCCAAGGCTCGCAGAAAGACCAGCCCAATACATTTCTCGCCAGCGTAACCCAGGCCCAGTGGCATTATCAGGCGATGGTGAACTGGGCAAATTCGAGTGGCGTGAAGACCGTAATGTTTGCGGCCTACGATGAACCGTGGAAGGGGCCAGCCGATGGCTCCAACAGCGAGGCGTTCTTCGGTGTCTGGAAGGCCAACGGCACCGCCAGCGATCGGGGGCACTACACGCTGAACGGTGTGACGCCTAAGTACAGCATCGGATGACGACAGCCTGCTAAAAGATACAAGAAAGCTGCAACCATATTTTCAGTTGAGCTACGAATACATCAAGACACTGAAGCCGACTAAGAAGAAATCTTGAGCACGCTTATTCCTTACATCACGATTCGAGTCTTTTCCCCGCCATCAATTTCTTCCGCAAGTCTTCCACGTAGTGGTCGGTCATACCGGCGATGTAATCGCACACCACCCTGACTATCTTTTCGCTTTCGCACCGCTCGCGATAGCTCTGCGGCATCGCTTCGGGATGGGCGACCAGGTAGTCGAACACCTCGCTGACCACCTTCTCGGCCTGCCGCTTCTCCGGCTCCAGCGGCTTGCAATTGTAGAGCGCCTCGTACAGGAAGCTCTTGGCCTCGCGACGCTCTTCCTCCACTTCCGGGCTGAATGACGCCAGCCGTTCGGGAAATCGCCGCAGCTCGTCCAGGCTGCCGATCCCGGCCTGCTGCACGCGCTGCCGCGTGTTCTCGATCAAGTCGGTCACGAAGCGATTGAGAACGCGCTTCAGGGCCTCGTTGAATTTCAACTTGTCGGGAGCGTTGGGATACGTGGCTTCCGCCTCAACGTAATAGCGCTCAAAGACCGGGACCCGCTGGCGAATCTGCGGAAGGCGCAGCAGCCTGGCCTCGTAGCCATCGTCAAGGTCGGCGGTGCTGTAGGCAATTTCGTCCGTGAGGTCGATCAGTTGCGCTTCCAGCGGCGGGCGTTCATGTAGCAGATACTCAGCGAGTTCAGGATGTTCGGCTTCGCTATAGTCGTGCGAGTGCTTGATGATGCCTTCGCGGACCTCGAAGGTCAGGTTCAAGCCGGGAAAATCGGCATATCTCAGCTCCAAATCTTCCACGGTGCGCAGTGCCTGTAAGTTGTGATCGAAGAACTCGCCATGGCGGCGCATCAAGAGGTCCAGCGTTCGCTCGCCGGCATGTCCAAACGGCGGATGGCCGATGTCGTGGACCAAAGCCAGCGCCTCGACCAGATCGACATTCAAGTTGAGCGCGGCGGCGATGGTGCGCGAGATTTGCGCCACCTCCATGGTGTGGGTCAGGCGCGTGCGGAAATGGTCGGAGTAGCGGCGGGTGAAGACCTGCGTCTTGTTTTCCAGGCGGCGGAAGGAGCGGGCATGGATCACGCGATCGCGGTCCCGCTGAAAAGGATTGCGATAGGGGTGCGACGGCTCGGGATAGCGGCGTCCGCGGGAATCGTCCACGCGAACGGCGTAGCTGGCGAGCATAGAAGGAGTTTAGCAGCGAGGCGAATGGGCCGCCAGGAAGCTTTGCAAGGGCGCGGCTTCACGGGCTGCGAAAGAAGCCGGAAAAGCATATCCCTCGCGGGCCATAGATCGCTGCGTAAGTAACGGCCATATGGGATCGACAATTCCTCTCTGGAGTTGTCATTACGAGCGCGGCGAGGAATCTGCTTTTGCTAGCGCTGGAGCAACTGTGCGGAGGAAACAGCAGATCCCTCACGGCCTGAAGGCCGTTCGTGATGACAACTCAAAATCGTCGAGTCGTCACGGGAGCTATTGCTTGGTCGCCGCGGTTTGTCTGGCCAGCTTGACGCGCGTGGTCTCCAGTTCCTCTGGTCAACTTAGCCACCTGGTCCTGGTCCACTTCGGCGGGAATGGTCTTGTTCCATTCTTCCAGAGAGCGCTCATAATTGCTGGCCGCCAGCTTCAGCCGTCCCGTCCTCTGGTAAAGCTCGCCCAGATGCTGATGCACCGTGGGGTCGGTGCTGATGCGCTCGGAGGCGCGCCGCAGGTTCTCTTCCGCCAAGTCGTATTTGCCCAGCTTGTAATAGGCCCAGCCCAGCGAGTCCAGATAGGCGCCATTCTGCGGATCGAGCGCCACCGCGCGGCGAATGTAGCCGAGGGCTTCTTCCACCCGGGTGTCGCGATCGGCCAGCATGTATCCCAGATAATTCAGCGCCATCGCATTCTTGGGATCGTCGGCCAGCACCTTGCGAAAGGCCTCTTCCGCCAAATCATATTTCTTCTGGCGCTCATAGATGGAGCCTTGCACGAAGATCGCGTAATCCTTGTCTTCCTGCTTGCTGGAGAGATCGATGGCTTTGCTGATGTTCTCTTCCGCTTTCGGCCAATCCTTCACCCGGCTGTACATCTGGGCCAGCGCAATGTAAACCTCGCGATCGTCGGCGTTCCCCTTGAGCAACGATTTCACGTGCTCGATGGCCACATCGGACTTGCCCATGTCGGCCTGTTGCGAAGCCGAAACCATCTGCAAGCCGCGATCATTGGGATATTTCTTGGCAGCTTCGGCCGCGGCATCGGTTGCCATCTGCCACTGCTTATTGTCGCGGTAGGTCTCAACGATCTGCTGGTAGCCGCGAATGGCGTTTTCATCGCCAAGGTCAAGCATCTTGCGGAAGGTGTCGACCGCCTGCTGGTGCTTGTTGGCTTCGCGGTACACCGTGCCCAGCCGCTCCAGGAAAACCGCCCGATTGTTCTTGTCGGGCACGCTGTATTCGCCGTCGGCATGTTCCGTCTTTTGCAGTAACTGGTTGAGAATCTGGATGGCGTCTTCGTATTTTCCCTGGGCCTCGTCAATGACCGCGATGTTGTACTGCACCTCGAGGGAATCGGGCACGACCGCGGTGGCTTTCTTCAACGCTTCCAGGGCCTGATCGAATTTCCCGTTGCGGCGATCGATCTCGGCAATGCGCATGTAGGTCTGCGCATCCGAAGGATCGGCATCGGCGATGACTTTGTACTGCTCCAGAGCGGCGTCGGTCTGGCCATCGTTCATCAGGTTCTGGGCCAGGCCGCGAACGGAATCCAGATTATCGTGGTCGAGTTCGGTGGAGCGGCGATAGGCGTCGATCGCCTTCTTATAGTCCTTCTCCTGCTCGTAGGTGAAGCCCAGGGCGGAGTACAACTTGGCGGTGCGCGCACTCTCCGGTATGGCGCTCAACACCTGCAGCGCGCGGGCGGAGTCGCCTTCTTCGTTGTAAAGATAAGCCAGCGTGGTGACGGCCTCTTCCGAATCGGGCTGTATCTTTACTGCCGTCTTGAATTCGCCTTCCGACTTCAGAAGCTCGTTGTTGAGCCGATACAAGCGGCCCAACAGCAGGTGGTCTTCCACGCTCTTGGGATCGAGCTTCACGATCTGCTCATATTGCTCGATCGCCAGCTTCAGAATTTCCTGGGACTGCGTCCCGGCCTGCATGTCGCCGAGGGAACGCAGATAAATGCGTCCCAGCAGACGGCGCGCCTCCAGATTGTTGCCATCGCGCTTCAGGATGTCCTGGGCTTCGAGCACGGCATCGCGAATGCGGCCGGTCTTGGCGTACAGTTCGGCCAGTCCGGCGTTCAGGTAATCGGAAGTGGGATCGTTGTCGATCGCCAGCCGATACTCTTCAATCGCCTTATTGGCGTAGTCGGCGCGCCCGTACATGGAAACCATTTCCTCGTACATGTGCGCCATGGTGAAGTGGTAATACGCCGCCGCCTTGTCGGGCGGCTTCGGGGGAGCCGATTCGGCTGGCGTCGCGGAGCTTGGTTGGTCCTCGCTTGCAGCCGGGGGCTGCTCAGCTTGCGCGGGCGCAGCGGAACCCGGTTGTGCCTGACCTGCCGCCGGCGAGCCCTGCTGGGGGCCGATGGGGTCAATATGATGTCGGTATTTTGGGCGATACCGCTCACCGAGCCGGCGAGCAGAAGTACCGTAAGACAAACAAGAATACGATTCAGGGTCATTCAATAACCAGCCACTCAACAGCGATTGGATGCCGCGGCTCACACCGGAGTCTTCTTATTTATTTTAGCCGCTTATAGCCGGGAACGCGAAAAGCAGGAAAGACTTTCTTAATAATGGTTTCTCAGCTTCTACTATTCGCCATACAGGTCGTCGAAGTTCCATTGCTTTGAAGGATATGCTGCTTTCCCGGCTCTTTCAGCAGCCTAGTCAACACCCGCTGGATTGGACGTGCGTCGCAAACCGAAAGGTTAAAACGCGGGAACCGCCTCCAGGACCCGCACCTTCCATGAATTCTCGGCCGCCGTCAACAACGCGACATAGTGCATGGTGACGTCTTCCGAGTGCAGCACTTTATCGCCATCCAGCACCTGAATTTGCAATTCAGCCGTGTCTTGCAGCTCGATCGCCGAGCCTTCGGGAGAATAGAAGATGGCATTCACGTGGTGGCCCTTGTCCAGGAAACGCTGATGGAGTCCGGCTTTTCGTTGCTGGCTGATCGTCTCGGCCAGCTTCTCGCCGGCAGTGCCCACGAAGTTCGCGCCCAGCAGGTCAGGCCGGTTCTGGTCCAGCGCCTCCGCCAGCGCCTGCCATGCGGCGGCATAATCGCGCGCGACCGCCTTCTGGGTGGTGTCCTCGACCTGGCGGGGAGTCGCGTTCTGAATGTCCAGCGTCACCTCGGGACGACTCGCAGCCAGGACGCGATCGCCATTCTGCCAGGGCAGCATGAACATCGTGCTGGCCACGCCTGCCACAACTATCGCAATGCGAAAGAACGGCTTCATTCCCCGCCTCCCCACTTGATTTCGTTGCCCACCACCACGCCCGCGGCCACGGAAATGGTGGCGTTGTCGGAAGCGGGTAGTTGCGCCTGCGCGACACCGCGCTTGATGCGCGCATCCACCGTGCTCTTGCCCTTCGCATCCATCGAGGTGAAGGTGACGATGGTGCCGTCGGGAACCGGATTGCCCGCGCAGTCGCGGATGGGATCGGTCTGGACCAGAATGCCATTCTGGTCGCGCTCGGCGCGCATGCGGATGTTGCAAGGATCCGACGCCACCTCCTGCACCACGCGGCGAACCGAAGCCGAACCGCTGGACGCGACGAACTGCGCCGCCCCTTCCTTCCGGGAGGAATCCAGCTTGGTGTAGGCGATACCGTCGCGCGTCGTCTCGGTGCGGCTCACCGCTCCCGCCGTCGGCGTCGAGTTCGAACTTGACCGGCTCAGGCTGCATGACCAGGTTCTGATACTTGTCGAAGACGAACGCTGTGCCGCTGATTACATTTGGCGTGGCAGCCGGAACCCGTGAAGGCCGCGCCAGAAACGCGATCGAACTAACCGGCCCCGCCGTGACGAAGAACGTCGCGCTGTCTCCGCCGTCGACGAAAACCATATAGCGGCCGGCATTCTTAAGTTCGTCGCCGTCAAGCTGGATGTCCTGACCAAGCTGCACTTTCTTCTTGATCGCCGTGCCCGGACCGACGACGTAGAGCGTGGCCTCGCCGCTGCCGGAGGTCGGAATAGCGAGTCCGTTTCCCGCCGTGACCGTTGCCGGAACCTTGAGGTCGGCGGCCTGCACGCGCATAGGAAGTCGCGCATGCCAGCAGTAGAAAGATTGCGAAACGGAGGCTCTTCATCGTCATCACTGTTGCCGGTCCAGCATGTACTGGTTAACCGTTACGCGATAGTTGTGCACGTTCGACGCCAGGTCGTCGCGCAGGTCCACCGCGAAGGGCACCGGGGTCTGCGGCAGCAGCGCCTGGTCCACGTAGCCATCGGAAACCCAGATCACTTTGCCGGCGTTGTCGTAATAGGTAGCCAGAACGTGCGGGATGTTCACGATCTGCCCGCTCTGGTTCACCAGTTCACCTTTCAGCACGTGGCGTCCGCGCGCGTCGGTCTCCACCCGCTGATGCATGACGCCAATCACCGGGTCGGCCGAAGCCGGCACCAGCATGGAATTGGGCTGCATGCGCACGCTCTTCACCGTCGACAGCGGCACTTTGGGAAAGTCAATGCGGAAAGGCGATATCTCTTTGGGCAGCAGCGTGTGCGAGATCTTGTCGAAGCTGCTCTCCTCGCCCAGCACGCTTCCGTCTTTGCCAGTCAGCGTGGCGCTCACCGAGACGAAGCCCGGCACGGTATCTTCGTTCTCGATCTCGCCCACGATGATCGTGTTGTTTCCCTGCGGGATGGCATTCATGGAGACGATGCGCACTCGTGGAGCTTCCACGTTTTGTGCGCCCCAGTCATCGCTGGAGCCGCGCGTGATGACATCCCAGCGCAGGTAGTTCGACTGGATCACCTGCGGCGGCACCTTGGCCTCTTTCTCCAGCGGCCACTCCACCTTCCAACTGTCGCCTTCCTTCACCACCTTCAGGTCGCGGGTGTCATAGAACGCGCCCACTGCGGTGGCGTATTCCAACGTTGCGCGCACCAGCGCCTCGCTGTCGTTCTCGTGAAGGACCTTGGTGTCCGCCTGCTGCAACGACGAATAGGTGCGCAGGCTGCCGTCGCGTCCGGAAAGATCGCGAGCGAACGCCGGCTCGTCGCTGTTGCTGGCGTTCGCGACATAGGCGTAGGCGCCCTGGTAGTCGTGCGCCTTGACCTGCGCGAACAACGACTGCACCGCGCCTTCCGGTGACTTCGCCGGCGACAATTCGTTGGGCCGGACCGTTCCCACAGCCACCAGGACCACGGTCACAACAAGAATCACGATGGGCAGCAGTCGTTTCATTACTTGGCCTCCCGCAGGACCATGGGCTCATTCGCCACGCGGCGCAGGGAATTCGAGGGTCTCTCGCACTCGCCGCCGCTCCGGAAGCAGCAACACCAGGAAGAGCGCAAACAAGCTGCTGGCGACGGGCAGAATTCCCCACATCAGTCCCTCGCATTGCGGTGGGCATGAAGCCGACAAACTCCAGCGTCTTCGCCGGCGGCACATCTTCCTTGGTCCACAGCGTGACGTTGCCGTTGTCGTAGCTCTCCGCCTGGCGCCATCCGGCGAAGGCCAGCAGTGGCTCGTAGTAGCGGTCGCGCACGAAGATGTACTTCAGCCCGTATTGATTGGCATGCTTCAGCACCGCGCGCAGCGACTCCATTCCCGACGTGCCGTAGTACTTCGAGTTGTAAAGCTGGCCGGCGCCATAGGCGGTCATCTCCGGCAGCAGACGGGCGGAGTTGTAATCGCCGTCCACGCTGCCGGCGTTGGCATAGGTCGAAACCTTGGCAAAATTGCTGCCGAATCCCAGCGTGATGTAGCGGAACTGCGAATGATCGTCGCGGTTCAGGAACGCGATCACCTGGTCGACATTAAACGGCGAGCTGTTGATGGGATGGATGGTGATCCATGCCACCGACATGGCCATGGTGGCGACTGCGGCGATGGAGAGGCCGACCACCGCCTTCAGCCGGAAGCGCTGAATCAACTCCACCGCCAGCATGCCGACGAACGGCATGGCCATCAGCGTGGCCCAGAAGGTGAAGCGTTCGAAGGTCAGCACCTCGTAGGCGCGGCCCAGCAGGATCTTGCCGACCGGCGTTGTGCCGCCCAGGCCGAGAAGCGTGGTCACGTACCAGCCGAACAGCAGCGGACGCAGCCGGCGCACCGCCGAACCGCGCATCACGATGTACGGAATCGCCAGGATCAACGCGCCCATGGGGATGATCCAGAAATTGATCCCGCTGAACGGCTTCAGAATGTAGTTGTCGCGCGAGCCGTGGGGAATCGGCATCTGGTTGATCGGGATTCTTCAGCAGCGCTACCCAATACGGCCACAACACGACGGCCACGCCGGCGATCGCGATGACGGCGAATACCACCGCCCGGCCGAGAACTCCGCCGACCGAGGCATGTTCCTCATCGGCGGCGTCATCAACGCCATTGCGATCCATGATCGCCAGCACCAGCACCGGAATGGCAAACAGGATCGCGCCGAACAGCAGGGTGACGTGGTGCACCGCCGCTGCCGCCCAGGCGATGGCCACTCCCTTGAGCAGCGCGGTGAATCGCGCCGTGCGCAACCACACATAGAAGAAGGGCACGGCATTCAGAGTGAGCGCGGCCGCGGCGGTCGTGGGCAACTGTCCCGACTGGTAAACCAGCATCGCCAGCGAGCCCAGGAACACCGAACCCAGCGCGGCATAGCTTGCCGAAACCTCATCCACCCACAAACGCGCATAGCGATACATGCCGATCGGCAGCAGCAGGATGGCAATGAACTGCACGAACATGTAGGCCATCTGCAGGCCCATGATGTGCGAGAACAGCGCGATCCACTGGTGGGTCAGCGGCGGATAGGTGGTCTGCGAAAATCCGCCAAACCACTTCACGTTCCACGGATTGAACCAGTGATGCGCGTAGTGCGCGGCAAAGAAGATGTGCGTGTTCGCATCATACGAGCCTGCGGGCAACTGCATCAGCAGCAGCGGGCCATGCACCGCCAGCGCGATCAGAAGTATGGCGGAGAGCGGAATCGCTCGGGTGGGGAACGTAGGCGACTTCGAGATCAAGGGAGTGCCTCCGGAAAGCTGCGTCCGAGAGTGGTTGGATTCGCAGAAATCGCGGTTGGTTTGCTGCGGTATTGCAGTCCAAAAATGAGCACCGCAGTATCCACTGCCAACTGTGCTCACCCGATCTCCCACAATTGAGCACTGCGATTCTCATGCGAGTGTGAAGTTAAGTGCCACACAGCCATAACGGCCAAATCCGCATCCGAGAAGGATGGAATTCAGCTTGCCAGCAGAGTTCCTGCACACGCTCGAGTCCGCAGCGAGTTAGTTCCAAGTGAAAATGAAATCTGTTCTCCTGATTGTCTGTTCCCTGCTGCTGCCCATTGCGCCCATGATGGCGCAGACGTTTGAAATCAATGGCCAGCAGTCGCCGCCAGCGCCAGCGTCGCCCAACGCAAAACAACAGAAGAAGAACCAGCCCTCGGCGCAGGCCAACGCGTCCGGCGAGAGCGGCATGGGTTGGGGCAGCAGCATTGAAGTTGGACGACTGGCGCGGGCGGCCGAAGATGCATTGCGTCGCGGCAATCCCGGCGCGGCCGCCGATTATGCAGAGCGCGCGGTCAAAGCAGCACCGCAAGACAACAAGCTTGTGGTTTCTGCTGGGCTACACGTCGCGGCTTGCGGGACGCTATCAAACCTCGGTTGATGCCTATCAGCACGGGCTGCAGACTGCTCCGGGCAATGCTGACGGTCTAAGCGGGCTGGCGCAAACCTACGCTCGCATGGGCCGCACCGACGATGCCAAGCGCCTGCTGTTGCAGGTGATTCGCGCCAATCCCAATCGCACCAACGATCTGTTGATTGCCGGTGAACTCTACATTCGCACGGGCGACACGCAGGAGGGAATCAACCTGCTGCAGCGCGCGGAATCGCAGCAGCCGAATGCGCACGCCGAGCTGATGCTGGCGGTGGCTTATCTGAAGTTGAAGCAGCCCGACCGCGCCAAACAAATGCTCGACCTGGCGAAGAAGCATGCGCCGGGCAATGTCGAGATCTTCCAGGCGGCTGCGAACTACTACCGCGAAGAACACGATTACAAGTCCGCGATTGCCACGCTTGAAGAGCGCGCCGAAAATGACTCCGCCGGTCCTGGCCGATCTGGGCTACACCTACGAACTGGACGGCGACAAGCAACAAGCGGCCGACGCCTACACGCGCGCCGCCAATGCGAAGCCGAAGGAAATTGGATATCAGTTGAGCGCGGCGCAAGCCCAACTGCGGCTCGGAAATCTGGAGGAGACGCGCACCTACCTGAACCGGGCCGCTGCCATCGATCCCGAACTATTACCGGCTGCACGCCATTCGCGCGCTGCTGGCCAAAGAAGAGAACCGGTCGAGCGATGCCATCGCCGAATACAACGCGGCCACTCAAGGCTATGCCGGCGGGAGGCGTGCCCGAAGGGCAGCTCTATCCCATTCAATTGCGCCTGAACCTTGCCGAACTCTATCGCGCAGATGGCCAGGACCAGGCAGCGCACCAGCAGATCGCGACTGCGGAAGAAGAGATCAACAAGCTCGATGTGCAGGGAACGGCGAAAGCCGAGTTCCTGCGGGTGCGCGCATCGCTGAAGACTCTCGGACAACGACTTGAAGGGAGCAGAAGCCGACCTGGTCGAGGCCCGCAAGCTCGATCCCGAGAACGTCAACATCAAGCTGCAATACGCCAACCTGCTGTGGAAGGAGGACCGCAAGGACGAGTCGCGCCAGATCTACGGCGACGTGCTCGGCAAGGATCCCGACAATCACTACGCGCTGGAGGCCATGGGCTATCTCTATCGCGAAGACAACAACACCAAGATGGCCGAGGAGTACTTCAACCGCATGGCCAAAGCTTATCCCGACGACTATGTTCCCTATCTCGCGTTAGGCGACATGTACACGCAAACCGGAGAGTTCGAGCGCGCCGATGCGAATTATCAGCAGGCCTACAAGCTCGCCCCGCAGAATCCGGTGATTATCGCCAACGCCGCCAACGCCGCCATTGAAGCGCGGCAAATCAAGCTGGCCGGCGACTGGGTGGATCGCGCCACCGGCAAGATGAATGACGATCCGCGGGTGATGCGCGAGCGCGAGCGCTACCTGTTCCACGAAGGCAAGTACGCAGAATCGGCGAAGCTGGGCTACAAGGTGCTGCAGCAGTTGCCGAAAGACCGCAATGCTTCCGTGTATCTCGCCTACGACCTTTACAACCTGGGACGCTACGACGACGCGCTGGCGATCGCCAATCAATATGCAGCGCAGTTGCCGAAGGAGCCCAACTTCCCATTGCTCGCGGGGCACGTCCACAAACGCTCGCAACTGCTCAACGAGGCGATTGACGACTACACGCAAGCCATCGCACGCGATCCCAAGATGGTGGAAGCGTACGTAAACCGCGGCTACGTCTGAACGACATGCAGAACGCCGAACAGGCTTCCCAGGACTTCGAGACCGCGCTGAAGCTGAGTCCGAACAATGGCATCGCCCATCTCGGACTGGCCTTCAGCGATCTGCAACTGCGCCAGCCTAAAGCAGGCGCTCGACCAGGTGGACGACGCGCAGAAGCTGATGGGCGAATCGGGCGCGACGCACCTGGTGCGCGCCACCGCCTATCGGCAACAGCGCTTGCTGGCCAGCGCGGAGAAGGAATATCGCGCCGCGCTGAAGTACGCGCCCAACGATTTGAAGCTGCAACTGGCGCTGGCCGACACGCTGTACGACATGCGCCGCTACCAGCAGTCGATCGACGCTCTGAATCAGGCCTTGAGCCTCTCGCCCGACGATCCACTGATCTATGCGCGGATGGCGCACGCCTACGCCGAGTTACATCAGCGCGACGAGACCCTGCGCTACGTGGAGGCGGCGGAACGGCAGGGCGGCGACCAGTCCGCAATCCTGCTCGATACCGGCGACGCCTTGTTGACCCTGGGCGACAGAAAGGCCGCCATGGACCGCTTCAGCCGCGCCCTCGACGCGCCGGATGCAAATCGGGTTGACGCCCGCCTTGCGATCGCGCGCCTGATGGTGCGCTACGGACAAGACGAAGACGCCAAGCAGCAAATCAGCCTGGCCTTTGCCGAGAGCCGCATTGGCGAAGCCCCTCCGGTGACCTCGGAAAACCTGATCGAGGCCGCGAACCTGCTGCTGGCGATGCACGACTTCGATCTTGCCACCAATTATTTCCAGAAGGCGCAGCAAGCCGGGGCCGCGGACCAAGTAGTGGCCATCGGTCTGGCGAATACCTATCTCGCACAGGGCAAGACCAAGCAGGCCGATGAAGCGCTGGCTACGCTCGGCGCCGATCCCGGAGCCAACCAGAACTACGACTACCTGCTGGCGCAAAGCGAGGTGTACCGGCAACGTCATCAGAGCTGGAACGCGCTGATGACGCTCGCGCACGCCGACCAACTCGGTGGCAGTGAGATTGCCCAGTTGGAAGGTATGCAAGTAGCCAGCGAAGAAGGCTTGCGAGTGACCGACCATCTCAGCTTGCTGACCGACTTCACCACCGGCGGCCTCTATGACGATTGGACGGTCTACGTGCTCGACCAGCAAATCTTCGGCTTAACCAGCAAGAGTCCCAATCTGCCGCCACCGCGCTCGCAACAGGAGTCGCTGTGGACTACGGCCTACCGCTATCACTTCGACAACAACTTTCCCATGGTGAGCGGTTTCTTCCAGGTCCGCAACGCCACCGGCGAGGAGTCGCTGCCGCAGGAGGCGCTGATCATCAATCGCAACACCTTCGACTACAACTTCAATAGCGCCTTGAATCCGGTGCTGCATCTCGGCGATGCCTGGATCGCGTTCAACACCGGCCTGCAATTTACCTTGCGCCGCGACAACTCGGCGCCGCAGTACGAGAACCAAAACCTGTTTCGCCAGTTCGTGTACGCCAATAGCAGTTCGTTCGGCAATTGGCTGTCGTTCAACGCCAGCCTGTATCACGAGGCGGGCCCTTTCACCGCGACCGGGTACAAGCTGAACTCCAACGATGTAGGCAGCACGTTGCAATTCACGGTGGGGCGGCCGTGGGGCAAGACCGCGCTCATTACCGGCTATACCCGCCGCGATCTCACCTACAGTCCGTTGGTGCGGCAGTACTTCACCACCTCGACCTACGCCGGCCTTCAGCGCAAGTTCTTCGGGCAAAAACTCACGGCCAGCCTTTTGGCCGAGTACATCCGCGCGTGCCGCGTGCAGGACACATTGTGGGCCACCGCCCATGTTCTGCGTCCGGTCGGAACCGTCCAGTACAACGTGAACCCATCCTGGAGTGTGGATGGTCAGTTCGCCTACGAACGCGGACAGGCTTTCCAGGACTATGACAACGTGTACAGCAGTTTCTTCATCACTTATGTGAGGCCACTGCACCGGACCGTAAGCGATGCCGCTGGGCAATTCCCAGTCGAGTATCCCCTGCGGTTCTCAGTCGGCGTTCAGGCGGAACAATTTCCATCGTTCACCGGAACCGCCCAGAGCGGGACGCTAATTCGTCCCGTATTTCGTTTGACGATCTTCTAACCGAGGAGTTCATTGAAGATTTGCCTGGTAAGTGCGTTCCCGCCAAGCCGACGAGGGCTGAACGAATACGGCTTCCATATTGCGCGCGAACTGCAGCGCGATCCGCTGCTGAGCCTCACGGTCCTGGCTGATGAGCTGGACGGCCCGGTCGAGGAGTTGTCCGACTACGACGTAGTCCGCTGCTGGCGCTTCGATTCCATCGCCAATCCGGCGCGCTTGTTGAAAGCCATCCATGACATCAAGCCGGATGTGGTTTGGTTCAACCTGCTGTTTTCGACCTTCGGCAACAATCCGGTTGCGGCCTTCTCGGGACTGACCCAGCCGGTGTTATCGCGACTGAGCGGACGCTACACCCACGTCACCCTGCATCATCTGATGGACAACATCAGCCTGGTTGACTCGGGTGTCCGTTTTCCGCGCGCTTTATCGAGTGGCCGGATCCGCCGCCACGCGCATCTTGCTGATGGCGAATTCCATTTCGGTCCTGTTGCCCGCCTATCGCCGCACGCTCATTGACAAGTACCGTGGCGAGAACGTGCACTTTCGCGCCCACGGAATTCTGGGAGGCAGACCGGAGCCCCCCGATTTCAGCCAGCGCGGCAATCCCGAGCACCGCATACTCGCTTTCGGAAAATGGGGAACCTACAAACGCGTGGAATTGCTGATCGAGGCGTTCGAGCGAGCTGGCCGCCGAGCTCCCGAATCTTCGCTTGATTGTGGCAGGCTCAAACCACCCTACGACTCCCGGTTACATCGAATCAATAGCGGAACAGATGAAAGGCAATCCCCATCATTGAATTCACCGGCTACGTGGAGGAAGACGACATTGCGGAGTTGTTCCGCAAGGCCAGTGTGTTGGTGCTGCCATATTCTTCTGCCGCCGGCGCCAGCGGTGTGGCGCACCTGGCGTGCGAATTCGGCGTCCCCATAGTATCGGCGGGAATCGACGACTTTCGCGATATGGCGCGCGATGAAGGCATCGCAATCGAATTCTACGAAACCGGCAACGCAGAAAGCCTGGCGACCCAATTGAACCTGCTTCTCAACCATCCAGAACGGCTGCAGGAAATGTCGGAGCAGAATTTCTCCGCGGCCTTGCGCATGACCATGCCCCAGATTATTCGCCAATATTTGCGCGCGTTCGATCTTCACCAGCGCGCTCGCGCCTTGGAGCCGATATCGCGCTTCCGCAGAATTCCTTCGTGGGTCCTTTCGCGCTCGGCGATCTTCCGCGCAGCTGCACCGAGGTGGCAACCATGGACGTAAGGGCCATTCTGATGGTCGGCGAAACCCAGCCGGCCAGGAGGAGAACATTGCCGGCATCCCCATTGCTTACCTCGATGTACTTGGCCTGCCGCTTGTCGAAAGGGTGTGGCAGCGCCTACAGCACTTCGGAGTCTGCGGGGCCACGCTGATCAGCGAGCCTGCCGGCCTGGCGGAGTCGTTCGCGCGGCGCGCCCGCCTAGGCGCCGGTATGCCGTGGATACAAGCCCCACCAGGAGAGTTCTGGCAAACGGCGGAAAACACGTTCAGCAAGCACGCGGAGGAAGGCGCCGAACTGGTGATTGCGGTCCGCATTGGCCCCTACACCGAGGTGGATTACGAGGAGCTGATCCAGCATCATCTCGACCACCATTGTCCGGTGACCATGGCCGTCGATTCTGAAGACGCCTCGCTCGACATCTTTGTGCTGAATGCGTCGCGGCGAAATGACGCGTCGTCGTTGTTTCGCAGTGAGCTGCGAAAACTGCGCACAGAATGTAAGGGGTTTCGCGTTGCCGGCTATGTCAACAGGTTAAAGACCGCGGCCGACTTGCGCCGTCTGGCGCTCGACGGACTGCTCCACAGGAATTCGATCGCTCCCGTGGGAATAGAAACCAGGCCTGGCGTGTGGATCGCAGAATCGGCCCGCATACACCGCAAGGCACGCGTGCTGGCTCCGGCATTCATCGGGGAATATGCCAGGATCCGCGCTTCGGCATTGATCACCCGCAGTACCGTCGTCGAGCACCATGCCGAAATTGACTGTGGCACCGTGGTGGAGGACTCCACCGTGCTGCCCTACAGCTACGTGGGAGCGGGCCTCGACGTGATGCATTCCGTGGTCGGGTTCCGTCACCTGTCCCATCTGGCGCGCAACGTTGAAGTCGAGATCAGCGACCGTAAACTGGTGGGAATGTCGGCGGTGAGCGTGGTTTCTCGTTTGGCAGGCAGCACCGCTGCGCTTCTTGCATTCTTACCTAAACAGATTTATCGCGGATTTCTTGCGCTTCATGGTGAGCGCACCGCGGACGTCCCGGAGTCTTTGGAGCAGCAGGCAGCTGCCTTGAAGACCCCGGCAACAGAAGCCCAGGGTCCCGTTCCGGAGGCTTCGGAGTTCCCCTCCGATCTGGCCGTCGTGAGGAGATATGGAGAGCAGTAAAAGGCCCGTAGTTGTCAAACGAATGCCCGAAAAAATGAATCTCAAACAGGCCCGCAGTTTTTTTAAGGAAGTGCAGCCTTTTGTGAATTCGGACCGGCCGCAGATTGTATTCGATATGTCGCGGGTGCGACACATTGATGCCGCCGGGGTCGATGTTTTATTGACGTGCATGCGAAACATTGTCCGTCGCGACGGCGACCTGAAACTCGCCGCGCTCTCGCCGCAGGCGGCGGTGGTGCTGGAGTTAACGCGCACCGGCCGGCTCTTTGAAATCTACGACACCTGCAGTGCGGCGGTGAAAAGCTTCAGCAGCTTCCTGCCGAACGCGATCAAACATTTCTATCCTCACCCCGCTCATGCGGCCACATCGATGGTTTCCCCGGAGGCATTCGTAGGCCACGAGGGCGATCAAGAGGGATCTGACGTGGCGGCATGAGCGCGAATCCAGACACGCTGGTGGTATGCGAGCCGGACGGAAGTCTGCGCGCCGGGACGGCCGCGTCGCGTCGTGGTCCCGCTTCGCATGCCAAGTTCCTGGGCGGAAGCATCATTCTGCTCCTCGGATCGGTGTTCGTCAGCCTGGCGAATTTCGGCTACAACATCGGGGCGGCCCGAATGCTGGGCCCCGCGGATTTTAGTCACGCCGCGGCTGCCGTCACCATCCTCATGTTGGTTTCCGCCATCACCCTTGCCTTCCAGTTGGTGTGCACCAAGCTGCTTGCCAAGGAAGAAACGACCGAGGGCAAAGCGGCGGTGTACCAGCGGCTGCGCAAGCGGGCCTGGGCCATTGGAATCGGTCTGGGCGTCTTCATGGTGCTGGCCAGTTCTGTTCTGACTACCTACCTGCGGCTGTCGAGCCCATGGATCATTATTCTGCTGGCTGTCGGACTGACGATTTACGTTCCTCTCGGCGTGAAACGAGGAGGTCTGCAAGGGACCTGCCGCTTCAGGGGGCTCAGTTGGAACATGGCGGCCGAAGCCATCCTTAAGTTCGTGGGCGCGATGGTGCTCATTGAACTGGGCTTCGGCGTGCTGGGCGCGGTGGCTGCGATTTCAGCTTCGGTGGCACTCGCCTATTGCCTTCCTGACGGGGCCAGCGAGCTTCGCGGCCCGGTCGTGCCGGCCCAACCCGCGCCCGTGGGCGAGGCCAGGCAGGCCATTGTCTTCTTTGTGGGCCAGGTCATCATCAGCAACATTGACATTTTGATGGTGAAGCACTTCTTCCGCCCAGAGGTGGCCGGACTTTACGCTGCCATTGCGCTGGTAGGGCGTCTGCTGTACTTCGGCGCCTGGTCGGTCGTGAGTGCGATGTTCCCGGTTTCCGCTGAAGCGAAAGACGAAGGCGACGGCGGAGGACGGCCCCTGCTGGCTTTGCCGTTGCTGATGGTTACGGCGATGTCCGTGGTCTTTGTCCTGTTTCTGGCGGCATTTCCTGAAGTTGTTTTCCGGTCTTTGTTCGGCACACATTTTCCGGCGGCGATTGGCGGGTTGAACTTGCTGCTGAGCATGAACGCAGCCGCCACCGGCACCTACGCGATCGCGGTGGTGCTCATCACTTACGAAATGTCACGGCGCATTGCGAATACGGGTTGGCTGCAGCTGGTGGTCAGCGGCCTGATCGCCGCCGGAATTTCATGGTTTCACTCAACCTTACCGGAGGTAATCATCGTCCAGCAGGTACTTAGGCTCTTACTGTTGCTCGCGGTCTCCTATCCCTTCCTCAAGACGTGGGCAACATCTGGCAGGAGGCTGCATGAAGCGGCTACGGCACGTTACTGAAGCAGAGGTGATCGCGGAGTTCCTGAAGAACGAGTTCTATCAGGAGGAGTTCCACCATGACCGCGACCAGTTCGAACAATTGGTCCTGGGAGCAGACGTAACGGACGAACGGGCCAATGCACTGCGCCGGGCCCTGCTCTTCCGTCGCCGGGGACATTTGTGGCGAGAGTTGCCGGCCGACACCGCCTGGTGGGAAGTGCAAATCGAAGCGGAAGACCTGGAGCGAGTTCAGGTGTTCCCCCGGGCGCAGTGGCGCAAGGTGGCGAACAGAAGCTTCCTGTTGCGCGACATCGTAAAGCAAATCAGGAACACGCCCTTTCGCGGACGGACCCGCGACTTTATCGCTAAAGTGCAGGCCTTCAGCTACCGCTTGCGCACCACGGCAGACGATAGCGCCGTGCTGCTGATCGGCGTGAATGACCATCAGCCGGTTACGGTGCTGGAAGGTAATCACCGCTTGGCCGCAGCCTTACTGGCATCGCCCGAGGTCATGCAAAAACGTTTCCGTGTGTTCTGTGGGTTGTCGGCGCACATGCCGGAATGTTGCTGGTATCAGACGAATGTCGCGAATTTGTGGCGTTATGGCCGCAACCGGGCGCGGAATTTGATTTACGACCGCGATGCCGATGTCGAGCGCCTGATGGATTCGGCGGCCCCGAGCAGTTCTACCGTGCAGCCGGCTTTGACGGCAGTTACTGCCGATAAAGTGGTGACGCAGTCGAAATAAGCAGTTGGGCCCAGGGACCAAAATTCTTGTCGGGGGAGGATCCCGCAGATGAAAGCTCATCGTCCATCGCTGACCAAATTTATGACGCTGGTTGTGGGACTGGCGCTGTGCGGAATACCGGAGTGCGCCCAGGCATGGCCGCAAGACGGCGGAGCATCTCCGCAGAACGGTCAGCAGCAACAGCAGAACGGCACCACCGTTGATCCGTCGCAAGGTCCGCTGCAGCCGGTTCCGAGCCAGAATCAGCCCAATCCCCCTTCGGCTGGGGCGAACCAGAACCCCGAAACAACTCCTGAGCCGCTTCCTGCTACGCCTGCTCCGCAGCCCAAGCCTGAGCAGCAGATGCAGCAGCCTTTGGGCGCGGCGACGGCCGAGGGCGTTCCGGTGGTCGGAGGTGGAGCTTCGCGTCCAGCCGGAGCGGCGATTGCGCCGGCGAAGCAGAGTCAACGCCGTTCGCTGCTCATCAAGTTGGGCGTGATCGCCGCGGTCGGCGTTGCCGGCGGCACGGTCTATGCGCTCACCAAGGGCACGCCGAGCCATCCCTAAGGGCGGCGCTCGGACCGCGGGCACTCACGTGATGGTGGTGGATGCGACGCCGTGAACTCTTGCGCCGCGAGATTTGGAATGCTTCGGAACTCGTCGTCAACTCGACATGACAAGCCTCTGCTGGTGTCGTTTTCTGGGCTGGACGGCTCGGGCAAGAGCACACAGATCGAAAATTTGCGGCACGTCTTGCACGCCCGTGGGCTGGCCACGAAAAGGCTGGCATTCTGGGACGACGTGGTGGTGCTCAGCCGGCATCGCGAAAGTTTTGTCCATCGCGTATATGGAAGCGAAAAAGGCATCGGCGCGCCGGATCGCCCGGTCAACCGCCGCGACAAGAATATTCGCAAGTGGTATTTGAGCGCCATTCGTCATGCCCTGTACGTGTTCGACGCCGTTCACCTTGTGATCGTCGTTCGGCGAGCGCGTTCCGGGGACGCCGATGTCATCATTCTGGATCGCTACATTTACGACGAGTTGGCCAACCTGCCGCTCGCGAATTTCCTGAGCAGAATTTTCGTTCGCCTGGTGGCGGCGTTTGTCCCGAGACCCGATGTGGCTTACCTATTGGACGCCGATCCGGAAGCTGCGCGCGCACGCAAGCCCGAATATCAGATTGATTTCCTGCACGATTGCCGGCGTTCTTATTTTTTGCTGGCTGGGATTGCGGGAGGCATGACGATCATCCCACCGCTGCCGCTCTCCGACGCAGTGCGCGAGGTGGAAAACGCAATGGCTGGTGTGCTACGAGCCACGGAGCAGGCGGCAGATCGCGACTAATCTGGACGCTGCTTCTACCTCGTAGGGACACACTTCTCTTGCGCCACCGCATTGGCTGTAACAATTACCTATCGCCTTCCCTTCCTACCCAACCGGAGCCGAAACAGGAAATTGGCGGACCAGCTATGGAGATGAAAACAAACAGCTTACCGCCCGGCCTCCGGCTGTCAAGTTTGGCAACAAACCTGTAATAGAAACAGTGTTGGCGCGGCTCGATTGTGGTTAGGCAAACCGCCGCAGGACGGCAGAAATTACCGCGGCCAAGCATGTGTGGCACTTAGTGCCCAAGGATTCTGGAGGAACTCTCTAATGAAATCTCGCATTCTGTTCGCCTTGCCGTTGGCGGCCAGCCTGATGTTGCCGGCAATGGCCCAGCAATCGCCTGCCGACAATCAGCAGCCCGCCATGTCGCAGGGCAGCTCGCAGTCCTCGTCATCTTCAACCTCGAACCAGACTGTCGGCTCCGATCAAGATATGACGGCGCACCAGCCACTGCAACCCGAACTGCGCCAGGGATTCTGGGGCAAGATCAATCCCTTCGCGCGCAAGAAATACGTGCAGCGCCAGCTTAGCCCGATTCGTAACCGGGTCAATGAGCTCGACGACCTGACCGCCGCCAACGCCAGGAACATCAAAGACGTGGATGCTCGCGCGCAGGAGGGTATCCGCCAGGCGTCCGCCAAAGCCAACGAAGCCGACCAGCATGCAACCGACGCCGGTAACCGCGCCCAGCAGGCCAACCAGACCGCGCTACAGGCCAGCAATCGCCTGAATACCGTGGAGCAGGTGGTGGGCAACATTGATCAGTACCAGCCCACTTCGCAAACTGAGATCCGTTTCCGGTCGGGCCAGATGGCGTTGAGCAGTAAAGCAAAGGAAGCCCTCGACGGCATGACCACCAACCTTAAGGACCAGAAGGGTTACATCATCGAGGTCCAGGGATTCGCCACCGGCGGCGGACAAGCCGGTATCCAGAGTTCACAGGCCCTGGCGAACTCCGTCGTGCGCTACCTAGTGGAAAAGAATGAAATTCCCGTGTACCACGTCTTTGTCATGGGAATGGGCAATGCGCGGGTTGCCGTGTCCGACGAAACCGGCGCCAAGCCAGCTCACGGCAATCGCGTCGAGGTCAGCCTGTTGAGGAACAGTGTCGATCAGCTGGCGTCGGCGAACCAGCCTAGTGGCGAGATGAACCCGAATATGCAGGAACCAAGCAGCAACTACTCAGCCCCGTCCAATTACCAGTCGGCGCCGGCGCAACCGCAATCGAACAACATGAATTCGGCTCCCGCAACCTCCAACCCTCCGCAGTCGCAACAGTAGCAGCAGTAGCAGGCGCAACCGCTAAAGCCCCTCGCGCAAGCGAGGGGCTTTAGCGGTTTTGGCCCTCTCTGTGAGGCGAGCGCGGTTCCCAGCCGGAATCGTACTTGCAACTAGCCCTGAGCTTTCTCAGGTGCGCGAGCGCCCTTAGCAAACTCCGCTTGCATCGCTTGCCGTAGGCTTTGAAAGCGGCGGCTGAGTTCTGCAGGATTCGGCCTAAACGTCGGAAGTTGCGACAGCATCATATCCAACGCGCAAAGCAAGCCTACGCTCGCTGCAACCCTGCCTCCGCTCGCCCGGATGCCCTCGGTTATGGCGGTCTGGTCATCGTCCGTGGGATGCTGCCCCAGTAAGCATTGCAGCATTACTACGCCAAGGGAAAAAACGTCGGAAGCGCACGACAATGCCTTTGTCCCTCGGATCTGCTCCGGCGAAAAGTAACCCAACGTTCCGACAGGCCCGGAACGACGACGGTCGCGTCGATCTAAGGGCTTGAGTGTACTAATATTGCCTTGGTCTAAATATTGGGCCACGCCGAGGTCGATGAGGACGGCGCTGTCCACCGAGCCCAACATCATGTGGCCGCCGGAGTTTCTAAGCATGATGTTCGAGGGCTTTATGTCCCCATGAACGATGCGGCGCGACCAAATTTCCGCAATTGCAGCCGAGATATCGCGCCCTATCGCCAGCACTTCGGATTCCAGCAGCCGTCCGCTTCTCAACTGAACGCTCAGTGCTTGTCCGTCTATGAATTCCGACGCGACGTATCGCGTGTTTCTCCCGGCCACGTCACAATAGCCATGCTCAATCAACCGGGCCAAGTTTGGATGCGAGACGTTCTCCATCGCGGTGATCTCGGGCTGTATGCGAATGTTCCGTCTGCGATCGAAGTGCAACTTCAGAGCTACAGCGTCATTGGCCGCTGTGCCGTCTGGCTGGGAAGTTCTGATCGCCCGGAAAACTGCTCCCTGGCCGCCAACGGCAATTTCGGATCCAATGATGTAGCGCCGGCCCAGCGCAGCTTCTAGATCTGCAGGGACAAACTTACAGATATACTGTTGGATAGCCATACGATCTACCACGTAAGCGCCTGGTCCACTTACGTTCCCCGTTTCACAGAATCCTAGAAAGTTCCAATCGAGTATACCCGCGAATAGCAACCTGCGGAGACGCTTCTTCGGCGTGAATCCACATTTCCTGACCATTCACTTCGTGTGCAGGTGCAAACGCAATCGTGTGGACCCAATCTTGACCACGTCGCCATCCTCAAGCCGCACGGAGGCTGTCTCGACGCGGTTGTGGTTGACCCAAGTGCCATTCTTCGCATCCAGATCCTCGACGAATACGTGAGCACTATCAGAAAAGATTGCGGCGTGTCTCATAGAGGCACATTCGTCCCTTACTGAGATGTCCGCGGGAGGAGCACATCTGCCCACCACAAGGCGACAATTGGGAGGAATAAAGACTTTCCTCGGTCCCTCGGCGCTTACAGGAACGCCTTCCGGCTCGTCGATAACCAGGTAGCCGACCGCGGCCTGTTTTGCCAAACTCTGAGCAAACGAAGGATTGGTATTTACTACTCTTGCATACTTAAGGGCAAGCTCTCGGTTCCACTTCTTGTGTTCCTCCGAAATCGTGAGTTTCGAGGTCAGGTATGCCGTCACGGCACCGGTTATGACTGCGACACCCGCGCTCAGCAAAACTGTCCCAATGTCCATCGCGCTCAAACGCTCCAGCGTTGTGCAAAGTAATCAGTTGCAAAAAAAGCTGCACATACTGATGAATGCTCTGGGTTGCACCCGCATTGGTTTCCCCGACGACGTTTCGCTGTACATCTTTGTTAATCATAAGGCTTAGGCATCGCACACTCAAGAACCGTGAGACTGTTGGCGATAACACACCCCATCTCACAACTAATCCACACTTCGATCCGGAAACTGCCTTGTCACCCGCTTTGTAGCTGCTGTGCTCATTCAGTATGATCGGAAAATCAACTTTCCCGTGGAGACAAACCGGTGCACCGAATCACGCTGGGCGACTTTGAACTCACCATCCTTTCCGACGGCACCTATCGCATGGACGGTGGCGCCATGTTCGGCATCATTCCCAAGATTATGTGGGAAAAGCGCATCCAACCGGACGAGTGCAACACCATTCCGCTGGCGCTCAATTCGCTGCTGGTCCGCACCGGCGAGCAGAACATCCTCATCGAGACCGGCATCGGCAGCAAGCTCAGCGAGAAAAGCCAGTCCATCTACAAGAATGAAGCGCGCCTGCTGAAGAGTTTCGAGGAGGCCGGGGTTTCTCCCGACGAGATTGACATCGTCATTAACACGCACCTGCACTTCGACCACTGCGGCTGGAACACCTGTTACAAAGACGGCAAGCCCGTGCCCACGTTCCCGCGGGCCAGGTATTACGTGCAGGAGGGCGAGTGGCGCCACGCCCGCGAACAGCACGAGCGCGACCGCGTCAGCTACATGACCGACAACTACGATCCCCTGGTCGCGAGCGGACAGATGCAGTTGCTCAAGGGCGACGCCGAGATTGCTCCGGGGATCTCGGTGAAGATCTATCCCGGCCACACCCGCGACTTGCAGGCGGTGGTGGTGCGCAGCGGTGGCCGGGTGGCTTGCTATCCCAGCGACCTGGTGTCAGACGCCAAGCACCTCGATCCGGTTTGGGTGCTCGGCTACGACCTTTATCCGCTGGACAGTATCGCCAACAAACATCGGTTCTATGGCGTGGCCATTCCCGAGCAGTGGCTGGTGGCGTTTACCCACGACCACGAAATGCCCTGGGCCTACCTGGAAATGGGCGACCGGGGACGTCCTGTGGCCAGGCCGGTGGGGGAAATATAAGTTCACCACGGTGGCGCGGAGAGGGAGAAAGCGGCCGCAGAAACCGCCCGCACGGGTAGTGCGGCGCTTCAGCGCCGCGTCAAACGAGCTGATAGAAATTTGCCTTCAGGCCCCGAGATACGTGGATCGATATCGCTAATAGGTGCGTGTTTCGCAGCGTTTTCGAAACGAGGTACCGCAGCCGCTAAAGCCAATTCTCATAGATACCTGATTAACGCGGGCCTGAAGGCTCGCACTACCCGAACGGATTTCAGCACCTGAGAGCTATTTACATTGCATCCGCCAATGTCCTACATTGTCTGATGTGTCACATTGTCGTAGCTGGGGGAAGGCATGAGCAAGAAGAGCAAGAAGAAGGAAAAGAAAAACAAGCGCAAGAAGGCGGCATCCTCCGTAAAAACCCCGGCCAGCCTGGACCTGCGGTCGGTCGCGATACCGCCTCGTCCCCGGCCGCTAAAAGCAGCCGAAATCCGGGCCATGCGCACGGCCATGAATGCCAGCCAGGCGCTGTTCGCGCGCCTGCTGAACGTCAGCTCCAATGCGGTGGAAAGCTGGGAGCAGGGTATTCGGCAGCCGCGGCAGGCCACGCTCAAGTTGCTGCACATCGTCCGCAAGGACCCCAATGCGCTGCTCGGCTAGCGCCATACTGTGAATTTTCCAGGCGCCGCCAATTCCTGAAATCAGTGCAAAAAGAAAAACAGCCGCAACTGGTTGGCTGCGGCTGTCAATATGAACTAGCGAAGGGGTTAGCGATTCAGCTTGCGACGAATAACGCCGAATGCGCCCACCAATCCGGTGCCGAGCAACAATAGGGAGCTAGGCTCCGGGGTCGTGCCGCCGGGGGTGCCAAGGACCTGGAAGGCGCCCTGGTTCGTGACACCGCCATCGTTCCAAGTGCTACCACCGTCGGTAGAGAAATCAAGCTGGCCGATGGCGCTATTACTGAAGTTCCAAGCGCCCCATGTCGTGGAGGTGAAGCTGGTGGGTGAGATGAGCAGCCAGTAGGTGTCAGTGGTGTTGACCGAGATATTAAGACCCGTCTGGGACATCACCCCACAGCAGCCTCCAAAATCCTGGGGGCTCGACAGGGTCCACGAACCCAGTACCGTCCCCGTTGGCGAACTGCCATCGACAAGGCTCATGACGAACGAATTGTCGCCCTCCACCCAGCCAACACCAGCGTCAATCTCGTTGATACGGCCGTTGAAGCCCATCTGGAACTCCTCGGCTACTGATTGGTAAAAGCCGACGCTACCCGTGCCGGCGATTGTCCAGCCTTCGCCGGACTGGTAAACGTTGCCCGGAGGGCCAAAGTTGCTATACAACGTGTCAGCCATCGCCGGCAAACTGGCGCAAACGGCGAGGGCCAGTAAACACAACATCCATCCAAATTTCCTGTTCAAGTTTGTATCCTCCGCAGTTGAGAGTCTTACTTCGCGAAATTGAGACTTAAGTCGAACACCTTGCGGGGCTCAGGGGCTGGTATTGCTCAACGAGCGGGTTCGAACCTGGCAGACGCTCGTTGCCGGGCCCTCTCGACGCTGCCCTCCAACACAGAACCTGCGGCAGTCCGAGACAGGCCTTAAGATCCCCATTGCAATTATGTCTCCGCTGTAAGTTGTTGGAAAATATCGAGCCGGAACTATCGAGGGTGCAAAAGCTTGCACTTAAGTGGCCAGACAACGTGCTCCATTCCGTGACCCCGGTCATCCTGAAGTTGGCGTAACCTTTGCGTATGTCGGGGTTGGTGACGCCATAATCGGCGCTCATTACCCAATCCCAGGCCCGCGTCCACGACCGCCATTACCCGAGGGAGGATGCGGCCGCCTGCTGGCGCGCCTGGATCTCGATGTACACGTTAATCAACGAGACGGCGGCGGGCGTGACCCCCGGGATGCGGCTGGCCTGGCCCAGGGTACGCGGGCGAACGCGCGCTAGCTTCTCATTCATCTCGCGCGACAGGCCGCTCACTCGGGTGTAGTCGAACCAGTCGGGAATGAGGCGCTGCTCCGACCGCTTCAAGCGCTCGATGGCTTTGCTCTGCTGGTCAAGGTAGCCGGCGTACTTGATCTCGGTCTCGACAGATCTGAGCTCGTTGCGGGTTTCCGCCGGCAGGCGGAAATCAGGGGCTAGTGGATGGTGGCTAGTGGATAGCGCGGAATCTCCTGCTTTCACCCTGTTACTAGCCACTATCCACTGATCACTATCCCCTCTCTCGAAGAAGTCCGGCATCAGCCTCGCCAGCAGCGGCGCCAGCGCTTCGATCCGGACCTCGGGGCGCTTGAGCAGTTGGGCGAGTGTCAGTCCCAACAACGAGTCTGGTTTCGGCTTCGAGGTACCCGCCTGCGGTTTGGGGGTCTCTTCACTCGAAACTTGAAACTCGAAACTCGAAACTTCGTTCCTCAGCGCGTTCAGCATCTCCCCACTTACACGAGTGCGCTCCAGCAGATCGCGCATGGCCCGCATGTGCCCCTGCTTGGCCAGATGATCGGCCCAGGCGGCATCGGTAATCAGGCCGACGCGGCGTCCGTGTGGAGTAAGCCTACGGTCCGCGTTGTCGATGCGCAGGTGCAGCCGGAACTCCGCGCGCGAGGTAAACATGCGGTAAGGCTCATTCGTCCCCTTGCTGATGAGATCGTCGATGAGGATGGCGGTGTAGGCCTCGGTGCGGTCGAGCACCAGTGGCGGCTCGCCCTTCACCTTCAGCGCCGCGTTGATGCCCGCCATGATGCCCTGGCACGCCGCTTCTTCGTAGCCGCTGGTGCCGTTGATCTGACCGGCCAGAAACAGGCGCGCGATCTTCTTGGTCTCCAGCGTGCGCTGCAACTCGGTCGGGTCGATGGAGTCATACTCGATGGCATAACCCGGGCGCAGCATCTCGGCGGTCTCCAAGCCGGGGATGGACTTGATGATGGCGAGCTGCACGTCAATGGGCAGCGAGGTGCTCATGCCGTTGACGTAAATCTCGTGGGTCTTCAGGCCCTCGGGCTCGAGGAAGAGCTGATGGGTTTCCTTGTCGGGAAACTTGACGATCTTGTCTTCGATCGACGGACAATATCGTGGCCCGATACTTTGGATCTGCCCGCTGTACATGGGCGAGCGGTGCACGTTCTCACGGATGATGCGATGCGTCTCCGGCGTGGTGAAGGCGATGTAGCACGGCACCTGCTTGTCGTGGTGCGCCACCCGCCGGGTGCGGAAGCTGAAGGGCGTGGGATCGTCGTCGCCGGGCTGCACTTTGAACTTCGACCAGTCGATGCTGCGCCCGTCGAGACGCGGCGGCGTGCCGGTCTTCAAGCGGCAGCCGCGCAGGCCAAGCGCCTTCAGCGATTCGCCGAGAAGAACGGCATTGGGCTCACCGCTGCGCCCGGCGGGATATTGTTGCTCGCCGCAGTGGATGAGCCCGTTGAGAAATGTCCCGGTGGTGATGATGACGGCTTGCGCGGAGACGGTCCGTCCATCGCGCAGGCGTATACCGCGGACGGCGCGCTCTCCTCGCTCTTCGCCTTTCGCTTTTCGCTCTTCGCCAGGGTCCGAGCCGCCAAAATCGTCATCCTGAGCGAGGACTTCAGTCCGAGTCGAAGGATCTGCGGTTGCTATGCCTGACGCCGCGCTTTGAAGGGGCACGCCTTCAGGCGTGCCGTTAAGAGCTTCCCCATCACCGGGAGTGGGCTTTAGCCCACGGCACTCTTCCACAATCAGCTCCGCCACTTCCGCCTGCTTGATGTGCAGGTTGGGCTCCGACTCCAGCAGCTCGCGCATCTTCAGTCGGTACTGCTGCTTGTCGCACTGCGCCCGCGGAGACCACACCGCCGGGCCGCGCGACGTGTTCAACAGACGGAACTGGATGCCGACCGCGTCCGTCACCTCGCCCATGATGCCGCCCAGGGCGTCCACCTCGCGCACCAGATGTCCCTTGGCGATGCCGCCCACCGCGGGATTGCACGACATCTGCGCGATCAGATCGAGATTGAGGGTGTAGAGCCCGGTCTTCAGGCCCATGCGCGCCGCAGCCATGGCGGCTTCGCAACCGGCATGACCGGCGCCCACTACAACCACGTCGTAAGTTTCGGTGAATGATGATAACGGCTGCAAAGGCGAACTACCCCACCTGGCCGTCGACGCGGCCGCATAAATCTATTCTAGCGGAGAAATCCGTGGTCACCTTTTTTACGCCCGCTCAAAGGCGTGCTTGGCGTGCAGCTCTTCCAGGGCGCGATCTTTGGCGGAATGAAAAGCCTGGGCTTGCGCCAGCAATCCATCCGTCGCGCGAGCGTAATCGCCGGCCAATTCCACGATGCCACGCGCCGCCAGATCGTTGGCCGCGGCCAGCAGTTTGTCCACCATGTTGGGATCGGCGGCGCCCAGATACTGCGCATCGCAGGGATCGGCGATCATCACCGGCCCGCGCTGCTCGCCGCCCAACCAGAAAACTCTGCGCCACAAATTCTTCCACTTGTTGCGGCGTGGCCTGCCAGAACCGAAAGTGCTTATCGCGAATGCTGTAGCAGCGGCTCGACACCGGCACCGGTTGCCGCTTGCTCGACTTCAGCAACTCCAATTGCTTATCGTCAAGCGCCTTGCGCGCGGTGTTGATGGCGAGCCAGAACGCCAGGTCGCTGTCGAGCGACGGTAGCACCTCGCGAATGGTCTGCGCCAGATTGAGCGCAATGTCGGCGTACAGCGGACCACCATCAGCCAGGCGCAGCGAGCCATGCAGCACAGACCAGTCGCTGCCCCCACCCGAGGAATGAAACGGCCATTGCAGTTCGATGTGCACGGGCATGCCGTGCAGCGTAACTCCGTCGAAGGTCCTTTGTGTGTCCATGCGAAGGATGCCATTGCAATTATGCCGCACGGCCTCGGGCTGTGAAAGCGGATCCGCGGCTAGGCAAAATTTTCCACGGCAGCTCCTACGGCGATCGAAAAACGCAGGTTTTCGCCATACTTTTGCCTCGCTGACGTAGTCACTATTAGAAGAGAAAAATTTCTAACTCAACTGCGAGGTGAATTCGTGACAGCCAGAATGAACTATTTGGACGCTCCCAAAGACGTAACCAAAGCCATGACCGACCTGTCGGCGCACGTCACCAACAGCGGCCTCGAACCGAACTTGCTGAACCTGGTTTATCTGCTGGTTTCGCGCATCAACGGATGCGCCTACTGCATTGACATGCATAGCAAGGACCTGCGGGCCATGGGCGAAACCGACCTGCGCATTGACCTGGTCAGTGTGTGGGCCGAGTCGCCCGGCTACAGCGACCGTGAGCGCGCGGCGTTCGCCTGGGCCGAGTCGGTGACCAAGGTGAGTGAAACCCACGTGCCTGACGATGTGTTCGCTCTGGCGCGCCAGCATTTCTCGCAGGAGGACCTGGCCAAGCTGACGCTCGCGATCGTCACCATCAATGCGTGGAATCGCTTTGCCATCTCCTTCCGCTCCGAGCCGGGCCACTATAAGCCCGGGAAACATGAGGCCCCTGAGACTCGCGCCGCCTGACGCGATCGCTAATGATCAACCAAGTCTTTAACCACGGAGGACACGGAGCGCACGGTGACGATCAGAAATAATCCGAAGACCAGACCCTTCCCCGCAAGCGTAAGAATCGTTTCCGATTTCTCTGTGTCTCTGTGCCTCTGTGGTGATCCAATTACAATGGTCTGCGATGTCCTTCCGCTTCCAGGTCGAAGCCCGCGATGGCGCCGCCCGCGCCGGACGCTTCTTCACGCCGCACGGCGAAGTCCAGACCCCAGTCTTTATGCCGGTGGGAACGCTGGCGACGGTCAAGGGAGTGACGCAGGACACGCTGGAAGAGCTCGGCGTCCAGATCCTGCTGAACAATACCTACCATCTTTATCTGCGGCCCGGCGTCGAGATGATTCACCAGCTCGGCGGAGTGCAAAAGTTTATGGCGTGGGAACATCCCATCCTCACCGACTCCGGCGGCTTTCAGGTGTTCAGCCTGAGCGATCTGCGCAAGGTTACGGAAGAGGGCGTGGCCTTCCGTTCGCATCTCGACGGATCGTCGCATTTTTTCAGCCCGGAGAGCGCCATGGCCGCCCAGATCGGGCTGGGCGCCGACATCATCATGGCCTTCGACGAGTGCACCGAACACCCGGCGGAGTACGCGCGCACTCAGGCGTCCATGGAAATGACGCTGCGCTGGGCGGCGCGCAGCAAGCAGTATTTCGAAGATCACAAACACGAGGTGCCTTGGTTTAACCGCGGACTGAAGTCCGCGCGAAAATTTAATGGGGAGCTAAGCGGCACGGCTGAAGCCGTGCCCCTTCAAAGCGGAGGTGAGACGCAGACGCTGTTCGGCATTGTGCAGGGTGGAATGTTTCCCGATCTGCGTCGCCAATCGGCACAGCGGACCGTGGAGCTTGATTTCCCCGGCTACGCGATTGGCGGCTTAAGCGTGGGCGAACCGCGCTCCATGACCTACGAAATGGTGGACGCAGCCATGCGGTTTCTGCCTGAAGACAAGCTGCGTTATCTGATGGGAGTGGGTACGCCGGAAGAAATTGTGCGTTACGTTGGCGTGGGCGTGGACATGATGGACTGCGTGCTGCCCACGCGGGCGGCGCGTCATGGGCTGCTCTTCACCTCGGAAGGGCGGCTTACCATCAAGAACGCGCGCTACGCCGCTGACGAGGGTCCGCTCGACCCCAACTGCGCTTGCCGGGTCTGCGCGCGCTACTCGCGGGCCTACCTGCGCCACCTGTATGCCTCCAATGAGCTGCTCGCCCAGGTGCTGAACACCGTCCACAATCTGGCATATTACCTTGACACCATGCGTAAGGTGCGGCAAGCTATATTACTTGGAGAATTCGCGAGTTTTCTCTCTGGCGTCCGGCCACCGCATTTGAGTGTTCCTTAGCAGCCTTCGCTGTTCAGGTCCCCGGCAAAAGCGCGATACCATAGAAGGTCAGGGCTGTTTCTCTGGCTGGCTAGGCAGGTTGCTGAAAAGCGACGGTTCGGATAGTGCGGGCTTTCAGACCCGTGTCCGACCGGCCCCACAACATTTGGGGGTAAGCCCCCTGAGGTTTTTAGAAAGTCGAAAGCAAAATGGCCACACTGGCAGGTATATTCGCGCAGGGCATCGGCGGCTCGGCCCCGATCCTGATGATGGTTGCCATCTTCGCCATCTTCTATGTTCTTTTGATCATGCCGCAGCAGCGCAAGCAGAAGAAATGGCAGGCGATGCTGCAGCAAATCAAGTCCGGCGACCGGGTAGTCACCAGCGGCGGCCTCATTGGCGTTATCATGTCCGTTAAGGATGATGCGGTCGTCCTGCGGGTTCCCCCGGACAACATTAAGATTGAAGTTGCCCGTTCCTCCATCGTCACCTTGACGACCGCGGAGGACCATGCCAAGTCCTAGGGGTTGCAGTCTCTCATGAATAAGAATCTCCTCCTCAAAACAGTCTTGATCGTTGCGGTGCTGATCTTTTTTCTCTTCGGCATCGTCGGCATCCCCGGCAGTTTCACGGGTGAAGGTCTGCGGTCTGCGGTGCAGAAGCGCATCCACCTAGGCCTTGACCTGAAGGGCGGCACCCACCTGATTCTGCAGGTGCAGGTGAACGACGCCATCAACGCCGACAGCGACCGTGCGGTCGAGCGCCTGAAGGACGCCCTCAAGAGCGCCAACATCGCCTTCGGAGAAATCTCCAAGCCCGATCCGCAGAACCACCCGGAGCTGGTCCAGATCAAGGGCGTGCCGCCGGAGTCATCCTCCGAGCTGCGGCGCATCGTCAACGAGAAGCTGGGCGACTACGATCTCGCCTCGGGCGCTGAGAACACCTACACCTTGACCATGAAGAACTCAGTGGCCAATGACACCCGGAAGAAAGCGGTGCAGCAGGCCATCGAAACCATCCGCAACCGAATCGACCAACTCGGCGTCTCCGAGCCAGTGATCCAGGAGCACGGACTGGGCGACTATCAGATCCTGGTGCAATTGCCGGGCGTGGACGATCCGGCGCGCGTGAAAGAGATCATGCAGTCCACCGCCATGCTGGAGATTCGGCAGGCGGTCAAGGGACCCTATCCCAACGAGCAGGCGGTCATGCAGGACAACGGCGGCGTGCTTCCGCCCGACACCGTCCTGATGAAAGGCACCACTCCACACGCGCAAAATCCCGAGGAGGCTGCTGAGGTGTACTGGCTCATCAGCCGCTCGTCAGCGGTGAGCGGCGCGGATCTGCGTTCTGCCGATGCCGGTCGCGATGAGAATGGCCGTCCCGATGTCAATTTCACTCTGACCGGAGACGGCGGACGGCGCTTCGCCGCGTTTACCCAGGCCCACGTAGGCGACAAGCTGGCGGTGGTGCTGGATAACAAAGTGAAATCGGTGGCCACCATCCAGGAGCAGATCCACGATCAGGGCCGCATTACCGGCTCCTTCAGTCCGGAGGAGACCCAAGACCTGGCGCTGACGCTGCGCTCCGGCGCGCTGCCGGCGGGAATCAAGTACCTGCAAGAGGTCACGGTGGGGCCATCGCTGGGCGCCGATTCCATCCGCGAGGGCGTGCGGGCAGCGGTGATCGGCATGGTCGCAGTGCTGATCTTTATGCTCTTCTACTACCACGCGGCCGGCATCAACGCCGACCTGGGCCTGGTCCTGAACCTGGTGATCCTGTTGGGATTCCTCGGCTACAGCGGAGCCACCTTGACCCTGCCGGGAATTGCGGGTGTGATCCTGACCGTCGGCATGGGTGTGGACTCCAACGTCCTGATCTTCGAGCGTATTCGCGAGGAGTTGCGCCATGGCAAGACGCCTTCCTCCTCGGTGGAACAGGGTTTCGCTCACGCCTGGACGACCATTATCGATACCCACGTAACCACGATTGTGTCCGCCATCATCCTGTTCCTGTTCGGGACCGGTCCGGTGAAGGGATTTGCGGTGACCCTCAGCTTCGGTCTGGCGGCCAACCTGTTCACCGCGGTGTTCGTGTCGCGCGTGATTTTCGAGTTCATTCTCAGTCGCCATCAGCGTGGCGAGCCATTGAGCATTTAAGGGGCTGAAATATTCACCACAGAGGCACAGAGAAGAGAAAGAGTTGTATGAAGCCGCTGGGGTGGCATGAAATCTTCTAGGCCAGTTACTTTGAGGCTATTCTTAAAAGACTCTGTGTCTCTGTGGTGAAAAAGATTTCTTAAGGGGCTAGCGGTGGAGTTATTTCGCAATACCAATATCGACTTTCTCGGCAAGAAGTGGTATTTCCTTGCCTTCTCGCTGGTGTTCAGCGTCGCCGGAATCTGTTCCATGCTGTTCTGGCACCACATCCCGCTGGGGGTGGAGTTCCGCGGCGGCACGCTGGTTTATGTCAAGTTCGCGCAGACGCCCGATCTCGACCAGATTCGTAACGACATGAACCGCGCCGGGCTGCACGATCCCCGCATCCAGCGCTTCGGCCCGACCTCCGACAACGAAGTGCTGGTGGACCTGGGCATCCAGGAAACCAGCGAGGCCGCGCTCGACCAGGGCAAAAACACCATCATCCATGCCTTGCAGGTGCGTAATCCGGTCGCCGAAGGCAAGCAAGACCTGAATAACACCGGCGCTCCCAGCTTGCAGCAGTCTCTGCTGCAAAAAGACCCGTTGCACCTGGGCGTGGACGCCGCCCCCAAGTACGAGGCCATCGCCAAACAGATTCAGGATTTCCGCAACAAGGAGCGCGGCGGAATTCTGACTTCCGTCGACGAGCTGCGCGGAATCGTCCCTCCCGAGGTGGTTGGCGCGTTGCAGCAGGACTTCTACACCTCCAACTTCGTGGTGCGCAATGTGGAGATCGTGGGTCCGCAAGTGGGTTCGCAGCTTCGCCGTCAAGCCATCATGGCCACGCTTTATTCGCTGGCGGGCATGTTGGTTTACCTGTGGTTCCGCTTCGAGATGATTTATGGCGTGGGCGCGGTGGTCGCCTGCCTCCACGACACCATTATTACCGTGGGCTTCTTCTCGCTACTGGACAAGGAAATCAGCCTGACGGTGATTGCCGCCATCCTCACGCTGATCGGCTATTCGATGAACGACACCATCGTCGTCTTCGACCGTATCCGCGAAAATATCAAGCTGTTGCGCCGCGAGCCCCTGGCCGACATCGTCAACAAGAGCATCAACCAGACCCTGAGCCGGACCATTCTTACCTCCGGCCTCACGTTCCTGACCGTGCTCTCCTTGTACGTGTTCGGCGGCGAAGTGCTGCGAGGATTTTCCCTGGCCCTGGTGATTGGCATCCTGATCGGGACCTACTCGTCGATCGCGGTGGCGGCGCCGATGCTGGTTGCCTATCAGGAATGGCGTGCCAAGCGCGCCGGTCAGTCGGCCGTGCAACGCTTGTCGTCGGCCCGGGACAAGTCGCGGGAAAAGGTGAAGGTCAAGGCCTAGGCGGGGGTGTATACTTCGGTTCGCCCTTCTGAGGCAGCCGGGCTGAAGTCCAGCCAAGCTCCGCCGGCCACGAAGGCAGAATGCGGCCGGCGGTCCCCTTGGGAGCAAAAAGCTGTTACCCGGTGTCTAAGTAATCGAAGCGTTGGACGGGGAGCGGTCTATGTTTGAAGACAGCCTTATGGAATCGGGCGGCAGGTTTAGGAGTAAGCGGGGAACAACTACCGCCATCTCGTTTGTGCTCCAACTCCTGCTGATTGGCGTTCTGGTGTTGTTGCCCTTAATTTTCACCGAGGCCTTGCCCCGGCAGCAACTGATGACCTTCCTGGTTGCGCCTCCGCCTCCGCCCCCACCGCCGCCTCCCCCGGCCGCTGAAGTGCACATTGTGAAGAAGCTCCAAAGCGAGCTGGACAACGGCCAGTTGCGGACACCGACGGCCATTCCGAAAAAGATTCAGATGATAAAAGAGGACGAGCAACCGCCGAGCACGGGAGTCGCGGGTGTCGTGGGCGGCGTGCCGGGCGGCGTGCCCGGGGGCAGCATGGGCGGGGTTCTGGGCGGAATGCTCAGCTCCACGCCGGTGGCCATTCCCAAGGCCGCCCCGCAGCGTGTGCGCGTATCCCAGGGCGTCTCTCAGGGATTGTTGATCCACAAAGTGACGCCGGTCTATCCGGCGCTTGCCCGCCAGGCCCGTATTCAGGGTATCGTCGTGCTGCAGGCCCTGATCGGCAAGGATGGCGCCATCCAGAACCTGCACGTAGTCAGCGGCCACCCCATGCTCACGGGCGCGGCGCTGGATGCGGTAAAGCAATGGAGGTACAAGCCGTACTACCTCAATGGCGAACCCGTGGAAGTCGAGACCACGGTCAACGTTAATTTCACCCTGTCGGGTGGTGGTTAGTCGATGTGCGGGTGGGCATTTCGCGCATCTAACTCGATGCCTGGCCTGCGCAGGGTTGCATTGCGATCCAGATAGGGCTTTTAGTTTTGTTGCTTGTGAGCGGGTCAAAAGTTGGTAAATCGTTTTGCAAAGTATTCGGCCCGGAGATTTGAATCACCTGCACGACCAATAGCAAGCAGATTGGTCTGCCGTAACCCAAGTTCTGAGGAGGAAAAGTCCACCCATGTTCCTAGCTAACCTTGCCACCTATGCTCTCAGCCACGTACCGACGGCTGCCGCCTGGATTTTCCAGGAAGCCACCGTGGGCTGGGATCCCATCTCCCTCTGGAAACAGATGGGAATTTTGGCCAAGATCGTGGTCTTCATTCTGTTCGTTATGTCGGGTTGGTCGATCGGCGTTATGATCGATCGCGCCATGGCGTACAGTGCGGCCCGCAAGCAGTCGCGCGCCTTTGCTCCCGCCGTGGCCGGCGCGCTGCGTGAGGGCAAAATCGAGGAGGCCATCAAGGTCGCCGAGCGCAACAAGAAAAGCCATCTGGCCAAGGTCGTCGTCGCCGGCCTGCAGGAGTTCAAGGCCCACGGCGATTCCAACGACATCCCCGGCGAGCAGATCGAAGCTTCCCAGCGCGCTCTGGAGCGTGCCGAAGCCATCGTTCATGCCGAGTTGAAGCGTGGTCTGGGTGGCCTGGCCACCATCGGTTCCACCGCTCCCTTCATCGGCTTGCTGGGCACCGTGGTCGGCATTCTGAACGCCTTCAAGGAGATTTCCACCCAGAAAGCGACTGGTTTGGGCGCCGTCGCCGGCGGCATCTCGGAGGCTCTGGTGACCACTGCTATCGGGCTGTTCGTCGCCATTCCGGCCGTCATGATGTTCAACTACTTCACCAACAAGGTGGAAGCCTTCGACGTGGAAATGGACAACAGCTCCAGCGAGCTGATCGACTATTTCCTCAAGCGTCGCACGGTCCGCCGGTAACTGGAAACTCAGCGTCATCGGTTGGCGCTGAGGCCAGACTGAAGGAGGTTGAATTTTATGGCAATATCAGTGCGCGCCGAAGGCAAGAAGGTCAACTCCAACATCAACGTCACCCCCATGGTGGACGTGATGCTGGTGTTGCTCATCATTTTCATGGTCATCACGCCCATGTTGCAGAAGGGCGTGAGCGTGGACATGGCCCGGGTCAATAGCCCCGTGCCCATGCCCGACGCGGACAAGGAAGATTCCTTGCTGGTGGCCATCATGCGCGACGGGCAGATTTTCTTTGGCACCGATAAGGTCAACGCCGACCAGCTCACCGGCAAAGTGAAGGACCGGCTGGCCAATAAAGTGGACAAGCGGGTCTTTATCAAAGCCGACGCTCGCGCCAAATACGGCGCCGTGGTGGACGTGGTGGACAACGTGCGCTCCGCCGGCGTAGATGATGTTGGTTTGTTGACCGAACAGAGACAAACGGGCGCCGCCGGGAAGAAGCCGCCCAGCACGGGCGCTGGCGCCCAGTAACGGGAGTTCCTTATGAGTATGACCATGGCAGGGTCCGGCGTGGACCCTCAGCCGACATTAACGTGACCCCACTGATTGACGTGTTGCTGGTGTTGCTCATCATCTTCATGGTGATCACGCCGCTGACTCCGAAAGGTCTGGACGCGCTGGTTCCGCAGCCACCCAAGGACCAGCAGAAGCAACCGCCCAGCAACGATCGCACCATCGTGGTGCAGGTACTGAAAGGCGGCGGCGATAAGCCGGCGCTGAAGATCAACCAGGACGACGTCACGTGGGAAAGTCTGGAAGGCCGTCTCAACGACATCTTCAAGACCCGCGCGGAAAAAGTCATGTTCGTCAAGGCTGATCCGGACCTGACCTTCAATGATGTGGCACAAGTCATCGACATCGCCCACGCAGCGGGTGTCGATAAAGTTGGGCTGATCACGGCCAAAATCGAAGCCGGCGGTTAGCCACTTGCGAGCTGGGTCCCTGCTGGCGCGCCAAGGTTGCGCGTCACTGAGGGTGAACCGGCGGCCCCTTTGCGCGCCCCGCCACGGCGGTCGCCTCAGGGGTAAAGAACTAGGAACGTGATTCGGGCTGCCATCTTCCTTCTCGAGAAGCGGGTCGTCATTGAGTGACCGCCCCGTGCCTCCCTGAAACCCGAACTACGGCAACGGAGAGTGATACCAAACATGAACAAAAGCGGACGGGTACTGACGGTACTTATGGTTCTGCTTGCGTTGTTCTCAACCCTTGGCTGCAGCAAGCTGAGAGCACGCGATCAGCTCAACAAAGGCGTTCAGGCCTACAAGAACGCAAAATTCGAAGACGCGATCGAACATTTCAAGAACGCGGTGGACCTTGATTCCAACCTGGTAACGGCCCGTCTTTATTTGGCCACCGCATACGCCCAGCAATATATCCCCGGCGCCGACTCCCCCGACAACAATCGCTACGCCGAACAGGCCATCGATGTCTTTAAGCAGGTCCTGGCTCAGAATCCGCCCAAAGAACAGCAGGTCAATGCCCTGAAGGGCATCGCCTCGCTTTATTTCGGCATGAAGAAGTTTGATCAGGCGAGGGAGTACCACGAGAAGGTCGCTCAACTGGATCCTAATGACCCGGAGACCTACTATTCGCTCGCAGTCATCGACTGGATGCAGGCCTACCAGCCCGACCAGACCATACGCGTCAGCCTTGGGATGAAGCCAACCGACGAACTCAAGGACAAGAAAGCGTGCGCGGAGCTCCAGGCGAAGAACGGGCAGAAGGTCGAAAACGGAATTCAGAACCTGCAGAAAGCGCTGCAGCTTCGGCCCGATTACGACGACGCCATGGCCTATCTGAACCTGCTGTACCGCCAGCGCGCCGAGTACGAGTGCGACAATCCTGACGCGCGTAAGGCCGATCTCAAGGCGGCCGACGACTGGGTTGACAAAACCATGGCCACTAAAAAGGCCAAGGCCGAAAAAGCAGGTCCTTCCGGCATCATCACCACCGAAACTCCGCAGTAGGATGTCGCAGTTGCAACCGAAACTTGAACGCCCCTCCGTCGGAGGGGCGTTTTGCTGTTTCGCGATTTATCAAGACCGTGCGAAACGATGGTGGTATGAAAGCAGAAAACGTTACCTCCCGTGTCGAAATCTACACTCCGGGGCGTAAGGCTGAGTTTTTACTCTCGAACGCGGTCGATGCGAAGGACTATCAAGCCGCATTGGAGGAAGTGCGCAAGCTCGGGATCGATCCCGCCAAGATCCCGCATCACAGGCCCTCCCGGTCCTGACCGCAGATCGGCCCTCCCTTGCTGTCAACCTGAACGGGCAGGTCGCCATCACACACCCTTGTGACTCTGCTCCTCCCCGCCGCCCGCCTATGCAGTACAATCCATGTTCTGTGCAATGTGCGGGTGGGCTGCCCTCGTTATGCCTCGGTCCCGGCAGAATATTCCATGAAGTTGCTTCGTAGCGCCAGTCATGTTCAAACGAGTCCTGATCGCCAATCGCGGTGAAATTGCGGTGCGCATCATTCGCGCCTGCCGCGAGATGGGCATCGAGTCGGTCGTCGTCTTCTCCGACGTGGACCGCAAGGCCCTGCACGTCCGCAAAGCCGATTACGCCTACCATATCGGTCCCGCCACGGCGAGTGAGTCTTACCTCAACATGGGCAAGATCCTCGATGTGGCGCGCCGCAGCCAGGCAGAAGCGATCCATCCCGGCTACGGCTTCCTCTCCGAGAATGCCCGCTTCGCCAAGGCCTGCGCCGACCATGGCTTCAAGTTCATCGGCCCCAGCCCCGAGTCGATGGAGATGATGGGCTCCAAGACGCGCGCCCGCCAGAACATGAAACGCGCCGGTGTGCCCTTCGTGCCCGGCTCGGAGCGCGGGTTGGACATCGACGACGCCGAAAGGCTGGCGGAGCAGATCGGATATCCCGTCATGTTGAAGGCGGCGGCCGGAGGCGGCGGCAAAGGCATGCGCCTGGTGCAGTCGGCCGGGGAACTGCACTCCGCCTACGAAAACGCGCGCAGCGAGGCCCAGCGCTCCTTCAGCGACAACGAGGTGTACCTGGAGAAGTACATCATTAATCCGCGGCACGTCGAGATGCAGATTTTCGGCGACGAGCATGGCAACGTGGTTTACCTGGGCGAGCGCGAATGTTCGGTGCAGCGCCGCCACCAGAAGGTGATGGAAGAGTCCCCCTGCCCGATCGTGGACGAAGACATGCGCCGCCGTATGGGCGAAATCGCCGTGCGCGTGGCCAAGGCCGCCAACTATCACAACGCCGGCACCATCGAGTTCCTGGTCGATGAGCAGCGTAACTTCTATTTCCTCGAGATGAACACCCGCTTGCAGGTGGAGCATCCCGTCACCGAGTTCGTGACTGGCATTGACCTGGTCCACCTGCAGATGCGGGTTGCCGCGGGCGAGAAGCTGCCGTTCCGGCAGGAAGACATCCGGCTGCGCGGACACGCCATCGAGTGCCGCGTTTACGCCGAAGATCCCGACAACAATTTCTTTCCGTCGCCGGGGCAGATCACGCGGTTGATTTCGCCGTCGGGACCCGGCATCCGCCGCGATAGCGGCATGTATGAAGGCTGGAACGTGCCCATCGAATACGATCCGCTGCTGGCCAAGCTGGTCGGTTACGGCGAGGACCGCGACCAGGCGATCAACCGCCTGCTGCGCGCTCTGTACGAATATTTCGTGGGCGGCATCAAGACCAACATCTCGCTGTTTCGCCGCATCCTCAAGGACCCGGACTTCCGCGCCGGCAACCTGGACACGGGCTTTCTGGATCGGCTGCTGGCCAAACCCAGCAATGAGACGGACCCGCGGCGTCCGATCATGGCTGCTATCGGCGCGGCCATTTTTGCCAGCACGGAACCGAAGGCGACATTGCCGGCGGCAAATGGCGGCGCTTCGATGAATGGCAATGCTGCTCCGCCGCCAGCCTCGAATTGGCGGCGCGCCGCCCGCGCCCAAGCCGTGCGGGAACGCTAAGAATAGCGCAGGGCAAATTGCTAGTTGCTAATTGCTAGTTGCTAAAACATGACCTACGACGTAGTGGTAGATGGCAAAACGCACCAGGTGGAGCTGACACGCGGCGCGACGACCTGGCTGTGCAAGGTGGACGGCCAGGAGATTGAAGTGGACGCCGCGCTCACCGCCCGCGACGTGCTCTCGGTGTTGGTCGGCGACAAAGCCTACGAGATCAAACGCGAGCGCTCGCTGCAAGGCGAGCTGCACATGGTGATCGGCAGCGCCCGCTATGCGGTGGATGTCCAGGACCCGCGCTCTTTGCGCACGCGCCGCGCGGTCGGCGGCGCCGAGGCCGGTCCGCAGAAGGTCAAGGCGCCAATGCCGGGTAAGATTGTCCGCATCCTAGTCAACGAGAAAGATGAGGTGAAGGCCGGCCAGGGCATCCTCGTGATGGAAGCCATGAAGATGCAGAACGAGATAAAGTCGCCCAAGGATGGCCGGGTACAGAAGATCCTGACTGCGGAAGGCTCAATCGTGAACGCGGGAGACACGCTGGCCATCATCGAATAGCGCCAGACCAACGCCTCAAATCTTAAAGACAAAAAAACTGATTTGCTGCCGCTATTTCTGGCCCATATCGCGCGCAAACTACTTCATGGTTGCCGCCTTCTTCAGAATTTCATCGGCAAAGTAGTTCTCCACCGAGGCCTTGTCGCGAATGGACTCGTAGTACGCCGCTTTCAGTAACTGTTCGCGGCGGTCGCGCAGCTGCTCTCGTATCGCCTGCTGCACGCGCGGGTCCTTGAGCTCGCGCTGACCGGCGCCTTCCTTGCTGATGAGCTTGACGATGCGGTAGCCGTAAATCTGATGGCTGTTGGGATCGGCCACCGGCAGCACGGCCGTGTATTGTCCGGGCTTCAGCTTGTTGATCGCGTCATAGGCGGTACGGTCCGCCTTCAGCGACGATTCCGGAACGAAACCCAGGTCGCCGCCGTTCTGCGAGGTCTCCGGCTGCTCCGAGTAGTTCATGGCCGCGGTGGCGAAGTCCTCGCCGCTGTCCAGGCGATTGGCGATCATCTGGATCTTCTTGCGCGCGTCGCCCTCATTCTGCGCCTTCATGCTTTTCACCTGCGGGTTGGGCTGCGTCGTCACCAGGATCTGCGCCAGGCGGTACTGCGGCTCGATCAGGTTGAATTCGGCCTTGTGCTGGTTGTAGTAGCTGGTAATGTCGTCGTCGGTGATGTTGATCTTCGAGGTGACTTCCTTGTTGAGCACCTTGTCCACGGTGATGGAGCGGCGCAAGTCGCGCTTGAAATCGTCGAGCGTGAGATTGCGCTCCTTTCAGCCGTTTATCGAATTCCTCCTGCGTATAGGGCGCTTTGATTTCCGCCAGCTTGCTGTTGACTTCCTCGTCGGTCGCCAGCAGGCCCAGCTTTTCCGCGCGCTGCATCAGGATTTCGTTATCGATGAGCTCGCGCAGAATGCTCAGCCGCAAACTATCCGCCTGTTCCTGGCTGGGCTTTTCCGGCGATTCGGCAGTCTGGTTGTTGAAATACTTCTCCACTTCGGTGCGGGTAATCTTGTGGCCGTTCACCCGCGCCATTTCGTCTGCGCCTGCCTGTTTTCCGGAACAGCCCACGCTCGACAGCAGCGCCATAACAGCCATCGACAGAGTGGCTACCATCGCCACACTCTTGGGTTTCAATTTCAAACTCCGCTCCTTCTGATCACCCGAACAAACCCGCCACGGCGGGGCGCTCGTCGGGTGCCCCGGCTACGGGACTCGCCTTATCTCCACTTTACCCAGCCCGCCGCGGCACGCCGGGCTAAGCTCTTTCGCCCCATTCGGGGCTGATTTCTTGCCAGCCTCATTCGACTTGCGAACCCACATGATTCTGGCGCCCGCCTCGGGTCCTATTTGCTGGTCGCTGGCGGCGATGCTGGGGCCGGCGGCGGCGCCGGGGGCTTTACTCCCGCCGCCAGCAACTGCTGGTCCAAGGCCGCTCTCACCTGGTCAGTGTCCATGCCCCTTCCAGCCGTTCGCCGTTGACAAACATGGTTGGGGTCGCATTCACCCCCACGGAGTCACCCTCGGCCATCGAGGACTTCACCGCGCCGTCGGCTTGGGCCTTCACGCACGCCTGCAGCCGGTTCGCATCGGCCCCATTCTTTTTGCCGATATCCAATGTGATGCGATCCAATTCACCGAAAGCCTGTTGCACGTCCTTCTGCGCGCCGCTGATGGCATGCTGATTGGCGTGCACGTAATCGGCAAACTCCCAGTAGCTCTTGCCGCTCTCCTTGGCCAGGCAGTTGGCATCGTTGGCGGCGTGTACCGCCCAGGGATGCATGGACAGCGGATAGTCTTTGTAAATGATTCTTATCTTGTCGCCGTATTGCGGCAGGATCTCGCTCATCAGCGTGCTGTGCATGCGAGAGCAGAACGGACACTCGAAGTCGTCGTAGTTCACGATGGTGACCTTGGCGTCCGGATTGCCCCGCTGCGGACGGCCGGCTACGTCGATTTTCTTCATGGTGTCGGCGTAGGGGTCCTTGGTCAGGTCCATCTTGGTTATGCGAATCAGGCTCTTGCCGTCCTTCGAAAGAATGAAGTCGACGGCTTGCGACTTTCCTCCATGACTCAAGGTAACGGTGAGATTGTCATAGTTGGGAAACTCGCTTGGCGTCAGCGGTCCCAGTTTGATGTTCACGTCGGGAGGAATATTGAAGTAGGACCGGACCTGGCGCTCCACTTTTTGGGTCACGTCGGCAGGAGCGGGATTTGATTTCGACTGCGCCGAACATCCGGCCCAGAACAATAGCAGCAAGACAGCCAGTCGTCGCAAGGGCAAAATAAGAACCACCTTCGAGAGTAGAACTAAGAATTATCTCATGGCGAGCGCATTCCCAGCACTTCCAGCGGCGCGGGTGGAGGCGATGCAGCCCAGGGATGTGGTTCAATCCTTCCCCACAATTTTCAGCAGCATGCCTACCGGCAGCAATGCATTCATCGAGCCCGAGCGAAAGCCTTCGAGATCGAGCGTCACGTAGGTAAACCCCAGCGCCTTGAAGATTCGCGTGACCTCGGTGGCCATTTCCATGGTCATGGCCCGGGGCAATTCCTCCCGCGCGATCTCGATGCGCGCTATTTCGCCGTGATGACGCACCCGTACCTGGCGAAAACCGAGTTCTCGCAGCGCATCTTCGCCTTGTTCCACCGAGAGGAGCGCCTGCCGCGTGACCGCGCGCCCATACTCGATCCGCGATGACAGGCACGCCGATGCCGGTTTGTCCCAGATGCGCAATCCCGCTTGCGCGGCCAGTTGGCGGATATCCGCCTTGGTCAATCCCGCTGCCAGCAAGGGCGCGGCCACCCCATGCTGGCGGGCCGCCTGCTGGCCGGGCCGGAAATCGCCCTGATCGTCGAGGTTCACGCCGTAGGCTATGGTATCGAATCCCACGCTTTGCCGCCGCTCTTCCATGACGGTGAATAGTTCGTCCTTGCAGTGATAACAACGTGCGCCATCATTGCGCAGATACTCGGGGCGCTCCATCTCCGCGGTGGCAACCACGCTGAGCGGTATGCTTTGTTCGTCGGCGAAGGCAATAGCATCGCGCATTTGCGAGCGCGCCAGGCTGGGAGAGTCGGCTAGCACCGCCAGCATGTCGCCGCCCAGTTCGCGATGCGCCGCCCACGCCAGGAATCCGGAATCCACGCCTCCGGAATAGGCCACCAGCAATCTCCCCAGGGAACACAAGTGTTCCGCCAGGACCCGTGACTTGGCCGCAAGATCTCCGGCCTCGACTGGAAGGTTGGAATTCACCACCGACATCGCTCAATTGTAAGACACTGGCGGGGAAACAGAAGGTTGGGGGCTAATACAGTCTTTGCAGCCGCCGGATGGTGCCGAAGGTCCCAACGTTGGAAAGGCTGAACGAGAAGCGATAACTGTTCTCCTGGCTTATAGTGGGGGCAAAGGCCGAGCGCGAATATTCGAAGGCCACGCCACAGCAGTCCCAGTTGTAGTTGCTCTGTACAGTTGCCCCCTGCACGTAACTGAGGCCTGCATCCGCTGCCACGCCTACCGCGCCACTCAACCCCCTCATGGCGACGTTTCCGTACTGCACCTGGACGCGGTACTGGTTGTACACGCTGAGGCCGAGCGTCGGCTGACCGGCGATGGGGGTCGTTTCCGCGGGTTCACGCATGTAGGTTTGTCCACCCGCGACATACCACTTGCCACTAGCGCCAATCCTTCGGCCCACGAAGAGGGTGCTGGCATTCAGTTGATGCAGGACCGGATCATAATCCAGCGCCCATGAGAGGTCGGTCCTCGAATCTTGCACCCGGACACGGGAGATGATCGGCGAAAAGCGGCGCGGCTCCGTAAGAAACGCTATGCCGGTGAAATCTACGCTGCTGTCGAACACGTTACGCTGACCGGGTACCAAGGCCCCGCCAAAAGTCGGATCGAAGAAATACCGCTGCGCCAGCTCCCAGGTGACGACTTCACGCGCCGGACCCTGCTTGTCATCGCAGGTACCGGGCGCGGTTTCGTCGGTGGTCTCTTTGGGTACAAGTTCGTTCTGCGGGGAAAGGAGCGCGTATTTGGGGTGGTGAAAACATTCGCCTGTCGACTTCGTTTTCTTGACGAAGAGCCGGTTGACCACGCCGTATTCCACCTCGTTGGTGTCGGCCAGAATATCGCGCTGGTCGAAACGGATGATCTGGCTGAAGTTGTCGATGCCCCCCTGGTAGCGATAGACCACCTGCGGTTCGATCGTATGCTTGATCACACGGCCAAACAGTTTGCGATCGTAGATCCTCGATAACGTTGGCGGCCTGATCTCCATGGCGGCGGCGGCAACATTCCGGTTGATCGGATCGCTGATCGCCTTCCCCGCCGCTACCAGCCCTCCGCTCTCCAGGCGCTCGCTGTAATACGTCTCGCGCACCCCGGCCTCCGGTCGAAACGTCCATCCGTGAAGAAATGCAGGCAGGGAAATGAAAGGATGGGCGTCGATGCGACCGACCACCGGCGCGGTTTCAAATCCCATCTCGGAGCGGGAAATTCCTTCCGTAGCCAGATCGTAGGCGTACATCAGGTTGGAGCGGCGGAAAGGCCGTTCCGCCGAGGAAAACTCCAGCGAGGGAATGTGGGCGATATCGATCACCTCTCCCGGGTTCGTACTCTGGTAGGACTGATACAGCCCGGCTTGCAGGCCCAGCGCGTACCCATTCCAGTTCTTGCTGAGAAATCCGTAGGAGCGGACTTCCGAGTCGATGGACTGCAGGGCAAAACCTTCGGCGAACGCCACACGAAACAAATACGAGCTGATATAGTCAACCGAGATCACCCCGCGAAATCCCTCCGGCAGCTGGATAAATCCGTTGGCTCTCAGTTCCTGGCCACCCTGGTGCTGCCCCGGGTTGGGTTGCCCCTCGGGGGCGCCTTTCTCGTCAATTACTCCGAAATATTCGGCCCGGAACTGGTAGTTATAGCCGACAGAGCGAAAGATCGCGTGTTGTGCCCAACCCCGTGCAGAGTAAAGCGAGGCTCCGATGGTGGCATCATTGCTGCGATTGATGGCCCAGAAAAACGCGTCTCCCAGGATGGTACCCCGGGTGGTCGACTGCCCAAAAAGCGGCATAAGAAAGCCGCTCTGGCGCCCCAGGTTATCGACCGGGTGTTCCACCCAGGGGAAATAGAAGATGGGAATGCCCTCGACGCGCAAGGTGGCATGATGCATGCTGGCTTCATCGCCCGTTTCCACGAAGGCCGTCTGGGAATTGAACTGCCACTTCGGTTTCGGTAACTGGCAGGAAGTGACGTAGCCGTGATGAACCCGGTAGTGGTCGGGGTCGAGCTTGTCCACGACCTTTCCCGTGAAGAAGAAAGGAGTCGAGGAGGTAAGGAACATGTCTTTGCTCTTGACCTTGACCCCAGTCGATCCGACTACGTCGTAAAACGTTCCGGTGTCGCGGCTGACGTCGTAGGTGGCGTGGGTGCCCACCAGGTGTTCGTTGTGGGCGCCCCCATCGAAGACCACGTGCCCGTCCGCCTTGGTCTGCCCCGTGGTGGAATCGTAAGTAACCTGGTCGGCATGCAGCGTGTAGTTGCGGAACCGCATCACAACGTGGCCACGCGCCCTATAGATGTCCTGGTTCCAATCCTGGTGGTCGCCGTGAATCAGCACTTCATCCCGGCCCAAGGCAACGTTCATGGAGGGCCGCGGAGGTCCCAACTCCTGTTCGTTGCTCTCCGCCTGAATTTCCTGCTGAATGATCTCTTCGGTTTGTTTGTCTTCCTCGCCGGTATCGGTTCTTACCGTGACTCCGGGCTTGCTTCCCGGATTTTGCTGCGCAGGCCCACCCTCCGAGGTCGAGCCGTTCGGCAATTGCGGTTGGGCGGGAGTTTCAGGCGACGAGGCCGCTGCGGACGCGCCTGCCTGGGACGCAGCTTGCGCCGAACCATAGGGCGGCTCGGGCGGGCGCAACTGGCTGGTTAACACGCCAGGCTGCAGAAACAGATGACATGCCACCAGCGCCGTGATAATCATTCGAGTGCGGGCAATCATCGAAAAGCGGGCGTCCCCTCACCGGGTTGAGTTTGGATTGAGCAGAACCTTGCAACTTAGCACGTTGCCTATGGAGAGGTAAAACGCTATCTGCTTGCGCTGGTTCCACGCGGCTCTGGATTTCTCCTAAACCCGCTCGATGCCCACTGGTTGCGCGATTCCGGCGATCCGGTGTCCAGCTTGCTACGCCCCGCGGACGCGAGCCGACGGCCTCTTTTTCTCATTTCCATTCATGATTCATCCGTGTTCGGAGGGCAAAGCACCTTAAGGGCTTTGCCAAGGACGCGGGTAGAAGGAATAGTCGCGCCACGACATGACCGACCAGCAAGCCTTGCACTCCGAAGCGTCTGGAGATTTATCGCACCCCGACATCTGGCGGAAGGAAATTCACGCCCGCCTAGCCGGCTATCGCACGCGCCGCGGACGCCGGATCGAGGGAGCGTTTAGCATGCGCTTCCCCTTCCCTCCTCTTGAGCAAGACGTTTCTGGTTCAGTGACCAACGCGCCAGCGGACCCGGAGCATGTGCAGTTCGTGGCAGCTAATATTGCGAGCGCCGAGCAAGCCAGCGCTGAGCAAGTGTCCACTATCGAAGTTGCCAGTTCCGAGACCTGCGATCTCGCACCTAACGCCGCCGCTCCGGAGCCCAAAGCCTCGCCCACGGAATCCCCGGCGCTTCCAGAATTGCCGGCAGAGAATCAACCGCCGACCCTTCCCGAGGTGCTGGTTGACGTTGATCATGAGCCGTCTCCGCCTCCTCTGCCCCGCCCCAGGCCGCAGCGCAAAGTCATCGCCTTCCCCCGGCAGACGGCGGGGGCCCCGGAAATGCATCGTCTGGCCGACCCGGTCCTCCCGGAACAGCCGCGCATCCTGGATGTGCCTGAGGAATTGGAAGCGTTGCCCACCACGCCTTTCCTCGACGGATTGCAATTCGGACCAACGGCACAGCCCGTCATCGCGGTCCACGCCGACAACGTGGAGCTTCCTTTTCGGGCTGTCGGCAAGGCGCACCGCCTGTACGCGGCATTGCTGGATTGCGTCCTCGTGGCTGCGGCCAGCGCCGTCTTCGCCGCGGTGAGTTACAAGATGCTGCCCAAGGTAACCTTCAGCAAGCCCGTGCTGTTGACGGCGGCCACGCTGCCGTTGCTGCTGTGGGCTGTCTATCAGTACGTGCTGTTGGTTTACGGCGGAGCCACTGCCGGAATGCGTATCGCCAAAATTCGCCTCAGCACCTTTAACGGGAAATCGCCCTGCCGGCGGCAGCGGCGCCAGCGCGTGATGGCGCTTTATTTCTCCATGGCTTCCTTCGTTATGGGCTTGCTCTGGGCCTTCGTAGATGTGGATTCGCTCTGCTGGCATGACCGCATCAGCCGGACCTACTTGACCGATCAAGAGTAGCTGGGACGGCTCGGGGCCTCACGCCTTCGGTTTTGCCGTCTCGCTCACGGTTAACACGCGGGCCAGCTCGGCGGGCGTATCCACCAGCACGTCGGGAGGGACCTGCTGCAAGGTCTGCGGCGCAAATCCGTAGTTCACCCCGACGCTCCACAGCCCTGCATTGCGGGCGGTGAGCACGTCTACTCCGGAGTCGCCGACCATCACGGTTTCGCTGGGTGCCGCGCCCGCTTCGCGCATCAGGGTGTTGGCGCCGAGGGGGTCGGGCTTCTTGGTCTCGAAACTGTTGCCTCCGTAAACCTGGGTGAAGAAATTGGCCAGTCCCAGGCCGGCCAGAATGTCGCGCGACACCCGCACCGGCTTATTGGTAAGCACCGCCAACTTGCGCATTACGCCGTCGCCCTGCCTGGCCTGTTGCAGCACCTCGTTGATGCCTTCGTAGGGGCGGGTGTTGTCGAGCTTGTGTTCGCGGTAATAGAGCAGAAAATAGTTGAGCGCCTCTTGCAGGAACTCGCTATGGGCGGGATCGCCGAGGGCGCGGCGAATCAGCATGGGCGCGCCATCGCCGATGTAGGTACCAATCACATCGAGGGGCAGCTCCTTGCGGCCATAGTGACGCAACATGGCATTGACCGCGGCCACCAGGTCGAGTTCGGAATCGATCAGGGTGCCATCCAGATCGAAGAGGATGAGCTTGATGGTCTTGACCGGAAGCGGGCGACGCGTGCGGATCATTGTCTTCCAGTATAGCCATGCGACATTCTTTTGGAGTTGTCATGACGAGCGCAGCGAGGCATCTGCCTTTCTCTCTTGGAAAAGTGAAGGAATCCCCGCTCGTAGTGGCTGCTCAGTTTCCGAGTAGCCGACCATACGCCTGAAATCGCATTGGCAGTTGGCAATAAGCCTAGACGGCGTGGCCTGTTACGCCGCCGCGCAACGCCGCTATTGTTTGGCCGCCCTAGCCGATCTCTCTAGCATCTTCTCGAAACGCTTGCTGAGGAAAGCGACGAAGTTTCCTTGATACAGGCCAATCAAGAAACTGAACAGCATGAAGAACGCCCGATGCTTCGGGTTTGGTAGGGCCGCTGGCACGTCGAAGTAACTGAGGCCAGCGTAAAGGATGAGCGCACCAATCACAGCCAAACATGCACTCGTCAGTATCCGATGCAAATATAGGTGCACATCGAGCCCGGTCGGGTACCGGAGGACAGACAAATCCCGCTTTTCCTTGACGCTCTCGATTTCGTTCTCCTCTTTGTCGCGAGCGAGAAACAACGAAGACGCGATGGCGGCACCCAGTGCGCCCCAAAAGAACAGTTGCAGACCGAAAGCCTCCTGCAGGCCCAAGTACCTGAGCACCGTCTGGTGACCGAGGGATGAGTTCAGGAAGAGCAACGCAGCGCCCGCGGTGGCGAGTGCGATTATGATCAGGACGGAGATTGTCCTGTAGTTCTTGATGTCACCGACTGGCTTAGGCTCGGTTGTCATCACATCCTCTCGGCAACAAGCACAGCTCATATTATAAGGCGGCTTGCGATCTATCCTGCATGTTCTCTCCACCTTGGGTCCGCCTTGTTAGTCTGGCCCTTGTCCTCGCCTTACCTAGTCCGCCGTGTCTCGCCAGGTAGCGGCATCCAAATGCCCCTGCTGGGGCCGAACACTTGTTCCCCCCGTATCACGGGCAAACCGGAAACTGACCCATAGCCTCGTCTCTGGCTCGTCCCTGGCGATGGCGGTCTTTGGAAAAGCAGCAGCAGATCCCTCGCCTCGCTCGTGATGACAATTCCGATATTCAGCCAAAGACTTTAGCTCACAACCAAGAATTCAAGAACCCCGGCAGAACATTTACAATGATGGGACGCTCGTCGCGCGGGTTTGCATCTTGCACCTGAGGTAATGGATGGCCACCACAAAAACAGAGCCTAAAGCTGCGGTAGCGCAGTCTGCTCCAAGCAACAAATACGAAGGGCTCAGCAACCAGCAGATGATCGAAATCTACCGGCTGATGTACCTGTCGCGCCGGATCGACGATCGCGAGATCCTGCTCAAGCGCCAGCAAAAGATTTTCTTCCAGATCTCCGGCGCGGGACACGAAGCGCTGCTGGTGGCCGCCGGAATGGTGCTGCGTCCGGGCTACGACTGGTTCTATCCCTACTATCGCGACCGCGCGGTATGCCTGACCCTGGGCATGACGCCTTACGAGCAGTTGCTGGAAGCCGTGGGCGCGGCCGACGATCCAAACTCCGGCGGGCGGCAGATGCCCTCGCACTGGGGACACAAGAAGCTGAATATCGTGACCCAGTCTTCGCCGACGGGAACGCAGTTCTTGCAAGCTGTAGGCTGCGCCGAAGCGGGACGGTATTTCGGCCGCTATCCGCAAGCTGCGGAAAAAGGCAGCGGCGATTATCGCCAGTTCAAGGACGTGCAGTTCCACGGCGACGAAGTGGTTTACGTTTCCGGCGGCGATGGCACCACCAGCGAAGGCGAGTTCTGGGAGTCGCTGAACACCGCATCGAACCTCAAGCTTCCGCTGTTATATCTGATCGAAGACAACGAGTACGCCATATCGGTGCCGGTGGAAGTCGGCACGGCTGGCGGCAATATCAGCAAGCTGGTCGAGGGCTTTCCCAACTTCCACTTTGCGGAATTCGACGGTACCGATCCGCTGGTTAGCTATGCCGCGCTCAAGACCGCGGTCGATTACATCCGCGCCGGTCATGGTCCGGCATTCGTGCACGGCCACGTAATCCGTCCCTACTCGCATTCGTTGTCGGACGACGAAAAACTCTACCGCCCGGAATCGGAGCGCAAGCAGGAAGTGGAACGCGACCCGATCACGCGCTTTCAGCTTTTCCTGATACGCGAAGGCGTTCTCGACGAGCAGGGCATCGACAATCTCGAGAAGGACACGGACGCGGAGATCCAGGACGCCGCGGACCGGGCCGTCGCCGCGGCTCTGCCCGCGCCCGACTCGTACGAACAGTTCGTGTACTCGCCCGATCTCGATCCCACTTCGGCAGCGTTTCAGACCGAGGCGATCCATCCCCGGCCCGCCGAAAAGGGCGCGCTCGCGGCGCCTGAGAGGACGATGGCCGATCTCATCAACGCTTGCCTGCGTGACGAGATGAAGCGCGATCCGCGCATCGTGATGTTTGGCGAAGATGTGGCCGACTGCAGCCGCGAAGAATATCTCAAAGACAAGCAGGTAAAAGGCAAGGGCGGCGTCTTCAAGCTGACCGGCGGACTACAGACCGAGTTCGGCAGCGACCGGGTTTTCAACTCGCCGCTGGCGGAGGCCAACATCGTGGGCCGCGCCGTGGGCATGGCGACCCGTGGTCTGAAGCCAGTGGTGGAGATCCAGTTCTTCGACTACATCTGGCCCGCCATGCAGCAGCTTCGCAATGAACTGCCACTGATACGCTGGCGCTCGAACAACGCCTTCTCGTCGCCGGCGGTGGTGCGGGTCGCCATCGGCGGCTATCTCACCGGCGGGTCCATCTATCACTCGCAATGCGGGGAAAGCATTTTCACCCACACGCCCGGCATGCGCGTAGTCTTCCCGTCGAATGCGCTCGACGCCAACGGACTGCTGCGCACCGCCATTCGTTGCGACGATCCCGTCCTGTTCCTGGAGCACAAACGGCTGTATCGCGAAACCTTTGGCCGCGCCCCGTATCCGGGGCCGGACTACATGGTTCCGTTCGGCAAGGCGAAGATCGTTCGTCCTGGACATGACCTGACGGTGGTGACGTATGGCGCTGTGGTCCCGCGCGCGCTGCAAGCGGCGCAACGCGTCGAACGCGAGCATGGCGTCAGCGTGGAATTGATTGACCTGCGCACCCTCAGCCCCTACGACTGGGAGACGATTGCGACATCCGTGGCCAAGACCAGCCGCGTGCTGGTCGCGCACGAGGACATGCTGAGCTGGGGCTACGGCGCGGAAATCGCCGCCCGCATCGCCGACGAACTGTTCGACAAGCTCGATGCTCCGGTAAAGCGCGTGGCCGCCAAGGACACGTTCGTCGCCTATCAGCCAATTCTGGAGGATGAGATTCTGCCGCAGGCGGAGGATGTTTACCAGGCGATGCTGGAGTTGGCGGGGTACTGAATTAGTGGCTAGTGGTGAGTGGATAGTGGTTAGTGCGAATCGGCCAACCCCGCGTGAATCGGGACGCTTCTGAAATTGTCATTACGAGCGAAGCGAGTAATCTGCTTTTGTCTGCGCTTGTAACCACGGCCGGGAAACAGCAGATCCCTCACAGCCTAAACTTTACCCCAACAAGCGCAAAAACCGGCGCTCGTTGGGGGCCCGGTTCGGCCGTTCGTGATGACAACTCCGAGATAGCGAAAGCCCTCGAACATTCTTACCGCCCTCCCTTGGTCCCCCACAGCCAATCAATGGCGATTGGCCCGGCGCCGCTCCAGATCAACGAAAACGCGGCGGCCGCGCACATCATGGGAAATTCATAGCCCCCGTTTTTGGAGAACAACCCGTGGTGCAGATGCACCTTCGAGATAGCGACGGCCATGTCGAGGAAAATGGCGATGGCCGCTATTCGCGTCAGAAATCCAGCCACCAAAAAGATGCCACCGCCAAACTCCGCCGCAGCCGTGAGGTATCCCATCCACGCAGGGATTCCCATGTGCGACAGCATTTGCATGAACTGAGGCATGCCCCCGAAAACCTTCTGATAGCCGTGCGCGATCATGACTGTGCCCAGCGCCAGCCGCAGAACCAGCAGTCCCAAGGGTTGCAGGCGATTTGCGAAGTTCAATCAGTTCTCCTGTGCCGCGGCCAGAACTTCCTCGGGGAGTTCCTGCACGGACTCGATACGATAGCTAATCACCACGCCGCGCAAAGCCATCTCATTGAGGAAGAGCTGCGCCGGAATGTCGACCTCCTGGCGCACAGCTCCGCGCTGGGAAATCTCGCCGCCAATCAGCATTTGCAGCACAATCGATGCCGGCCATGCCGTGGTCCGCATCATCGAAGTAATGCCGGTCACCGGGTCGGTGTAATCCACCATGCTGAAAGAGGCGACAACAGTATCATGGTGCGCTTCGACGCGCAGCAGGGTGACCTCGGGCTCCGCGCTGGCAAATTTCTCCTCGAACAAGCGCGACATCATCTGGCGCGGCGCCACCTGGCTCCCGTTCACCACGCGTTTCACGCTGGAGAACAAGCCCAGATCGTAGAGCGAACGCAACATGCGAACGTGTCCCGGATAGCGCAGCGTCTTCTCGAAGCACTCGCCTACCCGGCCCTGGAACGTTTCGGGCAAAGTAGATGTGCCACCCGAGGTGTGGAACGCCTCCAGCTCAGGGAAGCCATTCATGCGGAAGGATTCGACTTCGGTCAGCGGCTCGACCGTGACCAGCTTTCCGTCGCGCAAGATCTTGGCAGGCTCGCTGTACTCGTTGATCAGGCCTTCGACAGAGAAGACGAGCTGGTAATTGAACGGCGGGCGCGGTGTCTGTGGCAGACCGCCAACGTAAATCTTCAGCGCGTCGGCCTTGCCGCCGATGCGGCGCAGCAGTTCGCCTCCAAGGATGGAGGCCATGCCCGGCGACAGACCGCAATCGGGAGCAATCGCCACGCCTGCGGCCTGCGCTTGGTCGTGCAGCGCAAATTCCTGCTTGACCACCGTATTGTTGCCGCCGAGATCGGCGAAGTGGCACCTGGCTTCAATCGCGGCCTTGGCCAGTTCCAGGTTGAAGAAGTACGGAACCGCGGAGAGCACGCCATCGTGACCGCGCATGAGCTGCCGCACCGCCGCGGTGTCAGCGGCGTCCACCTGCATCGGCGTTACCTTGTGATTGCCCGTGAGTTTGTTGATCCGGGCGACCGCGTCGTTCAAACGCAGTGAGTTGGAATCGGCGAGCGTGACTGCCTCGACTTGGGAGCTGCGAGCCATGTCGAATGCCGCAGCCCACCCCATCATGCCTGCACCCATCACCAGAATCTTCATGAGGCCCTTCTATGAAACAGAATATGAGTATCTTGCAGGAACGCGAGCACTTGCTTTATGAATTTTGGCCAGAAGTAACAGGATAAATCACCAAGCGGATTTGACAAAGCTCGGCTACAGAATGCCGGGGGCAAGCATACGCTTCGTCATGTAAGAAAAGGGCCTGTTCCCAGTCACGGCGCACACCGCAGAAGCCATGCACGGAAACGGGCCAGTCTGGGCAAACCTTACTGTTTTTGTTTAGGCTGGCCCTCCCGTAGTAGCACTCAGGTCCCGAGGTGTCTTCTTTGACTCCCGACAGAGCGACCTTCCAGGTATCGTCGTCTGGGAACTTCTGCCACATCGGCGGCCGCGGTTTATTGCCCTGGTCGAACTGCGGTTGTATTTGAAAGCTGAAACCAAAACAGCCTCCGGTGGGGCAATCGGGCGGCTGGGTGCCCCAGGCCACAAACCGAACTATCTTTGCAGTCGGACCCGGCAGCGCCACCCGCAGCTCTTGGTGTCACTGTTCCAGGAGCAATACGAGACTGGTTTGCAGAAGTTCTTTTTGTCATTCTGGAACTCGCAGGTTTGATCATCGCCACCGCATCCGTACTTCGACAAATCGATGGTCACCATCAACCAGCCGCTCATCGGATCGTAGTTCACATCGGTTAAGAATTCAGGGTTCTTGCCAGTGTCGATTGTTACCGGATTGAACCCATAGATCTGGCTATCCACATTTACCCGATAGCGTCCGACCTCGTCCTCGACCTTCTTCTTATCCGCTCGACTTCCCAGATACATCCAGTAGGTCATGTGGGTAGTAGGTGTTCCATAGACGAGATACACGTAGTAGGTGTGCCCGGAGAGGAAGACACTCCTGCCGTTCTGATCGGGGACGCCGGTCTGCTGGCTGCCGGGCACGGTGGTGTCAATGTAATACCAGGTATCGTTCGAGGTCAGGGTACTGCGCTGGCCCGAGTCTTGTCCCATCATGGTGATCCGACCAGGGCGGTGAAGCGGATCGGTCTTGCAGAGCGGGTCCTTGTCGCAGTCGCTGTTGGCCTCCGCCGTCCAGTACTCCCGGAAGAGGGGTACGCCGTAGGCGTGAGTTCCGGCCCAAGTCCAGTTTCTCTGTCCGCCCGCACCGATGCCACATTCGGCTTTGCGGTCCCATTGAGTGCACTTTGGAGGATCGAGACACTTGTCGACCACCGATTTCAATGCGCAGTCGGCAATGATCGCCGTGGTGAGCTCCAAGGCTCGGATCGCGAAAGTCCTCGATGTCAACAGCCTCCAACCGAATCCGGCTGCAACCGTTTGGATTTTGGGAGGTGTGGCCCTCAAGCCAGGCCTGGTGGAAGCGCTCCTCCCCGACATAAATGCCGATGCCTGGATCGCGACCGCTCCGCCATTACGCCGCGCGGCCCGCTTCTATCCCATCGTATAATCAAGAGATACCCATTCGACGAAATTGGCTTCTGTGCAGCCACAGAAGCAATCCGCTGGGACCCAGGCACAAGAATGGAATTCAGGTTAGTCAGTTCGTACCAGCCGCAAGGCGACCAGGGAAAGGCGATCGAGTCGTTGACGCGCGGCATATTGGACGGCGAAAAGCACCAGGTGCTGCTGGGAGTGACCGGCTCGGGCAAGACCTTCACCATGGCCAAGATCATCGCGGAGCTGAATCGGCCCGCGCTGATCATGGCGCACAACAAGACCCTGGCGGCGCAGCTCTACCACGAGTTCAAGTCGTTCTTCCCGCACAATGCGGTCGAGTACTTTGTATCGTATTACGACTATTACCAGCCGGAAGCCTACATTCCCGCGGGCGACATTTACATCGAGAAGGAAGCCACCGTCAATGACGAGCTCGACAAGCTGCGGCTGGCGGCCACCAAGTCGCTGTTCGAGCGGCGCGACTGCATCATTGTCGCGTCAGTGAGCTGCATCTACGGTTTGGGATCGCCGGAAGCCTATTACGGCATGTTGCTGTTCCTGGAAAACGGACAGAAGATCAAGCGCGACGACATTGTCCGCAAACTGGTGGAAATTCTCTACGAGCGCACCGAAGGCGATTTCCGCCGCGGGACCTTCCGGGTGCGCGGCGACATCATCGAAATTTTCCCAACTTACGAGGACAACGCCTATCGCATCGAGTTGTGGGGCGACGAAGTCGAATCGCTGGCGCAGATCGATCCCCTGTTCGGAACGGTCAAGCAGAAATATGGGCGCCTGCCGGTGTATCCCAAGACCCACTACGTGATGAAGCCGGAGCGCAAGCAGGCGGCAGTGCAAACCATCCTGGAAGAGCTGGCGTGGTGGGAAGCGGAGTTGGAGAAACAGGGACGGATGGTCGAGGCGCAACGCATCCATCAGCGCACGCGTTTCGATCTGGAGATGATCAAGGAAATGGGCTACTGCCACGGCATCGAGAATTATTCGCGCCACTTCACCGGGCGCTTGCCGGGCGAGCCGCCGCCGACCCTGCTGGATTATGTGCCTCGCGATTACATGCTGTTCATCGACGAATCGCATCAGACGATTCCGCAGGTACACGGCATGTGGCACGGCGATCGCTCGCGCAAACAGAACCTGATCGAGTACGGATTCCGGCTGCCCAGCGCGCTCGACAATCGTCCGCTAACGTTTGAAGAATTCGAGCACCGCGTGAATCAGGCGGTGTACGTTTCCGCGACGCCCGGCCCTTACGAGCTGACGAAGTCGGCAGGCGTGGTGGTGGAGCAGATCATTCGCCCGACCGGACTGATCGATCCTGAGGTGGAAGTGCGTCCGGTGAAGGGACAGATTGACGACCTGCTGCACGAGATTCGCCGGCGCGCGGAAAAGAATGAGCGGGTGCTGGTCACCACGCTGACCAAGCGCATGGCTGAAGATCTGGCCGAGTACTACAGCGAGGTTGGCGTTCGTTGCCGTTACATGCACTCGGAGATCGAGACGCTGGAGCGCATCAAAATTCTGCGCGATCTGCGCAAGGGCGAGTTCGATGTGCTGATCGGCATCAACCTGCTGCGCGAAGGTCTCGATTTGCCAGAGGTCTCGCTGGTGGCGATTCTCGATGCCGACAAGGAAGGCTTCCTGCGTTCGGCGGGATCGTTGATCCAGACCGTTGGCCGCTGCGCGCGTCACCTGAGCGGCCGCGCCATTCTTTATGCCGACAGAATGACCGATTCCATGCAGAAAGCGCTGGACGAGACCAACCGCCGGCGCGCCATTCAACGCGCCTACAACGAGGAGCACGGCATCACGCCGGAGAGCATCGTGCGGCCGCTCGACATGACGCTGGTGGCCGTGGCCGACGCAGATTATGTCGATCTGACCAATGAGGCGGAAGGCTTGCCGGAGTTCCGTTCCCAGGAAGAATTAGACTCTTACATCGCCAAGCTGGAGAGTGACATGCGCGAAGCGGCCAAGCGCTTCGAGTTCGAGCAAGCCGCCCGGCTGCGCGATACCATTCGCGATCTGCGCACCAAGGAATTCATGTTCACGTAGCGAAATCACACACTATTGTGACATGGTGAAAGCATCGGATGTCGGCAAGAATTGTGGAATTGTCATTACGAGCGCCGGGGTTTGGCGCGAGGAATCTGCTTTCTCGCTGCGCCAAAAGCAGATCCCTCGCTTCGCTCGTGATGACAATTCCAAGGGCCCGTCGCGATATTGTGCAAACCCAGTTAGTGACGACCTTATTGCGTCACTACCATCGTCGGCTGCTGCAGCGCGCAGGAAGCGGTACAAGCAGGGACTTGCGGAGGCGCGGCTATGGTCGCTGACACGGTGTCGTTCACGGTCTGGATGATGCTGGTGGAGAAGCCGCGCGGGTTGGTCACGTAAACCTTGGTCGATCCGGGATCGGCAGCGACGAAGGTGGGACCAACTCCCACGGCAACGGTCTTCAGCACCGCAAAGCTGGTGGCGCTAACGACCGACACATCATTGGAGCCGGAATTAGCCACGTAGAAGCGTGTCCCGTCCTGCAGCGCGGCAATTCCCGAGGGCGTCGTACCCACGGCCACCGGCGCAGACAGTGACGGGATGGGCGGCGTGTTGGCAACATTGACATTCGAGGCATCGAAGACGCTGACGGTGTTGTCGCCCGCGTTGGTGACGTACAGCCGGTTGAGATGCGGGTCGAGATAGGAATACGTCGGTCCTCACGCCCAGCGGGACCGATGCGGCCACAACCGGGGAGCTGCCCTGCGTAAGGATGTCGAGCGCACCGGGATGGACTCCGTCGCCCTGGGTCACGACGAAGATGTAACTGCCATCGACACTGGACGTCGCGTAAACGGGATTCAGCCCCAGCCCGTCCCCCGGGTTTAAGGTCTTCACCAATTCCAGGGTCACCGGATTCAAGACCGAGACCGAACCCTGGCCCATGTTGTCACCCTGGTTCAGGACGAAGATTTGCCCGCCGCTGGCCGCCTGGACCATATTAACCGGATTCAGTCCCACGCACGCGGTATTCCCCACCGATCCCGTGGCCGTCACGATGTTGCTGACCGATCCGGTGGTCAGGCAGGCCGAATTGAAGCCCGAATTGAGTACGTACATGTTGCTATTTTTAGTTGACGTCAGGAAGATGGGATGCGATCCCGACAGCAGCCCCACGGTCGTAACCGCACCGCTGATGTAAGCCGGGAAATCACTCACCGTGTCACTGCCGCTATTGGCGATGAAGAGAGCGCTCGAAGAGGGCGGCAACGCCTCATAGATGGAACCGACGCCCAAGGGCTGCAGCCAACTGACGGAGTCCCCGGAAACATCGATGGTAGTGGTTGAGCCGCTGCCGTTGGGGTTGTAGTTCACTACGTAGGCGAAGTGCGCGCTCTGCGGCTGGCCGCCGGGACCGACAATAGGATTGGCGACCGGACGGTATTGATCGCCACAGCCCAGCCATAACAACAGTAGGAATGCAGCCAGCAACAAAAAAATGGTTCTGCGGAAAACCTTCATCCACACTCCTGAACGTGAACTGCCACTTCTGACCGAATGCCAAACAGGAAAATACATTGTATAGGGACGCGCCCGTCGAGGTATAGAGCGTGGCTGCCCGCAATCTGGAACCCCAGTGGGCTGCCAGGGTTGCGGTTAGGCATTGCTCGGGCGCGCGAAACGCAAATGACCGATCGCGGGCGGGATAGAAACGATCGCGCAAAAGCAAAGCCCTGTCGCTTAGGACAGGGCCCTTGAAATTTGCGCAATTCGCGATTCGACACCGACCTTAGACGCTAAAGGAAGATCCGCAGCCGCAGGTGCTTTTCACGTTGGGATTGTCGAACTTGAAGCCGGCGCCTTCCAGGGTCTCGATGTAATCGACGTTGACGCCCTTCAGATACATCAGGGAGGTCGCGTCCACGTAAACCTTCAGGCCTTCGAAGTCGAAGGTCTTGTCCATCATGCCGGCGCCGTTCTCGAAGGACATCGAGTACGAGAAGCCGGAGCATCCGCCGCCGACCACTCCCACGCGCAGCCCCGCCGGAACTGGGTTCTGTTGCGCCATGATCTCTTTCACCTTGGCGATCGCCGTCGGGGTGAGATTGAGTGGCTGGGTTGGCACAGTGGGTACGGGTGGTGTTCGGTGTGGTGGTTGTGGTAGCCATGGTTTCTCCTCTGAAACTAGCGGGATTATAGCAAACTCTTGCAGATCTGTGGCCCGCTGTCTGCCAGCCAAGCGCTGCCGCAAAGATGCCTCTATTTTTGGATGCAGCGGACCTGCCCTCCGTCGCAGGAGTTATACCAGCCGTCTCCTGTGCGCCGCACAATACCCTGAGATGAAAAAGGGCTGCCTCCGTCGGGATAGCAGCCCAAGTACCGCGCTTCGCTCAGCACCCCTAATAAGGAGAGTGGTTCCGAGGCTTGTGACATTGTCACCAATTCTTCACAAAGTCAAGACCACGGATAGGGTGCCCAGGCACGGCACTTTCGCGCATTAAATCGCTGCTGACGCCTATTTTCTTGCGATGTTTCGCAGGAAACAACGATGACTAAACCCCGTGCTTAGCAGCGTCGTTTGCCCGGAGCGTCTCCGGCGCGCCACTTGACGGGAGGGCGGCGGGGGCAGCCCCCTTAGCCCGGTTGCTGAACGCAAATAATTGCGCTTGCCCGTTCCCAGCCGGAGATATAATGTACACAAGTGAGGGCCCCCGTCCGGCTGGGCGGCACGACCGCCTGGGACGCGGGACCGGTTCATTGTGAGCCGAGGTGGCCGATGTCAATGATAATGATGTTGCTGATCGCATGGGGGGTTCTGACGGGGATACTGGTCCTGCTCCTCATCTACCGTAGCACCCTGACCCTGCACGAGGACGATCAACTCTTCTTGGACGAGGCCAGCGCCACTATGCGCGCCGAACAGGAGCAACTGCAGCTTCGGATGAGGAGGGTGACCCCGTACGTGCGCATCCTGGGCGCGGTGTCGGGTCTGTTGATCTTGTTCATCGCCGGCATGGCCGTGTGGCAGCAGATGAACAAGGTGTACTGAGTCCTTCGTGCTGAACTCTGTCTCACCCCGGCAAAATTGCCCGGTGATTCGTTCCCACGAATAAATCGCCGGGGACGGGAATAGGCTTGAGTCCAAGCAAATATGAATCAACCAACGCGCAGCGCTCCCGTTGCGCGTTTGTCGTTGTGGCTGTGAGTAAACGTCGAGGGACTCTGTGCGCGCCGGTGCTTCCGCCTGCACAGGTATCGTTCCCTTGCCAACGCTGAAGCAAGAATCGCAGCCCGCAACCGACATCCTCGGTCTGCTAAAATTGGCCATTGTTCATTGGGGTGGCAACGAACAGGGAAAGCGCTTCTGACGGCGTTTGCCGCCGCACTCCGCAGCTTGAACCAGAGGCCGATCAGGCCTGCAACGCAGCCAGCCAGCGCCCCCGGAACCCACGCGGTTGGTTCACGCACTCAGAACTCAGCCAGCGTCAAGGTCCTGAAAGATGAAGCGATTCGTCTTGGTGCGCATCTTTAAAATAGTCGGAGAAAAATAGCCGGAGATTGAGTCTTCGCAAACATCGAAGCTGAATGCCTTTGCCCCGGAGGCGCGGCCATCAGCTCGCAGATCGCAGAGGTCAACGTGGCAACGCAGGAAGTCAACAATCGAATACTGGAGTTTCCGTCGCAGCCGGAAGCGGATACGGAAGAGGAAGTCGCGGAATGGTTGCAAGCTTTCGATCAGGTGGTCGAGAACGAAGGCACAACCCGTGGGTGCGAACTTCTGGAAGCGCTGATCGAGCGGGCAAGCGAGTCGGGAGTCGAGATTCCGGTGCAGTTAAACACACCCTACGTCAACACCATTCCGGTGAGCGAGGAAGTCCCCTATCCCGGCGATCGCCTGTTGGAACGCCGCCTGAAGAGCTTGACTCGCTGGAACGCGATGGCGATGGTGCATCGGCAAAACAAGAAGGACCCGGGGATCGGTGGCCATATCTCGACCTACTCTTCCTTGGCGACATTGCTGGAGGTTGGATTCAATCACTTCTTTCACGCCAACTACGGAGATCAACCGGGCGACTTTCTTTATTTCCAGGGTCATGCTTCGCCGGGAGTGTACGCGCGCGCCTACCTGCTGGGACGAATCAGCGAGGAGCAGGTGCAGAATTTCCGCCATGAGTTGCGTGGACTTCCGGCGCTGTCGTCATACCCGCATCCCTGGCTGATGCCTGACTTCTGGAGGTTCCCTACGGTTTCGATGGGGCTGGGGCCGCTGAACTCTATTTACCAGGCGCGCTTTATGCGTTATCTGGAACATCGCAGCCTCATCCCCAAGACCCCGCGCAAGGTATGGGCGTTCGTCGGCGATGGCGAGACCGATGAGCCGGAGTCGATGGGCTCGCTGACTTTGGCTTCGCGTGAAAAGCTCGACAACTTGATCTTCGTCATCAACTGCAACCTGCAACGTCTGGATGGGCCGGTGCGGGGCAACGGCAAAATCATCCAGGAGTTGGAAGCGGCCTTCCGCGGCGCCGGCTGGAACGTCATCAAGGTGGTATGGGGCTGCGATTGGGACCGCCTGTTCGCGCGCGACCAGTCCGGGCTGCTGGTAAAGCGCCTGGGCGAGGTGGTGGATGGTGAGTACCAGGCCTACAAGGTGAAGGGCGGCGAATACATTCGGCGCCAATTCTTCGGCAAATATCCCGAGCTGCTGGAGATGGTCTCGGACATGAGTGACGAGGAGTTGCACCGGCTCACCCGCGGCGGCCACGATCCGCAGAAGGTTTACAACGCTTACAAGCGCGCGGTTGAACACGAGGGCTCGCCCACCGTGATTCTGGCGCACACCGTGAAGGGCTATGGCCTGGGATCAGCCGAGGCGCGCAACGCCACCCATCAAGAGAAGAAGCTTGCCGACCAGGCGCTGACCGCATTCCGCTCGCGCTTTGACATTCCGATTCCTGAGGAGGCGGCAAGGGAAGGACGCTTGTATCGTCCGCCCGACGACAGTCCGGAGATCGTTTACGCGCGTAAGCGCCGCGAGGAACTGGGTGGATTCGTGCTAACCCGGGAGGTCCCTCCACCGAGCTTCCAGCCCCCGGCGCTCACGGAATTCGCCGACGCGCTGGCGGGATCCAAGGGCCGCGCCGTCTCCACCACCATGGGCTTCGTCAGCATGTTGCGGCAACTCATGAAAGATAAGGAAATCGGCAAGCTGATTGTCCCCATCATTCCCGACGAGGGGCGCACCTTCGGCATGGAATCCATCATTCGGCAGGTGGGTATCTACGCCAGTCAGGGACAGCTTTATAAGCCGCACGATCAGGACATGCTGCTCTATTACCGGGAAAATAAGGACGGGCAGATCCTGGAAGAGGGCATCACCGAGGCCGGCTCCATGGCTTCGTTCACCGCCGCCGGAACCGCCTACGCGAACTACAAAGTGCCGACCATTCCGTTCTTCACCTATTACTCGATGTTCGGGTTCCAGCGCATCGGCGACCTGGTCTGGGCATTTGCCGATTCTCGCGGCAAGGGATTCATGATGGGCGGCACGGCGGGAAGGACCACGCTGGCCGGTGAAGGATTGCAACATCAGGACGGCCACAGCCTGGTGCTCTCCAGTACCGTCCCCACCTGCCACAGCTACGACCCCGCTTACGTGTACGAGATCGCCGTGATCATTCAGGACGGCATACGCCGCATGTATCAGGAGTTGGAGGACCGCTTTTACTACATCACCCTGTACAACGAAGATTATCCCATGCCGGAAATGCCGCCGGGCTGCGAGGAAGGGATTCTGCGCGGTATCTACAAATACAAATCGGCGGCCGGCGGTAAAGCGGCGATGCAATTGTTTGGCAGCGGGTCCATCTTGAATGAGGCCCTGCGCGCACAAAATCTTCTGGCGGAAAAGTATGGTGTGCAGGCCGACGTCTGGAGCGTAACCAGCTACAACGAACTGCGGCATGACGCCCTGGCCATCGAGCGCTGGAACCGGCTGCATCCCGCCGAGCCGGAGAAACGGCCGCATATTCTGACCGTCCTCGAGGGAGCGGAAGGGCCGATCGTCGCCGCCACCGACTTCATGAAGGTTGTCGCCGACCAGCTATCACCGTGGCTGGGGCGGCGGCTGGTCACGCTGGGCACGGATGGCTTCGGACGCAGCGATAACCGCGAGCACTTGCGGCGGCACTTCGAAGTGAATGCCGAGTCGATTGTCGCGGCGGCCCTGTCGCGGCTGGCGCGCGACGGAAACTTCGATGTGCAGCGCGCCCAAAAGGCGTTTGCGGAACTCGGCGTGGATAACGAGAAGATCGACCCGGCGATTGCGTAGTAGGGTCCTCGGCTGCCGCAGGGAGAGAGAGAAACGATTCAGCTCATCCGGTCCATCCACCCGGCTTGGCGGCACTTGTCGGCAGACTGGGGCAAGCCGCTCCGGCTTGAGAACATCAAGCGCAGAGCCCTCCGCTCCCCCGCCGCGACGGGCCGGTCGGGATGACAAACACTAAAGCGCTCCCCCAACTTTCCACTCGCCTATTCCGGCCTTCCGAGTTACCATGGGCCACAACTCTTTTCATGGAAGCGTCGCCCGCCGCCGCGGGGCTGCATCCGCGTTGGTCGAAGAGTGGTGTACAAAGCAGGTCTCGCACACTTCCAGCTTTTCCCGGTCCAACGTGTAGAATGCCAGTCGGCTGCTGTGATGGGAGTTGGCCGGAGCACGCATTACCAGGTCCATGAGGAGATCCGATGAGGTCATGTAGGGCATTTGCAACACTAGGGTTGGCACTTATTCTTTGCGTGTTCCTGGCGGCGTGCGGCGGCGGTTCCAAACCCGCCCCACCAGTTCCTCCGGCGATCTTCGAATCGAGTTTGCCGAATGGCGCGGTCAATGTCCCGTACAGCGCGGCTGTGCATGTGACCAATGGAACCGGAACGTCACCCTTCACCTGGAGCATTACTTCCGGAAGTTTGCCCGCCGGATTGAGCTTAGACAGCGGCACCGGGGCGATCACCGGCACCCCGACTACGATTGTCAATGCCACCTTCACCGTGCAGGTAACGGATGCCAAGTCTCTCACCGGGAGCAAGACCCTTAGCATTAACATTCGAGGTGCGGTATCGATCACGCCCCCCACGCTGCCGGGAGGCACGGTGGGCACCCCCTACCTCGCCACCCTGACTGCGACCGGCGGAGTACTGCCTTACACGTGGAGCGTCAGCAGCGGTTCCCTGCCGGCTGGACTCACGCTCACCACGAATGCCGATAGCACGGCCACGATTTCCGGTACACCTACTACCCTGGGGACCTCGACGTTCAGCATTCAAGTAGCTGATGCGGAGCCCCCCCCCGCCACCGGAACCTCTGGTCCGTTGAGTGTCTACATCGAAGGGTCTCTCACCATTACCACCACATCGTTGCCTGCTGGCAATGTGGCCATCTTCTACGACTCTCAACTGATGGCCACGGGCGGCCAAACACCCTACACCTGGAGCATCACCTCCGGTACCTTGCCGCCTGGATTATCTCTGACTCCCTCCACCGGCATGATCTCGGGAACGCCCACAACCACAGGCAGCTATCCAATCACAGTCCAAGTGACCGACGCCGACTCCAATACGGCCAGCGCCAACCTCAGCATTACGATCACGGGGAAACTACAGGGAACCTTTGCCTTCTCATTCAACGGCTTTAACAACGGGCAACCGTTCTACACCGCTGGCAGCTTCACCGGCGATGGAGCTGGAAACCTTAGAGGCGTTCTCGACCAGAACGGTCTGGGTGCGCCTGGGGTCATCACAAAATCGCCATTCACTGGAACGTATAGTATTGGCTCGAGCGGTCTGGGTACCTTGACCTTCACCATTCCGGCCTTGGGCGTTACCTACACCTACGACTTCGCAGCGTCACTGACCGGGGATACAAAATTCATCCTGGCCGATTCCACCCATCCGCAAATTTACGGTTCCGGCGTCATCAAGGCACAGAGCCTTGCCAGCTTGACGGGATTGACGTCGCTGTCCGGTAATTATGCCATGGGGTTCTTTGGCGTCGATCCCACAGGCAATCGTTCTGCGGGCGCGGGCGCTTTCGAGGCGGATAGTAGCGGAAACCTGACGAGGGGAGTGGAAGACACGAACGACAACGGAACAGTGCATAGCCAAACAGCTTTCACAGGCTCCTGGGCATTGGATGCCAATTTCGCTACCACGGGCCGTGGCACGGCCACCCTAAACGTCGGTGCAAACGCCCGGCACTACGCTTTCTATGTTGTGAATCCGAAGAGCGAATTGAGCGAGGTTCAGACCGATCCGGTCTCGGGTGGCGCTTCGTTGAGTTTGGTCTCCGTGCTCAAGCAATTGCAAGGATCCGTCAACGGTAGCTTTAGCGATCGTAGTTTGAATTCTTCTACCGTGATGGAACTCAACGGGGTCTCTTCTACCGGACCCGACGTACAGCTCGGCGTCAGTCAGTTCGATGGCGCGGGCCACATCACCCTGTTTCAGACGGACGAGAACAACGCTGGGATGCACACCGTAAACACCTTTACCGGGGGGACTTACAACGTACCCTCAGGTTCGACGAACGGACGCACTACCGTTGCCGGCCTCGGTACCTTCCAGCCGGTTTTCTACCTGGTGAACGCGAACCGGGGGTTTTTCATTGGGACCGACAGCTCGGTCACGCAGGGATCGTTTGAGGCACAAGCAGGCGCACCTTTCAGCCTCCCATCTTTCTTGCAAAGCTACGCGGGAGGTACGATCCAACCCGTGTCAACCAGCGTGACCAACGAGACTGATTCCACCACCATCCCCGCGCCCGGTGGCACCATGGTGGTGACCTACGACGTCAGTGGGCCCGCTGGGCAGTTGATCGACCAGATGTTGTCGTCAACCTATGCACTGGGGGATGATCCCGGTGGTACAGGCATGAATACCACAGGCAAACTCATCCTGACGGCGGTTGGAAGTCCCGTTCCCACGGCGATCGTTTACATGATCAATGAGGTGCCTAACCCGACCGGGGGAGGCGCTATAGACCGGACGAACAATAAGTGGGCGTCGATCAATATCGCGACTCCCAGCGGCGCAGCCGATCCGAATTCCAGATTGACAGTTGTGCAGAGTACCCATCAGTAAGCCATGACCATGTGACTGGCCGGAGCTCCGTGGGCGCCGACATATCCGCGCTCTTGACGCATTTTGGCTACCCTGGTACAACCTTCGAAGCCCTTGGCGAAGCTGTAACGGGCGTTCTGCGCTCTGCGTAGAGCAATCAGTTTACCGAGTCCGGGCACCCTAACTTTTTCGGCCTGACTCGCGCATCCTGGAAACGGACTCCGATGTAAGCCAGCGTCCGCGGGAGCGACCGGGGGGACTCCACCTTACTCTTGGACGACCCTCGCCAGCCTGCCCAGTGGGTTGACACTGAATTCCAGGACGGGCGTGATCACGGGAACGCCGACTACGAGTGGGAGCTCTGCTCTTCAAGTGAGGGTAGAGGATTCGGCTATCCCACCGGCCACTGCCATCTCGAGACTTCTTCCCTTCGCCATCAATCCCGCCCTGACCAATGCGGTCCTGACCGGCGATTACGCTTTCTCGTTCAGCGGCTACAACAACGGAACGCCAGTCTTTGCGGCCGGCCGATTCACGGCTGACGGGACCGGGTTGATCAGCAATGGCTTGCTCGACTCCAATACAGCCGGGGGCCCCTCCGGTGATTAGCCTGCCTTTCACCGGGACCTACTCGATCGGTGCCGATGGCGTGGGTACGATGACCTTCAACAGCACCGGGCCGGCCCTGGTTTTGGCGGTAGCGGTGGACAGCACCGGCTCGGGCATGCTCATTCAGAGGGATCCTTCTAATCCGCAGGAGTACGCTTCCGGTGCAATTAAGCCGCAAACGATTGTTCCGCTGGCTGCCAGCAGTTTTGCTTTCGGCGCAAGTGGGGTTGACGTGGGAGGCAATCGGTTTGCCAGCGCCGGAGCTTTCCAGATGAATGCCTCGGGAACTTTGACGAAGGGTACAATCGACACCAATGACGGGGGCACCGTGAATGCAGCCGCTATCCTGGGCGGCTCGTACGCTGCACCTGATCCCAGCACCGGGCGGGGCACGGCCAGCCTAAGCATTAACAGCGGCCAAGCCCAAAACTTCAGCTACTACCAGGTGTCGTCCCATGAGTTGATTCAGGTCAGCATCGATCAGGTATCGGGCACTTCTCCTCTGACGCTGGCTTCGGTATTCAAGGGGAGTTCAGCGGGCACGATCTTCACCAACCTCGCCTTGCGAGGGGCAAGTGTGGTCGAAACCAACGGGGTTAATCCCAATGGCGGTAGTCCGGAAGCGATTGGCGTTGCCGGCTTGTTCACCGGCGATGGCACTGCCGACGGAAACGGTTTCGGTAACGCCACCCTATTGTTTGACCAAAACACAGGTGGAACCCTGGCCCAGCAGCAGATTGCTGGCGGTCAATACAGAGTTAACCCGGTGAATGGACGAGTAGTCTTGAACGGCTTCGGCGGTACTCCGCCCGTCCTATACCTGGTAAACACCAACCAGGCGTTCCTGCTTGGCACCGATAGCAATGTCACGTCGGGACTGCTGGCGCCGCAACAGACCGGGATAACGGGTGTGCCTCTCGGCAATACTCCGGTCCTCGGCGGTTATGTGGGAGGCTCGGTCACGCCAGCCCTGCCAACGGTGACCAATCAGGTTGACTGGCTGTTTGCCGACGGGAATGGCAACATCAATATTTCGCAAGACAGCAGCGGCCCCGGTGGTCCGCAGAGTAATCAGTTTGCGGTCACTTACCAGGTGGACGTTACCGGCCGGGCGCTCGTCGATTCGAACCCGGGCGGCACCCTGCAGGGCATCCTGTTTGTGGTTTCGCCGACGAAGGTGGTCATTCTCTCGACCGACACGAATCCGGTCTTGTCGACCTTCAGCATCGGCAAGGCACAGAATTAGAAGGCCTATGCCTGCGCCAGGTGTTGTACTGGGCTAGGGGAAGGAGCGCTAAAGCGCTCCTTCCCCCTTATGAATGCGGGGGCTCCCACCATCCCCCGTCGCGGCTGGGGCTGACGGACGGAACCCCACCAACTTCATCGCCCGCCGGGCTTCGTGGGTCTTCATAAAATTCTCCCAGATGAACCCCGTGCGGTAGTTTTCCGCCATCAGCATGGTGATGCCCAGGTTGATGCCCACTACGTCAAAATCGGTCCACCCGGTGAGAGGGTTGAAGGCGTCAACAAAGCCGTAGCGCTTCCACGCTGCCAGGCCGTGTTGATTGTAAAGATTGGTAAGGCAGGCGATGGTTTCCTGGGGCAGAAACGGAATCGAACCGCCAGCGCAGCAGGGTACGAGAGTGCCATCAGGATACCCAATCTCGGGCGGCCCGCCCCAAATCTGGTAACCGAGCCGCGAATCCGACGCGGTAATGCCCCAGCTATTCTGGTCATAATCGGGATAGCGCCAGCGCAGTCCCAGGCAGAACAGCTTGTGGACGTAAGTCGCCGTGGCCGAGTTTTGAAAGTAATTGGCGTAGGCATCGCGCTGGTTGCGGAAATCGAACCAGGCGTGCGAGTACTGGTGCACGAACAGCGGATCGGGCCCGCTAATGTAGCTGTAGCCTTCGAACTGCTGGGTTGGCCGCGTGAACGCGTCCCAGGCCGAGGAACCGATGTTATAAATGGGCGCTGCGATGGCCAGCAGGTACATCATCATGAGTTCGCAATACGTGTCCCAGCGCGCCCCGATGAACTTGTACTCCGGCGTCCAGCCCAGGGCGAAGGTCTTTCCGCCGTTCAGCATCCAGTGCCAGTTCACCCGGGCGTAAATGTTGGTGGCCAGGCGCGAGATGACGGGATCGCGGAAATAGGCGCGCGCCGTCAGGACGCCGCACAGCAGAACTGCGGTGTCGATGGGAGAGACCTCGGACATGCGGACCCGTCTGCCCGTTTCCCAGTCAATGAAGTGATAGAAAACGCCGTTGGCGTGCTCCACGTGGTTGAGCAGAAAGTTCAGGGTCGTGACCACGCGGTTGTGGATTTGACGCCGCGGAAGATATTGTCGCTGATGGCCGATGCACAAGGCGCTCAGGCCAAATCCAGTGGCGGCAATGCTGGCAATGCGCCGCTTGTCTGGGCCGCCGTCAGCCAACGCCCTGTCCCGCACCAATCCGGTATGCCGTCTTGCCTCATTCCAGAAAAACAGAAAACCGCGGCTGACAATCTCCTCCAGCAACTCTTCGCTGGTAAGCCGCCAAACCGCGGGCACGGCTTGCGACGCGGACTGCATCCTGCGCGCCAGGGCACGTAGGGCGGATGTGGACAAAGGATAGGTCAGCGCACCCTTCGCCAGGAGCGAGAGCATCTCACGGCGGGTCAGGCCGTGCCGTTCACCAGTCAACTTGCCTCCGCATCCTGCCAGCTTTCGCATTCAGGAAATTGCCAAGACAAGCGAGTTTATCGAACTGCGAGAGCAGCGACAAATCAGGAGGAGCCACCGGCCCCCAACGTCAGTCCAGGTAATGCGGCTGCCCCCAAACTGGGAAATAATCTGGCACTCCTAGTTGCGACGTCTTGCACTGTTGCTGGCCGATCTCTCATCTCCTCAATAGCTTGCAACGGAAGCAAAATTGCAATACGTTCAGCGGCTTGGTTTGTTCATCCGGCTAACGCCTTGAACAGACCCGCCTTTGCAGCAGGGGTGGCTGCGTCTTCTCCTGCTTTAGGCTCCACGGGATCCCGTAAACACCGTAAGTGTTTGAGTTAGAGCTTCAATCTCGCGAGTCATGATCCTGAACGGAGGAACAAACTTGGACAAAAAACTTGGATGGACGCTATGCTTGTTGACTCTCGCGCTCTGCGTGAGCAATCTTCCAGCGATGGCGGATACACTCTTCAGCGATCTCGGACCTCCCGGCAACGTCTATCAAGGCGGTACCGGATGGACGATCTCCGGGTCCGGATCCGTTGGCATTCCCTTTACCGCTGCCAACCTGTTTACCATTGGTGGCAGTGGCAACTTCAACGTCACGTCGTTTGACCTCGGCGTAGGATACGTGGAGGGTACCAACTCGTTCTTCGCCAGCATTTGGACAGACAACGCCGGCCTCCCAGGAACCGAGGTGGCTGGCGCGTATTGGGGCAACCTGGCTAGCAGCCAAGCCTTCGGAGGCTGCTGCGGCCTGGTTACCGTCACCGGCGTTAGCGGAGTCACTCTGACCGGCGGTCAGTCGTATTTCATGCTCCTCGGCGCTATGACCAACGGTAGTACCACTTGGGAAGCGTGGAACTGGAACAGCCAGGGCGTAAACGGTCTGGATCTATATGCCACTGGCGGATGCCAGGACGGCAGCGGGGACGGTTGCGTCTGGAATTCGAATGGCACCGGGAACCCGCTTGGCGCCTTCGATGTCCAAGGCACCCCAGGCGGAGGCACTACGCCGGAGCCCAGCTCCCTGCTGCTGCTCGGCACTGGGTTAGTTGGGGCATTCGGCGTGATTCGCCGCAAACTGAACCGTTAATCCTCCTTGCAGTTCACCTTGAAAAATTGGAGCCAACCAGCTCCGGCTTTCGTTTTTATGCGGCCGCCGCGGAGGTTAACGATGCGGGGCGGCGTCGCCCGGTCCGGGTGGAGGTGGCGTCGCTCCCTGTGGCGGCGCGCTCGGCGGCGGCGCGTAGGGCGGCGTCGGCGAGGTCAACTCTTGCACATTGGCCGGCACAACGCCTTTCACCGTCGGCGCATGCTTGACCTGGCCGGCTTCGGCATCCGACAGATCAATACCCAGCTTGGAGAGGGTTTCCGCCGTGTACAGATCCAGCTGCACTTTCGACTTCTCGTAATTGGCGGCAGCATTGAGAACGTTGGATTCGGACTGGGTCAGGTTGCTGGACGCCTGCAATACCAGAGTAGGGGTGGAAGCCCCATAGCCGAACTTCTTCTGCTCGGCCGCCAGGCTCTCCTTGGCATAGTCGCGGGCTGCTATCGCCGCCTGGAGCGCCGCATAGTTCTGCTGCATGGTAAATTGCGCATTGCGCACCTGCAACGATATCTGATTTTCCGTTTGCTGCAGGGCAACCTGCGACTGACGGTATTCCAGTTGTGACCGCACCTGTTCGGATTGTGCGGCCCGGTTGCGCAGAGGAATGCTGAGGTTCACTCCGACCCCTTTGTCGGGTGCTGAACTGTTAAAGAGATCGTGAAAAGCGTTGGGGTAGCCGCTCCTGGGAATGGTCCCGGGAGGCAGGCAATTTTCTCCTGGAACTCCACCCGAACTACAGTCTGGAAACGCCGGATTCTGGTCGCCCGCCAAACTCGAGGAACCGTAGAACGCATACAGGTCCAGCGTCGGCCGCAGCGCGTTCTTGAGCGACTTACGCGAGATCTCCAGATTGGTCAGGTTGATGCGCGCCACCGCGACTTCGGGGCGCGCCTGCAAAGCTTCCTGAATCAGGTCTTCCACAGGACGGACCTCGTACTGCTCGTTGAATCGCAGGGTGTCGGTGGGAATGACCGGCGCCACCGCCAACATGGGATCTCCCATGTTCTTGGTAATGGCGTTCTTCATTAGCAGTTGCTCGAGCTGAAGATTGGATTGCGCGCCGATCAGGTTTTGTTTCGCCGTGGCAACCCCGCTCTGGGCCTGGAGCAAGGTAATGGGAGCCAAGGTGCCAATCCTGATCTGCTCCTGATCGTCGGAGAGCGTCTTCTCCGCCAGTTGCAGCGCGCGCTCGTTCACCTTCACCGCCTCATAGGCGGTCACCAGGTCCCAGTAAATATTTTCCACCTGGGAAACGGTTTGGATAATCTGCTGGCGAAACACCACGTCCTCGATCTCGCGATTGTTGCGGGCGATGCGGATGTAGCGCAGGTTCGGATCGAACCCGAAGCCTTGCAGCAGATGCTGCCGCAATTGAAAACGGAAGCTGGGGTTCAAGGCCGGCGAAACCAAACTGAAGAGCGAGTTGGTGGTAATGCGGTTGTTGTTGAATCCTACCGTCATCAAGGTGCCCGTCGAAAACCCCTGCGTGTAACCGAAATCGTAGAGGTTGGTGTTTTGCACCAGGGTGGGGGTTCCGGTGAAGATGATGTTGGATTGCGGCGTGGTGGCGCGCTCGCCCTGAATATTCCCCGTCAGGGTCGGGTCGAAGCTGTCGAGCAGAGGACCAGCCCCGAGGGTGGAGGTCACGATGCCGAGAGCGCCAGCCCCGGCCCCGCCCGTGCCCAGCTGCGTGCCACCCGCGCCCGTGCCCGTTGCCCCGGTGGCGGACGTGCCGGTTCCTCCCACCGAGGTTAAGCCAGTTGCGCCTCCCGGGGTGCCCTGCACGATGTTGGCGTTCACCCCCAGGGCAACTGCGCCCGATTTTGTGCGCAGCAGATCGGTATCCGCAATGGAGAGGTTGTAACGCTGCAGCACGATGTCGAGGTTATTTTCCAGCGCCATGGCTACCGCATCGTTGATGGACAAGTACATTTTGCCGTCGCGAAACAGCTGATCGGTCCGCGCAGAGTTGCTCAGGTTCGGCGCCGGCACGTCGCGCGACGTGTACGGCGCAAGGACACCGGGGAATGGAGATTTTGGCTTCGAGTAGTCCTGGTCAGAATACAAATGAGCATTATGCTGCGGCGCCGGGGCCTGCGTCAGCGGCGTCAGCGGTGGCATGCCCGCCTGGGCGCTTTGTGGAGTTGCATGTTGCGCATAACTCGCTGTTACAAGCAGACCGACCATTCCCAGCGCGACCGTCTTTCGGAGCGCGCAGTCAACCAATCTGGCAACAAACATTTCCTTGTCTCCTGAAACCGGCATTTGCTCCGGTTTGTGTTTCCCGCGGTTATGAATTGCTGTGGCCTCTGTGTAATACGCACCAAAGTGCCCAAAGGTTCACGCCGTGATCGCTGTAACGGCGCGTGCCAGGTTTCGACCATTCTCTGGCTCGCCGCTCGCTCACGACCCGACATACATGGACTCGCGCAGGGAATCAATGTCAACGCAAAAATCCAAGGAAGAGCAGCCGCAACAATAGCACTTGTGGAACGGGTGTGCCGCACCGGGAGGAAGCCAACCGCACCCCTGGTTGTTGTCGCGACTCTATTCCACCCGGGTGAAATCGCTGAGAATCGACAGCCGGCATCATTCGAAGCGGAGCGCGATCACAGGATCCGCTTGCATCGCCCGCCGCGCCGGGGCATAACACGCGGCCATCGCGATTATTAGGAACAGTAGAGACACGCCAAGGAAGGTAATGGGATCGGTCGCACTGACACCATAAAGCATCTTTGCCATCAGCCGCGTCAGCGCAAAAGCACCCACAAGACCAATGCCTACGCCGACTAATGCCAGCCTCATTCCATCCCGCAGAACAAGACGCAGCACGTCTGTCCGATTAGCGCCGAGCGCCATACGAACCCCGATCTCCTGGGTACGCCGGGCAACGAGGTAGGAAATCACGCCGTAAATGCCAACACTGGACAATACCAGCGCCAAGGCGGCGAACGTACCCAGCAGAATCATCGAAAATCGCCGCTCGGTAAGTGAGTCGGAGATGATCTCATCCATGGTCTGCGCGCCGTAGATGACCTGCTGGCTACTCATCTGCGCACTGGCATGTCGAATGGCATCGAAAACCGCCGCCGCGGGAACGGCTCCGTCCGTGCGCACCAGCATCCCAGAGCCCGACCGCGTAGTGGCCAGAAACCCGTCCGGCATCTGCATGCACGGAATATAGAACTGAGTGCGCAGGGAGTGTGCATCGTCTAAATCGAGTCCCCACTGTTTGACGTGCCCGACGACAGCGACAATCTCTGCCCGGGCAGCACCGCCGTTCAGGTTGATCCGTTTTCCGATGGGATCCTGATTCGGGAAATATTTGCGCGCAAAAACATCGTCAATCACGATGACCGGCGGAGACTGCTCATTGTCCTGGGCAGAAAGGAAGCGACCGCGTTCCAGTGGGATTCCCATCACCTTCAAGTAATCCGGACCGACGATGTAATCGATTGCCCAGTTCATGTCATTCTCAGTCGCAGGTTTCGGCTGCCCATCGAGCCAGAATAGTTGCTCGTCATCGTCGCTCATGGGGACCGCTCCCCACGTCAGCGAGGCCGCCTGCACACCGGAAGTTTCTGCTAGCTTGCGATCGAGCTCACGAAAGGCAGCGCGAGTGGCATCCGGCTTCGCCGTCGCCATCGATGGCGGAAGCGAAATCCCGAAGCTCAGCACATTCTGGGGATTGAACCCGGGATTCACGTTCCACAGCCGCGTCAAGCTGCGGATCATTAAGCCAGCGCCGATCAGGAGAACCAGCGCCAGCGCCATTTCAGCCACGACGAAGACCTCCTGGGTTCGGTGGCGCGCGCCGCTGACGCCGCGACCGCCTTCCTTGAGCGTTTCCTGCAGGTTGGTTTGGGCCGCTTTGAACGACGGCGCCAGGCCAAAAAGGACCCCCACGGCAAGGGAAATCGCCATAGTGAAGATTAAGACGCGAGCGTCAACGCTGATTTCGTCCGCGCGCGGAAGGGCCGTAGGCAGCACTCCCAGAGCAGCGCGTGTACCCCAGTGCGCCACCACTAGGCCCAGCGAGCCGCCAGCCACGGCGAGCAGAATGCTTTCGGTCAGAAGTTGACGCACCAGCCTTCCCTGGCTCGCACCCATCGCGACGCGAATGGCAAACTCACGGACCCGTCCCGTAGAACGCGCGAGCAGCAGATTGGCGACGTTGACGCAAGCAATCAACAGCACAAAACCGACCGCCGCCAGAAGCACCAGAAGAAACGGCCGGATGTGGCCCACCATTTGCGCTTTCAGCGGTGTGACCTTCGCACTTATGCCCTTGTCAGCGTCGGGATAGGCCGCTGCCAGGTTCTGTGTAACTCTGTCCATATCAGCCCGCGCCTGGTCGACGGTGACACCAGGTTTGAGCCGGCCGATTCCATGAATGCCCAGTCCAGCGCCACGGCTCGTCAGCAGGTTGTTGCTCCACTGACCGATAGGCACATACACTGCCTGATCGCGGAAACCAGGAATGAGGAGATGGAAGCTGGCAGGAATCACGCCGGCGATGACGTAGCTCTTGCCGTCCAAAGTGAGACTTCTGCCGAGGACATCCGGCTCGGAGCCAAGTTTCCGCTTCCAAAAGCCTTCACTTACCAGAACCAGAGGTGCACCTCCAATCTGGTCTTCGCCCGGCGCCAAGGTACGCCCGAGCAAGGGTTTCACTCCCAGTATGGGAAAGAAATCCGAGGAAATGAACTCGCCGTTTACTTGCTCGGCTTCGCCCGTGCCGGTCAGACTGAAGGCGTAAACCCGCGCAATAGCCATCGCGGAAAAAGTGCGATTGTCTTTCTGCCAGTCGCGAAAGTTCGGATAGGAAATCGAGCCTCCTTCAAAATTCGGCTTGTTCTCGTGGAGCGCGACCAGTTGGTTGGACTGGGGGAACGGCAGAGGATTGAGCAGAACTCCGTTTATGACCGAGAAGAGGGCGGTATTTGCGCCGATGCCGAGGGCCAGAGTCAATATGGCCACGACCGTGAAACCAGGCGACCTCCTCAACTGCCGTAAAGCGTACCGCATGTCTTGCAAGAAGGAGTGCATGTCGATCTCTCCCCGATTCAGTAGTTGAACTGCAATCGCCAGTCCAGATCGGCTGCAAGCTATCTCATTGTCACTCAGGACGATGCAAGGACTCGCACGACTAGGCGGCCACATAGTGTGTCCGGTGACAGCCCACGCCGTTCGCAACTGAACACTTGTGCTTCTTTCGCATCGCGCATTCGGCAGTCAAATCTGCTGCCGCCTTCCAGCGACCGCGCTTGAACCAAACGGCGCTCACCGCCGCCATGACGGTCTCTGCGATCACGATGGCGACAAAAACCCCATTCGAACGCAGGCGCACCGGACTTGCCAGCCAATAAGCCAGCGGACATCGAGGCGCGCCTCCGGTGCAATGAAAAAGGCCGCCAGCCCAAATGCGCCAGCGGCCCTGAAGTTAAGTCAGGGTAGTCGTTACTTCGCAGGAGGCGTGGTGCCGGGCCGCACCGGAAGTTCGTTGTCACGATCTTCGGGTCTCCTGGCCGGATGGTCAGACTTGGCGCCCGGTATGGGTTGGTCGTCTTTTGAACTCATCCGCGGCTCCGTCATTTCATCGGAAGAGAACCCGAAACTCTCGGTATAGACCGCCTGTTGGAACAGGCCGCCTGTCGGCGCATGGGCAATGACGTAGATCGGGAGGGCCCTGGATCTCGCCGAAAAGCCTCCCCAGGGGAACACCGTCGCTACGTAGTCCGCCACCATCCTGCCGGAGAAGGTGTTGGGCAGCCAGCTGAGCTGCATGGCGCTGGAAAGCTGACGGCCGGCAGTCCACGTCTGTCCTCCATCATGCGACAAAGTGAAGCCGGCGTAGAGCTGGCAATTGCCCCCACAAGCGGAGACGGGATAGTAATAGTAGGTGATCGCCATAAAGGCGGCACCGCCCGAGCTCCGGATGTCAATCCCCATGCCGTGAATGAAGTGGTCCACGCCGGAATTGATGGGGTCGATGGGGACCCGGACAACCGAGCTCCAGTGAATCCCGTCGGTCGAAGTGCTGTACACAATGTCGTTGGCGGCGCAACCGCTTTCGAAGCGGCAGTCCGGCCACGAGACATACACTTTGCCAGCTCCATCGATGGCTGTGGAAGGCAGACCGGCGCTGCGCAGGCCGCCGGCCTCTCCGTGGCTGGGAGCGGTGGAAATGCTTACCGCTGCGTTCCAGCTCTGGCCACCATTGGTCGAGGTGAACGCCGACATACCGCCGTTGTAGTCACCAAACCCCACGATGACGGTGCCATTGGGCTGCACCACCGGATTCACCCCGATACCGTAGTCGAAGGCCGCCGTGGCCTTTGCAGCTCCCCAAGTCAGTCCGCCGTCGCTGGAGGTGCTCATCTGGATCAGGGGAGTGTCCCATCCCACGTAGCAATTTCCGTAATAAGGGCTGGAGGCGGTGTTATCGCACATGATCCAGTTCTTATCGGCATTGCCCGCAACGGAAACGTAGATCGGGTTGCCCCAATGTAAGCCATCGGAGGAGCGGCTCACGGCCACGTTAATACCGCTATCTCCGATCGGCAGGGTGTTGATCAGCCACACGCCGTGTTTCGCATCGTAAGCCACGGAGGCATCGCTCGCGGCGCTATTGGTTCCGCCACCACCGCCGTAAAGGGTGAGACCGGGCAAGTACCCATTGGTCCAGGTAAGCGCCCCATCCCGAGAGGTCGCCCAACCGACATCGTCTCCGCCGCCGCTGGAGATGCGGGCTACTTGAAAGGCCGTGACGACCATCGGTCCTGAAGCGAAAGCGCCCGGCTCAACTTCGGTCATATGTTGGGCTGATGGGTCGGTAAAGCTGTCCTGACTGAGCTGCCGAAAAACGCCCTGAGCGGAAGCTGGCATGGCGGCTGCCAAGCTGATGGCCAGTCCCAAAGCAGAGATAAACACTGCCCGGCGGATGCCAGGCGAGGAAAGCGAATACAAAGGTTTCATGAAAGCTCTCTTCCTTCTTTGTGGCTAATTCAGGCTAGTGTGTAGTGTGGGCACGAGGAATATTGTTTGCACCGGACAGGAGGACGGGCAAGACCACCGGTCGTGGCGATCAAACTTTATCGTGCGCAGCCGCTGCATGTCAACGAATTTGGCGGGCCGGTAATGGTCAACTTTGGTTTTCCACAGGGACGGTGCTAGGATGCTGAATCCGCCATCCCACCCAAAATCGACGCTGTTTCCCGTGGGCAAGAAACCGCTTTCCAGTGAGCCCATCCCACATCCTCGTCCATATACTAAACCCAAATGGCGTCCCAAGAGGCCAACGCCCATGACGTTGATTGCGGCACTCCGATGCAGACAGGGAGGGATTCTGGTCTGTGCAGATCGAGAAGAGAATGACGGATGCGGAAAGCGGGAAGTCGATAAGATTTACCGTATCTGCGAGTTCATTCCCTGCGAGTTCTTCATTGCGGGCAGCGGGCCGGGCAATGTCATACGGTTGGCAAATGAAGAGATTCACGAATCGCTGAAGGCTGCCAGCAAAGCCGGAGAAGATGTACTTGTCGAGCATCGGGGAATCTTGGAGCAATCCTTGAATACGATCTATAGCAAGTTCGGCAAGGTATTAAAACCGGAACCGATGAACTTGATTGTCGTTGTTGCCCAGCGACAGCTTGGAACTGTACCTCTGCTCTATCAAACAGATGGGCAGGTATTAGTTCCCGAATCATCGCTGTCCAAGTTAGCTGGGGACTCGGCTCGGCGCTGCTGAAATGCGGGACATAATCATCCTCTCCTGCCTTCGCACAAAGCAGGTTGGCCCCTTCGAAAATCGGTTCCCCTGATGGATGCTGTCTCGATTGCAGCTCCCGAAATGGTCAATTTGGCCACGATGTTTTCCTTGAGAAGTGGGCTGCTGTCCAACTACTGCCAGACCATCGTCAGTTGTTCCGGTAGCGATTCCGGCAACTCCGGGGCTGGAAAGGGATGATCGATCCACACCCACAAGTCACGGTAGACGAACAACTGCTGCCGCAGCAGCGCCACCAGATTGGAAAGCGACCAGCCGAAGGTGGCCTTCCACTGCAGGTACTTGATCAGCAACATGGCAATCAACGCCGCCCAGACTTGTGTCTTCAGGGCATTGGCGGAAGTCCCGATGAAGGTCTTCCCCCGAAGATTTTGCTTTAAGGCTTTGAAAAACAGCTCGATCTGCCAGCGCTGCTTGTACACCTCTGCCACGGTGGCGGCAGCCAGGGTCAGGTGATTGGTCACAAACACCAGCCCCCGGTCCTGCTCTTCGGCGTAGAACTCGATGCGGCGGAAATAGCATTGCTGTCCGTCCCGTGCCTGCTGGTAAAAGCCAATCACCTGGTCGCGTAGCAGACCCTTGCGGTGCGGCAACTCGCGGTCTTCCACCACCCGGTAATCAGCGTTGTCCTTCATCCGGGTGACGAAGTACACGCCCGGTTCGCGCAGAGCGGCGAACCACCCGTAGTCCAGGTAGCCGCGATCGATGGCCAGCAGGGTCCCCGGCTCATAGCGCAGTTGTCGGGCTACTCCAATCTCATGCTGCTGGCCCTCGGTGATCACCGCATCGCAGGGGAGAAAACCGTCGTGATCCAGCAGCAGGTGCAGCTTGACCGCGCCTTTGGTACGGCGGAATCGCGCCCCATCGAAAACCCTGGCGCACAGATCGATCACCGTCGCGTCCATGCTGATCAGCTTGTGTTTGAAGCGGAACTGGCGTCGGCCCGCAGATTGCTGCACGGCTAACCCCCGGCCTTGGGTCAGCAGCGGCTGGAATAGCTCTTCGTATAACTGCCACGGACGATGCTCGTTGGCGTAGGCCAAGGTGGAGCGCGCCGGCGCCTGCGGCAACCCTAAATGACGCAGCTTCCCCTCCCTGGCCGCCAGTCCGCCGCACATTTCGCGCAGCCACTTGGCCCCGCCCAGTTGGCAAAACAGCATGGCGACAAACTGTCCCCAACTGCTGAATCCGCGCGCGTGCCGTTCGGCTTTATGTTTACGGGCCGCTGTGTCAAAGCCGGTTCGTGAAATGAGCTGCAAAATCTGCGAGAAAATGCTGCATACTCTGTTCAAGGCTGAGTCCTCCGCTGACTCGTTGGTCTTTGCAAACTCAACTTATCAGAGACTCTCAGCCTTCTTCTTCCCGGCGACGCTCAGCACAGCGGAGTTAATTTGGACGAGGATGGAACAGAATCATTTTATGTCGCTCACGGCAGCGGTAAGATCATATCTGACTACTTGGCAGATCGGCTCTATAAACCATATCAAGAGGGCCAGCTTGATAAGGCAATGATGGGCCTATTGGCAGCATTCATACTCAGAGAGACGGAACAATCTGCAATTGGAGTTGGCTTGGGATTCGATATGGTTTTTATTCATGAAGGCGACAAGTCGCTGCATTTCATCGGCCCAAATGCCATGAAAGAACTTCGGGCGAGACCGCAGGGCGTTCCGATTTGGGCTGTGGCGCTTCTGGCGGGGGAATCTGGCCTGTGGAGACAGCGACCGTCCAAGCAGCATGTTGATTCGGGTCGCGGGGGCGTTTGCCTTTGCCGATCATGGCAACATCATGCCACAGTCGAGATGCTAAAGCGAGCCTGTGGAAATTGAAACTTGACCACTACCGGCGGGCGGTGGTCATTTAGCGCGGGCCGTGACCCCGCTCAGGAATCCCCCAAGGTGGGTCTCCGAGTGGCGCGCTGCAATGCCGCCAGCAGGCACTGGGCATTCTTCGGGGAACGCAGCAGGTGTGCTGTCTCCAGCAGGCTGGTCAGCTCCTCGGCTGGAACTAAAGCGACATCCTTGGCGTGGCGGCGGACGATGACAACGGCGTGATCGTTGGCAACCTGGTCAAGGACCGAAGCCAGCCGTTCCCGTAAACTCGTGTAGGTGGTCTCCACAGGCATGGCAATTTGTCCCTTTGCGTAAGTATTTTTGTACGTACCGTCAAAGTCCGTGCAACCAAGGGTTAACAGAAACATGACGCGCATTTCGACATCAACCGCTGTTTCCGGCTGCGGCTTGTGTGCCGTGGGAGCTACCGCGTTCATCGCTGCGTCCTTGGCCATGCGTCAGCGAACCATCGAGGGGTGGCTGGCAGTCTGGCTTGCCGAAGCTCTACTCGCGTTCTCCATCGCGCTGTTCAGCATGCAGTGGAAGGCTTCCCGGCAGGGGATAGACCTGCTGTCCACAGCGGGACGGCGGCTGTTGATGGGATTGCTGCCGGCCCTGGCTGCTGGCGGCGTACTCACGGCAGCGATTGTCTGGGACGGCTCCACGCGGCTGATCCCCGGCGTGTGGTTGTTGCTCTACGGACTTGGCGTGGTGCAAGCGGGCGTGTTCTCGGTGCGGGTGGTGCCGGCGATGGGCATCGTGTTTGTGGTGCTCGGCGCCATAGCGCTGCCGATGCCGTGGTTGTGGACCAATATCGTGCTCGCCGCCGGCTTCGGACTGGCGCACATCGGCTTCGGAGCCTTCATCGCCAGCAGGCATGGTGGCTAATCGTGCCATCAGTGGCGAGGACCGATTCTAAAGCTGAAACCGCTTGTGCTGCCCCGTTTCAATTGACAATAGCGGCCCGCGTGGTCTATTCTTAAATCTTTCGTAGTCCTGCGTTTGCCCGCCAGCAAGTTTCCTAGCGCGTCCAGCGCCAGAACTCAGCGGCTCTTTCGCGGTTTTCAACTATTTTGGGAGATTCACCGATGTCAACCTATTTCCCCAAGGGGGAAATTGCGCGCAAGTGGTTTGTCATTGATGCCGACGGCCAGACCCTGGGCCGGCTGGCCAGCCGTATCGCACGCATCCTTTCTGGCAAGGACAGCCCCAAGTACACGCCTTTTATGGACTGCGGGGACCATGTCATCGTGATCAATGCCGAAAAGGTCCGCGTCACCGGCCTCAAGGCTGACAAAAAGGTCTATTACAGCTATTCCGGATTTCCCGGCGGAATGAAGGCTGAGGAATACAAGAAGCGCTTTCAGCGCAAGCCGGAGCAGATTGTGGAAGAGGCCATCACCGGCATGTTGCCGCATACCAAGCTGGGACGTGCCATGGCCGGCAAGCTGAAAGTTTACCGGGGCGACAAGCATCCGCACGCGGCGCAGAAGCCCGAAGTCATGGCTGCGGCAGCCGCCAAGCGCGCGTAGCGCGAGAGCTAGATACCAGGCGGGCTAAAGCCCGCGCGAATTTTGGAATGAATTTTGACGGCGTGCCTGAAGGCACGCCCCTTAGGGAAGGATCAAAGGGAGCACGCGTCTCCCGACGGACAAACGATGGCAGATCAGGTTCAGTACTACGGAACGGGACGCCGCAAGTCGAGCGTGGCCCGGGTGTTTCTCCGCCCCGGCAGCGGCGAGTTCACGGTCAACGGGAAACCGTTTGACGCATACTTTGTGACCGCGGCCCAGCGCATTATGGCCAAGTCGGCGATGGTGCTCACCGAAACCACGGCCAGCTTCAACGTGCTGTGCACGGTGGACGGCGGCGGCGTGAATGGCCAGGCCGGCGCGGTGCGCATGGGAACGGCGCGCGCGCTGCAGGAGTTTAATCCCGAGCTGCGGCCCAAGTTGAAGGCGGAAGGCTTTCTGCGTCGCGATGCTCGTGGCAAGGAGCGCAAGAAGTACGGGCAGAAGGGCGCTCGTAAGCGGTTCCAGTTTAGCAAGCGGTAGCCAGTGGTCAGTAGCCAGTAGTCAGTTCGAACTGGATACTGACAACTGAATTTAATTCTTCTCGCACCCGCTGTAAGCGACGAACGGGGCGGGTTACGGGAAAGCAATCCAGAGCGATCCGGCCAGGCGCACCGCGCCGCAGCCGCCGCAAAGGATGCAAGCCAACCTAGGAGGTAGCTTGGCAAATATCACCATGAAGGAGTTGCTCGAAGCCGGCGTTCACTTCGGGCACCAGACGAAGCGTTGGAACCCGAAGATGAAGGAATATATCTTCGGCGAGCGCAACGGAATTTACATCATCGACCTGCAGAAGACGCTGAAGATGTTCAAGGAGGCGTCCAAGTTCGTGCAGGACATTGCTGCGGAAGGCAAGCTGGTGCTGTTCGTGGGCACCAAGCGCCAGGCGCAGGATGCGATCGCCGAAGAAGCGACGCGCTGCGGCATGTTCTTCGTCAACCAGCGTTGGCTGGGCGGACTGCTCACCAACTGGGTGACGGTGCAGAAATCGGTGAAGCGGCTGAAAGAGCTCGATGAGATGGCCACGGACGGCCGTTACGAGCTGCTGCCGAAAAAAGAAGTGGTGAAGCTGGAACGCGAGCGCAAGCACCTGCAGGCCAACCTGGCCGGCATCAAGAACCTGAACCGCCTGCCCGACACGCTGTTCGTGATCGACTCCAACAAGGAGCAGATTGCGGTGAAGGAAGCGCGCAAGCTGGGGATTCCCGTGGTCGCCGTGGTGGACACCAATTGCGACCCCAGTGAAGTGGATTACATTATTCCCGGCAACGATGACGCGCTGCGCGCCATCCGGCTGTTCGCTTCCAAGATTGCCGATTCGGTGGTCGAGGGATCGCAGGCTGCCACCGACAAGCAGATGGCAGACATCGTCTCCGGTGTGCAGTACAGCCCGGATGCCGAGGCTGCCGCTGCCAGTCCGGAAGAGGGCGAGGCCGCTGTGGCTCCCGAGGAGACCGGCGAGGCGGAAGAAGTCAGCATGGAAGAGGTGCTGGGCAAAGGCGGCCGGCGCGCTGCGGCTGAGAATACCAGCGCCTAACAACAGTTCGAAACGACGAGTGGTTCCCTGGCCCGCGCGTCATTGCAGCGCGGGCTGTTTTTCTGAGTAGCTGTTAGCTATTAGCTTTTAGCAAACAGCACAGAGCAAGTTAAGATTCGGGCTCTTAGCGCTCCTGCTTTCCGGCAGTTTGTTGCTAAGAGCTAAGAGCTGAGGCTAAAAAAGGCCAAAGGATTTCCGAAAGATGAGCACTACAACCGTGAACATTACTGCCGCACAAGTGAAAGAGCTTCGGGAGAAGACCAACGCTCCCATGATGGACTGCAAGCACGCGCTGACCGAGTCCAAGGGCGACATGGAAGGCGCCATTGTCATTCTGCGCAAGAAGGGCGTGGCCACCGCCGCCAAGAAGGCGACCCGCGCCACCAGCGAGGGTTCGGTGACCAGCTACATCCACGCAGGGGGCAAGATCGGCGTACTGGTGGAAGTGAACTGCGAGAGCGATTTCGTGGCCCGCACCGACGACTTCAAGGCCCTGGTGCACGATATCGCCATGCACATCGCCGCCACCGATCCGCGCTACATCCGCAAGGAAGACGTGAGCGCCGATGCCTTCGAAAAAGAGAAGGACATCTACCGCGCCCAGGCGGCGCAGACGGGCAAGCCTGCGCCGGTAATCGAGAAGATCGTCGAAGGCAAGATGGGCAAGTTCTATGAGGAGGTCTGCCTGTACGAGCAGCCCTTCATCAAGGACCAGACCATGACCGTGCACCAGCTGATCGCCACCGTCGTAGGCAAGCTGGGCGAGAACATCTCGGTGCGGCGGTTTGCCCGCTTCAAGGTGGGCGACGTGGGCGAGACCATCGCCATCAGCAAGGCGGCGGAACCTACCACCGAATAAGAACTCGCGGCCATTCAGCCGATGTGGTCAAGCAGGGCGGGACATGTTCCCGCCCTGTTGATGTTTTGCGACCTCAATCGACAGGGAGCGTCTCTTAAATACCGGCGCACAGCTCTTCTTCTTGCCGGAGCTCGACGAACCATGATCCACTAGCGGCTAGACGAAGCAGATTGGAGAACAGATGAAGATCGAGATCGTTCACTGCCCGACATGACAGAACAACAAGGCCAAGGTCACGAGTCTCGCGACCCTCATCAAGAAGCGCCTCGACATTGAAGCCGTTATTACGCCTGGGAAGACCGGTCAGTTCGAGGTTATCGCTGACGGCGAGAGGATTACCGAGCGCGGTGGGAACTGGTTCACACGGAGCTTCGGCGCCGGCTATCCCGATCTCGATAGCGTGGTCGAGCAGCTCGAGAAGCGCCGCGGGAGTGCCGCAGCGCGGTAGGCAGCAGGTGTCGAGTTGTCCGGGTCGGTCAATCGCTCATCACCCTCGCTGGGCAATCTGCGACGAAACAGCCTTCCAACAAGCATTTCAGCGACTATCTTCGCGGTTCGGCGTGGCGGCATTCACATTTGCTTCGATAGTTGACCTCGAGTGCGGCCATAGTTGAAGGCGGGGTGCATACATCGGTATGGCGCGCGCCTGCCGGTGCAGTTTCCAGAGATGGTTCTCGCAAAATCGCGATAGCGCTCACAACCCCCATCGGGGACCCCGAGCGGGCGGCACGGTCTCGGTCGTACGCTTACGTCAAAGCTGAGACCGTCGAAATCTCGCGTATCTACCATGGCGCCCAAGACTGGCCGTAAGCCAAGCCCCGGGAGTTCATCGAGTTGATGGATAGACTAACGTTGGCGGGCATACGGCCGGTCCCTGCTCCCGTGCTAAAATTTGATCAAATGCGCCTGAGAGAAGTCTTGTCTTGATCGAGATAGCGCCGTCCATATTGTCGGCTGATTTCGCCCGCCTGGCCGAGGATGCCAATGAGGCGGTGCGAGGTGGCGCCACCCTTCTCCATGTGGATGTCATGGACGGCCATTTTGTGCCCAATATCACGATCGGGCCTCCGGTGGTCGCGTCGCTGCGTAAAGCCGTGGACGTTCCGCTGGACTGCCATCTGATGATCGAGAATCCCGACGAGTACATTCCGGCTTTCGCCGACGCCGGGGCCAACTGGATCTCGGTGCACCAGGAAGTGTGCCGCCACCTGAACCGCACCCTGAACCTGATTCGGAGCCACGGCATGCAGGTCGGCGTGGTGCTCAATCCAGCCACACCGGTGCAGACGCTCGGCGAAGTGCTCGATCTGGTGGACTACATCCTGGTGATGTCGGTGAATCCGGGTTTTGGCGGACAAAAGTTCATTCCTGGGGCGCTGGAAAAAGTCCGCAAGCTGGCAACCATGCGCGCCGCCAAGGGTTTGAACTATCGCATTGAAATTGATGGCGGCGTGGACCTGGCAACGATCGGACCATCCGTTCGCGCCGGGGTAGAAATTTTCGTTGCCGGCAGCCACGTGTTTGGCCACGGCGATCCCGCCCGCAAAGTGGAGGGGTTGTTGAAGGCGGCCCAGGAAGCCACGTTGTTGCGCGCCTAGTCGTGGAAGGCAGTATTTCCCAGAGGTGTTTAGGATGTTTCGTCGCGTCATCATCGCGTTTTCGCTAGTTGCCATGCTGCTGACCCTTGGATGCAGCAACAAGAAAGTCCAGAACCCCATCGCCAACGTCAACTCGAAACAGCCGGACAAAGTGCTGTTCGACCGCGCCATGGACGCGATGAAGCACGCCAAGTATGACGTCGCCCGGCTCAGCCTGCAGACCCTGATCAATACGTATCCCGATTCCGAGTACGTGGCGCGTGCCAAGCTGGCCATTGGCGACTCCTGGTATGCCGAAGGCGGCTCGGCCGCCATGACCCAGGCGGAAAGCGAGTACAAGGACTTCATCACCTTCTTCCCCAATATGCCCGAGGCGGCGGAAGCGCAGATGAAGATCGGCAACATCCACTACAAGGAGATGGAGAAGGCGGACCGCGATCCCACCCACGCCCGCCGCGCCGAGGAGGAGTATCGCCAGCTCATCTTGCAGTTTCCCGACAGCTCACTGGTGCCACAGGCCAAGCAGCGCCTGCTGGAAGTGCAGGAAGTGCTTGCCGATCGCGAGTACATGATCGGCCACTTCTACTTTCTGCGCGAGATATATCCGGCGGCCATCGCGCGCCTGAAGTCGGTAGTCGATACTTACCCGCTGTACAGCGGAGCTGACCAAGCCCTGTACGAATTGGGCAACTCCTACGAAAAGGAAGTTGACCTCATCCGTCGGTCGAAACTGCCGGAAGTGGCGAAAGGCGCCTTGATCAAGCAGTACACCGAAGGAGCCACGGCCGCCTACGACCGTATCCTTACCCGCTACCCGCTGGAAGAGCGCGCCGACGATGCCAAGAAGCGCTTGCAGGCAATGAAACAGCCGGTCCCGCAAGCCACCCCCGCCGCCATTGCTGAAGATAAAGCTGAGATCACCAGCCGCGGCTCGCTGGGACACTTCGGCAGGCTGATGGAGAACTTCCACCGAGGTCCGGACGTGTCGGATGCCACCAAGGTCGGGGATCCGACACTGGTTGATCCCAAGCAGTCCAGCGCGCCTGATATGGTGCGCGCCGCCAATACCAGCGTCATCGGCAGCATCATCGGTTCCAATAAAGTAGGCGTCGAACGCGTGGAGAACGGCGCCGTGCCGGCGGCGAACGCTCCCGCTCCTCGCTCTGACGCCGAAGCGGTGCCTGCCGGATCCACTCCCCCCACGGGCGACGCTGCTGGCGCTGCCCCCGCGACTGCGCCAGCCGAGCCTGCCTCGAGCGGCGCTGGGAACGGCGCGCCGCCACGAGCCTCAGACAACAGCGCAGTTCCTGAAATGAAGAACGACTTGCAGCCCGCAGTTGCAACTCCTGCACCTGACGCGGCCACTCCGCCGCCCGCACAAGGGAACGACGCCGCTGCTGCTTCCTCCGGTTCTGCCAGCAATACGCAGCCGGCGCCCGCGGCCAGCAGCGGTTCGGCGCAGTCCGCCCCGCCGGCCGACAGCAATAAGGAAAGCTCGTCGAAGAAAAAGAAGAAGCATCATTGGCCGTTCTGATGGCACGATGGGTCGAGAGCGCAGCTTCGGCTGCGCTTTTCTTTTGCGTCTTGCCGGTGTCACGTTATGAGCATTGCCGTTGAACTGACTACCGGCTACTGACTACTGACTACTGACTACTGACTACTGTTCCTTGTAATATCGAAGGCGAAGCTTCATTCGCAGAACGGACTGCAATGCCTCACGATCTTCCCAAGGCCTACGAACCGGGCGCCATTGAACCGCGTTGGGCCGAATACTGGGTCCACGAGAAATTGTTCCACGTAGAACCCCCCAGCGACCCTGACCAGGCCACCTTCACGGTGACCCTGCCGCCGCCCAACGTCACCGGTAACCTGCACATGGGCCACATGTTAGAGCACACCGAGATCGACATCATCGTGCGCTGGAAGCGCATGCAGGGGCTGCGCACGCTGTGGTTGCCGGGCACCGATCACGCCGGCATCGCCACCCAGTTGATGGTGGAGCGCCAGCTCGCGGCCGAAGGCAAGAACCGCCGCGACATGGGCCGCGAGGCGTTCATCGCGCGCGTCTGGGACTGGAAACAGCACTATGGCGGAGTCATTCTGCAACAGATGAAGCGCCTCGGCGCTTCGGTGGATTGGTCACGCGAGTACTTCACCATGGACGAGCGCATGTCGCGCGCCGTGCGCGAGGCCTTTGTCCGCCTGCATGAAGAGGGGCTGATCTATCGCGGCAAGTACATCGTGAATTGGTGTCCGCGATGCGTCACGGCCGTCTCCGATCTGGAAGTGATGCACGAGGACACGCCGGGCAAGATTTACGAAATCCGCTATCCGGTGATCGGGTCCAAATCCAAAGACGAGTACATCGTGGTCGCCACCACGCGTCCCGAAACCATGTTGGGCGACACCGCGGTCGCGGTGAATTCCGCCGACGAGCGCTACCGCCATCTGCACGGGAAAAAAGTTCTGCTGCCGCTGATGAATCGCGAGATTCCGATCATCACCGACGACATCCTCGCCAATCCCGAGTTCGGGACCGGCGCCGTGAAGGTCACGCCGTCGCACGATCCCAACGATTTCGAGGCAGGCCTGCGCAACAACCTGCCGCAGATTGACGTGATGAACGAAGTCGCGCAGATGAACGAGAATGCCGGACCCTACGAGGGACTGGACCGTTTCGAGGCGCGGCAGAAGGTGCTGGAAGACCTTGAGCAAGGCGGCTTTCTGGTCGGCACGAAGGACTACGTTGTCCCGCTGGGCAAGTGCGATCGCTGCAAGACCATCGTCGAGCCGCGGCTTTCGACGCAGTGGTTCGTCAAGATCCAGCCGCTGGCCGACCGCGCCATCGCGGTGGTGGAGAACGGCGACGTCAAGTTCGTGCCGGAGAATTACTCCAAGACCTATTTCGAGTGGATGCGCAACATTCACGACTGGTGCATCTCGCGGCAGTTGTGGTGGGGACATCGCATTCCCGCCTGGCACTGCAAAGATTGCCGCGAAATCATCGTCGCGCGGGAAACGCCCACCAAATGCACCAAGTGCGGCGGCAGCCATCTGGAGCAAGACAACGACGTGCTCGACACCTGGTTCTCCTCGGGCCTGTTGCCGTGCTCGGCGCTGGGTTGGCCCGACAGCACGCCCGATCTCGACGCCTTCTATCCGACGACGTTGCTGATCACCGGCTTCGACATCCTGTTCTTCTGGGTGGCGCGCATGATCATGATGAACTGCCACTTCATGCGCGGGCACAAGCAGGGTGACGTTCCCTTCCACAGCGTTTACATCCACGCGCTGGTGCGCGATGCCGAGCGCCAGAAGATGTCGAAGACCAAGGGCAACGTGATGGATCCCATCGAGATCATCGAGCAGTACGGCACCGACGCCGTGCGCTTCACGCTGGCCTCGATGGCAGCTCCGGGCACCGACATCGCATTTTCGGAGAGCCGCACCCAGAGCTATCGCGCCTTCGCCAACAAGATTTGGAACGCCGCACGCTTCCTGTTCATGAACGTGGACAGGGCGCAGGAAGCGGGCCTGTGGTCGCTGGCGGACTTTCAATCGTTAACGAATTCGGGTAAATCGAACCCGGGTGCCACGAATTCGGGTGCCCCATCCTTCTCGCCTGATTTTGGGCGAGAGGGTGGGATGAAGGGAGTCTTCGGCTTCAAGGCCGAGACGCTAGAGGACCGCTGGATTCTTTCGCGCTTCAATCGCGTTGCGCAACAGATGAACGAAGCGCTGGAGACCTACCGCTTCCATGAGGCCGCTCATGTCGTCTATCACTTTTTCTGGGGCGAGTACTGCGACTGGTATCTGGAGCTGATCAAGCCGCGCCTGGCCGGCGCCGATCGCGAGCAAGCGCGCACCGCATACGCGAATCTGATCAGCATCTTCGAAGGTGCGCTGCGCATGTTGTCGCCGTTCATGCCTTTCATCACGGAAGAGCTCTGGCACGCGGTGTACGATGGCAAGCCACCGCTCAAGTCGATTGCGCTGGCCGCCTATCCGAGGGTTGATCCGTCACAGGTGGACGCGGACGCCGAAACCGAGATGGCGATTATGCAAGACTTGATCGAAGGCGTGCGCAAAATCCGCGCTGACCTGAAGATTGAACCGAAGCAGAAGCTGAAGATAGAAGTTTTTGCCGATGATGGAATACGCTCGTTGATTGGGCGGAATCGCAGCGCGGTGGAGCGGTTAGCCAACGTTGATGGAATGAATTTCACCGAACAGTCATTAGCCAAGGCCGCTGGAGCCGTCAGCACCGCCCGCTTCGATGTGCGGGTGCTCTATGAGCGCAAGATGGATGCGGCTGCCGAACGCGACCGCCTTAGCAAAGAGCTGACGCGGCTGACGCAGGAGTTGACGCGTGCGACGGCGCAGTTGAACAATGACGCCTTTCTTGCCAAAGCTCCGGCACACGTGGTCGAGGGATTGAGGAAGCGCAAAGGCGAAGTCGAAATACTGGTGCAGAAGGCAAACGAAGCGTTGGGAGAGTTAGGCGCTTAGCCTCATGTTTTGAAGGGGCACGGCTTCAGCCGTGCCGTTATGAGTGTGGAGAAACTGGGCTTTAGCCCCTGAGGGAAGTCGCATTTCCTTTTAACACCTAAAGCCCTCAGTGGCTAAAGCCACCATAAATTGCCAGCAGTTACGGCACGGCTAAAGCCGTGCACCCCTCAGCGCCAGCTAAGCAGATGAGTAATCGAGGCGAAGCGCTGGGGAACAAGTAGCAGTTTAGGGCGCTCAATGACCTAGCTCCGGGGAGATCGATCGTGGATTGGACAAGCCGCAGGATCACCGCCATCCTGGAAAATGCCTTGCAGGAGGATCGCGCCACCCGCGATGCCACCACCTATGCCTGCATCGATCCCAACCAGCGTGCCTCGGGCACCATTCTCGCCAAGCAGGACTGCGTGCTTTCCGGGCTGAGCTGCATCTCGCGCATCCTGACCGCCTTCGCCGTGCTGGACGGCACTGTCACCTCGCATCCCGAGGTCACCAGCCACACCGAAATCTTCGACGGCGTGCGCTTGCGCAAAGGACAATCGGTGGCGGTCATTGTCCACAATGCGCGGGTGATATTGTCTTGCGAGCGTGTGATCTTGAACATCCTGCAGCGCATGAGCGGCATTGCCACGCTGACGCGCCGCTACGTGGACGCGGTGGCGGGCACCGGCACCGTCATTCTGGACACGCGCAAGACTGCGCCGGGCCTGCGCGTGCTGGACAAGTACGCGGTGAGTTGCGGCGGGGGCATCAACCATCGCCTCGATCTCAGCGATGGTGTGCTCATCAAGAACAACCACATTGCGCTCGCCGGCAGCGCCGTGGCTGCGCTGCAACGCGCGCTGCACAATCGTCGCGGCTCGCAGATCGTCGAAATTGAGGTGCGCTCGCTGGACGAACTTGAGGCTGTCCTGGAGCATGGCGCCGAAGCGGTCTTGCTCGACAACATGTCGCCGGAGGACGTGCGCCAGGCGGTGGAGCGCGTCCGGCAATTGGATCGCGACGTGCCGCTGGAAGCCTCGGGCGGAATCACCCTGGAAAACGTGCGCACCTACGCCGAAACTGGAGTGAACTTCATTTCGGTGGGAGCGTTGACCCATTCCGCCCCGGCGGTGGACCTGAGCATGAGGATCGCTCCGGCGTAGCAGCTTTCAGCTATCAGCCGTCAGCTATCGGCCTGCAACTCTGTCCTTCTGGCGAGCCCGCTCGACGGGCGAGTCGAGGGATCCCTATATTCCCTGCTGATCTCTACCGCGCCGAAGCCTGTGGTCAGGATAGGTTGTGCTATGGCCTTCCATGAGAAGGCCGGTCGGAGTCAAGCAGGATCTTCACCCGTCCCTATTCTTAGGCAAGGTTTTTCTCTGCCGAGTTGCCACTGTCGCCACCCTTCCATCCGCACTCTGGTTGAGCGATGTTCGCTCGGTGCAAGTTGGGTGTTCTCGTTTCAGCCGGTGCTGCCACCTGTTAGGCGACCTGTCTTCCATCCTCAGGGATGGAAGTGGGCCAGGCCATAGACGCAGTCACCGGAACTCGGCTTTGGGCACCTGCTGTACTTCAGCCAACTATGCTGCTGCCACCATCGTCCGCTTCGTATTGCGCAGCGGCTCGTAGACTTCTCCACTCACCCACAACCGATGCAGCAGAACGGCTAGTTTGCGGGCGGTCGCAATGATGGCTCGTTTCTTTCCATTCTTGCCACCGCGCTCTGCCAACTTCAGACCCCAGCGTCGCAGATCGCTGTCGGCTCCAAACGGCCCCAGAATGTGGTGCGCTCCCTGCACCCGCAAGGTTCGCAGATAGGGATCGCCCTCTTTGCTGATGTGCATCTGCGGTTCGCTCTGCCCCGAGTTTCTGCGTCCCGGTTGCAATCCGGCGTAGCAACCCAGGTCGCGGCTCTTGCGGAAGCCATGCGGATCTTCCAAGGTCAGCATGTAGGTCAACGCGATCAGCGTGCCCACTCCCTTCACCTGCTTCAGCAACGCGGTTTGCGGATAGCTCTGCTGTGCGATGGCGTCGATCTGCTGGTTGTACTCGGCAATGCGCTCGCTCAGCGATTCCAGCGCCTGCAGCAGCGGACCCAGCGCGGCTTGCAGTTCCGGGCTCAGCGCCTGAGCTTTCTCGGTATCCAGGTTGCGCGGATTGCAGCCTCGCAGCCGCTCGCCCTAGGACTTCGTCAACCCACGCGCTGCATTCACCAGCGCCGTCCGCGCCCGCACCAGGCTGGCTCGAGCTCGAATCACCGTCAGGTCGGCCTGGGCCTGAGCGCTGCGATGCTTCACCGGAGACAACAACTGCGGGTCGATTCGCGCCAGCCGGGCCAGCATCCTGGCATCCAGCCGATCGTCCTTCCGCCGGCTCTCTCCGATCAGACGCACGTTGCGAGCGTGCGCCACGATCACTTCATGACCCAACTCGCTTAGCAGTCGGCTCACCCAAGGCGAGTGCATCCCCGTCTCCAGAGCCACCCGGCTGCGCGGCATGGCCGCGAAGACCTCCCTCATCGCCTTCGGAGTCGTGCCCAGCTTCTGCTCTCCCACCACTTCGCCAGCCTCGTCCAGTACGCAGTACCAGCTCGACCGATCTCCCAAATCCAAACCGATAGTGAGCTTCTGCGCGAAATTCTTGTTGCTCGCGGCCATTGCGGTGCTACTCTTTTTCATTGCCGGTCTCCTTTATCTGTTTGCGCTTCGAGCGCGTCGATAACTTGGGAGCGTACAGCATCCCGTCCGGAGACCGGCCTTCTCATCCCATCTGTTCACAACTTCTATCTCTGTGACGAGCACGCGATGCCTGAAGCCGTTCTAACTGGCGGGAACATCAGTTGAATTTCGTGCCCGTAAAGCTGCAGAATGACCTGGGAGGCGCGCCATGAGGTGCCAGTTTTTATTTGTCATGTGCTGTCTCGCAGCTAGTGCAGCGCTGGTGGGTTGCTCATCCTCCTCTATGAAAGCACCAGCTCCCGATGAGGTGGTAAACGACGCTGTTGACGCTTACATCTACGGCTTTTCACTCGTAACCATGGACATGACCCGCAAGCAAACGACAAACGTCGATTCTGCAGGGCCAGAGCGAGCGCCAATGGGACAGCTCATACGCATGCGGACCTACCCCACAGCGGCATATCGAGACGTGCCAGGAGCTAACACGGATACCCTCTACACCATGGTCTGGCTTGATGTGTCCAAAGAACCGTGGATCTTCAGCATTCCCGACATGGGGGACCGCTACTACATGATGCCTATGCTGGATGGCTGGACGAAGGTCTTCGGGCACCCGCACAACAGGCAACAAAGCACAGAAATACGCGATCACCGGTCCCGGATGGTCCGGCACCCTTCCCAAAGGCGTGACAGAGTATAAATCTCCGACCGGGCTGGTTTGGATTCTCGGCCGCATTTACTGCACCGGTACACCGGCAGATTACGCCAAGGTTCATGCATTGCAGGACAGGTTCTCCGTGGTTCCGCTTAGCTCGTACGGCAGGCCATACACTCCACCACGAGCCAAGATGGATGGCAGCTTAGATATGAAGACTCCAATAGCTGCTCAGGTACAAGCGCTGAGCGTCGACAATTATTTCGGCTATCTTGCGAAGCTCTTGAAGACAAATCCGCCCGCAGCACAAGATGCCCCCATCGTCGCACGGATGGCCAAAATTGGACTGGTTCCTGGGCAGGACTTCGACCCCAGCAAGCTCAGCTCTCTCGACAAAGACGCATTGCTGGCGGTCCCGAAGATGGGTTTGACGAAAATGGCCAAGCGGGTGCAAGAGCAGCAGCCCATCGATGGATGGCTCGTCTTCGGCTCGGGGGTGGGGAACTGGAGCACGGATTATCTGCTTCGAGCCACCACAGCCTGGCTTGGGCCGGGGTGGAATCTTCCCGCAGACGCGGTCTATCCCCTTTCCCAGAAGGACCCGAACGGTAACGATTACAACGGCGCTGAACACAAATATGTACTTCGTTTTGCTAAAGGACAGTTCCCGCCGGTGAAGGGCTTCTGGTCGCTGACCATGTATGACGAAAACAACTTCTTGGCTGCTAATCCGCTGAATCGCTATACGCTCAGCCAACGAGACAAGTTTGTCACGAATCAGGACGGTTCGGTCGATCTGTATCTTCAGGCCGACTCACCGGCAAAGCCAAGGAAGCCAACTGGCTGCCGGCACCAAAGACGAAATTCGGCGTCATGCTTCGGCTCTACTGGCCGACGGAAACGCCACCTTCGATCCTCGATGGCACATGGAAGCCCCCGGCGATCATAGTCGCCAACTAAACAGAAGGAGTTTTAGCAACCATGCAGGGAGAGAGTCACCGTTAAATTAAACAAGCTAACGCTCTCGCCCTGCGAGCCACCAATCCTCGGATAGCTGACGAGAAATCCCCTCTCTGACAATGTCGGCGTTGTCAAGAGCATAGTTCGGCATCCGCTTTAGAGAAAGCGCCACTTCGCTCTAATTGAAAAAAAACTGTCCCAACCAACCACGGCTCGCCTTGTAATCCTCTCAGGTCAGGACTCGGTCCGACCCAACCATCTCTTCGGTCGCAAGTGGATCATGATTACCTGTTCGAACTCCTCGGTGAAGAGGAGCGGGGTGCCCAATCAATAGCTCGGTGTTCTACTGCACACCGTGGGGATTTCCGGGCTGCCCCGCGTGCGAACCGAACGCAATCCACTGCTGATAATCCCATCCCTGGCGCAGCATCCAGTACAGACAAACAGCCAATCGCCGCGCCATGGCGACCTTGGCGATCTTCCGGCCACGCCGCATCATCAGGTGAAAGTAGCGGCGGCGCCATTCTGGAAGACTGCGCACGGTAGCCTGGGCCGCTTCTACCCGTAAGAAGCGCAACATCGAGCTGCCCTGTTTGCTAATGTGACCTAGCCGGCGCTGGTTTCCGCTGGACTCTTCCACTGGAACCAGACCGAAATAGCTGGCTACCTGCTTGCCACATTGAAAGCGTTCCGCTTTGCCGATAATCAGCACAAATGCCAGGGCGGTGAGTGGACCCACCCCAGGATGGGTCGCCAGTCGCTGCGCCTCGGGGCACTTCTCCACTTCCTGCTCCACCGCCTGGCTTAGCTCCGCGATGGTTGGGTTCAACCGATCCAGTAACTCCAGCAGATCGCGCCGTCGCCGACTGGCCCACGGAGCTAGGCGGAACGATTCCAGTTGTTGGCGTTCCGTCCGCCACAACCTCTTCTTACACCGCAGACCTTCGTTCAGCGCAACCGCTTGCAACTGATTCATGATCCGGGTGCGGGCCTGCACCATACGGTGCCGATGCCATAGCAGTTGCCGCAAATCCCGGTTCTCCCAGCTCGGCACCCAGATCTTTGGAAAGTCATCCTTCAGCATCAACTTCAAGATGCGTTGTGCATCTTGCCGATCGGTCTTCTGCTTGCGTACTTGCTTCCTCTGGATCTCGGCGGCATCTCCGATCCACAGCTCGATCGGTAGCTCGCCCAGCAACCGCTCGAACCAGCGGGCGTGTCCGCTGGCTTCCATGCCCACCCGGACCCGCGCGCCTCGCGCAGCAAGCTCCCGATAGAAGCTCTCGGCTTCCTCTCGGTGCTGCAGGCGTTGCTCCTGTAACTCTCCGCTCTCGGTGTCAACGGATGCTATTTGCTGAAACTCGGGGTGAAAATCTACTCCTATAATGATCATTGTTCGGCTCCTTTCTCCCGAGCCCTGTTGGTTGGTTCAGCACCACCAACTCTACTCGGCTGTGGGAGCCGACATTGTCATGAAATCAATAGCGCAAGTGATCCTACCCAATCTCTCCCGCATTCGCGCATAATCGTTCTATCACCCGAACCGCGCCAACCCGCACCGACATCCCGCCCGACGGTTCTACCGACGCGCGCCTGGGCCGCATTGTGCGCCTGCTCAGCGACAACGCGACGGTAGTCATCAGCGGCACCCGCATTGCCGAGGAGCTGGGCACCACCCGCTCCGAGGTGTGGCGCGCGGTGCAGCATCTGCGCGAGCTGGGCCTGCAGATTACGGGTCATCCCGCTACTGGCTATCAACTGGAAACTGTGCCCGACCTTCTGCTTCCCGACATCTTGAGTCCAATGCTGAAGGGGACCATCTTCGCCTCGCGCATTCATCATTATTTCCGCATCGGCTCAACCAATGTGACGGCGATGCAAGCGGCGAGCGACGGTGAGCCGGAAGGCGCCGTCTTTCTGGCCGAGGAGCAGACCGCCGGGCGTGGACGCGCCGGCCACAGTTGGGAGTCGGCGCAGTCGGTGGGCATCTACTGCTCGGTGGTGCTGCGGCCGGTCTTGTCGCCGGCCGATGCCTTGATGCTCTCGCTGATCGCCGGCATCGCGGTGGCGGAAGCGGTGGAACAAGCCACCGGCTTGCATCCCGATCTGCGCTGGCCCAACGACGCTCTGCTCGGTGAGCGAAAGTTTTGCGGCATTCTGACCGAGATGAATTCCGAGCCCACGCGGGTACACTACGTGGTGGTCGGCATCGGGATCAACGTAAACCAGGCGTCGTTCGCGGGCGAGCTGGAACCGATTGCGACATCGCTGCGCATGGAGAGCGGGCGCGCCTGGTCGCGCGTCGAACTGGCCGCGGCTCTGCTAAAATCCCTCGACAGCGAGTACCGCAAGCTCACGCAAGGCGGCCCCGACGGCACGCTCTTCCATCCTGCGCAGGTTTGAAGAGCGCTCCTCGTATGCCCGCTCGCGTCACGTGCGCGTTGAAGCGAGTGGCGGCGGTTATGTCGGGGTCACGGAAGGGCTTGACGATCGCGGCTTTCTGCTGGTGCGCACTGAGTCGGGTCTGCGCACCGTGCTTTCGGGAGACGTTCGCGCGCTCAGCGGGAAATAAGCCATGCTGCTTGTCATCGACGTAGGTAACACCAACACGGTGCTGGGCGTTTTCGAGGCCAAGTCCGCCAAACCGGGCGCTGGCCGCCTGCTGGCGCACTGGCGGGTTTCCACCATCAAGACGCAGATGGTGGACGAGTACGGCGTCCTCTTCCGCAACCTGTTTGCCATGCACGGGCTCGAGGTCAGCGCAGTGCAGGGCATCGTGATTTCGTCGGTGGTGCCGCCGCTCGACTCCACCTTGCGCGAGATGTGCGAGCGCTACTTCCACTCGCGCCCGCTGTTCATCGAACCCGGCGTCAAGACCGGCATGCCGGTGCACTACGACAATCCCGCGGAGGTGGGCGCCGACCGCATCGTCAACAGTGTGGCTGCGTTCGAGAAGTACGGCGGCCCGTGCATCGTGGTGGATTTCGGGACCGCGACGACGTTCGACGTGGTCTCGCGCAAGGGTGAGTACCTGGGCGGGGTGATCACGCCGGGAATTGGGATCTCGGCCGACGCGCTTTTTGAGCACACCGCGCGCTTGCCTCGGGTGGACGTCCGCAAGCCCCCTCGGGTGCTGGCGACCAATACCGTCAACAGTCTTCAGTCGGGTCTTTACTACGGCTACCTCGGGCTGATCGACGGAATTCTGGAGCGGCTGATTGCCGAGTTGGGCGAGAACGTCACCATCGTTGCCACCGGCGGCCTGGCGCCGCTGATGGGCGGAGGGTCCAAATATATTCGCGAGATCGACGACCTGCTCACGCTGGAGGGACTGCGCATTATTTATGAGCGCAACCAGGCGCATGTGCGCCGCCGTAATGAGCACGCCGCCGGAAACGAAACGCCGGAAGGCGGCAGCGCGCGCGAGACGATAGGTACTGTGCCCAAGCCCGATTGAGATTGGCTCTGTTGATATCCTTTGAATGGCATGGCCTGCAGGCCTTCGAGTGAGCAGGTACCTGCAGGTGGCGCGACTTCAGTAGGTCGCCTGAGACGACCTTTGCTGCAGCAGCGTCCTTCTTGGTGGGAGTCCCCGCATCTATGCGGGAGGAGCGCTTCAGCGCTCCGGGCAGGTTCGGCTTTGAAGCCGCGCCGCTTCACCGACTGGGGATGTCAACAGAGCTCCCGGGATTCTTAAATTCTCATTTCGAAATCGAGGCATTCTCCGCTGGATTAAAGTCCAGCAGCCCTGCTGAAGCAGGGGGCTTCGTGACCAAAAGGCTCCCCAGAGTTTGCCAGACTTCCTGCTTAGACGCTAACCCTCGATGGAAACCTACTTCAACTACTTTACCGAGATCGAGGAGCACTTCCAGCGCCGACGGGGCACCCTGCTGCTGCTGTCGCCGCTCGATTGGGCGCTGATGGAGACCTGGAAGGATGCGGGCGTTCCGCTGGAAGCCGTGCTGCGCGGCATTGATGTCACCTTCGAAAAGTGGGAGCGGCGCCCGAAGCGATTTCAAAAAGTGAATGGCCTTGCCTACTGCTCGCAGGAAGTGCTGACTTCGGCGGAAGAAATGAAGGAAGCCGCCGTGGGCGCGGCCCCAAGCGAAAGGAAGAACACGGGACTGGACCAGTCGGCGGTGGTGGAGTACCTGAATCGCAACGCCGCGCAGCTCGATCACCTGCAATTGCCGGCGACGGCGCAAACGCTGGCGCAAGAAACCGCCTCGACCTTGCGCACTCTGGCGGGCTCGTTGTCGCAGGACCAGTTACTGTCCGATGGAAGACTTGGAGCGGCGACTGACTGTGGCGGAAGAAAAAATTTTGGCGGCGCTGCTGGCGGCCACGCCGGATGACGTTTTGCTCGCGGTGCGCACCGAAGCTGACCGTGACCTGGCGCCCTATCGCCGCAAGATGAGCGCGCCGCAAATCGAGCAACTTCACAAACAATATGTCCACAAGCGGGTATTGGAGCAGTACCACGTCCCCCGATTAAGCTTGTTCTATATGTAGCCGAAGGTATGCTTGGAAGGGGCACGGCTTCAGACGTGCTCGGGGGCTTGGATTTTGCGCCATCGTCCGCCGTTCCACTTGGAACGAATTCTCACGCTTCTTCTCACGTCCGCTATTTTGGCAGCTTAACAGCACTGCTAATGCGGTACCCTTTCAAATAGGCAGAAGATTATCCATGAAAATCGGTGTTAGATTCGCGGTCGAACGTCTTGTCTTCTGGAGTTGAGGTCCGCCTTTGCAAATAGAGATCGAAAAACTGATCTACGGAGGCGACGGCCTGGCGCGCATGCCCGCCGACGAGCAGGGTCGTGGCAAAACCGTCTTCGTGCCATTTGTGCTGCCGGGCGAGCAGGTCGAAGTCTCGGTCATCGAGAGCCGCCCCGGCTTCGCTCGCGCCCAACTCGAAAAGGTGTTGACGCCTTCGCCCGATCGGGTCGAGCCGGATTGTCCGTACTTCGGCGGCTGCGGCGGCTGCCACTACCAGCACATGAGCTACGAAGTGCAGTTGCGGCAGAAAGCCGAAATTCTGCGCGAGACGCTGCGCCGCACCGCCAAGCTTGAACTCCAGCAGGAAATTCAGCTCCATCCTTCGCCGCCCTGGAACTATCGCAATCGCACCCGCATGCACGTGCGGCACACGCCTGAATTTGCGCTGGGCTACTACCGTTACAACTCCCACGATGTGCTTCCGGTGGAGGCGTGTCCCATCAGCTCGCCCCTGATCAACCAGGCGATCGCCGCGGTGTGGACTCTGGGTCGCGAAGGCGCGGTTCCAGAGATCCTGCACGGCCTGCAATTCTTTGCCAACCACGATGACACGCAGCTTCTGGTGGAAGCTTACGTCTGGCCCGGCGACGATCCTGCAGAATTGCAGCCGCTGGCCGCAGCCTTGCGCAGTGCATTGCCGGCGGTGGTGGGAGTCGTGGTTTTTCCGGCCTCCTCCATCGAAGACGAGAGCCAGGAGCGTGCCCTGCGTACCTTCCATCATCCCGAAATTGCGCAGCGCCATCGGCAGCGATTCGCTTATCTACCACGCTGCAGGACACCAATACCGGGTAAGTGGCGGATCGTTCTTCCAGACCAATCGCCACCTGGTTGACACGCTTGCGCAGGTGGCAACGGCCAACCGTGAGGGGCGCGCTGCACTGGATCTCTACGCCGGCGTCGGCCTGTTTACGCTGCCGCTGGCGCGTAAGTTCGACCAGGTGCTGGCGGTGGAATCGTCCCAGAATTCGCTGGCCGATCTGCGCTTCAACGTTCCCGACAATGTGACGTGCATTCATGCGACCACCGAACGCTTTCTCGCCGAGCGCGGTCCCCAAGCTGGCGCCCGATCTCGTTCTGGTCGATCCGCCGCGGGCCGGGCTGGGCGAAAAAACGGCCGCCGCTCTGGGTCGCATGTCCGTCTCCCATGTGACCTACGTCTCCTGCGATCCGGCAACCCTCGTCTCGCGACCTCCGTCTGCTGCTAGAATCAGGTTTTCGGGTCGAGCAGGCGCACCTTGGTGGATATGTTTCCGCAGACCTTTCACATGGAAACCGTTCTGCATCTGGCGCGCTGACCCTCGACGACTCGCCCGGAGGACCCATGTACGCGCTCGCCATCCTTCGCTATCGCAAGCCGCTGGAAGAAGTCTTGCAGCACGTTGACGCTCACCGCGCCTATTGCCAGGGCCTGAAGCAGGAGAAACTGTTGATTGCTTCCGGGCCGCTGGTGCCGCGCTCAGGGGGCGCCATGCTGCTGCGGGTCCCCGATGACGAAGCGCAGGCGACGCTGGACAGTATCCGCGACAACGATCCGTACACCCGGTTCGGGATCGCGCAATACGAAGTATGGCCCTGGGCCCCTGCTTTTGGCGCGGAGGACCTGGACCGGCTTGTAACCACCCAGGTAGCTGAGGTAGCGCGACTGGACGTTCAGTGGCGACGACCTCCTCTTCGACGATCACCGTGCCGGCACCCGCACCTGCGGGACCGCCACTCTACTGCGGCGGCAAAGAGCCGGTTTTCCTTGCAGCCCTCGCTCTTTTCCGTAGGGATCATCGCCGCCAACTATCTCTGGCGCTCACCTCAATCCTGGCTGATTGCGTCTCTGGTTGCGCTTTTGGGTGTGGCATTCCTCTATCGCCGCGCGCCGCAAACGGCTTTTGGTCTGGCGCTGGTGGCGTTGATTCCGCTCGGCGGATTTTATCTTCAGGCCCGCGATGCCGCCGCGCCGACGATCGCCGAAAACCTTCAGCCCTTTGTCAATGGCGACAACCCGGTTGACGTGACTGCCTATGTCGTCCGCGAGGGACTGGTGCGCGATAGTGCCTACGGCGGCAAGCAGGAGTCGGTGGATGTCACGGCCGAGCAGCTTCAGCTTGGCAACCGCACCCTCCAAGCAGCCGTCGGCATTCGGCTTACGATCTACAGCAAACAGACGGAGGAGGACGAGGCTAGCGAGGAAGGAGCGGGCTCACCGCTTCCCGTGTACACCTACGGTCAGCGCCTGCATTGCATCGCAAAGCTACGGCTGCCGCGCAACTATCGGAATCCCGGCGCCATGGACATGGCCGGCTATCTGGCCTCGCAAGGCATTCGCCTGACCGGCTCTTCCCGCGCCAGCAGCGTAGAGGTCCTGCCCGGTTTCGAAGGCAGCCGCGTCGGGCTGTGGAGAAGCGCCGCGCGGCGCAGCGTACTGGCCCACATCATGCAACTCTGGCCCGGCGAACGTGGCGCGCTGATGCAGGCCATGCTCATCGGAGGGCGGGCCTTCTTCGGGCGCGACATCAAGGCGGAATTTCAGCGCACCGGCACGTATCACATCCTGGTCATATCCGGCATCAACGTAGGCATCCTCGCCTTCGCGGTTTTCTGGGCGCTGCGCAAGCTGCCCTTGGGCGAGACCTGGGCCACCATCCTTACCATCCTGCTCTCGTGGGGATACGCCTTCCTCGCCGATCTGGGCTCCCCGATCGTGCGCGCCACTATCACGCTGGGGATTTACATGCTGGCGCGTCTGCTGTTTCGCGAACGGGCCGCGCTCAACGGACTCGGCGTTGCGGCCCTGGGCATTTTGCTGGTGAGCCCGCGGACCCTGTTCGAAGCCAGCTTCCAGCTCACCTTTCTTTCCGTGATCGCGGTTGCCGGCATCGCCGTGCCGGTATTGCGGCGCACGGTGTACCCATTTCGCAAGGCGCTCAGCAACCTCGACTCGCCTGCTTTTGATTTCGCGCGTCCGACGCGAGCGGCGCAATTTCGGTTCGACGCGCGACTGGCGCGCGACTTCGTCGAGAGCATCTCCAATCGGCGGGTCGCAAACCTGCTGGTGGTTGGACCCGCTCGATTCGTCATCGGGACGGTCGAGCTGCTCTTCACCTCTACCGTCATCCAGGTTGCGCTGGCGCTGCCAATGGCGTGGTACTTCCACCGCGCCACCACCATGGCTCTGCCCGCCAATGCGCTGGTGATCCCGATCGCCGGGATTCTGTTGCTGCCGCCGTGGTCGCAGTAGCAGCTTCCTACCTGGCTCATTGGCTGGCATGGCTACCGGCGCTTATCAGTCGATACGCCCTCGACGCCTTGACGGGCACCGTTCATACCATTGGCCATCTGCGCGTCTCCGAGGTCCGCGTGCCCACGCCCGCGCTGTGGGTCTGCGGTGCGGCTGCGGGCTGGCGCTGCTGCTGGCGCGCCGGCGGACGGTCTTGGCTAGCTGTGGGCTGGCGGGGCTACTGGCCGCTGCGGTCTGGATTGTGCTATTTCCTCCCAATCCGCGATGGCAGCCCGGAGTCTTAGAGGTCACGGCCATTGATGTGGGTCAAGGCGATTCCCTGCTCCTCATTACTCCGGAGGGCAAGACTCTGCTCATGGATGCCGGCGGCATGCCCGGCAACGCACGCTCTGATTTCGATGTTGGCGAGGAGGTCGTGTCGCCATATCTGTGGTCACGCGGCATTCGCCGGCTCGACGCGGTGGCGATTTCGCACGCCCATTCCGACCACATGAGCGGCATGCGCAGCGTGATCGCGAACTTTCAGCCGCGCGAACTCTGGTATGGGGTGGAATCCCCAAGCCGCGGCTTCCTGGACGTGGAACAGGCGGCGCGCTCCAATCATATGGACCTGAAGCCGCACCTCGCCGGTGAATCGTTTGAGTTCGGAAGCCTTCACGTGCGCGTGCTGAATCCCCAGCCGGGATGGCAGCCCCGCGATCCGCCGCAGGATGACGAGTCGTTGGTCCTGCGCCTGCAGTATGGAGGGAGTTCCGTGCTGCTGGTTGGCGACTCGCACAGGCGAACGGAGAAGTTCCTGGTGGACGAAGCGCCGCAATCCGATTTGCTCAAGGTGGGGCATCACGGCAGCGCGACCTCCAGCTCGCCCGAATTCCTGGCCGCGGTGACGCCGCGCTACGCCGTGGCTTCGGTAGGCTTCCACAACGCGTTCAAACTGCCCCGGGAGGATGTGATGGAGCGTTATGCCGACGCGCACATCCCAACCTACCGCACCGACCTGTCGGGCGCCGTCTCCTTCTACCTCGACGGCACGAATATTACGGCCCGGCCGGTTCCTCGCTGACGGCCTCGTCTGCGTCGGTAGTGGGATTCCTTCTGTACTCGTCGATGGTCTGCAGAGCTTCGACAGCTTGATCGGGGCGTACCATCACCCAAACGCCACCCACGCCGGGCAGGATGTCCTGGGGAGCTTCCCGGTTTTGGATGATGGCGTCAATACCTGCCGACTCCAGCAAACCACGCACTATCATCCCCTCTGACTCTTCGTCGGTATCGAAAACCTTCACCAGCTCTTCGTGCTCGTTTGCCGCCTCTGCCATGGCGCCTCCAATGGATTCGATGTAAATGGTAGTCGTTCGTAATGGTTCTGTTTTCCGGCTGAAATCCTGACGTTTCGGTGTATGATGCCGCCCACCACGTTCGAGCGCAACAGTGGGGTCAGGTCTGACATCCAAATTGTAGCGGAAAGTGAGCGCGCGCGATTTCAGGCGGCCGCGGAGGGCGGCTGTTTCTTTCGAGGAATCTATGGGGTTATCGGAACGCCGAGAAGAGGTTAGACCGCAAATCAGCAGCGAGCAGCAGGAACAGGAAGAAGAACGCCGCAAGCTGCGCCGCTTGCAGGTGATGATGAACATGGTGATGTCGGTCATCAGCCAGGACCAGGACCTTACCGTGGAAGAGGCCGCCGAGCTGGTGGCCACCACCAAGCGCGCCGCGCTGGTCATGTTCCCGGACAAGGAGTTCGCCTACGACATCCTCTACAAGCCCCGGCTGCAGCGGCTGATGGCGGAACGCTTTCGCATGCAATGAAGCAACTACTTGCCGATGCTCGTCAGGTAAATTGTCAGGGTCCCCCAGAACAGTTTGGCGCGCATCTGCACCGGCAGATGTTGCGCGTCATCGGTGTACCAAATCCAGATTCGCCCACTTAGAATTCCCGAGTCACCTTCCGGTCCCACACGAATGGTTTGAAACGTCCCGGCCGGAGTTCTTATCTGCTCCTTGCCTTCGACGTGCGCCTGCGCGGTTACGGTCTTACTTCCGTTATTGATAGGGAACCTATAGTTGGCCCCTTGCTGCAGCGGCAGGCTTCCCACATAAAAAATTCCCGATAACACGTCGGTCACGCAGCCGGGAATGTCGTTCTCGGTCTTCTTCTGCTGATTGTCTTTCAGATTGCGTTCTTCCAGGATGGCCTTGCCGCGCGCATAGTCGTACGAAATTACGGTCTCGCGCCGGTGCAAGCCCTCTTCGGTGTGCTTCAACAGCTTGTACGAGCATAGGCTCTTGCCGTCGAAGTAGGAGTTGAAGACGTCCTGCACGCGATAGAGAAGGGCCACCACGCCGGTGGAGTCGGCGGTTACGGCTACGTGCTCCTGCGATCCTGCACGCTCAATGCGCACGGTCGCTACTCCCGCGGGCAAGAAGCGCCATTCGCCCTCGTAATTCAGCGTTTGTCCATGCGGGAACTCGTAGCCGGGACGCAAGGGCTCGATGTGCGCGGAGGCGCCAATTTTTGCGTCGGTTGACGGTTGCGCCCCGGCATGCGGTGCTTGCGCACCGGGAACAGCCGGCGCGCTGAGTCCCAGCGACACTGCAACTGCCAACAGGATTGCGAGTGCGGCACTGCTACGCGTAATCAGATTTACCTTCACCGGTGCAACCACAGGATCTTTGCTGCCAGTGCCGCCAGCATGGCCGCGGCGCCCAGCAAGGCATTGTACTCGCGATGCTGCCAATATAGCTCGCGCGAGAAGCCGTCCTTCATTTGACGGAACAGCAAGGTGCGGGGAAGCAGGCTGGGCACGCGGCGCGCGTAGTCGTCATACGCCCCCGGAAATTGTTTGCGCAAGAAGGTTTCCTCGCCACGGATGACCGGCACGTAAATGAGCGCGAACATCGCCAGGATCGCGACGGCCACCCAGAGGTCACGAGCGGCGACGGCGAATCCAATCGCGATGATGATCGAGCCCAGGTAAAGAGGATTGCGCACATAGGCGTAGGGCCCGCTCATGGTCAGCTCCTGGTCTTTCTTGACCTGCCCCGAGGCGAGGGTGCGAAGGACAATACCGATTGCCGCAATGAGAGCGCCAAGGAGGAGAAACCTCCAGGTTGGTTTTGCGCGCCAGAGGTAAAAAATCGCAAATACAAATGCAATCGGCACGCGAATGCGGCGGGCCACACGACTCCACGCGATAGGCGACTTGGCGGCTTGCGGATCAGCCATGCTGCTCTCCCAGCAACCGCTCAGCCGCTTGGATCACCGCTTGCGGCTCGATCGCAATCAGGCCTTCATCGCGACGGTCGGTGTGCGTGGTGTTGTACACGCTCTGAGGGCTGCGTAGCACCACGCTGGGCGTGCCGAAGGGACCATTGCGCTCCGGTCGCGTGGGCCCGAACAAGGCGACCACAGGAACCCGTAACGCCGCCGCCAGTTGCATGGGGCCCGTATCTCCGCCGATGAAGAGGCGGGCGCGCCGCGTCAGCGCAATCAATTCTCCCACCGAGCACTTCAACGGCGCGGCCACTCCGCCGCTGGAGTCACGGACCGCTTCGGCCAGCGCTTCCTCTCCGGGACCATGGTTGACGAGCACCGCCATGCCCCGGTCCGCCAGAGCTCGCGCCACCGCGCCGAAGGAGTCCGGCGGCCAGCACTTTGCTCCCCAACCCGCACCGGGGTTGAGAATCGCCAGAGGTCTGCCGCTCAATATTTCAGATTGATGATCGGCCCAGGCTTCGCTCGCAGGATCAACGGGAAATGCAGGCTGCACGTATTCCAGTGTTTGGCCTGCAATCTCCGACGCCAGGGAAAGCGCATGCTCGATCACGTGAGCCCCGCGTACGTCAATGGCGTGGGTGTAGAACATGCGCGCCGGCGCCTCGCGCGGCTGCGAAGCCCCAATGCGAATCGCGGCGCCTGCAGAACGCGCTGCCAGTGCCGAGCGTATCGCACCCTGAAGGTCGAGCGCGACCTGGTATTTTCTTCCGCGCACCTCATACCGGCACCCCTGGATCTCACGCCATGTCTCACGGGACAGCAGCGCCCTGCGCCAGCGGGAGAACCTGGCCACATGCACCCAGTCGGCGAGCGGCTTGCGTTCCGAGCGGGCAGAGAATCGCTCCGCATCACGCGCGCACAGCAACTCCGCCCAGCGCTCTTCCACCAGCCAGCCGATTTGCAGGGCCGGCTTGGCGCGGCGCAAGGCGGCAATCGCGGGCATGGCGTGAGTGATGTCGCCCATGGCGCTGAGTCGCACCACCAGCAGCCGGTCCGTGGAGGCGATGGCGGAACGGTATTCGGTGGGCATGAAAGTCTGCTTCTCCGGCGATACGGGCGTTCTCACCGTCGGCCGCTTCCTCCGCTCCAGGATTGCAGTCGCGCCAGAAAGTCAGAAGTGGAATGATCTTTGGGGTCGCCAACAATTTCGATCCGTCCGCCATAGGCCAGGACATCGTCGCGCTCGGGGACGTTTTCTCGCGTGTAGTCCGTGCCCTTGGCCTGCACGTCAGGGCGAATCTCGCGAATCAGGGCGCGCACGTCAGGTTCGTCAAACAGAACGACCGCGTCCACGTCGGTCAGTGCGGCGACGATCTCCGCGCGCTCCGCGGCCGGCATCAGCGGGCGGCCCGCTCCCTTGAGCCGGGCAACGCTCTGGTCCGAATTCATCGCCACCACCAGCTTTCCGCCCAGCGACTTTGCGCCGCGCAGATAGCGGATGTGCCCAACGTGCAACAGGTCGAAGCAGCCATTGGCCAGCACGATCGGCTGGCCGCCACGGCGCCACTCGGCCACGCGTTCACGCAAGGCATCGCGCGAAAGGATTTTTTGTGTGTCGTCGTTCACGAAGATGTAGTTGCGGAATACTGATCGATAGCCGCCAGCAATTCCTGGTTCGATACCGTGGCCGTGCCGCGCTTCATCACCACGATGCCGCCGGCGAAATTGGCCAGCCGCGTTGCCGACGCCGTATCGGCCCCGGCGGCGAGCGCCGCGGTGAAAGTGGCGATGACGGTGTCTCCGGCCCCGGTCACATCCACCACCTGGTCGGAGCCATGGATGGGGAGGACCAGCGGCGGCGTATCTTTCTCGAAGGCAACCATGCCATGGCGGCCGCGCGTGATCACCAGCGACTCCAGCGCCATCTCTTTCATCAGCCGCTCGCCGGCGCAGAACAGCCTCCGCTCGTCTTGGCCAATCTTGATGCCCAACGCCTCTTCCACCTCCGGCTCATTGGGCGTGGCCGCCGTAACCCCCCCGTAGTCGAGCATGCGATAGCGCGAATCGAGGGTGACCGGCTTGTCCGCCAGGCAGCGGTTCGACTTGATGAAGTTGAGCAGCCGGGGTGTGGCCGCACCGTACCCGTAGTCGGAAATCAGAAAGGCATCCGACGCGGTCGCATATTCACGGGCCGCATTCACCAGGTTCAAAAGCACGGGATGCAATTCGTTCAGCGGTTCGGGTTCGCGATCCAGGCGGACCACCTGCTGCCGGCTGGTGTGCGACATGCCAGCAAGGATGCGACTCTTGGTGGTGGTTATATGGTGTTTCACCCGCTCAATGCCGCTGGTGGGAATCTTCTTCTCGTGCAATCTTTCCAGTAGCAGGCTGCCGACTTCGTCATCTCCCACCACTCCGACGGGAAGAACATTCACGCCCAGGGAAGCCAGGTTCATTATTGCGTTGCCGCCGCCGCCAGGAACCACGGTGCGCTCGCGGTGCTTCAGGATCAACACCGGCGCTTCGCGTGATACCCGCGCGATCTCGCCAAAGATGAACTCGTCGGCCACCAGATCGGCGAGCACGGTGACCGAAACATCGCCGAACGACTGGACGATCTTCTTCCAGCGCTCCGTATCTTTTAGGTGTTTGATCATGAATGCAAATCAACGCGGCGCCTAATTCGAGCCACCGGGCGCGGGCAACGGTTGATTGTCTCACGCGGGCCGCCGCTTTCGCTCGCTAACTGTGGCCAGTATGAACTCCAGGACGGCGGCGGCATTGTGCAACCGCATTCTCACCGGAACCACATGAACGGGCTGCAGCGCTGCCAGATACCCTTCGAGGTTGACCGCGTCTTTTTCGGTGGTGACGAATGCCCTAGCGCCAAGCCGCTTGCGCACTTGCCACAGGCGGCGGACATCCTCCGCCGAATAGCGATGATGATCGCGATAGCTACAGGTGCCGGCCAGCATGACTCCCGCCGCCCGCAATTGGGCCACAAAGTTCTGCGGACGGGCGATGCCGCAGAAGGCCAGGCAGGATTCCTCGGTTGGGGGAGCGACGATGTCGCGGGTCACTCGCCACACCTGCTGGCGGCCCAGCCGCAGTCCGTCTCCCGCCGTGTCGTTGGTCAGCACGATCGCATCGGCGCGCGCCAACGAGGAAAGCGGCTCGCGCAGCCTGCCGGTGGGCAGCAACGAATCCCGCGCGTCGTTGGGGGAGGCCAGTACGATGTCGAATTCGCGCGCCAGCCGGCGATGCTGGAAGCCATCGTCCAGCAAGTGCAACCGTGGACCAAATTTCTCCTCCGCCAATCGCCCGGCGGCGTAGCGGTCCTCACCGACGATGACGGGCACTCCCAACTTGCGCGCGATCAGCAGAGGCTCGTCGCCATACTGGCGCGGCGACCCCACGGGATCGACCGCCATTGTTCCGGCGGTCAGGCGCCGGTAGCCACGCGAGAGGACATCGCAAGGAATGCCGTACTGTTTCAACAACTCGCCCAGCAAGATAAGGAACGGCGTCTTGCCCGAACCGCCAACCGTGATATTGCCGATACTGACCACCGGTCCTTGCAGGTGGCTGAGGCTGAGCGTACCGCGGTCGTAGAGTTCATTGCGCGCGCGCACGGCCGCGCCATAGAGTGCGGCGAGCGGGTTCACACCCGCTGCTCCGAGATGATTTCTGCCTGGCCCAGAGCGCCCTGCTGCGACAGCAATTCCAGCAGCGCGCTCACGGTCCGCCCGGTCGCGCCGCGTTGCAAGCGCATGACCTCGAAAGCCCGGTGCCCGAGGGCGGCGCGTTCGTCGGGGTCCTCCAGCAACTGCAGCACGGTCGCGGTCAACGACTGTGGAGTGACCACGCGTAAAGCATCGGCATCGCAGAAGACATCGGCAATGTCGCGGAAATTTTCGGTGTACGGTCCGACCAGGATTGGCGTTCCAAACTGCGCCGCTTCCAGCACATTGTGTCCACCCCGCGGCACCAGGCTGCCGCCAACAAACGCGACGTCGGCAAACCCATACAGGCTGGCCAACTCGCCAATGCTGTCGAGCAGGAAAATGCCTCCCGCGATTGGCCGCTCTGCCTTCCATTGCGAGCGCCGCTGGCAACGCATGCCGGACAATTCCAGCAGCGACTCAACCACATCGAACCGCTCGGGATGCCGCGGCGCCAGCACCAACACCGCCTTCGGATAGCGCGACAACACCTGCCGGAACATCTCGAGCAGCATGGGCTCTTCGCCATCGAGAGTGCTGCCTGCCACCAGCAACGGAGCGTTGTCTTCGCGCTTGATGGCGGCGAATGCCGCTGCAATCGGCGGCCTGACCGGCGGCTTCACTTCGAACTTCAGATTTCCGCTGACCTGGACCCGCTCGGCAGCGGCTCCCATCCGGACCAGCCGGCGGGCGTCTTCTTCGCTTTGTGCCAGGAAGAGCTGCACGTTTTGCATGACCGGCCGTAGCAATCGCTGGAATCGTAGATACCTCGGCAATGAGCGGTCAGAAACGCGGGCATTCACCACGGCCACGGCCGCGCCCGAGTGCCGCGCCCAATGCAGCAGGTTAGGCCAGAATTCACTTTCCGCCAGAACCAGCAGCTTGGGACCTAGCGCCTGCAGGTACGCGCGCACCGCAAAAGGCAGATCGATGGGGAAATAAAAAACGTTGCCTGCGCCGAAGCGCTCGCGCGCCAGCTTCTGCCCCGTGTCAGTTGTAGTAGAGACCACGATGCGCCAGCCCGGTAACTGCGTCTTCAGCTCGGCGATGACCCGGGATATCGCCAGCACCTCGCCGACGGAAACGGCGTGGATCCAAATCGTGTTGGCCGCGGCCTGATTGCGGAGCCGGTCGGGGACCTTGCCTAGTCGCTCGCCCAGGCCAGCGCGGTACTTGCCGTAACGCAGCATCTCCAGCAGCCACCAGGGCGCGCTCACCACCAGCGCCAATAGCAGGAGAATGCTGTATAGGGAATACACGCTGCGATTGTACTTGCGGCAGAACGATGCTCCAAACCGGGTCAAGTTGAGCGCAGCCCTCCGATAGCGGATAATCCCGCTATGGCCTCCCCACATCGCTGCTACCTTTGCCTTGCCACGCTGACCATCGTGCTCTCTTCCGCGGCGCTTTGGGGCGCCAAGGACTTCGTTGCTCCCAAGGCCAGTAACGCAAGCGCCTATGCCTGCAAGGACACACACCCCACCGAGCACATCACCGCTGCCGTGGATGTGTATAACAGCTCTCCCAAGGCTGACATCTTTATCACCCACTTCAGCGAGGAGGGAATATTGCCGGTGTTCCTGATCATCACCAACGACGGTGACCAGCCGATCGCCGTGAACAACATGCAAGCGGAGATGGTGACGGCCCGCCGTAGCAAGCTGGAATCGCTCGACGTGGACGACGTCCTCCGCCGCGTGGCGCATATCAAGGGAAACAGCACCAACCCCAATCCGCACGCCGGCCCCATTCCGCTCCCCGGAGGGACCAAGAACAAGAAGGCGCAACAGCAGTTTGCGGAAATCACGGGCGCGAAATTTACGGCTGCGGCGGTCGAGCCGCATTCCACGCAGTCGGGCTTCCTGTTCTTCGACGTGCAGGGCGTGAGCCAACCGGTGGACGGCGCGCACATCTATCTCACCGGAATCCGTAACAGTAATGGCAACGAGTTGATGTACTTCGAAATTTCGCTGAGTCCGTCGAGCGCGGCGGCGCCGGGAGCCAAGTAGACAGGAAATCGGCTACGCACTTCCCCGTTATAATCAACCATCATGGTCACCACGCCGGAAGCTCCGGTCGCAGCGCAGTCCAGGTACGAGCCGGTGATCGGGCTGGAAGTCCACGTCCAGCTTCTGACCCGCACCAAGATCTTCTGTGGCTGCTCGACCCAGTTTGGCGATCCCCCGAACACCAATGTCTGCCCGGTGTGTCTGGGCTTGCCGGGACCGTTGCCGGTGTTGAACCAGCGCGCGGTTGAGTTTGCCGTGCTGGCGGCCACGGCGCTCAACTGCAAAATCAATGAGGCGTCGATCTTCGCCCGCAAGAACTATTTCTATCCCGACCTGCCCAAGGGCTACCAGATTTCGCAGTACGACAAGCCCCTGGCCGAGCATGGCTACATCGAAATCAAGAGCGCGATGGGTCCCAAGCGGATCGGCATCACGCGTGTGCACCTGGAAGAAGATGCCGGCAAGAGCCTGCACGATGGCCTTCCCGACAGCGGCGAGTGGACCTCGATTGACCTGAACCGCTCCGGAGTGCCGCTGATCGAAATTGTCAGCGAGCCCGACATCGCCTCTCCCGACGAAGCCTACGAATACCTCACGCGGTTGAAGGAGATCATTCTCTACACCGGCGTCAGCGACTGCAACATGGAGGAAGGTTCGCTGCGTTGCGACGCCAACGTCAGCATCCGGCCGCGCGGCGAAACTAGGTTCGGCACTAAGGCCGAGGTTAAGAACGTCAACTCTTTCCGCTTTATCCGCCACGCGCTGGAGTACGAGATCGAGCGTCACCAGCAGGTGCTCGAGTCGGGCGGCAAGATTGTGCAGGAAACGCGCCTCTACAACCCCGCTGAGGGCAAGACCTACAGCATGCGCTCGAAAGAGCAGGCGCATGATTACCGTTATTTCCCCGAGCCTGACCTGTTGCCGCTGGTGGTGGACGAGAAATGGCGCAAACAGATCACAGACCAGTTGCCCGAGCTGCCGGCGGCCCGGCGCGCCCGCATGGTTGCGCAATATGGCATCACCGAATACGACGCCACCACGCTGACCGGCACTCGCTCGCTGGCCGATCAGTTTGAAGAAGCCGCGAAAGCCGCCAAGAACCCAAAGCGTGTCGCCAACCTGGTGCAGAGCGAGTTGCTCGGGCGTCTGAATGCCGCAGGGCTGGAAATCGAGCAGTCGCCGATTTCAATGAAGGGCATTGCCATGTCGGCTGACTTGGTCGAGAGCGGCGCCATCAGCGGCAAGATGCTCAAAGAGCTTTACGATCTGGCTTTCGAGCGACGCGAAGATTTCCCCGCGATCTACGAGAAGGAGAAGCCCCAGCAGCTCACCGATACCGTCGCCATCGAGAAGATCATCGACGAGGTGATGGCCGCCAACCCCAGGCAGTTGGAGCAGTATCGCGGGGGCAAGAAGACCGTGATCGGCTTCTTTGTCGGTCAGGTGATGAAGGCGTCGAAGGGACAGGCCAATCCAGCGATGGTCAACGAACTTCTGGCCAAGAAGCTGGAGTAGTACACGGGGTCAAAAATCCCCACCCAAGCAAAACCAGCTTGGGCGGGGCACCCGGCTAGCGCCTGAGGTAAAGTTCCCATCACCTCAGCGGCTAAAGAGTGTGCGTGAGAACCTCTGCCGTCCCTACGGGACTCGGATTTATTTTCTACTCTACCCAGCACTCCGCCTTCGGCTGCGTGCTGGGCTAAGTTATGCCGCGCCTGCGGCGCTGGATTCTCGGTCAGTAAGTTCCGCTGGCAAATCCCAAGTTTGGTTCTCACGCAGGCTCTGAAGCCGTCTCCCCTCCGCATCTTAACTGCACCGCTGAAGCGGTGCTCCACCCGATACAGCAAGGGTCAAAATGCTCGAATTGAACATCATCTTGTCCCCACCCCGGGAGACGGAATCTTCACACCACCGAATTGAACTGCGCAGAATTTGTTACCCTGTTAGCTTCATGAGACTGCGCCTCTATTGCCTGGCCGGAAGTTTGCTAACGCTCGCGACACTCGCCGGCTGTGGAACTCCCGGCGCGCCGCAACCGCCGTCGTTGCAACTGGCGCGGCCGGTGGACGACTTGACCGCTTCCCGCAAGGGCAACCGCGTCGAGCTGGATTGGACGCTGCAGCGCAAGAACACCGACCGCACCCTGGTCAATCATCTGCCCGCAATCCGCATCTGCCGCCGCGAAGGCACTGGGCTCATGAGCACGTGTGACGCGGTCGGCGAAGTTCTTCCACCTAAGCCACCACCGCAGCCCAAGAAAAAGCAGCAGGCAGCGGAACCCGCAACTCGAATGCGCTACGTGGATTTGCTGCCGCCACAGTTGGGGCAGGAGAATCCCTCGGACTTCGTCACCTATGCGGTGGAAGAGATCAACTCGCACGGACGCAGCGCCGGGCTCTCCAATCAAGTGCCGATTCCGGTGGCCCCGACCATCGCCGCCCCCGATGAAGTGTCGGCCCAGGTCAGCGGCGAAGGCGTGCGCGTTTCCTGGACCGGCCCCGCTCCGCCTGCGGCCCCGGCGGGTCTGAGCTATCGCTACCGCATCATGCGGAAGCCAGTGGGCGCTCCCGCCTATACCGCATTGGGCGATGTAGAACCCGCGGCCTCCGGGTCCTATCTTGACCAAACGTTTGCCTGGGAACAGAAGTACGAATATCGCATCACCACGCTTACGCAGGTCAATTCGCATGGCATCAACACCGCGGTCGAGGGCGACGATTCGCAGCCGGTTGCGGTCTTCACGCGCGACATTTATCCGCCGGCCCAGCCCGCCGGCCTGCAGGCGGTTTTCTCCAGCGTGGGCCAGAAGCCATTCATCGATCTCACCTGGGCGCCCAATTTGGAGAGCGATCTCGCCGGGTACAACGTCTTTCGGCGGGTTGAGGGGGCGCAGTTTGAAAAGCTGAACCAGCAATTGGTGCAGACCTCGTCGTTCCGTGACGAGAATGTCGAGGCTGGCAAGAAATATATTTATTCTGTTTCTGCGGTGGACCTGCGGGGCAACGAGAGCCAACGCTCCGCCGGGGCCAGCGAAACCGTTCCTGACAAGTAAGCATTCATCGAGGTCCCATGTCCTACTGCCGATTTCAATACCAGAATGTCATCCGCTACGGGCTCGTCGAGAAGGTGCGCGGGGTCGAGACCATCACTCGCACCCTGGCCACCGCTCCGCGTTCCTGGTCTGAGTTTGAGGGCGCTGAACGCAGCGATCTGCCCCTCGGCGAAACGCGCTTGCTGTCTCCCGTGCAACCGTCGAAGGTGGTTTGCATAGGCCGAAACTATCGCGAACACGCTATCGAGCTGAAGCATCCGATTCCCACCGAGCCACTGATCTTTCTGAAGCCGCCATCCTCCGTTATCGGCATTGGCGACGTCATTCGCCGGCCCCACACGCTCTCGCAGCGCGTGGACCACGAAGGCGAGCTGGGGGTGGTGATCGGCAAGGGCTGTTACCGCTTGCGCCCAGGGGATGACGTGCGCCCTTACGTACTTGGCTATACCTGCGTGAACGACGTGACCGCGCGCGACCTGCAGGAAAAAGATGGGCAGTGGACCCGGGCCAAGGGCTTCGACACCTTTTGTCCGGTCGGCCCCGTGGTAGCGCCGGACCTCGATCCCTGGAAGGGAGTAAGCGTTCAAACCCGCGTAAATGGTCAATTGCGGCAGAATGGGACCACGGTGGACTTCCTCTTTTCGCTCGACGTACTCATTCACTTCATTTCACAGGTCATGACGCTCGAAGCGGGAGACCTGATCGCCACGGGAACTCCCGCCGGCGTGGGGCCGCTGCAACCGGGCGACTCCGTCGAGATCACGGTGGAGGGCGTCGGCACGCTGAAGAATCCCGTGGTAAATCTAGAATGAGAGAACGGCCCTCCACGTTCCGCGCGAGGTGCAATCAGAGTCGCAGCAAGTAAACTCAGGATTACGGCAATTTTTCGATTCCCTCCGGCGTTCCATGCGATTATCTTGAGGGCAAGAGTCCGCGCAAGTTTAGCGCCCAGCCATGAATGCACTCCGCCTGTACCCAGCTCTCGCCTTCGGTGCCGCCGCCATCGTTGGCTATGCCCTGCTCTCACGCCGGAACAAGAAGCCTGCGGAGCAGCTTGAACGCGAGCGCAGGACCCAGCTCACATTGGCTGGCCGCATCATCGACGGCAACGTCATCGATGTCCTGGAGCTGGAGGAGAGTGAATCGGGCCGGCAGATGATTCTGTTGGACTACAAGTACGATGTCGCCGGCGTGACCTACGAAGCGTCGCAGGATGTGACCCACCTGCGGCAGTTCATTGACTTATATTCCTGCCGCCTTGGATTGCCGGCTTCGGTCAAATATGATCCCCACAATCCGGGAGATTCAATCGTTATTTCCGAAACCTGGTCCGGACTGCGGACGTCGCCGATTCGGGTGCCAACCCGCCCCGTCAATAAATCCAGTACTTCTGTGTAACTTTTCCTGCCCATCCCGCGCCTGCTAACAGGAGAGCCGCCAACCGTAACTTTGGAAGTTTCTCAGTTCGAATTTCTCGGGCCTTGAACGTCGGCGCGAACAGCAATAAGATGCCAAAAAGCCGGAGCACTGAGCTCCGGCTTCCGATAAGACCTGGGGGAAGGGTCGGGATTAATTAGCGGGTCAGCTTGCGGCGTAGTACGCCAGCCAGGCCGAGGATGCCAGAACCGAGCAGCAGGATGCTGCTGGGCTCAGGGGTCGTGCTGCCGGTCGTTCCGTTCAGCGTGAACGATTCGGAACCAATCGCTCCCGTGCCGTTATTCTGGTAGGCCTGAGACGGGCCGTTATTTTCATCCCAGAAAGCCGCGGCACTGCCGTCGGAGCAGCCGCCAGTGGTGCAGGCGTTCTGCAGAGTCACCCAGCCGGCGCCCGACCATGGGACGTTGGCGAACGAAAAGTCAGCCTGGAACAGATAATAACCGAACTGGTTTTGGGTTAGGAAGGTGTTGGTGGCGGCATACGTCTGGAAGCCGGTGACCGGAAGAGGAGAGGCGCTGAACGCGACGTCTTCGGTCGTCAGAGTATCCGAACTACTCGGATCCCAGTACACGATTGAAAGGGTTTCAATACTGGAGTTGGCGGGCACGGTGAATGAGTCGCTAACGGCCCAGCCGTAACCAGTATTATAACCAGTTATGGTCCCATTGTAGGGGCCGTTGGTGTAGAGTTGTGTGTCGGCCATAGCCGGTGCAACAGCCAGCATTAGGCAGCAAATTGTAAGCAATGACAGCGAAGCAACCCGCATTTTCACGGGAACCTCCTAACGGTTGGATAGCCTTATGGGTAGAATTAACCACTAGTACTTAGTTGCGTAGATTAGCGTAAGATGAATGGGGATGCACATTGCGGAGCTCACGTTTCGTCCACTCGAAGGGCGTGGCGGTTTTGTTGTATGCGGCTATGAATCGGTCGATCGCCTCTCGCACCTGCTGGGGCGAGGTGAAACTTGCCCCTCGCAAAGCGCGACGACTCAGGATGCTGAACCAGCATTCAATCTGATTGAGCCAACTGGCGTGGGTAGGCGTGAAGTGTAGATGAACCGTGCGATGTTGCGCCAGCCAACGGTCATGCTTCGGTTTGTGGGTATTGAGATTGTCCACCACCAGGTGCAGTTCCCGGCCCGGATAGAGTGCGACCACCGCGTTCATGAAGGCAAGAAAATCGCGGCGTCGACGCCGGTGAGCGTGTCCGCCCTGGACTTGGCCGGTGAGCACATTCAGGGCGGCGAACAGGGTCGTGGTGCCGTGGCGTTTGTACTCATGACTGAAACCGGTCACCGCTTGGCCGTTGGGTAGTTTTAAATAGCCTTGCGCTCGCTCCAAGGTTTGAATATGCGGCTTTTCATCCACCGCAAGGATGACCGCGTGTTCCGGCGGGTCCAGGTACAGGGCAACGATATCGGCCGCCTTGGCGGCAAACTGGGGATCGGTACTGATGCACCAGCTACGGCGCCGCTGTAAATGGATTCCTTGGGTGCGCAGCACGCGCCAGACTTGATGTTTGGATACATCCCCCAAGGCCTTCGCCACCAACGCTCCGGTCCAGCTCCCATGGCCGGCTGGCGGCGGCTGGTCCAGTTGGTCCAGAACGCGGCGCCTGGTGTTTTCGTCGTAGCGGGGCGCAACTCCTGGCCGCGGGGCGTCCTGAAGCCCGGTCAAACCAGCTTGGGAAAAACGTACCCGCCACTTGCTGACGGTTGCGGGCCGTTTGCGCTGCGCACGGGCGATCGCAATCGTGCCTTGACCGTTGGCTGCGGCCAGAACCATGCGGGCTCGCCCGGCCAGACGCCTTTCCGTCTTACCGGCGCGAACCCAGCTCTCCAGCGTGGAGCGGTCTTCTGTCGTCAATGTGAGGGCGGTGGGGTATTTGCTCATACCCCATCATGACATAGACCGCTTTTCAATGCAACTAAGTACTAGTGGGAGTGCAATTCTATTGCCATCGTAAAGCCTTATAGATCCGTCAATTTGGAACTCGGTGTGCACCGCTTTGCGACATTGTTCTAGGGAATTGGACATTAACTAGTAGGCGCTTACCACCTACAGGCAGGCCAGTCGGGTCTATCGAGATGGGAATACCAGGTCTTCAAACCGAGACACTACCTAACTTTCGTGTGATATGGGGTCGGGCCCTGACATTGCTACAATAGAGTTTTATGCATAGCCTTCCTCTGCCGATCGCGGCCTTCGTGGCGGGATTGTTGTCGTTTCTGTCGCCGTGCGTACTTCCCCTGGTGCCGGGCTATGTGTCGGTAATTTCGGGAGCTACCGTCGAGGACCTGCAGTCGTCGGACCGGCGCATGCTCCGAACTGTGATGCTGCACTCCATCACCTTCGTGCTGGGGTTCAGCGTGGTCTTTATTGCCCTGGGCGCGGTTGCGACCAGCGTCGGGCAATTCGCCAACGAGTATCACTCGCTGTTGACCAAAATCGCCGGCGTCGTGGTCATCATTTTCGGATTGCACCTCACCGGCCTGCTGAAAATCAAGGCGCTTTACGCCGATAAGCGCCTGCATAACGTGAAGGGGAGTTCCAGCGTGATGGGCTCCTTCCTGGTGGGCTTTGCTTTTGCCTTCGGATGGACTCCGTGCATCGGTCCCATCCTGGCCGCTATCCTAGTATTGGCGGAGACGCAGGACACGGTGCTGAAAGGAATTTTGCTGCTGGCCATCTATTCGCTCGGCCTGGCCGTACCCTTTCTGCTGACTTCGTTGGGTGTGGACCGCTTTTTGGCGTTCTACGGGCGCTTCCGCCGTCACCTGCACACCGTCGAAGTCATCAGCGGCGTGCTCTTGATCGCGGTGGGTGTGCTTATCTTCTTGAATAATCTGAGACTGCTTTCCGGCTATCTTTCGTTCCTCAACCGGTTCGCGCTGTAAAGGGCTCTTGTGAAACGTAATGCACTGGCGTTCGTGATTCTGGTGGGGGCCATTATGGGGATGCTGGCTGCCGGCAAGTATCTGGATCGGACCCGCAAGCAGGGACCTCTCAAAATGGTGGGCAATGTTAAAGGGCTGCAGGCGCCCGATTTCGACCTGCCCACGTTGGATGGGCGAAGAGTGAAGCTTTCCGACTTCCGGGGCAAAGCCGTGCTGCTGAATTTCTGGGCCACCTGGTGTCCTCCCTGCAAGATCGAGATGCCGTGGTTTGTTGACCTGCAGAAGCAGTACGGCAAGGATGGCCTGGTGGTCCTGGGCGTGGCCATGGATGACACCGAGCCCGCCAAGATTGCAGAATTTGCCCATGAGATGGGCGTGAACTATCAAGTCCTATTGGGCACGGACAAGGTTTCCGACGATTATGGCGACGTGCAATATCTTCCGACCACGTTCTACATTGATCGCAACGGAGTCATCGTGGACAAAGCGGCCGGACTGTTCAGCCGCGAGGACGTCGAGAACGACGTCAAGAAAATTCTGGCCAGTAGTCACAACTCTGCGGCCCCCCCAGACCAGCCGCGCAGCGGTGGGGACCACCTTGGCGCCTCCACCAAAGGACGCTCCATGACCAAGCGCGCGGCAACTGCGGCGGTGGTGTTTTTCCTCGCTACTCTTGGCTTGGCGCAAGCCCCAGGCGACAAGCAGCCTTACGTGACCATGGCGCCGGTGGGAAATGTGCAACTACGGGCGGGCGCCAGCACTAGCGTGGAGGTGGATTTTCGGATTGGTTCCGAGTTTCACATCAACTCCCATCACCCCAAGGCCGACTACTTGATTCCAACCGTGCTCACGTTGAATGCGCCGGAACAGCTTACGGTTGCGGATTTGAAGTATCCCGCAGGAGAGGACATGGCGTTTGCCTTCGCGCCCAACGATAAGCTAAGCGTCTATAGCGGAGACTTCACGATCAATGCCGTGTTGAAGGCGCCAGCCAACGCCGCCGCCGGCAGCTATCCAGTGAAGGGCGAGTTGCGATTCCAGGCCTGCGACCATAGCGCCTGTTATCCCCCGCGCTCCATCCCGGTGCAGTTCCAAGTCACGGTGGTTAAGAAGTAGGGGCGGCATCGCCTTTCGCTCTTCGCCTGTCGCTTTTTCACCACGGAGGCACGGAGAGCAAGGAGAAAATCTCTTATCAAGAACCTGCGTGTCCTCGGTGTCTCCGTCGTAAATCTTTTTGGCTATAGGCTCGTTGCGTTCTTCAGTCGAATCACCGTCCGCTCTTGTCCCAGGTTCGCCATCACGGCGAACAAGCTCGGAGCGACACCCTGTCCGGTGAGCGCGACCCGCGCGGCATTGATCAGCAGGCCAGCCTTCACGTTCCTCTGCGCCGCGAAGTCGCGCAACATCTTCTCAGTGCTCGCCTCGGAGAATACGGTTTCCTGCTCGTAACGCGATGCCAACTCCACCAGCATCTCGCGCACCGCATTGTCCTTGCAGGAACTTCTGCACCGCGGCGGGGTCCACGTCAAAGCTATCGCTGAAGTACGCGCGGAACAGAGTTGCGAAGTCCTTCAGGTTGCGCGCCCGCGGCTTTACCAGGTCCACCGTGGCGGCCATGGCGTCGCGGCTGGTCTGGAACGGGATGAGATCGACCTTCTTCCATTCCTCTTCGATCAGCGGCAACAACTGCACTGCCGGGCAGGCGCGAATGTATTCACTGTTGAACCAGTCGAGTTTGCCGCGATCGAAAATCGCATTTGACTTGGCGATGCCGCTCAAATCGAAGAGGTCAATCATCGCGCGGTCGTCCATGATCTCTTGCGAGGAGTCGGGCGGCGTCCATCCCAGCAGCGCCAGAAAATTGCGGAAGGCCTCGGGGACGATGCCTTCCTCCTTGTAAGCAATGACGCTGGTGGCGCCGTGGCGCTTGCTGAGCCGCGTCTTGTCGGGGCCGAGAATAAGCGGCACATGCGCAAACACGGGCAGCGGCGCACCCAATGCCTGGTAGAGCATCACCTGCTTGGGCGTATTGGAAAGATGGTCGGCGCCACGCAGGATGTGCGTCATGCGCATGTCGATGTCGTCCACGACCACGCTGAGGTGATAGGTGGGAGCTCCGTCGGAGCGCAGCAGGACGAAGTCCTCGATCTCAGTGTTGGCGAACTCCACGTGGCCGAAGACGGCGTCATCGAAGAAGGTGCTGCCGCTTTCCGGCACAGCGAATCGGATGGCAGCCACTTCGCCTGCATCGCGGCGGGCCTTGGCTTGTTCTGGCGCGATACTGCGGCACTTGCGGTCGTATTGCGGAGTCGCCACCCTCAGCCTGCGCCTGCGCGCGCCGCTGCTCCAGCTCTTCCTTGGTGCAGAAGCAGTAGTACGCATGGCCGCTTTCGACCAGGCGCTGCGCGGTCTCGCGGTACAAATCCATGCGCTGCGATTGGAAGTACGGACCCTCGTCCCAATCGACGCCCAGCCAGCGCAGCCCGACGAGGATGCCCTCCACCATCTCGGTGGTCGAGCGCTCGAGGTCGGTGTCCTCGATGCGAAGGACAAGCGTGCCTCGGTAATGCCGAGCGAACAGCCAGTTGAACAGCGCGGTGCGCGCCCCGCCGACATGGACATAGCCGGTAGGGGAAGGAGCAAAACGGAGACGGGGAGTGGGAGGCGTTCTTGGATTAGAGCTCATCATCAATCAACTGGATCAATCAACCAGGTCATCACCTAGCGACAGTCATACTTAACGCTGTCATCCCGAGCGAGGTCGCCGCGACGACCGAGTCGAGGGACCTGCTTTCTCTTGAAAGCTCGCGCAATACCGGCAAACAGCAGGTCCCTCCACTCGCGGCTGAAGCCGCTCGGTCGGGATGACAACATCTGTTCGTTCATACACTCTGTCTACCGCCCAGCGCACTGACCGTCTAACCCGATCAGCCCTTCTCCCGCTTCTCGATCTTGGCCCAGGTGTCGCGCAACTGTACCGTGCGGTTGAAGACCAACTTCTCGGATGTCGAATCCGGATCGACGCAGAAATATCCCAGCCGCTCGAACTGATAGCGATCGCCCGGCTTGGCGCTTGCCAGCGATGGTTCCAGCTTGGCGGCGGTCAACGTCTCCAGCGAGTTGGGATTGAGATTGGCGGTGAATTCCTGGCCGTCGGTCACGTCGTTCGGATCTTCTTTGATGAACAGGCTTTCGTACAGGCGCACCTCGGCGTTGATGGCGTGCTGCGCCGAGACCCAGTGGATCGTCGCCTTTACCTTGCGGCCATCGGGCGCGTTGCCGCTGCGCGTAGCCGGATCGTAGGTGCAATGAACCTCGACCACCTCGCCACTCTTGTCGTCTTTCACCACGCTGGTGCACGTGATGAAATATCCGGCGCGCAGACGGACTTCCTGCCCGGGGAATAGCCGGAAGAACTTTTTCGGCGGCGTCTCGCGAAAGTCATCCTGCTCGATGTAGAGCTCGCGCGAGAACGGAACCTTTCTCGTGCCGGCGGTGGGATCTTCCGGATTGTTCAGCGCTTCCAGCTCCTCGACTTGGCCTTCCGGATAGTTGTCAATGACGACCCGCAACGGGCGCAGAACCGCCATCACGCGACGTGCGCGTTTGTTCAAGTCCTCGCGCAAAAAGTGCTCCAGCATCGCCAGTTCGATGGTGCCGTTGGTTTTGGACGCGCCAATGGCGGCACAGAAGTTGCGAATGGCCTCGGGCGTGTAGCCGCGCCGCCGCAGCCCGGAGAGCGTCGGCATGCGGGGATCGTCCCAGCCGCGCACATGGCCATCCTGGACCAGTTGCAGCAGCTTTCGTTTGCTCAGCAGCGTGTAGGTAATGTTGAGCCGGTCAAACTCGATCTGCTGCGACGGGAAAATGCCCAGTTGCTGAATGAACCAGTTGTACAGCGGGCGATGATCTTCGAATTCGAGCGTGCAAATGGAATGCGTGATCTTCTCGATGGAGTCGGATTGGCCATGCGCGAAGTCGTACATCGGGTAGATGCACCACTTGTCGCCGGTGCGATGATGCTCGGCGTGCAGAATGCGATACATCACCGGATCGCGCAGGTTCAAGTTCGGGGAGGCCATGTCGATTTTGGCGCGCAAGGTGCGTGAGCCATCGGGAAACTCGCCGGCGCGCATCTTCGCGAACAGTTCCAGGTTTTCCTCGACGGAACGGTTGCGATACGGGCTCTCCTTGCCGGGCTCGTTGAGCGTACCGCGATACTGGCGAACTTCCTCGGCGCTTAAATCGCAAACGTACGCCTTGCCGGCGTCGATCAGTTGCACCGCCCACGCGTGAAGGTGATCGAAATAATCCGAGGCGTAGAACAGCCGGTCTTCCCAATCGAAGCCCAGCCAGCGCACGTCGGTGATGATGGAATCAACGTACTCCTGCTCTTCTTTCTCTGGATTGGTGTCGTCAAAGCGCAGGTTGGTCTTGCCGCCGAACTCGGCCGCCAAGCCGAAGTTGAGGCAGATGGATTTGGCGTGCCCGATGTGCAGATATCCGTTGGGCTCGGGCGGAAAGCGGGTGTGCACCCGTCCGCCAAATTTGTTGGTCTTCAAATCTTCGAGGATGATGTCGCGGATGAAATTCGACGGGCGATCGATTGGCCCGGTAGAGGCGGCAGCCTCGTCATCGCGGGTTGATGTTGACATGATTGCGTTGCCTCAATGCAAGTGACGAAGAGCGCAGAACGAGCGCCATTCGCCAAAGATCTTATTCTACGCGGTGAGAGCAGGTAGGCGGGACGAAGCCACCTCAACACGGCTAGGGCCAGCAAATCTCGGTCAGCAGCACGGCCACGTGTGCGATGGCAGCATTGTCGGTGCCCATGCCTTCCGGAGTTTTGGCTTTGATGCCCACGCACGAGGAATCGATGCCGAGTAGCTCGGCGACGTGTTGCTGGATCGCTTTGGCATGCGGCCCGATCTTGGGGGCAGCGAGGATCAGCGTGCAGTCCACGTTTCCCACCGCGTAGCCCGCTTCTTCGATCTGCGTCAGCGCCTCACGGACGAAGACCGCCGAGTCGGCGCCCCTCCATTTCGGATCAGTCGGCGGGAAGTAGGTCCCGATGTCGCCGGCGGCGATGGCGCCCAGCAGCGCGTCGGTCAGAGCGTGCAGCAGTACGTCGCCATCAGAATGTCCAGCCAGACCAGCGTCGTGTGGAATCAGCATGCCGCCAATCTTGAGCGGGATGCCGGGCCGGAATTCGTGCGAGTCCCAGCCAAAACCGATGCGAGGTGTGCGTGGTGGATCGGACAAAGTCTTCTGCTATTCCTTGAAGGGACACCGCTTCACAGCCTGCTGAAAAAGTCGGAAAAGCAGATCCCTCGCAGGCTGAAGCCCGCTCGTGATGACAAATAATAAAGAACTCACCGGCGCACCTAAAGGTGCGCCCCTTCAAAACTCCCACCAAAACCGACTTTTTCAGCAGCCTCTTCAGTCGTGCCGCAGGGTGCTGTCATTATGCTGGCTTTAGCCACTGAGGGACTTCGGTGTAGAGACGAAATGCGAGTTCCCTCAGGGGCTGAAGCCCAACTCGCCACGCATGCAACGGCGCAGCTGAAGCTGCGCCCCTCCTCAGCCGCCAAGGCTGGCCTTGCGGCGGTTCTCCTGCGAGAGAAAGAACTCCGCCAACTCCAGATCGGCGGGCGAGGTGATCTTCATGTTTCGCGGCGAACCCATCACGACGTGGACCGCGCCTCCGCTGCGCTCGATCAGAGAAGCTTCATCGGTGCCCATGAATCCGTCGGCAGCGGCTTCGTCGAAGGCCTTCTTCAGCAGGCCGAAGCGAAAGCCCTGCGGGGTCTGCGCCAGCACCATACGCTCACGCGGGACGGTCGCAATCACGACGGCGCCATCGGCCGTCCGCTCGACCTGCTTCACGGTGTCAACCGCGGGCACGCCGGCGATTGCAGCCTCATACTTCTTCACCGCTTCAATCACGCCAGCGATAGTGTCCTGGTCAACGAAAGGCCGCACCGCATCATGCACCAGGACGATGTCGTCGTCGGCCGCGTCGATGGCCGCCAGCGCATTGGCCACGGAGTTCTGCCGGTGCTCTCCGCCCTCGACTACGCGGAGCGGTTTCTTCAGTTTCTCTTTTTCGATTTGCTTTTGAAAGCCGGCGGTTTCGTTCTTGCGCAACGCCACCACGATCTCGCTTACCGCCGGGCACTGTGCGAACTTGCGCAGCGTATGGATGAGAATGGGAGTTCCGTCCAGCTCGAAGAACTGCTTGCTTTTGCTCTTTGCAACTCCGCCAGCGCTGGACATGCGCGTGCCCAATCCGGCTGCGGGAATGATGACGATGACCTTCATGCTGGGGAGCGCAGTATAAACGCCAGAGCCAGCCAAATACAAATCGCCGGGGAAGCGTTATGGCGATTTACTTGGCGGTTGAGCGGCCGACTTCGGCGGGCGCGGACGGAGAAGCCCTTCCTTCTTGATCACCTCGGGATAGCAGCTCCAATAGGGATAAGGCGTACAGAGCTGATTAATGGCGGCATATCGCGCCGCTTCCTTAGGGCTTATGACGTTTGGATTGCCCTGGGTGGTCTCGCGTGGATTGCAGGTGAACACGGGATACGACGTACACAGCGGCGGGTGCTCAGCGGCATGGGCGGCCTCCTTGTCGAATACGTCGACCTCGGCCGCAGTGAGAGTGTTGGCGGGCTTGCCGGAAGCGTAACAATAGTACTGAGGAAACGAAGTACACTCGATTGCCTCAGCCCGGCCGCCAACCTTTAGCTGTTCCCGCGTCGCGATTTGGGCCGACAGCAATGCGGACAGCACCAAAAGCAGTCCCGCAAGTGAAGCGATTGTTTTGCCGGAAGAGGGTCGTCTTTTCATCGATCTTCCACTCCCCGCAGCGTGCCGACGGTCTGCACGCCAAATTCATCCGCGCTCTTCTTTCGCGGGAGGCGCCTGGCCCACAGACGAGTTTGGCCCAGGCTCAGTTTCGCACCGGGACCCGGCACGTTGGCTCCGTCACGTGGGAACGCCGAGCTTAGGCAAGAGCCATTGCGTCAGCACTACCCAGACAACCAAAATCAAGATTATCGGGACCCAGCCAGCCATGGTTCTATTAGACTCCACCGGCCGGCTTAACGCCAAACTTGCGCAGGAATGCCATCATCGGGCACCAATTGGTGAAGGCCGACTGGAAGAGATTCAGGCCGACAAAGGCGGTGAACAGATACCAGTAGGGCGAGACCCAATGGCCGAGGGCGAGCGAGATCATTACAAACGCGCCTGCGATCAGGCGCAAAGAGCGTTCGATGTTCATACGTGTACCTCCGCAGCGTCCGGCGCAGACTCCAGAGTTGGTGGCGCCGGCAGTTTGCGTTTTTCAACCATGTAATACAGCACGGGGACGGCCATGCGCGACAACAGCGTGGAAGCCACTTCCCCGGCCATCAGAGAAATTGCCAAGCCCTGAAAAATCGGGTCGAACAGAATTACGCTGGCGCCCACCACCACCGCGGCCGCGGTCAGCAGCATGGGGCGGAAGCGCACCGCGCCCGCATCGACCACCGCGTGTTCCAGCGTCATGCCCTGTTCACGGCGCAGCTCGATGAAGTCCACCAGGATGATTGAGTTCCTCACGATAATTCCGGCCCCAGCGATGAAGCCGATCATCGAGGTGGCGGTGAAGAACGCCCCCATCAGCGCATGCGCGGGCAGGATGCCGACCAGCGTCAGCGGGATGGGCGCCATGATCACCAGCGGCGTAATGAACGACCGGAACCATCCCACGACCAGCACGTAAATTAGCACCAGCACGGCGGCGAAAGCCAACCCCAGGTCGCGGAACACTTCAATGGTGATGTGCCACTCGCCGTCCCACTTCATCGCCAGGCGGTCGGTCTCGCTGGGCATGGCGACGTTGTACTGCTTGATCTGGTATCCATCGGCAGTCCGCAACTGGTCGATGGTCTTGCCCATCTTCATGATGGCGTAAACCGGACTTTCTTCCTGTCCCGCCACATCGCCCAGCACGTACACCACCGGGCGCAGGTTCTTGCCATAGCGCGTGACGTCGATGGTCTTCTTCTCGACGTTGGTGACTTCGGCGATGGATACCTGTCCGCCGCTGGCAGAGGGCATCCGCATCGACGTCAGCGACTCGATGGCCGAGCGCCCGGGCCGGTCGAGCTGCACGCGAATGGGAACGTCTTCGCGCGACTTGGGATCGTGCAGCAGACCCGCAGTTGCGCCGTCGAGCCCGATATGCACGGTCTGGGCCACCGCCGCCGCAGAAACGCCGTTCAGCGCGGCCTTGTCGAGGTCTACCTTGACGTCGTACTTCACCTGCGGATCTTCGACATACCAGTCCACATCCACCACGCCGGGCGTGGTCTGGAAGATCTGCTTGATCTTTTTCGCCAGCTCGATCTGTTGCTGGTAATCCGGTCCATACACTTCGGCGACCAGTGTTTCCAGCACTGGCGGACCGGGCGGCACCTCGGCGACTTTCAGCCGCGCGCCATATTTGTTGCCAATCTCGACCAGGCCCGGCCGCAGGCGCTTGGCGATCTCGTGGCTTTGCGTGCGGCGCTGGTGAACATTTTGCAGGTTGACCTGGATGTCGGCCTGATTGGCGCCGTGCCGCAGGAAGTAATGCCGCACCAGCCCGTTGAAGTTGTAAGGGCCGGAAGTGCCGGCGTAGATCTGATAGTTCACCACTTCGGGCTGCTTGCCGAGATACTGTCCCAGTTCCTGCGCCACGCGGGTTGTCTGCTCCAGCGTAGTACCGTTGGGCATGTCAACGATGACCTGGAACTCGCTCTTGTTGTCGAAGGGCAGCATCTTGACTTTGACCAGCTTGAATGCCACCAGCGAGCAGGCAAGCAGCAGCAGCACAACCATGCCGCCGAGAAATAGCCAGCGCCGTTTGGCGTGCGCGACGAGCGGGTCCATGATTCGCCGGTAGAGGCGCGTCGTCCAGCCTTCAGCTTCGTGCTCGTTGGTGACGCGCTCGGCGTAATGACGCAGCAGGCGCAGCGCGGACCACGGCGAAACTATGAAGGCCACAATCAGCGAGAACAGCATGGCCGCCGATGCGCCCACCGGAATCGGACGCATGTACGGCCCCATCAGACCGCGCACGAATGCCATCGGCAGGATGGCGGCGATGACGGCGAAGGTCGCCAGGATTGTGGGATTGCCAACCTCGTCCACGGCTTCCACCGCGATTGCGCTCAGATTGCGCCCGCAGTTCGTCGGCATGCGGAAGTGGCGCACGATGTTCTCCACCACAACGATGGCATCGTCCACCAGAATGCCGATGGAGAAGATGAGCGCGAACAGGGTCACGCGGTTCAGCGTGTAGCCGAAGAAGTAGAAAATGAACAACGTGAGCGCCAGGGTGACCGGAATCGCGATCAGCACCACGCCCGATTCGCGCCACCCCAGAGTGAGCGCAATCAGCAACGTGACTGAAAGCGTCGCGAGCAACAGGTGCTTCAGCAATTCGTCGGATTTGTCCTTGGCAGTCTCGCCATAGTTGCGAGTGACGGTGACGTTCAGGTCCGGCGGCAGCAGGTATCCGCGCAGTGACTCGATTTTCTTCTCCGCCGCTTGCGTGATATCGGTGGCGTTGGTGCCCTTGCGTTTGGCCAGGGTGATGGTCACGGCGGGATAGTCGGCACGCGTGCTGTCCGTCGTCGCAGCGCCGTTGGCGTACAACACGTAATCCTGCGGCTCGGAGGGGCCGTCCGTAATCGAGGCGGCAACATCGCGTAGATAGGCCGGATGGCCCTGATGTACGCCGACGACGATCTGCTGCAAGTCACTCGCGGCGCCAAGAAAACGTCCGGCTTCGACGGCGAACTGCTGGTTGTCGCGGGCAAAGCTGCCGGCATCACCGCGCGCATTGGCTTGCTGCAACTGCGCGACCACCGCGCCCGGCGTCATGCCATACGCCGCCAGTTTCTGCGTGTCGAGCGTGACCCGCACCTGCCGCGGCAGGCCGCCGATGATCTTGGTTTCGGAAACGTTGTCGAGTTGCTTGAGCTGGTTTTCCAACTCGCCCGCGATCTGCCGCAGTTGATAGCTGTCGTAATTTTTGCCCCACAGGGTGAGCGCCATGATCGGCACGTCGTCGATGGAGCGGACTTTAATCAGCGGCTGCGAAACGCCGGCGGGCATGCGGTCGAAGTTGGAGTAGAGCTTGTTGTAGGTCTTGACGATCGCATCCTCTTCCTTGGTCCCCACGTAGAAGCGCACCACCAGCAGGCTCATGCCGGGCTGGGAGATGGAGTACACGTACTCCACGCCCGGCACCTCGCGCAGTAGCCGCTCCATGGGAATGCTGGCGCGCTGCTCGACTTCGGCGGGCGATGCGCCCGGCATCTGCACGAAGACGTCGAGCATGGGCACGACAATCTGCGGCTCCTCTTCGCGTGGGGTTTTCCAGATGGCGAACGCGCCCAGCAGCAGCGAGGCTGCCACGAACAGCGGCGTCAGCTTCGAGTTGATGAAGTGCGAAGCGATTGCGCCCGCGATCCGCATTGGCGTCTTGACCTCGGCCATCACTTCGCTTCGACCTTCTTGCCGCTCAACTCGCGATCGCCGGCCTGGGCGACGACCTGGTCGCCAGCTTCGAGTCCGGAGAGAACTTCGACCTGCTGCGCGGAAGCGTCGCCCAGCGTGACATAACGCAGGCTGGCGATCTGGTCTTTGCCGACGACATAGACTGCCTGCAATTGTCCGCGGCTAAGCACCGCGGTTTGAGGAACGAGGATTGATTGCCGCTCTCCGCGTGGAAAGCGCGCACGGCCAAAGAGACCGGAACGAATTTGTGGATTCGTCGCAAGATCAATCTTCACCGTGAACGTGCGGCTGGCCGGATCGGCCGCGGGAACAATCTGCACAACCTTGCCGGCGATCGCCTGGTCGCCGAGCGCATCGATCACCACGGGCACTGCTTCACCCAGACGGACCGCGCCCATCTTGCTTTCGTCGACCGTGGCTTCCAGACGGAAGTGGCCCGGATCTTCCACAATCAGCAGCGGGACGCCCGGGGTTGCAATCGCGCCGGCGTCCGCCAGCTTGGCGGTCACCAGCCCATCAAAGGGCGCGCGAATTTTGGTCAAGTCCATGGCCGTGCTCGCCTGGGAAACTCCAGCTTCGGCTTGCGTGCGGCCAGCGTGGGCGGCATCGCGTCGCGCTTTGGCCGCGGCCAGCCTGGTCTTGACCTCGTCGAACTCCTGCGGGCTCACCGACCTCTTGTCGTACAGCATCTGATAGCGCTTCATGGTCGTGTCCGCCAGCGCGTAGTCAGCATCGGCGGCGGCGATGTTCTCCTGCGAGGCTTGCAGCCCGGCGTTGGCGCCGGCGTAGGCGGCACGCTGCTGGGCTTCGTCGATGGTGATCAGGACCTCGCCGCGCCGTACGTGATCGCCTTCGTGAACGTTGACGCGCGTGATGGTCCCCATGACCTGGCTGGAAAGTTGCGCCGACTGCGATGCGCGGACAGTGCCGGTGGCCTCCACGTAATCGGGGACGGTGGTGCGTTGCGCGGTGAAGAGCGTGACGTCGCGCACGAGTTCAGGCGCGGGGGGCGCGGTTGGCTTCTCGCCGGAACAAGCGGTGAGAAGAGAAAGTCCGAGAAGCGCAAAGATCGTCGCTCTCCCACCCTTTCGCCAAAACAAGGCGAAAGGATGGGGCACCCTGCATCTCGGTAGGGTAGGTGTCCTTCGACTCGGACTGAAGTCCTCGCTCAGGATGACAATCTTGGAGGAGGTACGATTCATTGCGTCACCACCGGAGAAGCAGGAGTCAGTGTACCGGTCGCCAACTCGACACCGGCGTAACTGGTTTGCACGCGGTACACCGCCTGCCAATAGTCAGCATTGGCGCGATGCGCGGCCTCTTCCACGCGCAGCAGATCGCTGACCGTGTTCAGTCCGCCGTCGTAGCGGTTCTGGTTGATGCGCAGGCTCTCATCCGCTTGCGCGATGGCGCCGCGAGCGACCTCGACCTGCTGGCGCGCGGCGTCGTATTCGTAGTAGGCTTTGCGCACTTGCAGCCGGATTTCGTCGCGATAAGCATCGCGCATCGCCGTCGCTTTTTCCTGCACCGCCTTTTCGCGGGCAATGTGCGCTCGCTTGCCGTCACCGTCAAACAGATCGAACTGCAACTCAGCGCCGGCAATCCAGTTGTTGCCGCCGTTCCATCCCACGGAAGCGCTGTCGGTCTCCCACGAGCCGAAGACGTTCAGCCGGGGCGCCAGTGCGCCCTTGGCCATCGAGACGCTCTTCGCTTGCGCGCTGCGCTCCGACTCCACGCGCTTCAGGTCGGGACGTTTTTCCAGCGCCTCCGATTCCAACTCCGCGGCGGTCGCAGCCGGGAATTGGCGCTCCGCCAGCGCCTCCTGCGGTTCGTAGGCGGTATCGGCAGGCATCTCCAGGGCCAGCGCCAGTTGCGCACGCGCCAGCGCCAGGCCGTCGCGTGCTTGGATCAACTCTTGTTTGCGTTGGGAGGTCACTAACTGCGCGCTCAGCAGGTCCGAGTCCACGGCCATGCCGCTCTCCACTCGCACCTGGCTGCTGGCCTCGATGGCTTGCGCCGTTTTCAACGCGTCTTCGGCCACCTGTTGCTGCTTCTGCGCCAGCAGCACTCCGAAGTAAGCCTGCACCGCCTGGTACACCAGTTCCTGGTCAGAGCGATCGAGTTGCTGCTCCGCCGCCTGCTGCATGTACTTGGCGCGGCTCACGCCGAACCAGCTCTGCAGCCCGTCGAACAGGCTCCACTGGCCGGAGAAGCGGCTGGAGAAATCGCCGATTGGGGTTGGCGTGTTCAGTCTGTTCAGGGCGAAGTCGGCGGCGGTGAAACTCTGCTGCCGCAGTCGCGTGCCGAAAACAAACACTGGATCGTTGCCGCGCAGGGCGCTCTCGGTGAACATGATTTTCGGCATGAGCGGCGAGCGGGCTTCGCGAATGCCGGCTGCCGAAATGCGGGTGTCCGCCATGGCGGCCTTGTGCAGAGGATTCTTGTCCAGCGCCATGCTGACGGCTTGCGGCAAGGTCAGCGGAGCGGGTGCGGTTTGCGAAGGAGTGTCGCCGGCTGAAGCCGGCTGCGGATCGCAAATGGAAGATCCTGGTGCGGCGCAGCTAAAGCTGCGCCCCTTCAAGGCGCTGGCTTGGACGCTGGCGTGAAGGCCCGACGCTTGCTCGGTCTGTGCCGCAGATGGTATAGCCACTATGGCTATCGTGAATGCAATGGCGGCGACCGGCCATAGCCGAGAGTGGCCCTGCTCAGTTCGTCTCAGCGAATTCAGAGACCGGCGCAGCATCTACGCCCCGACCAGAGCAGTTTCCATCGCCGGCACAATCTCGAACGTGGTGTGCAGTTCGGCGCTCAGCTTGACCATCGCGCCGACCGAGCAGTACTTCTCCTCTGACAGATGAATGGCGTCTTCGACCGCTTGCGCCGAAATATCGGTCCCGTTGACGATGTGGTGAATGCGCACCTGGGTGAAGACCTGCGGCGGATCGGGCGTCTGGTCGGCTTCTACCTTGACTTCGTAGCCGGTAACCTGCTGGCGCTTCTTGCGCAGGATGTTGATGACATCGAACGCGGTGCACCCGGCCAGGGCAATGGCGACGAGTTCGATGGGCTTCGCGCCGGTGTTTCCGGCAGCGTCGTCAATGAGGAAATGGTGGCCGGTACCGCTGGTAGCTACGAACTGGCGATGATTGCCGAGGGTTTGAGTCAAGGTTACGCTTGCCGAGATCATGTCATTCTCCGTGGTGTAAGGAGCCTTTGGGGCTCCCTGGCCCATTACATCCGGGCCACACGGATAAACGCAGTGACGGGGCGCACCGTTACAAGAATTCGGTGCAACTTTTGGGTGATTCCCGATTCGGGAGACAGCAGAGGCAAAAGCTGGCGACTGTATTCCGCTGGTGGAAGCCCCCGCATTTATGCGGGGGGAAAGGATAGGCCTTGAGCACGCGCTTTAGCACTGGGATCGGAAGCCGGGGCTAAAGCCCATTCTACAATCCACCGCTTTACGCTGGACTGAAGTCCAGCTCCCCCTGCTAAAGCAGGGGGCTTCCACCAGAAGTCGACCGCGCTCAGTTGTGCAGCGCCCGGCTCTTCAAGGCCGTGAGTGCCTGTTGGTATTTCGGCAACAGCTCTCGGCGGAGCTGTTCGGCGCGCCCAGAATCGCACTGCGGCTGATACGAGCGGCACTGGGCCACGGCGTTCTTCAGGCTCGCCAAAAATGCCTGGCAAGGCTGGCAGTCGTGCAGATGCAAGTCCATCTCCGCGCACACCGCATCGTCGATCACGCCGTCCATGTAATTGGAGAGCGCGGCAAACAACCGGCGGCAACGCTGCGATCGGGGCGGCTCGGCGGCGGCATGGATGGTTAGCCCGGTAGCGGGTCGGGCCTGCGACAGCTTGGCCAGCTCCTGACGCACCATCAGCCGCGCGCGGTGTAGCCGGACCCGCACCGTGCCTTCGCGCAAGTCCATGATCTTGGCTACTTCGGCGGTGCTTAGCTCTTCCATGTCGTGCAGGACGAGCACCATGCGGTACTGCGGAGGCACGTGCAGAATCGCCTCCTTCAGTTGCTCGGCGGCTTCGCTCTCCAGCAGGGCCGCCTCCGGGTTGGGCGCTCCGCTCCGCATCAGGTCTTGCAGCTCGCCGCTGTCGGGCATCAATTCATCCAGCGACAAGTTTTTGGCGGGCGAGTGCTGGCTTCCGCGATGGCTGCTGATGCAGCGATTGCGCGCCACCTTGTACAGCCACACGGTCAGCGCCTGCGGATTGTCGAACTTGGCCAGGTGCGGGATGGACTTCAGCAGCACGTCCTGCATGGTGTCCTCGGCGTCCTGGGGATGGCCGCAGACCTTCATGCTGAAGGAATAGACCGTGTTCTGCAGCAGCGCCAGCGCCCGGTCCGTCGATTCCGGCTGGTCCTCGCGAATCAGTTCCAGCGCCTGCTCTACCGCTTGCGACATATGTTCAGGGTAGCTGATAGCAAGGCGTTCGGCCAATGTCGTGAAGCCCGCCATAAACTAGCTTGCATCGTAAGCGCACATGGTGACATCTGGGAAGAGCGAAGGAGCGCTGCACATGCGAGTGCGCAAACTTCTTGTGGCGGGCCTGTTGTTGGCAGCTTCGTCCTTGGTGGCGCAAGAAATTCCCGCCGGGACGGTCCTGCCAGTAATGCTGCGGACGACGGTAGACGCCAGAAAAGCCAGGGCGGGGCAGAAAATCGAAGCCCGAGTTATGCAGGACGTCCCGCTGTCTTCGCAGACGCGAATTCGAGCCGGCGCCAAGCTGGTTGGGCACGTCGTCGCGGTGACGCGGCCGGGCGCGGGTTCAGGATCGCAAGGATCACGGATCGCAATTTCATTCGATCGCTTGATGATTGGCGACACCGAAGTTCCCGTAACCACGAGCCTGCGTTCGCTGGCTTCCATGATGGAAGTATTTGAGGCGCAATTGCCCACCAACGCGATTGATGACTATGGGACCACGCCCGCCGACTGGGTCACCGTGCAAATCGGAGGCGATGCGGTCTATCGCGGAAACGGAACCGTGATGACTGACGGTCAGGTAGTCGGGAAATCAACGGTTGGGGGCGACGTGACCGCGAAGCTGATTGCCTCTCGCGACGGGGCTTGCCGCGGAGCGGTAGCTGCCGACGATCGGGAGCAGGCGCTTTGGTTGTTCTCCCCGTCAGCGTGTGGCGCGTACGGTTTTGCTGAGTTGAAGATCGTTCATGCCGGCAGGCGCGATCCGGTCGGGCAGATCATTCTGGCGTCGGACAAGAATGTGCATGTGCCCGGAGGCAGCGGCTTACTGCTCAGGGTGACGACTGCTGATAGAGCAGCGCTTTAGCGCCGCGTTCCGGCGCAGCTTGCAACTGTGAGAATCCCTGGCCGCTGGCCTGAAGGCCCGCTCTACCGTACAAATCGGATATACCAACTGCAGAATCTGCTCTAGAATGGGACTCCGAGTCCCGTTGCCAGCGTCCCAACGGGCGGCCCGCCACGGCGGGCTTGTTGGTGCGGTAGGGATGCCACGATCCGACACGATGACTGCTGAGAAGAAAAAACGCAGCAAGGCCCGCGGCGCCTCCGATCCCGTCATCCCCGACAAACTTTACTTCCGCATCGGTGAAGTGGCTGGCCTATGCCGTCTGCCGGCTTACGTGTTGCGCTTCTGGGAGACCGAGTTCCCCCAACTCAAGCCGGTCAAGAGCAGCACCGGGCAGAGAATGTATCGCCAGCGCGACGTGGAGAATGTGCTGCGCATCAAGAAGCTGCTCTACGACGAGGGCTTCACCATCGCCGGAGCCCGCGCGCATCTCAAGGCCGAGCTGAAACCCTCGCATCGGCAGGACGGCTTGCCCTTCCCCAAGCCGCGTTCCGCCGACCACCTCAAGAAAGTCCGCCAGGGCTTGCAGGAAATCCTGGGCATCCTCAGCAAGAAGCGGCGGTAGGGAGTTGCTGCTGCCCCGCCCTAGCCAAAATCAGGCTAGAACGGGGCACCCATGTTAATGGAGGGCGGGCTACCCGCCAACTGACAACTGGCAACTGGCTACTGCTGTACTAGAACGTGATCTTGGCGGCGAACTGAAGGCCGCGCGGACCTCCTCCTCCGAGGAATGGGTTGCCGATGCCAACATCGCCGGTGGCGGTGAGAGCGTAGTAGCCCTGCCCGCGCCCGTTGCTGGCAATCCCATTGACACCTGGGTCGGCGATGAAGTTGGGCAATTCCGGATTGGCGAAGTTAGGATGATTGAACAGGTTGAAGCATTCGGCGCGTAGCTGCAGATTGACGCGCTCGGTGATGGCCGTGTCCTTGAAGACGGAGAAGTTAAACTCCGTAAAGCTGGGGCCAATCAGAGTGTTGCGTCCCAGGTTGCCAAAGTGACGGCTGCCCGCGAGGCAATTGCTGTCGCCGGAGGAGCTGATCGCCGTGGTATTTCCAAATGTGCATGGAACCTGGAAATTGGCCAGGTTGAGGAAGTTGTTAGGGGCGCTGCCGTACTGAATCGGCCCCACGATGTCGGGACGGTCAAATCCTTCTCACGAGCCGGAGTAGTCCCCATAGAAGTTGTAGTTCAGGGTGAAGGGCTGGCCGGTTTGCGCGGTCGCAACTCCATCAAAGCCCCACCCGCTCTTCAGCTTGGCAAGAGATCCCGTTGACTTGGGGAACAGGTAAGTGAAGTTCCAACTGAATCGCTGGCGAATGTCGAAGTTGGAATTGCCGCGCTCCAGCTGCGGCGCCAAACTGTTGTTGGGCTGCGAAGCATTGGGAATGAAGTCTTCCAAGTCGCTGGCATTGTCAATGGAGTGCGACCAAACATAGTTTGCCTGGGACGAAAGTCCGTGCCATGCAGTCACGTGCAGGCTGGCTTGCAACGAGTGGTAAATCGATCCAGCGGTTGATTCTTCCTGATTGACGTAGAAGAAATTGGGGAACGCGGTCCGCGGCACGTTGAAATTCACGCCGTCGGGGCCGTCGAAGCCCGCGATCGGACAATTCGGAAAGGTGTATCCGACGCACTGTGGGCCGCTGTCGAAAGCCGTGATCTGCGCCTGGCTGGGCTGATTGATATCGCGGAAGCGGAAGAGCCTTGTCCCTTTCGATCCGACATAGCCGAGCTGAAACATTAGCTTGTTGGTGATCGCCTGCTGAATGTTGAGGTTCCAATTCTGGACGTACGGGGTGCGAATGTTGGGGTCAACCCCGAAGAAACTGCCCAGCGGTGAAGCATTGCCATAAACCGGAACGCCGGCGGCAATTGGACCTGAGTTTGCACTGGCGAAGGTAATCGGATTGCTTCCGATGCCGACGTAGGCCGGGCCGGGACAGAACGTGCAGTTATAGGGAATGTGTCCCAGGAACATGTCTTGCGAGAAGGCATCGAAGAAGATGCCGTAGCCGCCGCGAAGCACCGTCATACCCTTGCCGAACACGTCGTAGGCGAAGCCGAAGCGTGGCGCGAAGTTCTTGTAGTCGGGGTTATAGAGGCTGGAGGGACCACCCGCCGCTCCCACTTGCACCAGGGTGCCGCCGTCTGCTGGGAGAAGCCGGTAGAACTGATTATCCTTCTCGGCAGGCACGCCAAAGTAGTCCCAACGCATACCAAAGTTCAACGTCAGTCGCGACGTCCAGCGGAAGCTGTCCTGCAAGTACAGCCCGTGATTGTTTTCATACTCGTGCCGGTTAGTATTGCCCGCCGCCTGGCTCCCACCCGACGGGAGGCCTTCCAGGAACGCCGTGAGATCGTCGAAGCTGAGCTTGCCGCGGAAATTGGAGTCCTGCACGATCTGAATCGAGGTGCGGCGAAATTCATAGCCGAACTTGATGTCGTGACGGCCAATCTTCCACGAATAGTTGTCGATAAAGTGCCAGTTGGTGTCCACGCGCTGGCGGGGCACACCGGCGCTGGCGCCAATCTTGGAGAAACTGCCGACCGAGATCAGCGGCAACCCGCCGTTGAAGGAGGAGGCGCCGGTGTCCAATCCGATCGAGGCAGGATCGAAGCTGCTGTCTTGCGGGAAAAATCCCTCGGCGAAACGGTTCCATCCCACGCGCGCTTCATTGACCTGGGATGAATTCACGATCTTCACCCATGACAGCGCGACCAACTGCACGCGCGTCGGGGTTACGGTGTTGAATCCGGGCAGCAGGCCGCCCGCCAACTGCGCAAAGGGAAAGCTCTGGTCACTATTCCCGTAGTAGTAGCGCCCGGAAATGTTGTTGTTGATGTTGGGATTGTAATCAACCTTGGCGATCAAACTGTCCACGTTGTTAAAGAAGCGGGTCGAGGTCGCCAGGTTCCCTCCGTTGGGACATCCGGTGAGGTCACTGGTTGCTCCGGAAATATTGGGCGACGGCCAGGGATTACGGGCCAGCAAGTTAAGCATGGGCTGACTGACCGCGCTGCCAAGACTGGCGATGGTTTGCGCAACCAAAGTCGGGTCGGGCACACAGCTCAGGCCGGCCTGCGCGCCGCTCTCCCGTTGCCCTTCGTAGTCGAAGAAAAAGAAGGCCTTGTCTTTTACGATCGGCCCGCCCAGGGATCCGCCGAATTGATTGTTGGTGAATGGGTTCTTGGGCTGACCCACAAAATTGAAATAGTTGCGGGCGCCGAACGCGCCGCTGCGGTAGTACTCCAGCGCCGAGCCGTGCAACTGGTTCGTGCCGCTCTTGGTGACGATGTTGACGATGGCGCCACTGTTGCGTCCGTACTCGGCTTCGTAGTTGGAGAGCACGTGCAGCTCGCCGACGGCGTCGATGGGCAGAATGGTCGCCGGATCTCCAAACACGCCGGCTTCATTGATGGCCGGATCGTTGCGGTAGCCGTCGTTCATGTCCGTGCCGTCGAGCAGATAGTTGTTGGAGCGTCCGCGCGAGCCGTTCATGGAGAACTCCCCGAAAGAGCCGGGCGAGTCGCTGATCTGGTCGGGCGAGCCCGCTACTCCGGGATTGAGGTAGATCAGTTTGGTGTAGTCGCGGCCGTTGACCGGAATGTTCTCGATGGTCTGCGCAGTCAGTATGCCGCCCAATTCCGCGCTCGTGGTATCCACCTCCGGCACTTCGCCGGTCACCTCGACATGCTCGGCCACTTGGCCGGGCTTCAGCGCGACGTCCACACGGCGCTCGCTGGCAACATCAACCACTACGCCGGTGGTCACCGAAGTCTGAAAGCCGCTTTGCGAAACCGTGACCGTGTATTTGCCGAATGGCAACTCGGGGGCGCTGTAAGTGCCATCGGCAGTCGTCTGGGTAGTGCGCTCCAGTCCGGTATCGACATTGTGGACCTTGACGGTAGCGCCTGAAACCACGGCGCCAGAAGTATCCGTAACTGTTCCGAGGACCGTTCCGCGGAAGGTTTGCGCGGGAACACAAGTAGCCGCCAGTAGCAGCATCAGGACGAGAAGCACGAAACGCTTGCAGTTCATGATTCGCCTCAGATGTGGAGAGTAGCTATTGGGCGAAGATTATAAACAACGAAGGCGCGCTGCGAACGAAATTTGCAGAGGGTGCCTCAAGCACAAAGCCCCGGTTGGCCAACCGCAGCGGGCAACTCGACCGGAAGCAAGTTGACGGCAAGCAGGTGTCCCGTTTTGGGAATAGAAAAAGCAGTTCCATAATGAAATTGCTAGCAACCTGGCTGGCGAACCGACACAATGATTCTGGTAGGCCCTCCCACGACGGTTGACCCATTGGGTCGGTAACTTCTAGCGGCTCTTGTCTTTATTAGACCCCGAGAGAAACCCGCCCGGTACAAGTGTGCATCGGCCACAGACCGAATCGGACTCGCATCGCGACCAACACATTTACGAGCTACTCAATCTCATTCGACCCTGCACCGTCACGGCGGCGACGGACCGAGGAGGTTGTGCGCGTTCCAACCAGCACCGTCATGTGGGGAGCGGATCCGATGATGCTCCCATGGTGCAGGCAGACGTCAAGAAGGAAAGTCCATTTGCCAGTTTAAGGAAAGTCGATTCGCCATTTTTAGGAGTAACTCCATGCATTCCATGCGCCACGTCTGGTTATCGGTTGTTGGGTTCGCCTGTTTAGCAATTTGTCTGGCCGCTTCTGCGCAGGTGCCGCTGCAATTCGTTGCATAACTCCCTGCCGAGTGGTGGATACGCGCTGGGCCGTCGGTCCGTTGGGCGGTCCGGAAATTCAAGGCCAGACCCAGCGCGACTTCGCGCTCCCCAACGGCGTTTGCAGCATTCCGCCTACGGCGGCGGCCTATTCGCTGAATGTCACGGTGGTTCCGCACCCGACGTTGGGATACCTGACAGTATGGCCGACGGGACAACCGCGGCCGGTGCTGTCCACGCTGAATTCTCCCAAGGGCGGGTCAAGGCGAATGTCGCCATCGTGCCGGCGGGCGACAACGAAGCCATCAGCGTGTTCGCCACCGATACCACGGACGTGGTGCTGGATATCGACGGCTATTTTGTGCCGGCGACGAGCGCGACGCTGGCGTTTTTTCCGCTCACTCCGTGCCGGGTGGCGGACACGCGCTGGCCCAACGGGCCCTTGGGGGGACTGACGCTGAGCGGCGGGCAGATGCGTTTTTTCCCGCTGCTCTCCAGTTCCTGCAACATTCCGGAAAGCGCGCAGGGGTATTCGCTGAATTTCACCGCCGTGCCGCGACCCACCCTGGGTTATCTGACGGTGTGGCCGACGGGACAAGCGCAACCGACGGTTTCCACCTTAAACGCAACCACGGGTGTAGTCACGGCCAATGCCGCCATCGTGCCCTCGGGAACGGGCGGGGCCATCAGCGTGTACGTGACCGACAAGACTGATCTGATTATCGATGTGGACGGGTACTTCGCGCCGGGGGGCATCCGGATCGCAACCCGCCGACGGAGCGCAACCCTTATCGCTGTACACCCTGGCGCCGTGCCGCGCGCTGGACACGCGGCATAGCACGGGCACATTCAGCGGCATGCTGCCGGTTGGCGTACTGACCAGCCCATGCAGTGTTCCCAGCGCCGAGGCCTATGTGTTGAACGCGACGGTGATACCGGCGGGCGGCCATCCGGTGGGCTATCTGTCGTTTCGGCCGGACGCGGAAGGTCAGCCGGTGGTGTCCACCTTGAACGCCGTCGATGGAGCGCTGACTTCCAACATGGCGATTGTGCCCACGCTGAATGGCTCCATCGATGCTTATGTACAAAATCCCGCCGACCTGGTGCTGGACATCTTCAGCTACTTTGCGCCAATTGGTCCTTTGAACATCACCACCACGTCGTTGCCTTCGGGCACCTTGAATTACCAATACAGTGTGAGCTTGGGCGCCAGCGGCGGGGTGCCGCCGTACACCTGGAGCACAACGGTCGGCAGCTTGCCGCCGGGATTGAATCTGGTGAGTGTGCCTCCGGACTGGGTGATTTCGGGCACGCCCACGACGGTCGGAACGTATCCGTTCACGCTGCAGGTTGCGGATTCGCAAACGCCGCCAGCCACCGCGCCGGCGCCGCTCAGCATCACGGTGAACGCGACCCTGACGCAGTTGACGTTGCTGACCACGTCGCTGCCTGCGGGCACGCAGAACACCGCCTACAGTGCGATGCTGGCGGCTGACGGCGGAGTCACTCCTTACACCTGGAGCATCACCGCGGGCAGCTTGCCGATTGGTTTGCATTTGGACGCCAACAGCGGCGCGATCACCGGCACGCCCAGCGGGGCGGGCATCTCCAACTTCACAGTGCAGGTGACGGACTTCCAGTTGGCGACCGCGAGCGCGCCCCTGAGCATCACCATTGCTTCGGCGGTGCCGTTGAGCATCACCACGACCTCGTTGCCATCGGGCACCGCGGGCACAGCCTACAGCGCCAGCGTCACTGCCATCGGCGGAGTTTATCCCTATAGCTGGAGCCTCACCAGCGGCACGTTGCCGGATGGCTTGCATTTGAATGCGAGCAGCGGCGTGATCACCGGCACGCCGACTACGGCCGGGACGTCGAACTTCACCGTGCAAGTGGCCGACGCGGCAACCCCACCAGCCACTGCCAGCGCGCCACTCAGCATCGTCATCAGTCCGGGAGGCGGCGGCAATCCCGGCGCTCTCAGCGGACACTATGCGTTCTACCTGAACGGCTTCGACTCCAGCGGCGCGTGGACGCTGGCGGGCAGCTTCATCTCCGATGGCAACAGCCACATTACCAGCGGCGTGGTGGATGGCAACTCGGTGACCGGGCAGCCCTTCAACGCAACCGTCAGCGGCACGTATTTTATTGCAGCAAACGGACTGAACACACTCACCATTCAGGGGCAGTCGTTCGGACCGGTCACGTTTGCGTTTGTGCTGGACGCGTCGCCCAACGGACGAATCATCCGCTACGACGACACCACCGGCCAGGGCAGCCGCGGCTCGGGGGTCTTGCGCAAGGCTAACTCCAGCGCCTTTTCCCTAGGCGCACTCAATGGCAGTTGGGTATTTGGTGGGACAGGCTCCGACCACGGAACACACGACGTTCAGGTTGGCCAATTCACACTGAACTCCGGGAACATCACGAATGGCACAAGCGACGAAAACGATGGCGGAACTTTTAAAACCGGCACCTTCACCGGTACGATGTCCTCGGTGAACTCAGAAACTGGCCGGGCCACAATCACCGTGCAAAGCAGTCAGGGCACCGCTCACGAGGTAGTCTATGTGGTTTCTACCGGCGAGACGGTGATGGCGAACACCGATTCCAACGGCCCTCCCATACAGGTCGGCTCGGTGCTGCAGCAAAGCGGCACGTTCAACAACACCTCGCTGAACGGCTTAAGCGTTCTCTACTATCAGGACATCCATGGCGCTGACGGTCTCGAACAGTCCGGCGCCATGATCATCAACTCCAACGGCAACGGCAACGCTAATGGTATCGCCGCGGACGAAGAGCTCGCCGGTGTCATCGCCCAGAAAACGCCATTCCAGGGGACGTACACGGTGGCTGCCAACGGGGCCCTAAACCTTGGCGCGGGAAGTCCGGCGGGCTTCCTGATAAGCCAGAACCACGCCTTCTTTGTCGGCACCGGTTCCAATTCCATCTTCGGGATCATGGAACCGCAAAGCGGCGCGCCGTTCTCGAACGCATCGATCTCGGGAACCTATGCTGCAGGCACACTGCCCCCGCTGGATTATGTAAATGCAAGTGACGAGGTGGACGTGGGACCGGGGAACGGCCTCGGCTCTCTCACTCTCAGTGGGGATTACAGCAGTTCCGACGGGATTGATCACTCGTTCGGCACAGTCGTTAGCTACTCGATCGCTTCCAATGGCAGGGGCACGGGAGAGGCCCCAGGCGACCTGGCTCCAGCCGTTTTTTACATGATCTCACCCACCAAATTCATCGTGTTGCTGCCACAGACGGACGCGAGAGTGCTCGTGTTTGGGCACTGAGCGTTTGTAGACCGATCGCCTTGAACTCGTGGCCGGCGCCTTGGGGCGCCGGCCTTTTTTCGGGAATCCGAGGTGTCATCCTGAGCGACGAGGTCGCCGCGACGACCGAGGAGTCGAAAGGACCCCTATTGCCGCCCAAAAGCTAATGTGTGCTCTTTGTGATGACGGACTCGAAACCGCAGATTGCTGGTGATGCCGATGTACAGCGCGCCGAGAATCTAAACCGAATAGCGATGCGGACGCTCAGTACGCCATGCTTTTCACCAGCCATAGGGGTCCTTCGCTGCGCTCAGGATGACGCTCCAGAAAATTACCTAAAGCGAAAGCGAAGAGCGAATAGCGGCTCTTAAATCATCACCGTCTCCTGATACTCGCCGTACACGCGCCGCATGGCATCGGAGATTTCACCGACCGTGGCGTTGGCCTCCACCGCTTCCACAATCGGCGGCATCAAGTTGCCGGTGCCGCGCGCCGTGTCTTCCACCTTCTTCAGCGCCGCCTGCCATTTTGCGGGATCGCGCTTGGCGCGCACTGCCCGCAAATGTTCCACCTGCTTGCGTTCCAGAGACTCGTCCATGTGCAGAAGCGGGATCGGCTTTTCTTTCTCCTGTTCGAAGGCATTCACGCCCACGACGATTGCCTCCCGCTTGTCCACCGACCGCTGATACTCGTACGCGGCGTTTTGGATTTCCTGCTGAATGAATCCGCGCTCAATCGCCCTCAAGGTCCCGCCCATGGCGTCGATCTTGTCGAGGTATTCGCGCGCCTGGGTTTCGATCTGGTTGGTCAGCGATTCGATGTAGTACGAACCCGCCAGCGGATCGACGGTCTGCGCCGCGCCTGACTCGTAGGCAACGATCTGCTGGGTTCGGAGGGCGATGCGCGCCGACTGTTCGGTGGGCAACGCCAGAGCTTCGTCGAACGAATTGGTGTGCAGCGATTGCGTTCCGCCCAGGACCGCTGCCATGGCTTGCAACGCGGTGCGCACGATGTTGTTCTCAGGCTGCTGCGCGGTCAGCGTCGAGCCCGCGGTTTGCGTGTGGAAACGCAACATCAGCGATTTTGGGTTCCTGGCGCCGAAATGGTCGCGCATGATGCGCGCCCACATGCGGCGGGCGGCGCGGAACTTCGCCACTTCCTCCAGAAAATTGCTGTGCGCATTGAAGAAGAACGACAGCCGCGGGGCAAAGTCATCCACGCCCAGTCCCGCGTCTATGGCCGCCTGCACGTAGCTGATGCCGTTGGCCAGCGTGAACGCCACTTCCTGCACCGCCGTGCATCCGGCTTCGCGCATGTGGTAACCGGAAATAGAAATCGTGTTCCACTCAGGCACGTTCTCGTGGGCGTAGGAAAAAATGTCGGTGATGATGCGCATGGCCTGCGCCGGCGGATAAATATAAGTCCCGCGCGCGATGTATTCCTTCAGCACATCGTTTTGCACCGTGCCGGAAAGCTTGCGCACGTCGCGGCCGGTACGCCGCGCTGTCACAATATAGAGCGCCAGCAAAATCGACGCGGTGGCGTTGATCGTCATCGACGTGGAGATTTTCTCCAGGTTGATGCCATCGAAGAGCCGCATCATGTCCGCGATGGAATCAATGGCAACGCCGACTTTGCCGACCTCTCCCGTAGCGAGCGGATTATCGGAGTCGAGCCCGATCTGCGTTGGCAGGTCGAAGGCCACGCTCAATCCGGTGGTGCCATTGCTCAGCAGATACTTGTAGCGGCGGTTAGATTCCTCGGCATCGCCCATGCCGGCATACTGCCGCATGGTCCACAGCCGCCCGCGATACATCGTGGCTTGCACGCCGCGGGTGTAGGGGAACTGCCCCGGGAAGTTGAGATCACGGTCGTGGTCCCAGCCTTCCAGATCGGCCGGTGTGTACAGCGGATGAACGCTAATGTGGGAAGAGGTTTCTTGCTCGGGCGCCAGCTTGGTAGCCGCGGACGCTTTGGGTTTAGCTTCGGCCATAAGACCTCAGTTTCCAGTTTCGAGTTTCGAGAATTCGAGAGATCGCAGGTTGCACTAGGTATTGGAGCGCTGCATGAATCAGTATCGCTGAGTTGTCATCACGAACGGCCTTGGCCGTGAGGGGTCTGCTTTTTCGCCAGTCGTTATCGCATTCGCAACCAAAAAGCAGATTCCTCGCTTCGCTCGTAATGACGATTCGATGAGCCTAACAACCGCTCACTTCCCTGACTTCCGCCGCGACCTGGCGAAGGAACTTGAAACTCGAAACTATTTTCTTCGCGACCTGGCGAACGAACTCACGCCGAAGTACAAGAAAGCCAGAGCGAATGCGGCCGCCAACAGCGGCTTGCCGACTCCCGTGGCGCCATGAGCGTAACGATGGTACTCGCGTATGGCGGCTCCGCTTCCGACCACGGCAAGCACAAGGAAAAATAGTCCTGCTACCTCCAGCCAGAGCACATGCAGCACCCGGCCTACGCTGCCGAGGGTGACGCTGCCTGCCCGGTAAAAGGCCCGTATCCAACGATTCTCCCCAGTCTTGCGGCCCGCTACGCGCAGAAACGCCCGGCCCTGGGTGCCGAAATTGTGGGATGGCACGCTTTTACCTTTCGCTCAACGCTGTTGCCTGCCTAACCCCTCATTCTATCAGCGGACTAGCGCGGGGAATGGCTCTCATTGCGGCGCAACAGTGCCCCATAATCACAAAACTCGGCTCCCACAGACAGCATCCAACGTATTAAGCTGGTAGAGTGTGCGGGTCGAGATTTTCAGCAGCATCGCCAAGAAGAATTGAGCGGTCCGTCGCCAGCCAGCTAGCTTGGGTGCAATCGTGGATAAACGACTAAAAAGCCTGATGGAACAACTGGGGGAAGCGATCAACAACTCGCTTTCCGATTCCGAACAAATCGCGGAGGTCATCACTCGGATTAAAGCCGGGGGATACGATGTATTTCTCGTGCTCGAGGCGACCGTAGGATTCAACGAGCGCGACGAAGCCACCGAGCCGACACCGGTCAACGACCGGCGCCCAGCCGCCGATTTTCAGGTGACGTCCCAGGATGTGAAGTTTCTAAAGTCCCTTCGCATCAGGGTCGATGAGGAGAAGTAGCCTCGCGGCCTGACGCGCCCCGCCTGGCGTGGGGTGTGCTAACATTCGACTTCGCCTGTGGGCCGACACACGCCACCAAGGCGCGCCGTCAGCCGTCCAGCAAGCGCGGATTCTTACGCCCATTGGGGAAATTCGTAAGCGGAAACCATTAGGATGAGAGACACCCTCGGAGTCTTACTGGCGGGAGGAGCGGGCGAGCGTTTGTATCCGCTGACGCGCGATCGCGCCAAGCCGGCCGTCACCTTCGGCGGCATTTACCGCATCATCGACATTACGCTCTCCAACTGCATCAACTCCGATCTGCGAAAGGTTTATATCCTGACCCAGTACAAAGCGCTGTCGCTGAACCGGCACATCCGTGAAGGCTGGGGCAACATTGTGGGACGCGAGCTGGGAGAGTTCATCGAGATCCTGCCGCCCATGAAACGGGTCAGCGAGAACTGGTACATGGGCACGGCCGATGCGGTGTATCAGAACCTCTACTCCATCGGCTCCGAGCAGCCGCGCCACGTACTGGTCCTGTCGGGCGATCACATCTACAAGATGAATTACGACCTGATGCTGCGCCAGCACAAGGATTCGGGCGCCGACGTCACCCTGGCCACCATCCTGGTCGATCCGGCAGAGACCAAGCTGTTTGGTGTGGTCGAGATTGATCGTACCGGCCGGGTCGTCGGCTTCCAGGAAAAGCCCGAGCAAACCGATCTGCGCTCACCCTACAACCCGCGCATGGTTTCGGCCTCGATGGGCATTTACCTGTTCAACACCGACGTGCTGATTCCGGCGCTGCTGAAAGATGCCGAGGACGCGACTTCGCGCCACGATTTCGGGCACAACATTCTGCCCCGCATGGTGGACGACTACAAGGTTTACTCCTTCAATTTCATTGACGAGAACCGGAAAGAGGCGTTGTACTGGCGCGATGTCGGGACCCTGGAAGCCTACTACGAGGCCAACATGGACCTGGTCTCGGTGGCGCCGGTGTTCAACGTGTATGACTTCGCCTGGCCGATTCGCACCCATATGCGGCAGTATCCTCCGGCCAAGTTCGTCTTCAGCGATCCCGGCCGCACCGGAGAAGCGCATGACTCCATCGTCTCCATGGGCTGCATTATCTCTGGCGGCTCCGTGCGCAACAGTGTGCTCTCGCCCGACGTGCGCGTGAACTCCTACTCGGAGATCGATACCAGCATTCTTTTTTCCCATGTGAACGTTGGCCGGCATTGCCGCATTCGCAAGGCCATCATCGATCGCGATGTGGACATCCCCGAGGGAACGGTCATCGGCTACGACACCGAGGCCGACCGCCAGAAGTACCACGTGACCGACAGCGGCATCACCGTGGTGACCCGCGATTATTCGCTGTTCGAGAATCCCATCACGGTGGACTACTTCACCTCGGAGTGAAATTCGGATTGCCGGTCTGGGCCCCACACCTGGTGAAAGGGCGGAGGACCGCTCCACCTGGATTATTCATAAACATTGAATTGTCATCCTGAGCGGAGCGCCCGCAAAGAATTTCCGACCCGCCTCTGTTGCGGGTCGGGCGGGCGCGCAGTCGAAGGATCTGCGGTTTCCTTGCAGTGCGACGACTTTTTCCGCAGTCTGTGGAAGGCGTGTTCCACCCATCGCCTATAGACCGGGCAATACTGCTTTAGCGACGCTCCGCCTCACTCGCTCAGCATCCGGGCTTTCACCGCTATCGCGCCCACGCACCACAGCAAGGCATCTTCTACGTGCTCCCGCAGCGACGGGTTGGTAAAAATATTTCCCAGTGGCGCGCCTTCCGTCAGCCGCGCCGCCAACTCGGTCAAGATGCCCTGATAGCGGTCCGGCATGTGCAGCTTGGTGGCGCGTACCAGATCGTCAAAGACCAGCAGGCAATCCAGGACCACGCCATCGGGATCAGCTGCTTGCGAATTGACCCGATACAGTGCCTCCGCGACATCGCAAAACGTTTCGATTGCCTCTGGGGGAGGGCCAAGTCGCGCCATGCTGGCATCGAGCGCCAGCGCCTTCGCCGCCAATCCGGGATGAGTGAAGAATACGATGCGCCCGTCGGCTGTAGGCGGGCGTTCATCATCGCCGCCCACTGCCAGCAAGGTGTAAAATTGTGGACCATCATGACCGCCGTCCACACGGAAGCCAATGAGGATCAGTTCTTCGTGCGGCCGGTGAGGAAGAACGGATAACTCGGGCATGGGGAGATAGTACAGTTGCCAGTGGCCAGTTGCCAGTTGGAAAAACCTGCCGATAGAAGGTGTGCGGGAAACAAAGGGTCCTTCGACGCTGCGCTCGTTCAGGATGACAAACGTACTGTAGCCCGCCGACAACCGGCAACTGACGACTGGCTACTGGCTACTGGCTACTGAATTTAGCAACCGGCCGCCGCCGCCATCATCTATTCTGTTACATATGGGAAGCACCTTTAAGACCGCATTATTGCTGACCGCATTGACGCTTTTCCTGTTGTTGATGGGCGAAATCTTCGGCGGCCAGCGAGGCATGGCCATCGCCCTCGCGTTCGCCGTCGTCATGAATTTCGTTTCCTATTTCTACAGTGACAAAATCGCGCTGGCCATGTACCGAGCGCAGCCCGTCACCCGCGAACAACTGCCGCGCGCCTACCAGGTGGTTGAGCGGCTGACGCAAAAAATCGGCATCCCCATGCCGAAGATGTACGTGATCCCTGCCGATTCTCCCAACGCCTTTGCCACCGGCCGCAATCCCCAGCACGCGTCGGTGGCGATGACCGAAGGGATCTTGAATCTGCTCACCGACGAGGAACTGGAAGGCGTGCTGGCGCATGAGTTGGGACACGTGAAGAACCGCGACATTCTCATCAGCTCCATCGCCGCAACTCTGGCGGGCACCATCACCATGTTGGCGCGCATGGGCTATTGGGCCTCGCTCTTCGGAGGCATGGGCGGGCGCGACGATCGCGACCGCGGAGGCGGCGGTTTCACGGCGCTGTTGATGTTGATCCTTGCGCCGATCGCAGCCACTCTTATCCAGCTTGCGGTTTCGCGATCGCGGGAATACCAGGCCGACGCCACCGGCGCGCAGATCACCGGCAATCCTTGTGCTCTGGCCAGCGCTCTGAAAAAGCTCGATGCTTATTCCAAGCGCATCCCCATGCAGGCTTCGCCCTCGAATGCGCATCTGTTCATCGTCGCGCCGCTGCTCAGCGGCGTCACCTTCGCGAATCTGTTCTCGATCCATCCGCCCATCGCCAAGCGCATCGAGCGGCTTACCGGGCGGCCCGCCGAGCTGGACTATCAATTCTCGATCCGGCTGAATCGATGACGAATGCAGCTCCTGAATTTGTCATTACGAGCGAAGCGAGGAATCTGCTTCTTGTTTGCACTGCAGCGACCGTTCGTTCCACTTACTATGCGTCCGCCTCGGTAATATCCCACAATGTCGGATACCGAAACAGACTGCGACAAAGTGCACCTAGACCTGCGGAGGGAGCGGCAGCGTCTGCTGTGGAAAAAATGCGACAGCGCGCTGGAGAATCACCTGCTAAGTTTGATGGCACGCCACTTCTTGCCGCCACGAGGGAAAATCGTCTCCTTTACTTTCTTGCAGTTAGCAAGTGGTAGGGTGATTGCGCATCCCAACATGGAATGCGAAGCCCAAATTCGCTTTCCGTAGCGGTTTACAAGCGGGCAGCCGCGGTTCATAATTGAAATTCAGTAATTGGTCGACCCAGGACACTCATCTTTCCAAACTCACCGTGATTTCTGCATATCCCACATTGTGGGAGGAGAAATATGATAGCAAATTCCGACAATTCTAAAGAGGCCAACCCGCGAGAACGTATTTGGTTTTTCCCGGATAAGTTTTGGCGGGCCACCAAGAACATGCCTCCGGACGAAGTTGCGAATCTGATGGCAGAAGTTGAAGGCTATGCCGCCGCCGGCGATGTGCAGGCGCTGCGCAAATATCCTTTTGTGGTGGTTGGAGATCCTTACAAGAAGAAATCGGTTGCCTGATTCAGAATTAAGCGCCTGATCGCGAACCGGCGGCCGCTTTGCGCGCGTGTCCCGCAACGGGAGATGCGGCCGCCGCTTTGATCGCCTGAGCGCGGATCATAATCGGACACGCGCAGGTCGTCTCCAACAAGTATCGCGCGCGCGCCAGGCGTTCAGCCACCGGACTGATTTCTTGCAGCCCTCGCCCGTAAACAATCAACATTCCGTCCCGTCGTTCCACCGCGACCCGATCAATCTGCTGGTCGTGGGAGAAATCGAACGCGTCCGCCAGTCTCAGAATGCCCGCGATGGGCAACAGCGCTCTTCGCCGTTTTGGCGTGAGTCCCACAAACGCAGAGTTGCTGGTTTGCGGCAGCGGCCCGCCATGGTAGCGGGCAATCACGGCGACACACTGCAGTTCCTCGGCGCTCCATCCCAGGGGAGGCGTGAGCCGGCGAATCATGGAATAAGCGCGCTTGCGATGGCCCTCGGCGCCGCGGCGGCGTCCCACCTCATGCAGCATGGCGGCCGCCTCCAGGATCCGGCGGTCCTCTGCGTCAGCAATCACGGTCCCCTGCTTCGCCAAGCCGTCGTAAAGTTGCAGCGCCAGCCGGGTCACATGCGCCGAGTGATTCACGTCCGGATCCAGGAAAGAAGCCCAGGTCCGCAGCTTTTCCAGGGCGGCCTGTTGCAACGAGGGACCGCTGGGCAGTTCCGCGCGCCACACCCGCCAGAGTGAATTCTTACCCAACATTTTCTGGCGATACAAATCCAGCCACTGCTGCCGTTCCTCAGCAATCCTCTTGTTCCAGCGCTCGCGATCTTCAGCCGCAAAGCCAGGGTGCGCCCTGATCGTCGCCTTCAACACATCGAAGTCGTGCACCTCGCCGAGAGCGTCCTGCAGCTCGCGCAGGTCCTTGGCCCATTTTTCATGGCGCTGCGGAAGGAAATTTTCGCAGGTGTAGCGGAAGCGCTTGATGCCGATGCGCAACTGGTGATAGCCCACTCGCGTGCGGTTTCGCAGGGCCTGCCGGTGTAACACGCGCGCGTCCATCCAGCGCTCCAGCGCCAGATGCTGAAACACCAGCCCTTCCAGGGGGACCCGCCCCGTCCGTTTCGCTAACCGCGCATTCAACGCAGTCCAGCGCTTGCGGTCGAAGTTGTGCAGCGCCTCTTGCGCGGCAGCCTTGAGCTGGCCCTCTTTATGGCCCAGCATTTCGAGCAGCAGCGGGCGAACCGGATCGTCGGGCGCCGAAAGGTGGCTGACCCATTCCACCATGACCTGCACATCGCGCAGATCGCCCAGGCTGCTGAACAGGGCCTTGCCCAGCTTCTTCATCTCCTTCCACGCCGGATCGGGATCGACAGACAGGAAGCCGTCGGCCATCGAGCGGCAACGGCGAATGGCGACCCGGAGATCGTGCACGGGATCGGCGGCAAATTCATGGCTGGCTTTGTCACACTCCTCCAGCGTGCGCTGCGCCCAGTAGGCGAGCCCGGCTTTGCTGTCGTGTGTGCGAGGACCCGGCGGCATGAGAGTAAATGTGCTTGCTTTTACTTTATACCGCGATTCGCGTGGTGGCCGGTCACAATATCGGATTTGTGGCGACCATAGGGGTCCTTCGACTCCTTGCTTCGCTCGTCGCTTAGGATGACAGCCGGAGAACTACAGGTACACCCGTTCAGCGCTGCGCAGATTTCGATAGCGCTGGAAAACTCTCTTGTCGCTTTCCAGGCCGAGCAGCGATTGCAGGGAAGTTCCGCGGAAGGTGTGCGCCAGCATCTTCCACCAATTGCGCAACACGAACAGCGGTTCATGCGCCATTACCGCCGGAATGTGCCGGGTCTTCATCCAGCGCTCGGCGCGCCATCTCTCGTACTCGATTTCCTCGGGTTGCAAATGTTGCGTGGCCACCACCGCGGTGGTGCCGTCGTACTCCTCCATCTTGTCGATGATGATCAAATTGCGCGCGCGAAAATCTCTCGTCATCGGCGTACCAGGATACGGTGTCGGATGCTGGATGTAGGGCCAGTCCACATATTTGCCGGCAAACTCCAGGTTGGCGCGGATGGATTCGCGCGTGTCATCGGGATTGCCGACGATGAGGCCGCCCACCACATACATCTTGTTTCTGTGCAAGTGCTCAATGGCGCGAAGGGTCGCATTGCCCGTGGTGCGGCCATCTTCGCGGAACTCGTTCTTGGCCGCCGCTTTCAGGAAGTGAAGATCGTCTTCGAGGATGTTCTCGATGCCAAGGAAAACATAACGAAAGCCGGCCTGCCGCATCAGCGGCGCCAGCGTCTCTCCATGCATGGCAATCGGCGACGTCGTCGCCTGCACGGTGTAGTCGATGTCGTTCAAACCGGCGTCGATAATGGCGCGGCATAGCGCTTCAAAGCGGCGAATGTTCAGGCTGATGTTGTCGTCCACGATAAAAATGGCGCGCGCGCCGTGGTCCCGCGCGTCGCGAATGTCGGCCAGCACGCGATCGAACGAGTAGGTGTGAAAGTTGCGGCCGCGCATTTCGATGATCGAGCAGAAGCCGCAGTCGAAGGTGCATCCGCGCGAAGTCTCCACTACATCCACGCCGCGGCCCAGCATGGTGTAGCCGCTAAGCACGCGGGCGTCGCGCTTGGGCAAACGGATTTCATCGCCCTCGAGGGTATGCACGGGTCGGGAAGGATTCTGATGCCAGCCATCCTCGGCGTGATACGACAGTCCTTGAATCGCAGCAAAGCCCTCGCCGCTTTCGAGCGAGCGCAGCAGCTCGCGGAACGTGATCTCGCCCTCGCCGCGGACGATGTAATCAATGCCGCACCCGGCTTCCATATAAGCTTGGGGCGCGAGGCTGGGATCGTAACCGCCCACGACGACGCGAACACCGGGCCGCAACGCGCGCACCAGTTGGATGATGCGCAGCGCCGTCTTGCGCTGGAAGGTCATGACGGACAGGCCAACTATGTCCGGCTGGATTTCGCGCACCAGCCGCTCCACCGTTTCGCGTACTTTGTGCTGAACCAGAATGAGGTCGGCCGCTGCCACTCGATGGTGCGCATCGATGTTTCCGGCCAGCGAACACAGCGCGCCATTAGGCATCCGCACCGCGACCGTTGGCATGTGCTCGAACGAGTCGGGCATGGAAAGGAGGAGTACATTCATGGCACGGTTCCTGCTGACATGGTTGGTCCCCACGACCTGACAGGTTGGCATACATGCTACACCGAAATTGGCGTCAATTGACGGGGAGAATGGGATGGGAGCGAAGCAGGCTGAGGTTGTTGGTTTGATTGGTGGCGGCGGCTGGACTCGAACCAGCGACCTACGGATTATGAGACCGTCGCTCTAACCACCTGAGCTACACCGCCAAACGGTCGGAAGCGGCCCGCCGCGTCGGACCGCAGAGAACGTGAGCCGCGACTCTGCTGCGCGCCTGGGCGCGCAAAAACGCTTACAGCGCTCGATCACAGGAAAGGCCGGACGTGACCGCGTCCAGCCCACTCTTGATTCTAGAAGCGGCCCTAGGGGCTGTCAAACCGCGGTTCACACCATCAGTCAAGTCTCGACGAGACGCCGACGATCGGAACTCCTGGGCTCCGCAAAATCTGTAACCCTACTGTAATAGAGAAGTGTAAAACTTCAAGATTCGCGCGCGAAGGGGAACAGACCTGCTCCCTTACAATGTGCGGGAAATAGGAGCCATGCGCGGTCATCTTTCAGTTCGACCATTTCGGCCTCCGGCAGAAAGCCGTTGGCTTCCCCGGGGTTTCCCTCGCAGCCTGGTGATGCTCGGCGTGGTACTCACGACCATGCTCGCAAGCTGTTTCGCGCAGGATGGCTCGGCCGGCGACGCACCCGAAGCGCCTGCCCCCGATCCCAAGGCAACTTTCTTCGAGCATTCGCAGACCTCGAAGTGGTGGTTTTCCGGCCAGGCAAATATGGTCTTTCAGGCGCACGGCGACTTCTACGCCCAGTACAGCGGCACCAACAGTCTCCACAACAAGGCCGAGACTGCGACCTCGCGCGTGCTGACGTTCTTCAGCGGCTACGAATTCAACCCCAACACGATGGCTTACCTGGATGTCGAGGAGGCGGGTTGGGGCGGGATCAGCGGCGCGTTGGGATTGGCGGGCTTTACCAATCTTGACGTGGTGCGCAATCCTTCCATCGGGACCGCGCCCTATATCGCGCGGCTGATGATGGAGCAGATCATTCCGCTTTCGCAGGAGAAAATCGAAGTGGAGCGCACCGCGTTGTCGCTGCCAACCCAAGTCCCGGTGCGGCGATTGGAAATGCGCTTGGGGAAGTTTGCGCTGGCCGACTTCTTCGACCTCAACGTCGGCGGCACCGATAGCCACTACCAGTTTCTGAATTGGGTCATCGACAACAACGGCGCCTATGATTACGCGGCCGATACCCGCGGCTACACCGTTGGCGCCATCCTTGACTATGAAGACCGCAACTGGGGCCTGCGCTTCGCGGAGACGTTGATGCCGAAGATCGCCAACGGCCCCGCACTCGATGCCGACGTGGCCCGCGCTCGCGCCGAGAACATCGAACTGGAGTTGCGTCCGAAGCTGCTGAAGAACAAAGACACGACCATCCGCATTCTGAACTACGTCAATCACGCCAACATGGGCGATTACCAGCAGGCAGTGCAGCTTTATCTGGATCATGTCACGCCCACGCCCGATGTCACTGCTACGCGCAAGCAGGGGACGATCAAGTATGGTTTCGGATTGAATTTCCAGCAGGAGATGTCCAGCGACATTTGGGCGTTTGGCCGGTGGGGATGGAACGAAGGACAACACGAGTCGTTTGCCTACACGGAAGATAACGAAGGCGTGGAGTTGGGGGCGTATGCAAAGGGCACGCGCTGGCATCGCAGCCTCGACCGCGCTGGAGTGGCGTTCGTGTCGAGCGGCATCTCGAAAGCGCATCAGCAATATCTGGACGACGGCGGCCTGGGATTTCTTCTCGGCGATGGCGGACTCACCTACGGCCGCGAAACCATCGAGGAAGCTTTCTACACCACGCACATCTGGCGCGGCGCGTTCTTCGCCTTCGACCTGCAACACATCAACAATCCCGGATATAACCAGGTCCGCGGCCCGGTGACTGTGCCGGGGTTGCGGCTGCATCTGGAATTCTAAGAAGCAGTTGTCAGTAGCCAGTTGTCAGTCAGTTGTTAGTTGTTAGTTGGCTACACAGGCTTCGTAATCCTGAGCAAGAAGCGGAACGACAAGTCGAAGGACCCCTATGCTGCCCGCGCAATTTCCAGCGGCAGGTTTTCGCAACTGAATACTGAATACTGGCTACTGGCTACTGACTTGGTAGACTAGACAGGCAATGATCCTCCCGTTCGTTCGCGAACTCTTCGCGGACGTGGAAAAGTCTTCCGCCTTTGGGCGTGCGGTAACCCGGGTAAAGGGTGGCGCGGGGCGGACTCGTGTTTCTGGACTCACTCCGACGGCCAAGGCCCTCTTCTACGCACTATTGCATCGCGCTACTTCGCGGCCCGTCATCGTCATCGTTGCTGACAACCGCGCGGTGGATGAATTGCTGCCGGTCGTGCGCTCCTTGGGCGAGCTGACGGGCGCAGTTGCGCCGGACGCGGTGATCGGCTTGCCCGCCTACGACGTGCTGCCGTTCGAGAACCTGTCGCCTCATCCCGAAATTCAGGAGGCCCGCGCCACCGCTTTATGGAAGATTGCTACCGGGACCGCCAGCGTGGTGATTACGCCGCTGCCCGCGACAGCCATGCGCTTACGCAGCGCCGAATTTTACGCTGACCTGGCCAAAGTGGTGCGACGAGGCGAGATGATCGATCCCGAGCGTCTGGTCGAGCACCTGCGAATCGTGGGCTACAACCAGGTGGACGTGGTCGAGATGCCAGGCGAGTTCGCGCATCGCGGCGGCCTGCTGGACGTATATTCGCCGGAGACTGGATCGGCCGGTCCGCATCGAGCTTTTCGGCGATGAAGTGGAGTCCATTCGCAAGTTCGATCCTGGCACTCAGCGCTCGGCGGCGGTGGCCGAAGAAGCCATTCTGCTTCCCCTGACGGAAACGCCCGTGGAGGAAGAGACGCTGGCTGCGATCAATGCACGGCTCTCCGGCGCTCGGTTGACGGGGAGCGAGGAAGTGATCGAGGAGGCGGTCCGCGCGACCGGCGTTGCCGTGTTTCCCGGCTGGGAACTCTACGCCCCGGCGGCCGGCACGAAAGAGCACTTCTTCGATGATCTACTGCCGGGCGCGACCATCGTTTTCGACGAACCCGACGCTCTGAACATCGCACGGGATGCCTGGTGGACGAAAGTGACTGAGGCGTACGAACGCAGCCTCATCGGCAATCTGGTTCGTCCGGAAGATCTGTATCTCACGCCGGAACAATGGCACGAGCGTTTGCAGTACGCAGCCACCATCGCCGTCGAGCAACTGGGAATCGAAACCGCCGGCGACGAAGAACATCTCACGCTGCAAACCCAGCCCACAACGCGCTTTCACGGCTCGGTCGCCGCCATGACCGAAGAAGTCGGACGCCTCGCGCGCGAAGGCAAGCGCGTCCTCTTTGCCGTCTCCAGCACCGGCGAGGTCGAACGTCTCGCCGACGTCTTCAACGAGTACAACTTATCGTTCCGCATCGGCAGCCGCACCCCCAAGCCGGGCAGCGAAGTGTATGTGGACGAGTCGTCGTACTTCGCTGAAGAGGTGGAAGCCACAACCATCGTGAAGGCGTATGTGCCCGAAGGCGTCACCCTGCCGGAGGCGAACCTGGTCCTCTTCGGGGCGCGCGATCTGTTCGATGAGTCGGAAGTTTCGCTGGCCCATCCGCAACCGCAGAAGTCTAAAGTCTCGGCCTTCCTCTCCGACTTCCGCGATCTGGCCATCGGCGATTATGTGGTGCATGTCGAACATGGCATCGGGCAGTACCAGGGACTGAAAGAGGTCCCGCAGGAAGACGGCGGCACTGTGGAATTCATGGTCCTGGAATACGCCGAGGGAGCGCGCCTGTATGTTCCGCTCACCCGGCTGGACCTGGTGCAGAAGTACCGCTCCTCTGAAGGCGTAAAACCTGTGATGAATCGGCTGGGCACGCAACAGTGGCAAAAGACCAAGGCGCGCGTGAAGAAGGCCATGCAAGACATGGCCGAGGAGCTGCTGAAACTTTACGCGGTTCGCAAGACCGCCGAGGGACATGGGTTTGCCGCCGACAGCGAGTGGCAGCGGGAGTTCGAGGGCACCTTCGAGTTCAATGAAACCGAAGATCAGATGAACGCAATTGTTGACGTCAAGCGCGACATGGAGTTGGCCACGCCCATGGACCGCCTGCTCTGCGGCGATGTGGGCTACGGCAAGACCGAAGTCGGGATGCGCGCGGCCTTCAAGGCGGTCAGCGACAATCGCCAGGTCGCGGTGTTGGCGCCGACCACGGTGCTCGCCTTCCAGCACTACAACACCTTCCGCCAGCGCTTCGCGGCCTTTCCCATCAAGATCGACATGCTCAGCCGCTTCCGCACCGCTAAGCAGCAAAAGGAAACCATCGCCAAGGTCGAGGCGGGCCAGGTGGACATCGTCATCGGCACGCATCGGGTGCTGTCGAAGGACGTCAAGTTCAGCGACCTGGGGCTGGTCATCGTGGACGAAGAACAGCGCTTCGGCGTTCGCCACAAGGAGCGGCTGAAGCAGCTTCGCAAAGAGGTGGACGTGCTTACCATGTCGGCCACGCCCATTCCGCGCACCTTGCACATGTCGCTGCTGGGGCTGCGCGACATGAGCGTGATCGAGACGCCGCCCAAAGACCGCATGGCGATTCAGACCGTGGTGGCGGCATGGGACGAGAAGCTGCTGCGTTCGGCGATCGAGAAGGAGTTGGAGCGCGGCGGGCAAGTTTACTTCGTGCACAATCGCGTGGAAAGCATCTACGAGATCGCGGACAAGCTGCGCGAGATGGCGCCGAACGCGCGCATCCTGATCGGCCACGGCCAGATGCCGGAGAGCGAACTGGAGCGCATCATGCTCGCCTTCATGCGGCACGAAGCCGACATTCTGGTGGCGACGACCATCATCGAGAATGGCCTCGACATTCCGCTGTGCAACACCATCATCATCAATCGCGCTGACCGCCACGGGCTTTCGGAGTTGTACCAGTTGCGCGGACGGGTTGGCCGCTCGGACCGCCGCGCCTATGCCTATCTGCTCATCCCGCCCGACCGCGAACTCAGCGATCTGGCAAGGCGCAGGCTGGCGGCGCTCAAGGAGTTCAGCGATCTGGGCGCAGGATTCAAGATTGCGGCGCTCGATCTGGAATTGCGCGGCGCGGGAAATCTGCTGGGCGGCCAACAGAGCGGCCACATCGAGGCCGTCGGTTTCGAGCTTTACACCACCATGCTGGAGCGCACGGTGCGCGAGCTGAAGGGCGAGGTGCAGCCGGAGACCGCCGAAACGCAGTTGAATCTTGGGCTGAACATCCGCATTCCCTCCGATTACATCCCAGAAGAGAACCAGCGGCTGCGCATGTACAAGCGCGTCGCCGGGGTCGAGACGCAGGCACAACTGGAGGATGTCGCCGGCGAATTGGGAGATCGTTACGGCGCACCGCCTCCGCCGGTCCGCAGCCTGCTGGAGTATGCAACTTTGAAATTGCTGTCGCAGCGTATCGGGGTGGCGCAGATTGAACGCCGCCGCGAGGCCGTGAGCATTCGCTTCACCGAGAGCGCCTCGGTTGATCCGGAGCGCCTGGCGCGATTCGTTGCCGGAGAACCGGGAAGCCAGTTCACGCCGGCGGGCGTGCTGAAGTTCACGCTGAAAGAGAAGCAGCCGGAACAGGTGCTGGCGCGGCTGAAATCGTTGCTCGAACAGTTGGCGGGAGAGCAGCAGGCAGTCGCGTGATAAGTTAGCTGTTCATTTCACCGCACGAGGATCCATGAAGAAGCAAGTTTGCAAGGTGGTTTTTCCGGCGGCGGGACTGGGCACGCGATTTCTGCCCGCCACCAAGGCCCAGCCTAAGGAGATGATGCCGCTGGTGGACAAGCCCATCATCCAGTACGGCGTCGAAGAGGCGCTGGCTTCCGGCTGCGACCAGATCATCATCGTGACCGGGCGCGGCAAGAGCGCCATCGAAGACCACTTCGACGTCAGCTACGAGCTGGAGAAGATGCTGGAAGAGCGCGGCAAGACCGATCTGCTGGCCATCGTTCGCCAGATTTCGGAGATGATCCACATCGCCTACGTCCGGCAGAAAGAGGCCATGGGCCTGGGTCACGCGGTGTTGATGGCGCGCGAGCTGGTCGGCGATGAACCGTTCGCGGTGATCCTGGCCGACGACATCATCGACGCCCAGGTCCCGTGCCTGAAGCAGATGATCGAAATCTACAACGAGACCGGATGTTCCGTGCTGGCGACGCAGGTCATCGAAGGCAAAGCCATCTCTTCGTACGGCGTGCTCGATGCCAAACCGGTTCCGGGCAAATGGAAGGGCCGTCTCTTCGAAGTGCAAAACCTGGTGGAGAAGCCGAAGCCGGAAGACGCCCCTTCGAACCTGGCGATCATCGGACGGTACATTCTGACGCCCGCAGTCTTTGAAATGCTGGATTCGACTCCGCTCGGTGCGGGCGGCGAATTGCAGCTCACCGACGGCCTGAAGCAGTTGCTCAAGAAGGAAAAGATTTACGGCTACACGTTTGAAGGCAAGCGACACGATACCGGCGACAAGCTGGGCTTCCTGAAGGCGACGGTAGAGTTTGCGCTCAAGCGCGACGATCTGGGCGGCGATTTCCGGCAGTATCTGAAGACGCTGAAGCTGTAAGCGGGGACAGTCCTTAGACTTTGCTCGCTACTTTTTGCTCTCTTTCAGCTTGCGCGATTTGGCTTCCACGCCCTCGGCCAATTTCCGCTTGTGGCCTTCGAGCTTTCTGGCCACCTCTTCGTCATAGAGTCCGATCATCTGCGCCGCGAGAATGCCGGCATTGGTCGCGCCCGGCTTGCCGATGGCGACAGTCGCAACGGGAATTCCCGCCGGCATCTGCACCATCGCCAGCAACGAGTCGAGTCCCAGCAGCGCGGTCGAAGGGATGGGCACCGCAATCACGGGCAACGTAGTTTCGGCGGCGATGACGCCTGCAAGATGGGCGGCTCCGCCCGCGCCGGCAATGACCACCTTCACGCCGCGCGCCTTCAGCCCGCGCGAATACTCACTGGTGCGCGCCGGCGAGCGGTGTGCCGAGGTGATGTCGATTTCGTACGGAATGCCAAACTCGGCGAGCGCCTTCGCCGCCTCGTTCATGATCTCGAGGTCGGAGTCGCTGCCCATCACGATGGAGACGAGAGGATGCTTGGCCATGGGTGATTATTTCTCCGCCCGCAGATGTTTCAGCCCACGCGCTGCGATGTCCTTGCGATAGTGCATGCCCTCGAAGCGGACCTTCATGACCGCATCGTAGGCGCGCTCCACCGCATCCGGCAGGTCTTTGCCGCGCGCGGTCACGCCCAGCACGCGGCCCGCCGGAGGTGTAATAGGCGCCATCACGCCGGTTTGTGCCGGCATGAAAAACTTTTACTCCGTAAATTCGCTCAGCTTCGTCGATGCCGCTGATGAGTTTGCCCGCCTCGAATCCGCCGGGATAGCCGCCGGACGCCATCACGACGCAGACCGCCGGATCATGTATCCAGCGAAAGTTGCCTTCGCTGACGCGACCCTCGATCGACGCCTCAATCGCCTCGAGCAAGTCGCTTTCCATGCGCATGATGATGGGCTGGGTCTCCGGATCGCCGAAGCGGCAATTGAACTCCAACACCATGGGCCCGCGCGCGGTCATCATGATGCCGCAATAAAGGATGCCTTTGTACTCGGCGCCCTCGGCCCTCATGCCGGCGATGACCGGGCGCGCGATGTGGGTCACCAGCCAGTCGCGCATCTGGGCATCGACCATCTGGTCGGTCGAGTAGGCGCCCATGCCGCCGGTGTTCGGGCCCTGATCGTTGTCGAAGACGCGCTTGTGGTCTTGCGCCGCCACCAGCGGAACCACCCGCTCGCCGTCGCTCATCACCAGGAACGACAGCTCCTCGCCCTCCAGACATTCCTCTAGCACCACGCGCAATCCGGCTTCGCCCAGCATTTTGCCGCTGAGCATGTCTTCGGCGGCGCGCTGCGCTTCGTCTTTCGCTCTGCGCGATGACCACGCCCTTGCCGGCCGCGAGACCATCGGCTTTTACCACGATCGGCGCATGAAATAACTTAAGCGCTTCGAGGACCTCTTCTTGGTTGGCGCAGACCGAGTATTTCGCCGTGGGGATGCGGTGGCGCTGCATGAACTCTTTGGCGAAACTCTTGCTGGACTCCAACTGCGCGGCGGCGCGCGTTGGTCCGAAGACCGGCCAGCCACGCCTCTGGAATTCGTCCACCACGCCGAGCGTCAGCGGCAGTTCAGGGCCGACCACGGTGACGTCGGGACTGAGCCGGCCTGCGAGCTGCACCAGTGAATCCAGGCTCTTGAGGTCCACGGCGACACATTCGGCGTCGGCTGCAATACCACCGTTGCCGGGAGCGCAATAAAGCTTGGTGACCCGCGGCGACTGCCGCAGCTTCCATACGATCGCGTGTTCGCGACCACCGCTACCGAGGACAAGTACCTTCATTTGACAACGCTCCGCGGCTACCCTGCGTTTGATAAGGCGATTTGCGAAGCGAAAGAAAAGAGTAGGGGTGCAGTGCGCCCGATGTCAAACTTGTCCCGAATGTCCGGTGATTTCGAGTTGTCATCACGAACGGCCTTCAGGCCGTGAGGGATCTGCTGTTTCTCCGAACAATTCAGCGTTAGCCAAAAGCGGATTCCTCGCTTCGCTCGTAATGACAACTCCGGGGCGGATGGGCTATACCGCCCTTGCAATCCGTTATTAACTGACGTTAACTAAGGCTTAACAAGTCCTATGATCACGGTTTCCAAAGAAGATTATCTCAAAGCCATCCTGGAGGCGGAGGGCGAAGGCGAGCAGGTCATCTCGGCCCGCCTGGCGCACTGGCTTTCGGTTTCCGCTCCGGCGGTCACCATGGCCCTGCGGCGGCTCAAGCGCGACGGACTGGTGTCCGTGCGCGGCGACGGGCGGGTACAACTCACGGCCGAGGGGCGGAAGATCGCGCGGCGGCTGGCCGTTCGGCATCACCTGATCGAGCGCATGTTGCACGAAATCTTTGGCATGGAGTGGTACAAGGTCCATGACGAAGCTGAGCGCCTGGAACATGCTGTCTCCAGCGACTTCGAGGCCATGCTCACGCGCAAATTGGGCCGCGGAGGGCCTTGTCCGCATGGCAATTCGCCGACCCCTGAGCCTCCGCGCACCAAGCGTAAGCGTGGCCTGCTGCTGCTCTCCGAATCGCAGCCTGGCGGCCGTTATGCGGTGCAAAGCGTTTATGAGCGCGACCGCAGGCTGGGAGAGTTTCTGGAGAAGCTTGGTATTCGCCCCGGAGCCGAGATCGCGGTCCATCTCCGGAACTATGACGACACCCTGAGCTTGGTCACCACGGCAGGCAAGGTGTCGCTGGGCCGCAGCGCCGCGGAAAAAGTGTGGGTTACACCGACAAGTGGCAGTAGTTCCGCCAGTCCAAAAAAGAATTAACCGTAGTTTAGCAAATCCTGTATACTTCGGCTAAGGATGTGGAATTCGTGACGGCGAAGCGTAGCCGCCGCCCCTTTTTCCGGTGAGCTTTGAATACGAAACCCCAGGCGCCGCCTAGCCCGCAGAATGTACGGCCGGATGAAACCGGAGACGCCCTTGGCAACCATGTGTCGCTGGAGGGTATGCACAGTACGGTCGCAGTGCCGCACCATGAGGCCGGCTTCTGGCAACAGTGGCGGGCTTTCGTCGGGCCGGCGATTCTGGTCAGCGTCGGCTATATGGACCCGGGCAACTGGGGGACGGACCTGCAAGGCGGCGCGCAGTTTAAGTACGGCCTTTTGTGGGTGGTCGGGCTCGCTAGCCTGATGGCCATCTTTATGCAGGTCATCTCCGCCCGCTTGGGCGTGGTGACCGGCAAGGACCTCGCGCAATGCTGCCGCGACTGGTATCCCACGTGGACGCGCTGGCCCAATTGGCTGATGAGTGAAGTCGCCATTGGCGCGTGTGACTTGGCGGAGGTGCTGGGCAGTGCGGTGGCCCTCAAGTTGATGTTCCATATCCCGCTACTCTGGGCGGTCATCATCACCGGGCTGGACGTGCTGCTGTTGCTGGCTATGCAGCGGTTTGGGATGCGCACCATCGAGGCCATCGTCGTCCTGCTGATCGCCACCATCGGGGTGTGCTACTTCATCGAGATTTTTGTTCTGCCGCAGACCCAGCCCAGTTTCCTGGAGATGGGACGGGCGCTGATTTCGCCGCACTTCAGCCAAGCGGGGATGTTGTACGTCGCCGTCGGCATCATCGGCGCGACCGTAATGCCGCACAATTTGTACTTGCACTCGGCCCTGGTGCAGAGCCGCAAGCTGCAGAAGGACGAGCGGTCCATGCGGCGCGCGGTCCGCTTCAACACCATCGATTCAACCGTGGCCCTGACCATCGCCTTCTTCGTCAACGCGGCCATCCTGGTCTTGGCGGCCATGGTGTTCTTTGGCAAGGAAAGCGTGACCGTAACCGGCGGCCAGGTGGTCCAGTTCGGAGCGAACAGCGATTGGATTCGCGTCGCCTATTTGACGCTGGCGCCGTTGTTGGGTACGGCTTTCGCGAGTACGTTGTTTGCGGTAGCTCTGCTGGCCAGCGGCCAGAGCAGCACCATCACCGGCACACTCGCCGGGCAAGTCGTGATGGAAGGCTTCATGCATTGGCGCATCAAGCCGTGGGTGCGGCGGCTCATCACTCGCACGTTAGCCATTCTGCCGGCAGTCTTTATCATTGGCCTGCGAGGCGACAGCAGCGTTACCGATTTGCTGATCCTCAGCCAGGTGGTGCTGGCGTTGCAGCTTCCGTTCGCGATGTTTCCGCTCCTGCAGTTCACCAGCTCCCGCAAGCGAATGGGAAATTGGAGGAACGGTTGGTTTCTACTTTTCGCGGGTTGGGGCAGTGCTATTCTGATCACCGCGATGGATCTTTACAGCTTGCCCGAATCGCTGAAGGCTGCGTGGCAGGTCATTGCGGGCGGATGAGCAGGTTGCCGACAAATGCGGACCGGAGACGTTTTGATGGGGCTCACCTTTATTGAGAATTGCGAATTATTGTGACAGGGCAACCGCACCGGAAGTCGGCAAGAATTGTGGAATTGTCATTACGAGCGCCCGGGTTTGGCGCGAGTGATCTGCTTTTCCGGTGAACCGCCAAAAGCAGATCCCTCGCTTCGCTCGTGATGACAATTCCAAGGTTTCGTCACTATGTTGTGCAAGCCTGATTAGGTGCGCCGGTGTAAGTCATTTATTTTTTGTCATCCCGAACTGACTTTAGTTGGTGAGGGATACGCTTCCTCGAGTTTTTCAGCAAACTATACCGCTGGCTGAGACAAATGGGACGACCATGTACGACACCATTCTCGTGACGTTGGACGGCACTCCGACGGACCGCGCGATCATCGAACACATCAAACAGCTCGCCAAGCTGGCGCACAGCCGTTTGGTGTTGCTGCATGTGGCCGACGGATGGGCGGCCCGGACCTATGGCCCGGATGCGATCAGTCCGGAAATCGCGGAGGACACCGCGTACTTGGAAAAGGTGCGGGCGGAGTTTCAAGCCATCGGCATTCCTACAGAAGCGGAGCTGGCATACGGCGAGCCGGTCAAGGAAATCATCAAATGGGTGCAGCGCAAGGGCTGCGATCTGGTGGCCATGAGCACCCACGGGCACCGTTTTCTGGCCGACCTGTTTCTGGGCACCACAGCCACTCAAGTCCGGCATAGCGTTAGCGTGCCTGTCCTTCTCCTCAAGGCGAAATGAACCGTTGGACGCAAGAGCGATGATTCGCGGCTTCTCGTTCCTGCTACTGGCGTTGTTTCTGGCCGCGGCGCTGGTGGCTGCGGCACAGCCGCAGGATCCGTCCAGCAATCCGCCAGCCAGCGCAGCCCCGGACGATGCCGTGGCCAATCCTGCCAGACCCACCGTCTCCACCCCTGCAACCCTCACTCCGGTTGGCTATTTTCAATTTGAGACCGGAGTTCTGGCAGCGTGGAACTCACCCGGCGTCTCCTCGCAGCAGAATCTCAACGAGGTAATGAAGTTTTCCGTATCGCGCTGGATTGAACTGTTGGTCGCGGCAGAGCCGTATGCGCATTCCCACGCCTCCGATGGACCCACGAACGGCTCGGGAGACGTGGACCTCGGGATCCAGGGAATTATCCATCACGGGGAAGGCGTAAAACCGACAATTGCGATGAGTTATTTCGGCCGAGTTTACAGTGGAGATGCGCCTGACCTTGACATCGGCAGCTTCAGAAACTCAGCGATCCTGCTTGTCAGTGCGGATGTGAAGGGCTTCCACTACGACACCAATTATCTCTTCAATGAAGTCGTCGAAGGTGCAGTTCGCCGGGCCCAGTTTGGGCAGACGCTCTCAGTGTCACACTCGCTGCACAAGAAACTCGGAATTTCCGGCGAAATATGGCATTTCACCCAGCCTTTCCTGCGCAGCAACACTGTCGGCAACTTGTGGACGCTGAACTACAACGTGCGGAAAAACCTCGTACTCGATGGCGGTTTCAATCGGGGACTAACCAGCACGTCCACACGGTGGGAAGCGTTTGCCGGATTCACCTACCTGCTGCCGCACAAAGTCCGTCTGCACTGACAAAGTCTGTGTGAGAACTAGCTCGGGGTAGTCTCCGTTGAATGAATTGCGCTAAAAGCAAGTCCCGCAGGGACGAAAGAGCTTAGCCCGGCGCGGAAGCGCTGGGTAAAGTGGAAAAAATGAGATCAAGTCCCTTTCACGGATGACACAGTTTTCGGACAGACTCTAGTGCCCCTATCCACTTCCCGCCTCGGCAGTTTAAGATAACAGTTTCGCTTTCTAAGAACCTGCGCCCAGTTATCGCTCCTCTAATAAGAAGGGACTCATCCATGAACAGTTTTAGCAGTCGTTCCGTCCTCCGCGTGGGCAAGCGCGAATTTGAAATCTACCGTCTTGACGCGCTGGAAAAGCAGGGTTGCGCGGTAGCGCACCTGCCTTACTCGCTCCGCATTCTGCTGGAGAACCTGCTGCGCCGCGAAGACGGCAAGGCGGTGAAGGCCGACGACATCCGCGCGCTCGCCTCGTGGACAGGCAAGACCGTCCCGGTGCAGGAAATCGCGTTCATGCCCAGCCGCGTGCTGCTACAGGACTTCACCGGCGTGCCCGCGGTGGTTGATCTGGCCGCGATGCGCGACGCCATGAAGGCGCTGGGCGGCGATCCCAAGCTGATCAATCCGCTGCAACCGGCGGAGCTGGTAATCGACCACTCGGTGCAGGTGGACGAGTTCGGCACCCCGCAGGCGTTTCAGCTCAACGCCGAACTGGAATTCCAGCGCAACAAAGAGCGCTACGCCTTCCTGCGCTGGGGACAGACCGCATTCAAGAACTTCGCCATCGTGCCGCCTGACACCGGCATCGTTCACCAGATCAATCTCGAATACCTGGCGCGCGTCGTCTTTGTCGGAGCCAACGGCGAGTCCGGCAAGCCGCTGGCTTATCCCGACACGCTGGTTGGCACCGACTCGCACACCACCATGATCAATGGTCTGGGCGTTCTCGGCTGGGGCGTCGGGGGAATCGAGGCCGAGGCCGCGATGCTGGGGCAGTCGGTGTCGATGCTGATCCCGCAGGTCATCGGCGTGCGCATGAAGAACCAATTGCGCGAAGGCTCGACCGCGACTGATCTTGTCCTCACCGTGACTGAGATGCTGCGCAAAAAAGGTGTCGTCGGCAAGTTCGTGGAATTCTTTGGCCCCGGTCTGCACAACCTGCCGCTCGCCGATCGCGCCACCATCGCGAACATGGGCCCGGAATACGGCGCGACCTGCGGCATCTTCCCCGTGGACGAAGAGACACTGCGCTATCTCCGCCTCAGCGGACGCACCGCCGAGCACGTCAGCATCGTTGAGGCCTACTTCAAGGAGCAGGGCCTGTTCCACACTGCCGACACGCCTGAGGCGGAATACACCGACGTGCTGGATTTCGACCTCGCCACGGTTGAGCCGAGCATCGCCGGACCGAAGCGTCCGCAAGACCGCATTGCGCTGTCGGCGGCTGCGAAGTCGTTCGAGCAGGCATTGCCCAGTTTGCTGAAGCCCGGCCAAACCGTGCCTCCGAAGCAGGCCGAGCGTTGGCAAGGTGAAGGCGGACATCCGGCCGGAATCGACTCGCAGGCAGACGTTGTGGAAGAACACGTTGTGCTGAACCAGGCGCTCACCCACGGCAGCGTCGTGATCGCCGCCATCACCAGTTGCACCAACACCTCGAATCCATCGGTGCTGGTCGCCGCGGGACTGCTGGCCAAGAAGGCCGTCGAGAAAGGGCTGTCGGTGCCGTCCTGGGTGAAGACTTCGCTCGCGCCGGGATCGATGGTGGTCACGGATTACCTCACGCGTTCCGGGTTGATGCCCTACCTCGAGAAGCTGAAGTTCCACCTCGTCGGCTACGGTTGCACCACGTGCATCGGCAACTCGGGCCCACTGCCGCAGGAAGTGTCGAATGTCATCACGGAGAAAGACCTGGTAGTGGCGTCGGTGCTCAGCGGCAACCGCAACTTCGAAGGCCGTATCAACTCTGAGGTTCGCGCCAACTACCTGATGTCGCCGCCGCTGGTGGTGGCGTTCGCGCTGGCCGGCCGCGCCGACATTGACATGTACAACGAGCCGCTCGGCTACAGCACCAACGGCAAACGCACAGCGGTGTACTTGAAAGACATCTGGCCTACGTCGAAGGAAGTGAACGACGTGCTCGCGCAGTACGTCACCGGCGACATGTTCCAGAATGCCTACAGCAAAGTTTTTGAGGGCGACGAACGTTGGCGCAGTCTGCCTGTGCCCGCGGGGGAGACCTTCGCGTGGCAGGACTGCTCGACCTACGTGAAGAATCCTCCCTACTTCGACAACATGTCGAAGACGCCTGCGCCGGTGAAAGATATTTCCGGCGCGCGCGTGCTCTGCTATCTCGGGAACAGCGTCACCACCGACCACATCTCGCCTGCCGGCTCCATCAAGCCCAACAGCCCGGCGGGACAGTACCTCATCGCGCATGGCGTCACCGTAGGCGACTTCAACTCCTACGGATCGCGCCGCGGCAATCACGAAGTCATGATGCGCGGCACCTTCGCCAACGTGCGTCTGCGCAACAAGCTCACGCCCGAGCGCGAAGGTGCTTACACTCGTCATCTGCCGGATGGCAAGGGAATGTTCATCTTCGAGGCGTCGGAGAAGTACCGCGCCGACGGCATTCCCCTGATGATACTGGCGGGCAAGGAGTACGGTTCCGGCTCGTCGCGCGACTGGGCGGCGAAGGGGCCAAGATTGCTCGGCGTGCGCGCGGTGCTGGCCGAGAGCTTCGAGCGCATCCATCGCTCCAACCTGGTGGGCATGGGCATCCTGCCGCTGCAGTATCTCGACGATGAGACCGCCGAAACCAACGGCCTAACCGGCGAAGAGTCGTTCGACATCGTCGGCTTGACCGATGTGCTGAAGAACTTCGCGCCCGGTAAGACCGTGAAGGTGCGCGCCACCAAGGCCGACGGCACTGTGACGGAGTTCGACACCACGGTGCGCATCGATACGCCGCAGGAAGTGCAGTACTACCAGCACGGCGGGATTCTGCAGTACGTGTTGCGGGGGTTGTTGCGGTAGAAAGCTGTCAGCTATTAGCGATCAGCCGTCGGCCGTCAGTCAGTCTCTCAGGTCCTTTATGTTGTCATCCCGAGCGGAGCCGCCAGGGTTTGGCGGCGTAGTCGAGGGACCTGCTTTTCCGACGCTAGTCCCTTAGGCGAATTCGAGCCGCTTCAGCTTGATACGGTCAGCGCGGACCTGGGCCAGGTCGTAGTGCGCTTGCTGCGTGAGCCGGGTTTCGGCGCTGCCGCCGAAGACCTTGGACAGGCGTACGGCCATCTCGGGAGAAATCCCCCGCTTCTGGTTGACCAGTTCTGACAGCGTGGTGCGCGTTACGCCAAGGGCCGCCGCCGCTTGCGTGATGGTCAAGCCCAAAGGCTCGATACACTGGCGCAGGACAAAGCCGCCGGGGTGCGGGGGGTTCTTCATCGGCATAGTTCAGCCTCCTTCAATGGTAATCGACATAATCAATCTGTAGCGTGCGACCTTTACCACAACTTTCCCCTTCGAGATGGTATTCTCGAATGATTTTTCGCCAGCAGCGTGGGAACTCACAGGAATTTGACCAACTCTTGTCGCGCAGTCGTGTTTTTACATTGTGTCTAAGAAACTGAACGTGAGGCGGAATTGGCAGTGAAGAGACTCCTAATTTCGGTGTTGCTGCTGGGCGGGCTCATCCACCCGCTGCTGGCGCACGCCGGTGCGGCATTGCTGGTGGAAGAGCCGTATGGCAAGTTCGGAAGCGGCGTCCCCATGGGACACGCTGCTATCTATCTGCCCCAGGTCTGCGCCGCCTCGCCGACCGAGTTGCGGCGCTGCAGCCCCGGAGAATTAGGAGTGGTCATTAGCCGGTATCGCCACGTCGCCGGCCGCGACTGGCTTGCCATACCCCTTGTTCCATACCTCTATGCGGTGGACCGTATTGAGGATGCACCGGTCTTCGCCAGCCAGGAAACGGTCCGCTCGCTGAGAAACGAATACCGCCGTGCCCACCTGCAGAACATCGTTCCGGACTCTGCTGATGGCGGCATGCCGAATGCGGATTGGACGCAGTTGGTGGGGACCGCATTTGACCGGCAAATCTATGTCTTTCATTTTGAGACTACGGCGGAACAGGATGAGAAGCTCATCGCTACTCTCAACTCAAGAAATAACCGGTCACACTTCAATTTGTTCTACCGCAATTGCGCCGACTTCTCAAGCAAGGTAATCGACTTCTATTACCCCGGCGCCACGCGCAGGAGTCTCAGCGCGGACTTGGGAATCACGACCCCCAAGCAACTGGCCAAGTCGCTGGCCAAGTACGCCAAACATCACGAGAGGCTGGACCTGACAACCGCGGTGATTCCGCAGGTGCCGGGAAGCGTGGAGCGCAGCCATACGCCGCACGGCGTGGTCGAGTCACTCTTGAAAAGCAAGAAGTACGCCATTCCGCTTGCGCCGCTGGCGGTCATCCATCCCTTTTTCGCGGCCGGAGTAGTGACTACCTACTTTCTCTCGGGACGTTTTGCGCCCCCGAAATCGGCCGAAGTGCTGAGCGATCCCGAGCAAGTGCAACTGCTGGCCCAACGCTACGCGGGAGCAGGTGTACCTGACGGGCTGGAAATAGCCCTGGGAACAGGGGTTCCCCCGGAGCCGTTTCAGGGCGGCTGCATCGTAAGTAGAGTTGGTCTTCAGGCACGAGGGATCAGCTGCTTTGTAAATACTCCCGGGCTTTAGGAGGCTTGTGTTGCATTCAAATTGAGCCACCGGCGATGCCCTGCCTTCGTTGACACCCGGTCTGACGCTCTGTTAGTTTGAATAGTTCCACTTATACCCTAGCGCCCTCATTGCGTCTTCAGCATTAGGCATTCACGAACCAGAATGGATCTGATCCTCAAACAGGTAGGCGAATTACTGCTCGGAGCCGTTCCGACCATAGTAATTCTGCTGTCGTTGTACGCGATTTACAGCGTGCTGCTCCACCAGCCGCTGAAGCGCGTGTTGGAAGAGCGCCGCCAGCGCACCGAGGGGGCGTTGGTGCAGGCGCACGCCGACATAGCAGCCGCCGAGGCCCGCACTCAGGAGTATGAGCAGCGCCTGCGAGAGGCGCGCCTGGTCATCTTCAAAGCGCAGGAAGCCCGCCGCCAGCAGGCCCAGCAAGCTCGTGCCGATACCGTTCTGCAAGCCCGCACCCGGGCCCAGCAACAAGTCCGCGAAGCCCGCGCCGTCATTGAGCAGGACGTGGCCGTCGCCCGAGGAGGATTACAGGCGGAGACCGAGCGGTTGGCGGCAGAGATCATCCGCACCATTCTGCGGCCTGCGGGTATGGCGCCCGTGGCAGGCGGTCAAGCGTGATGAAGCCTGCAACCCGCCTCGCGGCCCTGAGTTTTCTGTTCGCGGTTTTTGCGTTCGGCGCACTCGCCGCGCTGCAGCCGGCTGGACCTTCTTCTTCCTCCGCCAACCAGACGCAAGCAGCTTCGGCCCAGCAGCCGCCAGCCTCTCAGAACCCCGACACCGTGAGCAGCGAAGAACTGAACGGCGCCGCCAGCGGCGAGGTCGGCGAGAAGGAAGAAAACACGCAATTCAAGTACTCCAAGTCGGTCGTGTGGATGGGCCATCTCATGGGACTCAGTCCGCGCGCCAGCTACCTGGTTTACTGGTTCCTCAATTTTGTTCTGGTCGTCTTGTTCTTTGTCTTCCTTTTCCGTTCATCTGTACCCAAGATGTTCCGCGATCGCACCGCAGCCATTCAAAAGGGGATACGCGAGGCGCAGGCCGCAAGCGCCGAAGCCACGCGGCGGTTGAGCGACATCGAAGTCCGACTGGCGAAGCTGGACACCGAAGTGGCGGAGATTCGTAGCTCGGCGGAGCATGAGGCTGCGGCCGAAGAACAGCGCATCCTCCAGGCCGCCGAGGAAGACAAGCGCAAAATATTGGAGTCGGTTGAGACCGAGGTCGGCGCCATCGCGCGCAATGCCCGCCGCGAATTGAAGACCTATGCTGCCACGCTGGCGGTTGATCTGGCGTCGCGCAAAATCAAAGTGGACGACGCCACCGATCAGGCGTTGCTGCGTGAGTTCGTGGGCCAACTGGGAAAGGATGGCAAATAAGCATGGCCGCCATTGCCAGCCGATACGCCCGCGCCCTGGTTGAGGTAGTCCTTGAGCAGAAGATTGGTCCCGACATCGCCCGGCAGCAACTGAATGCCATCGTGAATGCCGTCCACGAAAGCGCCGACCTGCGCCGAGTGTGGGAATCGCCAGCCATATCGGCGGAGCAGAAGCGGGCAGTGCTGGATGCCGTGGTTCGGCAGATTGGCGCGGCCAAGCCGGTCCGCAATTTCGTGGCGATCCTCATCGATCACCGGCGTATTGCGATGTTGGACGACGTGGCCAAACAGTTTGACAGCGAGTTGAACGCGCAGTTGGGATTGGCCGAGGCAGAAATCTCCAGTTCGCGCCCGCTTTCCGCGGACGGGCAGCGCCAGTTGGAATCGCAGTTGGAGCGTCTGACCGGCAAGAAAGTGCGTGCGACCTACTCCTCTGACCCCGAGCTTCTGGGCGGAGTTGTGGTGCGCGTGGGCAGCACGATTTACGACGGTTCGGTGCGCGGTCAACTGGAGAAGATGAAGCAGGATCTCAGCACCGCGTAAGGCTGCGGTGTCTCTTGGAACCAAACTTGGTATTTGCCAGTGGAATCTGCTGGCCAAGGGTCCATTGCTGTAGGCGCGAAAGAGCTTAACCCAGCGCTTCAGCGCAGGGTAAGGTTGAGAGTAAAACCGAGTCCCGTTAGGGACGGCACAATTTTCAATTAGCAATACTGGAACGGAATTCTATGGCGCAGATCAAAGCAGACGAGATCACCAAACTCATCCGCGAGCAGATCGACAACTACGAAACCAAGATCGCCGTCGATGAAGTCGGCACCGTGATGTCCATTGGCGATGGCATTGCCCGCGTTTATGGCCTGGACAAGGTCATGGCGGGCGAACTGCTGTCCTTCCCTCACAATGTTGCGGGCCTGGCCATGAACCTGGAAGAAGACCAGGTCGGCGTGGTGCTGCTGGGCGAATACACCGAAGTGGAAGAGGGCGACGAAGTCAAGCGCACGGGCCGCATCATGAGTGTGCCAGTGGGCGATGCCATGATTGGCCGAGTGGTCAACGGGCTCGGCGTGCCCATTGACGACAAAGGTCCAGTCAATACCGACAAACACATTCCGGTTGAGCGTCTAGCGCCCGGCGTGATCGACCGTCAGCCGGTGAAAGAGCCTATGGCCACCGGGCTGAAGGCCATCGACTCGATGATTCCCATCGGGCGTGGTCAGCGCGAACTCATCATCGGCGACCGCCAGACGGGCAAGACCGCGGTCGCGCTCGACACCATCATCAACAGCAAAGGCCGCGACCTCATCTGTATCTACTGCGCCATCGGCCAGAAGCGTTCCTCGGTCGCGCACGTGGTGAAGACGCTGGAAGATTTCGGGGCGATGGAATACACCATCGTGGTTTCGGCGTCGGCCTCCGATCCCGCTCCCATGCAGTACATCGCGCCCTACGCCGCCTGCGCCATCGGTGAGTACTTCCGCGATAACGGAAAGCACGCGCTGTGCATTTACGACGATCTGTCGAAGCACGCTGTCGCGTATCGCGAAATCTCACTGCTGCTGCGCCGTCCGCCTGGACGCGAGGCCTACCCGGGCGACGTGTTCTATCTCCACTCGCGCCTGCTGGAGCGCGCCGCCAAGCTCAACAATGAACTGGGCGGTGGTTCACTGACCGCTCTGCCCATCATCGAAACCCAGGCGGGCGACGTTTCCGCCTACATTCCGACCAATGTCATCTCCATCACCGACGGCCAGATTTATCTGGAGACCGACCTGTTCAACTCCGGCGTACGTCCGGCTGTGAACGTCGGCTTGTCGGTCAGCCGCGTCGGCGGCAGCGCGCAGATCAAGGCCATGCGGCAGGTTGCCGGCACCTTGCGATTGGACCTGGCGCAGTATCGCGAACTGGCGGCGTTCTCGCAGTTCGGCAGCGATCTGGACAAAGCGACGCAAGCGCAACTTGCCCGTGGAGGCCGCCTGACCGAGATCCTGAAGCAGGGCCAGTATCAGCCGCTGCCGTTCTCCAAACAGATTCTCATCATCTACGCCGGCACGCAGGGCCTGCTCGACGACATGCCCATCGATCAATTGGGCGAGTTCGAAAAAGGCCTGTATGCCTACGTGGAGACTACAAATCCTGGAGTGCTGAAGGCAATCGAAGAGAAGAAGATCCTCGATGACGATCTGCGCGCAGCCCTGACCAAGGTCATCAAGGAATTCAAGGAGCGTTTTGCCAGCGAGCGTCAGGCTGTAGCGAAGGCAAGCGCCTAAGATTACATGGCGAACATACGCGACATTCGGCGGCGCATCCGCAGCGTGAAGAACACGCGCCAGATCACCAAGGCCATGAAAATGGTTTCGGCGGCCAAGCTGCGTCGCGCCCAGGAACGCGCCCTGGCGTCTCGTCCCTACGCGCAGATGCTGGTCAACGTGCTGACCTCGGCGATGGAGCGCGCCGACGTGATCGATCCGGTTACCGGCTTGCCGAAGCATCCGCTGCTGGCGGTCCGTCCCGAGAAGAACATTCTGTTGGTGCTGGTGACCGGCGATCGCGGACTGGCAGGCGCGTTCAACTCCAACGTCCTGAAAGTAGCGACCAAGTTCCTGCAGTTCTTTTCCGATAAGACCATTGACATTCTGGCCATAGGCAGAAAAGGGCGCGATTTCCTGCGCCGTCGCTATCCGGTAATTGATCCCGCAGATCCGGCGCGTGTCGGGCCCATACAAGTTGTCGGCGAACACCTGAACCTGCTGGCCAAGGTGGAGTACGAAGCGGTGGATGAAATTGCGCTCCGCATCGCCAAGGCCTACGTGGAGGAAGAGATTGACTCGGTCTATGTGATTTTTAACGAGTTCAAGTCGGTGATCGCGCAGCGGTTGATCGCGCAGCGGATTCTGCCCATTCAGGAGATCGGGCGTCGCGAAGTTGCCCTGACGGAAGAGTTCTCGCTGGAACAACGCGAGCGAATGGGAGAGGCGGCCCGCGCGGCGGGAATCAGCCTGCAAGAACCGGGTACGACCGAGGCGGAGCACGAAGCCGCGAAGTTCGGCACGGCGCCCGTGGACTACATTTACGAGCAGCCCGCGGAGGAGTTGTTTGCCGACATCCTGCCGCGTTACCTGGCCATGGAGCTTTTCCAGGGACTGCTGGAATCGGTGGCGGCCGAACACGCCGCCCGCATGACCGCGATGGATTCGGCGACCAATAATGCCAATGACGTGATCGACTCCCTTACGCTGACCATGAACCGGGCGCGCCAGGCGGCGATCACCAAAGAGATTATCGAGATTGTCAGCGGCGCAGCCGCGTTGTAGGGGCAGTGGCTAGTGATGTGTGGCTGGTGGATAGTCAAACCGGCTGCTGCGGGCGCTGAGATTTATGCGTATTTCGAGTGGCGTCCCACAATGTGGGATGTTGGTGAAACGGATTTAACTAGCCACTGACCACTAGCCACTAAGCACTGAGGTTTTATGGCAGAAAATATCGGGCACATTATTCAGATCGCGGGTCCTGCGGTGGACGTGCAGTTCTCCGAAAAGGCGTTGCCGCCCATCTATTCGGCGTTGCGCGTCACCAGTGAGGGCTTCAACGTCCCGCAGCCCATCAACGTCATCCTCGAAGTGGAGCAGCAACTCGGCGAAGGCCGCGTCCGCTGCGTTGCCATGGAGCCCACCGAAGGCATGGTGCGCGGCATGAAGGCCCTCGACCTGGGCGGCCCCATCACCGTGCCGGTGGGCCGTGGGACACTTGGCCGCGTGCTCAACGTCATTGGCGAGCCGGTGGACAAGCTTGGCCCGGTGCCGTTCGACAAGCGCATGCCCATCCATCGCGAGGCGCCTGCCTTCGACGAGCAATCCACCGAGATGGAGATGTTCGAGACCGGCGTGAAGGTCATTGACCTGATCCAGCCGTTCCTGAAGGGCGGCAAGATCGGCCTGTTCGGGGGCGCCGGCGTCGGCAAGACCGTCGTCATCATGGAGCTCATCAACAACGTGGCCCTGAAACACGGCGGCTTTTCCGTGTTCGCCGGAGTGGGCGAGCGCACCCGCGAGGGCAACGACCTCTGGCTGGAAATGCAGGAATCGGGCGTGGTCAACATCAAAGAGCCCGCGAAGTCCAAGGCCGCTCTTATCTACGGCCAGATGACCGAGCCCCCCGGAGCGCGCCTGCGCGTGGCCCTCACCGCGCTGACCGTCGCCGAGTACTTCCGCGATGAAGAGGGCTCCGATACGCTGCTGTTCATCGACAACATTTTCCGATTCACGCAGGCAGGTTCGGAAGTATCCACGCTGCTGGGCCGCATGCCTTCTGCTGTGGGATACCAACCCAACCTGGCCACCGAAATGGGCGAGTTGCAGGAGCGCATCACCTCCACCAAGAAGGGCTCGGTGACGTCGGTGCAGGCCATTTACGTACCCGCCGACGATTTGACCGATCCGGCGCCAGCCACGACCTTTGCTCACCTGGATGCGACCACGGTGCTTTCGCGCCAAATTTCGGAGCTGGGCATCTATCCGGCTGTCGATCCCCTGGCTTCCACCTCGCGCATTCTCGATCCGCGCGTCGTCGGCGAGCAGCACTACAACACCGCGCAGGCCGTCAAGCGGGTGTTGCAGAGCTACAAGGACCTGCAGGACATCATCGCCATTCTGGGCATCGACGAACTTAGCGAAGACCAGAAGCTCACGGTTTCGCGCGCCCGCAAGGTGCAGAAATTCCTCTCGCAGCCCTTCTATGTGGCCGAGCAGTTTACTGGCCTGGAGGGACGTTACGTGAAGATCGATGACACGGTACGCAGCTTTCAGGAAATTGTGGACGGCAAGCACGACGACATTCCCGAGCAGGCGTTTTACATGAAGGGCTCGATCGACGAAGTGCTGGAAGAAGCCGAGAAGATGAAGGCGGCGCAAGCGTAATCTGCCATGACTGACACGCTGCACTTACAAATCGTGACTCCCGATCGGCTCCTCGTCCGTGAGGATTGCGACCAGGTCCAGATACCCGGCAAGAACGGGGAACTCGGAATCTTGCCGGGACACGCGCCGCTGATTAGCGAGCTGCAAATTGGTGAGATCAGCTATCGGGTGGGCACGACCACGCAATATCTCGCGGTCGCGTGGGGCTTCGCGGAAGTCTTGCCGGACAAGGTGACCATCCTGGCCGACGCCGCCGAGCGCGCCGAAGATATCGACGTCAAGCGCGCGCAGGAGGCGAAGGCCCGGGCCGAGGAAGCTCTGCGTCAGGCGGCCGCCGATCTCGACTATGACGCGACGCTCTACGCGCTGCGCCGCGCCGAAGTTCGCCTGGCAGTCGCCGCCCGCACTGGCCAGACCGCAGCCGCGCACTAGCGCATCACTTCAATTCGTTTTGCCGCGCCAGGAGTTCCTTCCCAGCGCGGCTTTGTTTCCTGGGCTCTTTCATGGACAACTGGGAAAGACAAGTTCTTCTTTTGTGTTGAAGTTGAAGTACGCCAGAATCCAGGCCTGACCTGATCGGTAAACAACAAACTTGGCGAAGAGCGGCCCTTTCTCGAAGTCCAGGACCAAGTAAATCACACGCGTTCTGGGCGAAAGGTCTCTGGCGTACATGGACGCCCCCGGTTTGCCAAGCTTTCAATCAGTGCTGGGGAAAGGTAAGATTGCTGCCGTACATTCGGCCTGTTGGTGCAGCTTTTGGCTGCAGGCCCTGATGGAATGCGCTTGGTTGGCTCCTCGATCGCTTACACGCACTCGGATAAGTGCTACGTCAGAGTAGGGTTTTGCCAACCACGGTCTCAACCTGTTTCGCCATCACCTCATGATTGCCGAGGCAACTCGTTGGATTAGATCTTGAGTTCGTGGTCTCCTTTTATAAATGGTTGCAACTTCGTTGGCCGTTCTCGCCCCTTCCTCGCAGCCGTCGTCGAGGCGGTGGAAAAGTGGGAAACCGCGTTTTCGGCGGTTTTCCAATCATCGTGAAAAAGTGGAAATTCACTTTTACGCGATGTGACTTTTCCACGGCCCGTTTCTGGTCATGTCGATTTCAGGCCGCGACTGCGCAGTAGCCAGCCTGGTAGTGCCGATCCTGCGCCAACAACGCCCAGATTACCCGCGCATTCTTATTGGCGAGGGCGACCGCGGCAACATTCTTGTTTCTCCGCAACACCAGCGCTTGCAGCCATGACCGTTGCTGGGTGGAAGCCTCAAGCACTACAGGTTTTGTCCTGCGCTCTGCCGCCTCGATCACGGAGCGAGCGCCGTGAATCAGCAGCGTGCGCAGATAGCGATCACCGCGTTTACTAATTCCGAGCAACGTTGGTTTGCCACCACTGGAGTGTTGCCGCGGCACCAGTCCTAGCCAGGCCGCGAATTGCCGGCCATTGGAAAAGTTCCGCGCATCGCCCACCGATGCCACCATCGCAGTGGCCGTGATCGCACCGATCCCTGGCACGGCGGCCAGTTTCTGGCTCGCTTCGTTCTCGGAATGCCACTGCTGAATCTGCTGCTCCATCTCCTCCACCAATTGAGTCAATGTTTTTAAATGCTCGCCCAGTTGCCGCAGCAGTTGCCGAAACAGCCCCGGTAGCGCGTTCTCCGCATCTTCCAAAATCTCCGGTAGACGTTTGCCGATGTGCCCAATCCCCTGCGGAATCACGATGCCCTACTCCGCCAGTAATCCGCGAATCTGATTCGCCTGTGCTGTGCGCTGTCGCACGAAACCCTGGCGCGCCCGATGCAGTGACAGCACGGCCTGTTGCTCCTCGGTCTTGGCCGGCACAAACCGCATGTTCGGGCGCCTCACTGCTTCACAGATCGCTTCCGCATCTGCGGCATCGTTCTTGTTCGTCTTGACATATGCCTTCACAAATTGCGGAGCCATCAGCTTTACCGTGTAGCCCAGTTTGATCAGCCGCCGCGCCCAAGCATGGGCGCTGCCGCATGCCTCCATCCCCACCAAACACGGGGTTCGCTGAGCAAAGAAATCCATCACCTGACTGCGCCGTAGCTGTTTCCGCAATGCCACCTTGCCCTGCTCATCCACACCGTGGACCTGCAGTACGTTCTTTGCCAGATCAATGCCGATCGTCGTAACCTTCATTTGGGACGCTCCCCTCTTTCGTAGTGGTTGGTCTTGCACTTTCCACTCTGGCACACCGGATGCCGCTTTGACCGGGGGCGTCCATTCCATTGCGCACGATCTCAAACGTCCGATATGTGCCGTAGTAATCTTGAATTTGCCGCAAGAGGTCTGCCTGGCTGAGCGCGTCCTTACTTCCATCCAGTGCGCTACCCTTAATCCAGGCTCGAACCGCTTCTTCTGGGCCACTGGTCTTGTATGTTTCCAAGCCCAAGATAATGATTGGCGGGAGGCTTTCGCTGGCTACCTTCTCTTTTGGGCCAAAAGTCTGTGCAGCGGAAACCGACGGCGCCAGTAAGAGAGCGCAAGAACACAGGAAAAACACACGCTTACGCATTTAGCCGCCTTTCAGACCAAGAGTCACGACGAACTAGCTTCCTTGCGAACGCAAGCCCAAGAGCAAGTACCGGAGATGACGTTTTGAGTTTGCCGCGCCGGAAAGGACTTCCAGCGCGGCTTGGTTTTGCGATCACAATTCGGCGATCAGGCCGAAACCGCTTTCGGTTGCGGTGCCGCGAAGTGAATCGCTTTGGCCAGAAGAATGGTCTCGATGCAACGCAAGGCGTCAAGCACCTTGTCGCTGATCTCGCCGTCCACCTGCACCACCGCTACTGCCGACGCTTCCTGCCCACTCTGCCGGCGGCCGAGCGAGAAGTTGGCGATGTTGACATTGTGCTGCCCAAGCACCGTTCCGACGCGGCCCACAACGCCGGGCACGTCCAGGTTGCGCAGGTAGATGAAGGTGCCTTCCAGCGGCGCCTCCACGTCGATGCCATCAATTTCCAGCAGTCTTGGCAGGCCGCTGGGCTGAACGCAACCGGCCACCGTGTTTTCCTGCTGGCCGGTTTTGAAGGTCATGCGCAGCACGTTGGAGGCAGCGACGCCCGCGTCGCGCGTTTTCTTGCGCTCGGTGATGCGGATGCCACGCTCCTCGGCGATCGACGCCGCATTCACCAGGTTCGCCCGCTCATGAGCGTGAGCGATCTGGTTCAGTGCGCCGGCCACCGCCGCATTGCGGATGAGCGCCGTCTTCCACTCGGCGATGTCGCCGCTGTAGCTCAGCCCCATCTCTTCCACGCCGCCTTCGCTGGATTGCGCCAGAAATGCACCCAGGCGCTCGCCGAGCAAGATGTACGGCAGCATCTGCTGGTACTCTTCCTCGCTGATTGAAGGCACGTTGACAGCGTTCTGGATGACGCCTTTCAGCAGGTACTCGCGGACCTGTAGCGCGATCTGCACGCCGACGGCCTCGGATGCCTCATGGGTGGAACCCGCGATGTGCGGTGTCAGGATGACGTTAGGCAGGGTCGCCAGAGGAGAGTCCTTGAGCGGCTCATGGCTGTAAACATCCAGCGCAGCGCCTCCCAGTTGTCCCGACTGCAGGGCTTCGATGACAGCGGGCTCATTCAGCAACTCGCCGCGAGCGCAATTGATCAGGCGTACTCCCTTCTTCATCTTGCGAATGGAATCGGCGTTGATCATGCCCTGGGTCTGCGGGGTCAGACCGACGTGCAACGTGATGTAGTCGGACTGAGCGAAGACCTCATCGAGCGACCCCAGAGTAATGTTCAATTGCTGCGCCAGACTGGGCGCCACGTAGGGATCGTGCCCGACGACTTTCATGCCGAAGGCGATGGCGCGGCGCGAGACTTCGACTCCCACACGGCCCAGGCCGACGATGCCAAGGGTTTTGCCGCGAAGCTCGGTGCCTTGCAGCGTCTTCTTCTCCCATTTGCCGGCATGCATGGTCGAGTCGGCGCGCACCAGGTGACGCGCCAGGGCCAGCATGAGAGCGAAGGTGTGTTCGGCGACCGCGACAGCATTGCCGCCCGGCGTATTCATCACCACGATGCCGCGCTTGGTGGCGGCGTCGAGATCGACGTTGTCCACGCCCACGCCGGCACGTCCGATGACACGCAGCTTGGGGGCTTTGTCCATCATGGCCGCATCGACGAAGGTGGCCGAGCGCACCAGGATGGCATCCGCGGTGGCGAGCTCACCCGGGAGCGTCTCTTTGTCGGTGGTCACCACTTTCCAGTCGTTGTGTTCGCCGAAGATGGCGGACGCGGAAGAGGAGATTTTGTCAGCGATGACGATTTTCATACGCTAGCCACCTCGGCGAACTGGCCGGCAAAAACTTCTTGCACGGCGCGCACGCCTGCGCCCAGTTCGATGTGATGGGACGGCGCAACTTTCAGTAGCACATGTTCCAATGCGCCGATGACGCCGATGGCGTCGAGATAGTCGTAGTAGCCGAGATGAGCGATGCGAAAGATCTTACCCTTCATCTCGCCCTGGCCGTTGGCCACGACCATGGCAAAGCGCTCGCGGAATTCTTTCACGATGGCGCTGGAATCCACTCCCGCAGGGGCCAGCACTGCGGTGACGGCAGCCGCCGGACAGGTAGGCGCGAACAGCTTCAGGCCGAGGGCCTGAACGCCGGCGCGGACCATGGCCGCGGAAGTTTCCGCATTGTGAATGAGGGCTTCGCGTCCGTCGGCAAGATTGCCGTTGCCGCAGCGGCGAATGTAGTCGAGCGCCGCCGCCAGTCCGCAGACCAGCGCGACGGCCGGGGTAAAGGCCGATTCGCCCTTGGCCGCCGACTTGCGCTCCTTGCGCAGATCGAAGTAAAAACGCGGCTGCTTGGCCGTCTCCATGCGCTGCCAGGCGCGCTCGCTCACACAGAGATAGGCGAGTCCCGGCGGGATCATGACCGCCTTCTGCGAGCCGCCGATGAGGATATCGATGCCCCAGTTGTCCACCTCGAAATGAGTGGTGCCCAGTCCGGTGATGGCGTCGACTACGAAGAGCGTGTCGGTGCCTTTCAGCAGCGCGGCGATGGCTTTCACGTCGTGACGCGCTCCGGTGGAAGTCTCGGTGGCCTGCATGTAAAGCACGCGCGCGCCCTCGAGCTTGGACTTGATTTCACGCAGGTCGAAGGTCTGTCCGTAAGCAACTTCGATCAGTTCGATCTGGCAGGCAAAGGCCTTGGCTAGATCGCGCCAGCGTTCGCCAAACTTTCCGGCGGTGAGCACGACCACCTTCTCGCCGGGAGAAGTCAGGTTGGAAACCGCGGCCTCCATGGCGCCGCTGCCGGACGAGGCGAGAATCAGAACGTCGTTGTTGGTGCCGATGAAGGTCTTGAGATCGGCAAGTGTGCGGGTGAAGATTTCACGGAATTCGGCCGTGCGGTGATGCATGTCCGCGGCGGCAATGGCATTTTGAGCGGCTGGAAGAAGTGGAGTCGGACCGGGAGTAAATAGCCGTGTCTTACGCAGCATGGCAAGTACCTCTACAGGTTGATTGCCGGCACAGACGAGCGCCGACACTACAAATATAGGCTTCCACGGCCGGGCAAGCCACGGACATGTGGGTAGTGGCTGTGTGCTCCGTGTCACCAGCCGATGTGACCGCTACTCTATAATTACGCCATGAGCTTGACCCAGCAGGTGCAAACCGACATGGTTGACGCCATGCGCAAGAAGGAAGAGTCACGGCTGTCAACCTTGCGCATGATGAAAGCCGCGTTGCAGAACAAGCGAATCGACAAACGCGCCGACCTCGACGAAAGAGAAGAGCTGCAGGTCTTTACCACCATGATCAAGCAGCGCAAGGACTCCATCGAACAGTTCGAGAAGGGCAACCGCCCCGAACTGGCGGCCCGGGAGGCGCAGGAGATCGCGATCATCGAGACCTACATGCCCAAGGCGGTCGGGGAAGAGGAGATCGTTGCCACGGTCCGCGCCGTCATCGCCGAAATGGGATCTCCCACCATGAAAGACATGGGCGCGGTGATGAAGAACGCCAAGGCCAAGTTCGGCGACGCACGCGTGGATGGCAAGCTTCTGAGCGAGGCGGTGAAGAAGCAGCTGGCAAAGTAGCAGCGATGGATCGCTGTGTAAGTAATGTCCCATGTGGGATGTTTGGAGTTCACGGTCCGTCTTTTGAATTGTCATTACGAGCGAAGCGAGGAATCTGCTGTTCTCTCCGCCTGCAACGATGTTTGGGAAACAGCAGATCCCTCACGGCCTGAAGGCCGTTCGTGATGACAATTCAAAATCGCGAAGCCGGACGTTACCTTCTTCTCCTTCCCGATTGTTGTAATCTGAAACTGCCCGCATGAGTTACCAAAGCACCGTGGAGCAGCTCTACGCGCTGGGACACGAGCTCGCCAGCACGCCGGCGCACAAGTTCGACCTGGCCTATGTGCGCGAGATGCTGGACGCGCTCGGCCATCCCGAGCGGCGTTTCGCCAGCGTGCTGATTGCGGGGACCAACGGCAAAGGCTCGACCGCCGCAATGCTCTCCTCCATCTTGCGCGTCGCCGGATACCGGACCGCGCTCTACAGTTCGCCGCACCTGATTCGCATCAACGAGCGGATTCGCGTGAACGGCGAGGCCATCTCCGACGCGGAGTTCGGCGAAATGCACGATCGCGTCGAGCGCACGGCGCAAGACCTGCTACGTTCCGGCAAGTTGCCCTGGCACCCCAGCTTCTTCGAGATGCTGACGGTGATGGCCTTCGAATATTTCGCCAGTGTTGCGGTCGAGATCGCGGTGCTCGAAGTGGGCATGGGCGGGCGGCTTGACGCGACCAATGTCGTCGAACCGATGATCTCGGTGATCGCCGATATCGCGCTCGATCATCAGAAGTATCTCGGCGATACCCTTGCCGAAATCGCACGCGAGAAGGCAGGCATCATCCGGCAGAACGGCATTGTGGTCACGCTGCCGCAACATCCGCAGGCCAACGACGTGATCGGCCAAGCCATCCTGGAGAAGCATGCCCGCGGCGTGAGCGCCGTGAAGTATGTTCCGCCGGTGTCGCCGGGCGCTGAGACCTATCTTGAAGGACGCCCGCTGCCCGAGCCTGGGCGCAGCCGTTATCCGCTTACTGTGATGGGCGAAGAGATTGACGTGGACTCGCCGCTGGCCGGACGGCATCAACTGCGCAACCTGGCACTGGCGATCGCCACTGCGGAAGAATTGGCGCAGTTCGGGTTCAAAGTGACGCCGCAGCAAATGGAGCAAGGAATTCGCGAGACCCACTGGCCGGGCCGTTTTCAGGTGCTGCCGCCATCGGCGGCAACCCATCAGCGCGAGATGGTGCTCGATGTGGCGCACAATCCGGCTGGCGCCTGGGCTTTGCGATCTGCGCTTTCGGAGAATTTTTCCGGACGCGAGCTGACCATAGTGTTCGCCGCCATGCGCGACAAGGCGCTCCAGGAGATGGCCGAGATATTGTTCCCCATTGCCGAGCAGGTGATCGTGACGAAAGTTGCCAACCCGCGGGCCGCCACCACCAGCGAACTGCCGCAGGCCGCCTCGCGCACCGGAACGCCGTTATACGAAGAGCAGAACGTCGCTGCCGCGCTGGCCCGCGCGCGCGAGGTCAGCAAGCCGCAAGGACTGATCGTAGTGACCGGCTCCATCTTCCTGGTCGGCGAGGCGATGTCGGCGATGGGTATTCCGGCATGACGCGATGACGAACACGGAACCACAAGTCGAAAGTCGCGAAGCGCGCCGAGGCTCGCTGCTGAGCCGTCTGCGTTCGTACCTGTTTTTCACGCCGATGATCTATCTGTACACGGGAGTGATGGGCACGCTCTCGTTGCTCTCGTCGCTGTCGGACCGCGAGGGCCGCGTGCAACACTGGTTCGCGCGCACCTGGGCGCGCATGATCCTGAAGACGGCACTGGTCCGCGTGCGCGTCGAAGGGCTCGACCATGTCACCCCTGCGCAGACGGCCATCTATGCCGCCAATCATCTGTCGGCGCTCGACATTCCCGTGCTCTACGCCTGCCTGCCGGTGCAGTTCCGTATCATGGCGAAGAAGGAGCTGTTTCGTTATCCGTTTCTCGGCTGGCATCTGAAACGGTCGGGGCAGATCCCGATTGATGCGGGCGATGCGCGCGCTTCGCTGCGCAGCCTGACTCACGCCAGCGAGTCCTTGCGCCACGGCACGCCGCTGATGGTGTTTCCCGAAGGCGGGCGCTCCCTCACCGGGCAGCTTCAGGAATTCATGGGTGGCGCGGCTTACGTCGCCATCAGGGCGCAAGCTCCGATCGTGCCCATCGCACTCGTGGGAACCGACGGAGCGTTGCCGATGAACAGCTTCCATCTGGTGCCGGGTGAGGTGGAGATGATCATCGGCGAACCGATCCCCACCGCCGGGCTGCGCGTGCGTGACATGGACAGGCTCACGATGCAACTACGGCAAGCGATCGCCGAGATGTACTATTCGCGCTCGAAGAGCGCGCCTTTGCCGGCACGCGAGCGGCGAAGCCGAGCCCCAACCGCTGCTGACGCCCAACCCCGAGCTCCAGACGAAAAGAACCGACATGAAACCGCGTATCGCCATTCCAACCCCCAACTCGACGCGGCCACTCTATGTGTTTCGCGCGCTGCCGCAATATGAGCGGGCGATCCGCGCGGCTGGAGGCGAGCCGGTCATCATCGCGGCGACTGCTACCAACGCGGAGATCGCGCAGGCCGTCAAGCGCTGCGACGGCGTGCTGCTGCCGGGCAGTCCGGCGGATGTCGATCCCGAGAAATATGGCGCGCAGCGGCATCCCGAGACTGCGCCCACCGACGCCTTTCGCGATAACGCCGATGAGCTGCTGCTGCAAGATGCCTACAACATGCGCAAGCCGGTCTTCGGCATCTGTTATGGACTGCAATCGCTCAACGTGTGGCGGACGGGCACGCTCGACCAGGAATTGCCTGCGGGAGTCAACCACAAAGCTGGGAGCCGGATCGCGCAGGCGCATCGGGTGCAGATTGATCCGCAGTCGAGGCTGGCTGCAATCTTGCGCGACGCGGGCGCTCTGCCCGCCGGCAACGAACTGGTCATGCCGGTAAATTCCAGCCATCATCAAGCGCCCGAAACGCTGGGCGATGGATTGCGGCTGGTGGCGTGGTGTCCCGAGGACGGAGTGAAAGAAGCGGTCGAGGGGACAGCGCCCGATCAGTTTGTGTTGGCGGTGCAGTGGCATCCCGAACGGACTTATGACAGCGATGAAGGTTCGCGGGCCATCTTCCGCGCCTTTGTTCAGGCTGCGGCCGAGTGGCATAAGAAATTGGCGACCAAGCAGCAGGACTTCGAGTCGGTGAGAAAGGATTGATTTACCACAGAGACACAGAGAAGAATTTCTTACCACAGAGACACAGAGACGCAGAGTTTTTTGGCTTTGTGTATTCGATCTTCAAAAATCACTTTCAGATTTTCTCTGTGTCTCTGTGGTGAAGACTTCCGCTTGGTGATCGGCAGCGTCTTCGAGTAACCTGATCTCTTATGCTCGATCTAGGCTTTGTACGCGATCATCTACCTCTTGTCGAAGAAAAGCTGCGCCAGCGCGGCATGAATCCCGCTGGCATTCTCGAGGATTTTCACGCCATCGATCGTCGAGCGGCGCGCGGCCATCACCAAGTCTGAAACTCTGAAAGCCCAGCGCAACCAGGCCACGGAAGAAATCGCCAAGCTCAAGAAGGACAAGCAGGACGCCACGGCGCTGATCAACCAGACCAAAGAGCTGCGCGAGAAGATCTCCGAAGCCGAGAAGGCGGCCGAAGAGTCGGACGCAAGACTGCGCAACATCCTGACCGGCATTCCCAACCTGCCGGACGACAGCGTGCCTGTCGGCAAGAGTGAAGCCGACAACGTCGAGGTGCGCCGTTGGGGTACGCCGCCGCAGTTTGACTTCACGCCCAAACCGCACTGGGAGTTGGGCGAGGAGCTTGGCGTGCTCGACCTGGCGCGCGCGGCCAAGCTTACGGGAGCGCGCTTTGCCGTGTATTGGGACATGGGAGCGAAGCTGGAGCGGGCGCTGATGAACTTCATGCTCGACCTGCACACGCGCGAGCATGGCTATACCGAAGTGTTGCCGCCGTTCATGGTCAACGCCGACTCGATGTACGGCACCGGCCAGTTGCCGAAGTTCGAAGCCGACTTGTTCAAGGTTCCGCATGGCGACAACAACCTCTACCTGATTCCCACCGCCGAAGTTCCTGTGACCAATCTCTATCGCGACGAAACCCTTGACGGGGCGCGCCTGCCGATCTCGCTCGCGGCGTACACGCCGTGCTTCCGCAGCGAGGCCGGCTCGTACGGCAAAGATGTGCGCGGCATCATTCGCCAGCACCAGTTTCAGAAGGTCGAACTGGTGAAGTTCGCCAAGCCCGAGCAGTCGTGGGAGGAGCACGAGAAGCTGACGCGCAATGCCGAGGCGGTGTTGCAAAAGCTCGGCCTGCACTATCGCACGGTGGCGCTCTGCACCGCAGACTTGGGTTTCTCGGCGGCGAAAACCTACGACATCGAAGTGTGGCTGCCGGGACAAGGTCTCTTCCGCGAGATTTCGTCGTGCTCGAACTTCACAGATTTCCAGGCGCGACGCGCGAACATCCGTTATCGTCCGGAAGGCGGCAAGAAGACGGAGTTGGTGCACACGCTCAATGGCAGCGGACTGGCGATCGGGCGCACGTGGGTTGCGATCGTCGAGAACTATCAGCAAGCCGACGGCAGCGTGCTCATTCCCGAAGTGCTGTGGCCGTACATTGGCAGCGATCGCATCACCGCAAAGAAGTTCTAGGGAAGGGGCACGGCTTCAGCCGTGCCGTTACGAGTGTGAAGAGATGGGCTTTAGCCCCTGAGGGAATTCGTATTTTTCGCGCAGCAAAGTTCCCTCCGTAGTAAAGCCACAATAAATGACCGCGGTTACGGCACGGCTGAACAGGCTGCAGAAAAAGTTGGGAAAGCGGGTCCCTCGCGGGCTGAAGCCCGCTCGTGATGACAAAAATAAAGAGCTTAACGGCGCACCTAAAGGTGTGCCCCTTCGCCCTCTAACCTCCTATACTCCCCGTGCAGGTTACAATAGAAAAAGTGCACAACGCCAAGCGACAGTCGGGATATCAGTTCGGCGGAGCGCTTTGCCTGGATTTCGCCAACACCGTAAGCCACCGGCATCTTCCGCAACGCCGCGCCGAACATCTTGGCAGTTATGCGGACCTGGTCGCCTTCGCAGATCAGTCCAAGCTCCTGCCGCCGAAGCTGGCCGCCAGCCTACGTACCCACGCCAACCGCGACCATGCCGCAGCGCGCAGCGCCTTCCGCAAATCCATCGTCCTTCGCGAGAGCCTCTATCGCGCCTTCTCCGCCATTGCCGTAGGGAAGCACGCCCCTCCTGCAGACATCCAGCAGATCAACGACTTTGCGCTGGCGGCCCTGCAGCACCGCAAACTGGCACGAACGAACGGCAAGTATCGCTGGGAATGGCAATCCAACGGAAGCGATCTTCTCGATCGCATACTGTGGCCGGTGGCGGAGTCGGCTGCCGAGCTTCTGACCTCGGAAGCTCGCGCCGCCATTCGCGAATGCCGGGCGCCCGACTGCGAGTGGCTCTTCCTCGACCACAGCCGCAACCGCAGCCGCCGCTGGTGCGACATGAAGTCCTGCGGCAACCGCCAAAAAGCTCGGCGCCACTACCAACGCGCCCACGCATAGTTATTCCGCACGGGATTGCGGTGCAATGGCGCGGATCACTTATGAAATTGATTCCATGACAATGTCGGCTCCCAGACCCGAGTAAAGTTGGTGGCGCTAACCAACCAACAGGCTCGGGAGAAAGGAGCCGAACCATGATCATTATAGGAGTAGATTTTCACCCCGAGTTTCAGCAAATAGCTTGGGTAGATACAGAGACCGGTGAGTTGCAGGAAAGACGTCTGCAGCATCTCGAAGAAGGCGAAAGCTTTTATCGGGAGCTTGCGGGGCGAGGCGTGCGGGTCCGGGTGGGAATGGAAGCCAGCGGACACGCCCGCTGGTTCGAACGGTTAATGGGCGAGTTGCAGTTTGAGTTGTGGATCGGCGATGCAGCCGAGATCCGAACCAAGCGGGTGCGCAAGCAGAAGACGGATCGCCAGGATGCACAGCTGATTCTGAAACTCATGCTGAAGGATGACTTTCCGCGAATCTGGGTGCCGAGTTGGGAGAATCGCGATCTGCGGCAACTGCTGTGGCATCGCCATCGCATGGTGCAGGCCCGCACGCGCATCATGAACCAGTTGCAAGCCGTGGCCCTGAACGAAGGTCTGCGCTGCAAGAAGCGGTTGTGGGGACGCGAACGGCAGCGACTCGAATCCTTCCGCCTGGCTCCATGGGCGAGCCGACGACGGCGCGATCTGCTGGAGTTGCTGGATCGACTGAACCCGACCATCGCGGAGCTGAGCCAGGCAGTGGAGCCGGAGGTGGAGAAGTACCCGGAGGCGCAGCGGTTGGCGACCCATCCTGGTGTCGGTCCACTCACTGCGCTGGCTTTTGTGCTGATCATCGGGAAGGCGGAACGCTTTCAATGTGGGAAGCAGGTTGCCAGCTATCTCGGTCTGGTTCCACTGGAGGACTCCAGCGGGAATCGGCGCCGGCTCGGCCACATCACCAAACAGGGCAGTTCGATGTTGCGCTTCTTACTGGTGGAAGCAGCGCAGGTCACGGTGCGCAGTCTTCCGGAATGGCGCAGCCAGTATTTTCACCTGATGATGCGGCGGGGACGGAAGATCGCCAAGGTCGCCATGGCCCGCCGACTGGCGGTTCGTCTGTACTGGATGATGCGCCAAAAATCGGAGTATCAGCGGTCGAGCAAGTTCGGTTCGTACGCGGGGCAGCCCGGAAATCGCCATGGTGTGCAGTAGAACACCGAGCATATTGAGTGGGCACCCCGCTCCTCTTCACGGAGGAGTTCGAACTGGTAATCATGATCGCAGCTGCGACCGAAGAGATGCATGGGTCGGACCGAGTTTCCTGACCTGAGAGGATTACAAGGCGAGCCGTGGTTGGTTGGGACGGAGTTTTTTCAACTAGAGCGAAGTGGCGCTCTCTTTAGAGCGGGTGCCGAAATACGCCCTTGACAACGCCGACATTGTCAGAGAGGCGATTTTACGACAGCAAAGTTGGTCCACCGTGGGAGAATGAAGTTGCTGGACGGCTTGATGATGCAAAGTCGTTTTCCAAAGTGTCCTCTGTGCAAGTCAGAGTTTCATTACAAATACGTAGACGTTGAGTTGCCGTTTCGCTGTCCTCTCTGCGACCAGTGGTTACGCGTGACCCACTCGTATTGGTATGCAGCTTTGGGCATTTTGGCGTCAATGGTTATTTCGGGTTTGGTTTGCTTTGAACTTGGAGCACGCGGTGCCTATTTGGTTCTGTATGCCCCGTTTCTCTCAGTTCCGGTCTTCTTCTTCGTCGTCTTCTGGAGGATGCACTTTGCTCCGCCGCATCTCGAAGCCTCTAGTCCGCCGTCAGATACCAGTGCCCTGGGATTAAATCGGTAAGTGTCTCGTGCATCGCATCTGAAAACGGATCACTGTTGTAAACAGCCCATGTCGCAACCAATCTGAAGCGGTAGTCTCGGCCTCGATCACTTGTGCAATGGCGATCATCTAATGTCTTGTACGCGCTCCCCGAATAGGCTCGTGCTGCCGGCACCCCTCCCGCCTTTATTGCGCCTTCTTCTCCAGTTCGAGACAGCGATCGTGGAGTTTGGCATCGTGGGTCAGTCCGTCGGCGATGATGCATTCGTCCGCCGCGCCTTTAGGGTCTGAATCCTTCAACAGATTGGTCAGCATAAGGTGCGGGGTGGGCCAGTCGGGCGAGAGCTTTTCTGCCTGCCGCAGTTCAGCCACGGCGGTGGTCATGTCGTGCTTCTTCTGATACACGATGGAAAGATTGTAGTGAATGCTGGCATTCTTGGGCTGGAGCTTGATGGCTTCCTTATATTCGGCGATGGCTTCATCGGTCTTGCCGGAATCGTCGAGCACGCTGCCCAGGTTCATGCGCGTCTGCGCGTTCTTTGGGTCGATGGCCACCGCCGCCTGATAGTGCTGAATCGCGCCCGCGAAATCCCGCCGTGCATAGAGCAGGTTGGCCAGGTTGTTGTGCGCCGACGCCATCTTGGGATTGATCCGCACCGCCTCGCGGTATTCGATGGCCGCGTCGATGGGGTCGCCGTTGTGCTTCAACGCCAGACCGAGGTTATTGTGCGCGTCGGCATCGTTGGGCTTTAGACGCACGGCTGTCTTAAGCTCGGTGATTGCGTCCGCATAACCCTTGCGGTCAATGTACAAGCGCCCAAGGTTATAGTGCGCTGCCGCGTAATCCGGATATTCCTTGATGGCGGTCTTGTATTCGTCGATGGCATTCTCTGCATTGCCATCTTTTTCGAACGCTACCCCCTGGTGGAAGTGCCGTTCCGCACTCGCGGGAATCATTGCCTTCTCCTGCGCGGGCGGCTTCTCGGGCGCGGGTGGCTGCGCGGCCGCAGGTGCAGCTGCAGGCGGTTTCTCTGGCGCGGCTGGCTTTTGCTGCGCGTAGGCAAAACTGCAAATCACGAGCGCAAAGATCACGGCAATTAACCCGTGGCTACGCTGTGACTTCTTGCGCCAATAGGGGTCCTTCGACTCGCTGCGCTCGCTCAGGATGACACCTCAACTTTCATGAGTAATCCAGCTTCATCGGCATGATCTGAGCATAACACCGGCTTTGTGGCGGGGCTCAAGTGAGCGCCGCTTTGACCTCGGCGATGGTCTTGTCCTTCCACACTCGAGCGTGGAGATCGAGGGAACAAAAGGTACGACTCAACATGCGGTCGAGGTACAGCGTCCCGCGCAGGTGATCGATTTCATGTTGCAGAATGCGCGCGTACCATCCCGAAGCGTCGATTATCCGAGGCGTTCCAGTCTCGTCCTGGCACAGCACACGCACCTGGCGCGAACGCGGCACAATTGCGGTGAAGCCGGGCACGCTGAGGCATCCCTCGAAGAACTCCACGTCGCCCGCGGGCTGCAGCTCAGATGGGTGCAGCACAGGGTTAATGATGACATGGAAAGGCACCGGCTGGCGCTCGCGCTCGGCGATCTGTTCGGCGGTCAGGCCGGCAAAGTACTCCTGCTTGTCTTCGATGACGGCGAGTTGCAGCGGGAGCCCCACCTGGGGCGCGGCCAGGCCGACCCCCGGCGCGTCGTTCACGGTCTCGCGCATGTGCTGGATCAGTTGCTGAATTTCCGCGCTGCGAATCTCGGCGGCCGTCAGAGGCCGGGCCGGCTGTCGCAGGACCGCTTCACCAACGCTGACGATTTTGAGGCGCATGAAGTTCTTAAGTAGGCTCGCACAACATAGTGCCGAAACCTTGATAGTGACGCAACCCTTGGAATTGTCATCACGAGCGAAGCCGGGGTGGAGGAGCGAGGGATCTGTTTTTGGCGGCTCACCGGAAAAGCAGATCCCTCGCGCCAAACCCGGGCGCTCGTGACGACAATTTAGAAATCACGGTCCATCCCCTTCGCCGACCGATGCGTGACGATCAGGTGCGAATCCCCCTAGTTCACCGTCACGGCGATGGTTACGCTGTGGGCGAGGGCGCCGCTGGTCCCCAGCACGGTCACGGTGCCACTTTCGGGTCCCGGGTTGCTGGCTTGTTGCGTGCTGTTACCCCCGCCGCCGCAGGAAATCGTGACCAACAGGGTCACGATCAGCGGCAACATGAGCAGCGCGCTCCAGCGTGTCTTTGGCCGCGACTTCCGCGACTTGGGCCGCGCAAGCAGAAGGCCGGCAGCAAACATAAAGCCTGTTTCCATCCAGCCGCTCGGATGGCGAAAGAGTGGATTGATCCGCAGTATCCCGGCGAGCGGACTGGCAGTTACCGTCAGCGTTGCCGTTGCGCCGGGGTCGACGCTGCCGGGAGTCACCGAGCAAGTGGTTGCGGTCAACTCGGGGGACACGCTGCAGGAGAGGTCCACGGTCTGAGAGTACCCGGCCAGTCCGGTTACGGTAAGCGTGTCGGTTGCGGGAGTTCCTCGGTTGATGGTCAGGCTCTGGCTCTGCGCCGAAACCTCGAAGTCCGGGTTCGTAGGCCCATTCCATGCGGCCACCAGCGCCCCGGCGTCCACCGAACCCAGGCCGGTGGTCAGGTCGTAGCCAGGTCCCGCACTGAAGCCAATCATGCCGCTGGGAGGGCAATCCTTCGAACCCGCGGTGCAGGGCACCATGTTGTCGCCAGTGGTGATGTCATGGAAGGCCGTGGGGGAACTGGCCGCCAGCGAGTAAAGGTATTGATTGACATTGCCCTGGGGATCGTTGGTATTTTGCACGATCAGGGTCAGGATGCCGGCAAAGGTCGGCACCGCCGCCGACGTCCCTCCGATCACGGTCAGCGTCTGATCGGATTTCCGGTACCCGTTCACGCAACTGCTTTGCGAGCAGATGAGATAGCCATCGTGATCGGCCGACGCATTCAATGCCAGGTCCGGCACATCGCGCTGGCCATCGGGGGGAACGCCGGCGCCGGTCTGCCACGAAGGCTTGCTGAAAAGTGTGCTGACGCCTCCGCCACTGGCCGCCAGGAAGTTGTTGACCGCGGTGTCGTTCCACGCCATCTCCGGAATGTAGGAAAGGGCGGAGCCGTTATTGCCGTTATTGGTGGCGCTCCAGTATTGTGTTCCTCCGGTGGCGTCGCCTTCGCTGAATTCGGCGCCTCCCATCCCCGTAACGTAGGGAAGGCTGGCGGGCACGTCCACGGCATAGCCGTGCGTGGCAACCTTCACCGGGTTATTGGGGTCGGTGGTGTAATCGCAAGCCGCAGGACCACTATCTCCTGACGAAGCAACGATGGTTTGCCCTTGAGCGTTGGCCTGCTGGGCCACCGTAGTCAGGGTGTTGATCTCGGAAGGACTGAGCTGGGCTTCGCAAATTCCGTAGCTCACGCTGATGACCGGCGCCAGGTCCTGGTCGATCGCGTATGGCATCGCGCTGAACAGGGCATTCTGCGAATTCACATAGATCAGGCTGGCGTCTTTCGCGACTGCGCCTGACCATTCCACATCCAGATTGGCTTCGTCCACATCGTTGGCGACGATTCCTGGATCCTGGTCGCCGGGAACCAGCACCACCTGTAGATTTACCGGCGGAAGATTCGACACGTTGCGAAAGGTCACTACATCGTACTGATTGCCGTGGTTGGTATCCGTTGACAAGTCCGACTGACCCACGATGGCGATGCTTTGGCGGGTGCCCGTAACCCCGCTGCCATACAGTCCCTGGATGTCGTAAATGGTGGCGAAGTCGTCGGGCGCCAGGAAGTGCTTGCCGGAGATTTGCGAGGTGAAGTCGGGATGCACGACGATACTTCGCGGCTGGGGACGAAAATCATTGAGGCCCGTAATTCCCTGGACGACTCCGCGCAAAGCGCCGGGCAGCGATGCCTCGGTCGCGTTGGCATAGTGCGTTTTGCCGTTGACCACGTACTGATGAATTTCCGTGCGGAAAGCTGATTCCACTTGAGCTGCCGAGCCGCTGAAAGCGATCCAGGTGCGGCTGCGTGCCACAGCGACACTACTGAAACTTTGCCGGCGCAACCACGTCGCTGCCCGCTGGACGTCGATGGCGCTCAGGCCGAAGCGCTCGGCATACTGCTCGGGGGTGAGCCATTTGTGATAGTTCGCGGAGGCCCGGTCCTGTTGTTGCGCGAGCAGGATGTCGAGGCTGCTCTGCTGCGCCGGGGTCAAGCTGAAGACCAGCCTCATGCCTGACATCGGCAGCGTGGCATCCACCCTGCCGCGATCGAATTCCGGACGCGCCATCGGCGTAATGCTGCCCCGCATTCGCCATAGGTTGGTGTTGTCAATGGTCTGCGGAATCCGATCAGCGCGCGCCTCCGCTGGCGAGAATATGCCCAGGCCCGCAAGAATCAGCAAAACTAACATCCGTAGGTACAGCATGGGAGTCATTGGGTCCCGGAGGTGATTGGGCTTCATGCATATTAACCGAATCCGACGGGCGGGCGCGACGAAAACGGTGAGACCTTAGCCGGCGTTGTTGCATCCATTTCGTGACTAAGGTTTTCGGCTGACACCGGGCGGCAACTCTGGTACTCTCGCCCAAACAGGGCAGCCTGCACGCGCCAAACCCAACACGAAATAGGATTAAGGGAAGGTGACTGGCCTGAAGAAGAAATCAATCCGCCCGCCCCAGAACCGCGACCAGCACGAACTGGTTATCGTCTCCGGTATGAGCGGGGCGGGGAAGGCCTCGGCCCTGAAAACCTTCGAGGACCTGGGCTACTACTGCGTGGACAACCTGCCGGTTGGACTGATCTCCAATTTTGCCGACCTGGTGCTGGATTCGGTGGAGATCCAGCGGGCCGCTCTGGTGGTGGACATCCGCGAAGGGGCGCGGCTCGACAAGTTGCCACAGGTCCTTGCTTCTTTGCGGCGAATGCTCAAGACCACGGTGGTCTTCCTGGAAGCCGACACCGATGTGCTAGTTCGGCGTTATAGCGAGACGCGGCGTCCTCACCCGCTCGGACGCAGCGTCTCGGTGAGGTCGTCGCTGACGGCAGAGCGCCGCCGCTTGCAACCGCTGCGCGCGCTGGCCGATGTGGTGGTGGACACGACCCAGTTCAATGTCCACGAATTGCGCGCCCAGCTTACCGAGCGTTTTCAGGGCGGCAACAGCGACCGGAACCTGTTGATCTCCTGCGTCAGTTTTAGCTATCGCGAAGGGGTCCCGGAAGATGCGAACCTGGTGTTCGACGTGCGCTTTCTGCCCAACCCGCACTTCATTCCCAAGTTCCGCCCGCTAACCGGGCGACATCCGGAAGTGGCCAAATACATTCGCTCGTTTCCGCAAACCCGGGAGTTCATCCAGCGCATCTCCGAGTTGCTCATCTATCTGGTCCCGCATTACATTCGCGAAGGCAAGAGCTACCTGACCATCGCCTTCGGATGCACCGGCGGCAAGCATCGCTCGGTGATGATCGCCGAAGAGGTGAAGAAACGCCTGTCCAAAGCCGGGTACAACATCAAGGTCGTGCACCGCGACTCGCCGCTGGCCACGTAGCAAACCGCATCCGCAGTGGCGGAATCCCCAACTTCGCGAGCCATCTGGACTACTAGCCCCGATAGAAACCAAGGACTCCGTGTGCTCGCCACGCATGTCTTGTCGCGGTACCATGGCATTGCAATCCAATGCGACGGAGGATGTCATGATGCCTGCACGGGCAGGGTTGGGGCCCAAACCTTGATGGCTGCCAGGTTCCGTGTCTTGTATGTACTGGCCATAACCGCTTTCCTCCTGGACCCGATCGCGAAGTCTCAGGTAACGTCTCCGGCGTCAGGTACTGGCTTTTGCGTGGATGGAGTGGCGAGCGGCACACATTGGCCGGGCCAGAAACCGCCTGCCAACGTCACGATCTGGGGCTCGTTCTGCAAGAACGGCGACAACGATTTCGGCCGCGTGGAATCGGAGCCGTTCCCGGCTCCTGCTGTCCTGAGTCTTTATCTGGCCGGCTATCCTGGGCAGCTGTGCCGGGATTCAAGCTGTTTCCACCCTTCATTCCTACCAACGGATCTCCCGCCGGGTTCTGTCCGAACGGGGTTTGGGCCGGTACCCGATGGCCGTTCGGCGTCAGCCATCAAGGACTCGCTACCTGGGGGTCGTTTTGTAAGTTGGGGGATGCAGATACAGGGTGGGCGACATCCAGGACGGTGAATGCCGGCCCCTACTTGAGCTTTTACATCGCGGGTTACCCCACTATGCCGGGCATCCGCCTGGCCGCCGAGAACGTCCATACCGGCGAACAGCTTCTGCTCACGCTTCCATTGACAAAGCCTGATTGGCATCCACTCTATGTTCCGATGCCACCCGAGTGGTTCGGTCAGCCAGTCCGCCTGGTCGTCGAAGACAGAATCACTGGAGTTTGTGGTTGGGTCGGCCTTTCCGAGCCATTCTCTCCACGCCGTGCAGAAGAAGTCCTCGTCGCAATCGCTATGCTCGGGGTGGTCTTCTGCCTCGCGGTGGTTCTGCTGCTGCCTCCGGCTGCGGCGTGCCTGGTGGCCGCGGCCCGCGGAGTGACGGACCCAGTCGACCTCACATCCGTTGCGCTCCTGGCTCTTGGGCTAACCGGCTACGGAGCTTTTTGGATGTACTTCCTCAACCATGCCGCCGGAGTCTTTTATAGTTACGCCACCCTCGGCGCATCGTGTGCGGCCTTGGTTTATGTCACAGTGTCCAAGTCTCGCCGGTCACGACTCTTATGCCTGAAACCACTGATCCTGCCCGCCGCCCTGGTTGTATTCGCGACTATCTTTATCGTATCGCTGGGACTTCTGCGGGGCGGCCAGTATGCGGCCCTCGACCTGGCCCCCACTCGTTTTGGCCCGCCGGACCTTGTCGGCGACCACCTTTTGCCGAAGATTCTGGCGGACGGCGTTTTCAGCGGCCACATCCCCAGACCTATTATGGCTGACTGGCTGTCAAGCGACCGGCCGCCGTTGCAAGCCGCAAACGTCGTCTGGACCTACCCGTGGACTTCACTCGCAGGCCGTCTTAGCTACACGGAACTTGCGTATCTGGGAATGTCTGTGTTCCTGCAGTGCTCGTTTCTGGCGGGGCTTTGGGCATTTCTGACGGCCGGCAAGATCGGCCGTCGGCCCCTGGCCATCGTGGTGTGCTTGTTTTCAGGCTTCACCTTCCTTCATGGGTTCTATACCTGGCCCAAGCTCTATCCGGTAGCCTACCTGCTGGTTGTGGCCGCCTACCTGCTCACGGAGCGCTATCACCAAGTGCGAGACCGCCGGGTGACCGGCGCGCTGGTGGGTGTGGCCTTGGCTTTGGCCATGTTGGGTCACGGCGGCAGCTTTTTTGCCATCCTGGGCCTGGCCTGCTCGCTGCTTTTCCTGCGCCGGTGTCCGAGTCCGCGATTCCTCCTGGCAATGACTGCTGCTGCGCTGCTCACCTATGCGCCATGGGTGCTCTACCAGAAGTTCTATGACCCGCCGGGCGACCGTCTTGTGAAATTCCACTTGGCCGGAGTTCAGGAGCCCCATCCCGAGGTGGGTCTGGCGAACTTAATGATCAGCAGTTACAAGAAAGCCGGGCTTCACAAGGTGATTGAGTACAAAACAAGTAATTTTCTGTTTCTCATCGGAGATCTGCGCCAATCTATTAACGATGTTGTAGTAATTACCACGAATCTTGGGCCCGCAGATCCTCGGCGACGCGATTTTGTACATTTGGGCTACACCGCCGGCGCCGGTGCCTGGCAGCGGATCGGTCACCGCCACGCTGAACGGCCCCATAAGCATAGGATTCGCCGCCGCATGTCTTCTGGCGGCTGCCGGCATATTTGTCGTCTTGTCTTATCCGGTTTTCCCGAACTCCCGGAAGACGGTTGAGGACGCCGATCTGCGTTGAATGGTGCTGGCTTCCCAGGCCGGATGGTGACCGCTTCGCCATGCGCGCCTTGTCGCTGTACCATGGCATTGCATTCAAATGGAAGGGAGGATGTCATGATACCTGCACTTGCAGAGTTGGAACCCAAACCAGTATGGAAGCACTTTAACGCGCTCGCAGCCATCCCGCGCGCCTCGACCAAGGAGGCTGCCGCGCGCGAGTACGTGCTGGCGCAGGCGGCCCGCCTGGGTCTCGAGGTCGTTCAGGACAAGGCCGGCAACGTTGTTGTTCGCAAGCCGGCGCACCCTGGGCGCGAGGGCGCGACGAAGGCTTTGTTGCAGGGCCACCTCGACATGGTCTGCGAGAAGAACGAGGGCACAGCCCACAACTTTGACACCGACCCTATCAAGGTGGTGCGCGATGGCGATTGGCTGAAGGCCGACGGGACCACCCTGGGCTCCGATAACGGCGTAGGTGTGTCGGCGGTCCTGGCGGTAATGGAGAGCACCGACATTGCTCACGGTCCGCTGGAGTTCGTGTTCACCATCGACGAAGAGACCGGTCTGACCGGCGCCGCGGAGTTTCAGGGCGGAGTACTCAAGTCCAGCTATTTCCTGAACCTCGACAACGAAGAGAAGGGCACGCTGTGCATCGGCTGCTCCGGTGGAGTCACTACGACTGCGCGTCGCAAGGTCACGCTCCGGCCTGCGAGCGCCGGCTCCGGCTGGCGCATCAAGGTGTTTGGCCTCAAGGGCGGCCACTCCGGTGTGGACATCCATCAAGGCCGCGGCAACGCATTGCGGATTTTGGGTGGCGTGCTGCAGAAGGCGCTGGAAAGTCTGCCGGTTGAAGTCGCCGACATCAAAGGCGGAAGCGCGCAAAATGCAATTCCTCGCGAGGCATCGTCGATTGTGGTGCTGGACGCGTCGGGGGAGAAGGAACTGAAGTTGCTGGTTGCTATGGCCGAGGCTGAATTCAAAGCCGACCTGGGCAGTTTCGATCCCGATTTGCAGATCACGGTCGAGAAGGCCGAGCGCCCGGAAAAGGTCCTCGACTCTGCCGACGCAAAGCAGACCGTCGCCTTGCTAGTCACGATGCCTCACGGCGTTCTGGCGATGAGCCCCGACGTTCCCGGACTGGTGCAGAACTCCACCAACCTGGCGATCATCACCACCAAGGACGAGGTGATTGAGATCGTTACCAGCCAGCGCAGCGCGATCGAGAGCAGCAAGCAGGCAGCCGCGCGCATGGTTGCCACCGCGTGTCGGCTGGCGGGATTCGAGGCCGAGCATCGCGGCAGCTATCCCGGCTGGAAGCCCGAGCCCACCAGCGAGATCGTGCGCAAGCTTCAGGCTGTGCACCAAGAGCTTTTCGGCGAGCCCGCCAAGCTGATCGCCATGCACGCCGGCCTGGAGTGCGGCGTCATCGGCGAGAAGTATCCAGGCATGCAGATGGTGTCGTTTGGTCCAACCATCGTCGATCCGCACAGCCCCAACGAGCGTGTCCAGATATCTTCGGTAGAGAGCTTCTGGAAGTACCTGAAAGCGGTGCTGGAGCGCATTTGATCTGCGCTACGCATTTGCGAAATTTCGCATACGGCTGAGCATCGTAATATCTGTCGATCGAACCCATTTGCATTCGAGAGGCCGGTCGATAAGGGTTGTTGATTTGGAGGTCAGCGGATGAGTGTACGGGACGAAAACTGCCAATCCGATGAATACCGCGCCAGTCTGACGAGACTCCCCCGGTTGGCGGAGTCGAAGATCCAGTTCAATGTGGCCAAAGAATTGGAGCAACTCCATCATGCAGGGGCCTGGGATCAGATCAGCGGCCGCAGCTCGAAGACCCTGGCAAAGTATGCGGACTTCCGAATCGTGTTGGTTTCAATGAAGGCAAACACCCGCATGGATCAACACCGGGCCGATGGCAGGATTTCTATTCAGTGTCTGGCAGGAAGACTTTCCATACATCTTCCCGGTGCAGAAAAGGCAGAGATGGCAGTCGGAGATTTCTTGGCTCTGGACTGCGGGATTCCTCATGATGTGGAGGCTCTGGCGGAGAGCGCATTTCTGCTAACCATCTGCTGGCCGCATCTGCAAGGAGCGGAGACAAAGTAGTAAGAGCTCTTTCTCTTCTATCTGCAGCCGGGAGTGCTCAATGGGCCCAGACTCACAGGCCTGCTGGGAAGACTTTGATGTTCGGCGGCGTCCGGGCATGGACGTCACCTCGGTCCTGATGGACATCGCCGCCAACCCTGTCACTCGGTCCGGCAAAGCGTGCGACTGGCAGTAGTCAGCGCGTGGAATCTGCCAGTAAGAATGTGCGGTTGTTGCTTCGGGCGTCCGTCTGTAGAGGATCCAGCAGGGTCACGTCTATGTATTGCCCGGTCCTGAACTAAAATCCGGCTGGTCTTCGGAAGTAAAAGACCTTGGTACCCTCGGCGGAAGGTTGGTCGGATCTCTTGCAATGCTCGTCGCGTTGGTTGCGGTCGCACAGTCGCAGCCAGCGACGAAACGGCATAAGAAATCGAGAACATGATTACGGCAAGTAGGAAAAACAAAACATGCGAAAACGCTGGTCGCACATTCGTTGAGGCTGGGCGTTTCATCTGTACTCCTTTCCGCCACGCAGCGGTGCTGAAACTCCGCTTATGGCCATCTACGTCTAGCGCTATACTTGAAGTATCAGCCGCAGTTCTCAATGGACCGTCCGTACCGACTTCGATCACAGATGTTTACGGATCTTTCTGAATATGCTGGAAAGTGAGCTGTTTTCATTCCTAGAAAACACGACAGACGCCGTGTTCGTGGTGACAGGTCAAGGTGAGATTCGATCCTGGAACAAGTCAGCCGAAAAGCTATTCGGTTACTCCGCCGCCGAGGCGAGGGGGAAAACCTGCTTCGACCTCCTGCATGGCATCGGGGCCCTGGGCACGACAGTGTGTCACCGGAACTGCAGTGTTCTGGACTGCATCGGAAAAGAATCCGACGTTCCAAATTTCGACCTGAACGTAAGCACCAGCTCTGGTGAACGATTGTGGGTCAATATCTCAACTGTGATCTTTCACAACCAGCGAACTGGAGAAAGGTTGCTGGTTCATCTGGCACATGACATCACGGAACAGAAAAAGCAGGATGAAGTGGTGCGCCAGGTGCTGACGCTGTCGAAGGAGCTCAGCAGCTTGGGCGAGAGAATAGGCAAAACTGCGCCAGTCTCTCCACTGTCAACCCAGGAAATTGAGATCCTGAAGATGTTCGCAGCAGGAAACAGTCCCCAAAAGATCGCCAAGAAGCTTGGAATAAGTTCGCAGACTCTGCGCAATCATCTCCACCACATCAATCAGAAGCTCCGGACGCACAACCGCCTTGAGGCGGTTATGCACGCAATGCAACGGAAGCTCATTTAGACCAGCGCTGCATTCTAGCAAGAGCCCCGCTGTATCCTCTGGTCGTTTCTTACATGCCTCGCCTTCGGCTATCATCGCCCCTCGGGCTGAGGTCTTGATGCAGCCGAAGATCGCATCTGAACCAAAGCTCCGCCGGGATGCCAGCAGCCATGTCCGGCCGCCTCTCGACACATCGATGTTCGGAGGCTGACGCTTGCCGACTCTCGCTCACGGCACAAGGTTACCTCGGCTTGGTACTTGCTTCCTAGCGGTCAGTACAAATGGTTCATTGTCTCCATTTCGGTGCTGGCGGATAACTAAGACAGTTCAGCACTTGGTACGGAGCGGACTGTGATCAGGAAGTGTGCCAATCCCGACTGTGATGTCGAGTTTCGTTGTTCTCGTGAGGGACGGCTTTTCCCGTTCGAAATCAGGAACCCGACAGGTCCCTGCCGCGATGTACCTGCCGTGATCTGCGAAAAGAAACCTAAACTTGCCACTGTCTACTTCTGGCTCTGTAAACGGTGCTGCGGCCAATTCACTCTTCAATTCACAGTGAGCACCGGTTTAAGGCTCACGCCAGCATGCTCCAAGAAAAACCCTGATCGAAAAACGAACGTGCGGGCGAACGCGGCAGCAGGGCCTGAGAATTACGAACGAAGGTATGCATGATTGAACTGAAGCAGTCTGCCGGACGCATTCAAGCAAATCACCGTCTGCCAAAGGGACTGCGATACCAGTGACGTCGCCCGTGGCGAACTCAACGCGAACAGGAGGAGAACCATGAAAAAGCAAGGTCGTTTGACAATTTTCATCTTGACATTTGGAGTCTTGGTCCTTGGTGGTTGGGCGCTGCCCGCTTTGGGCCAAGGCGGAAACCCGCCAGCTAGCACGAAGGAAAGCGGGCAGACTTCAGGCCGGGGCGAAACCGCTGTGGAACAAACCGTCAAAGGCAGCGATACCTCGGTGGCTCAGGCGCTGATCGCACTGGAGAACAAGTGGGCTGAGGAGGCAAAAAACGGAAATGCGGACGGGGTGGCTCGACTGCTGGCGGATGAGTTCGTCGAGACCGACGCCGACAGTTCCGTGCATAACCGGGAGCAAGCGTTGGCACTTATCAAGACAGGGAAGTGGGAGGCCAACCAGATCAGCGACCTGAAGGTTGCCGTGCATGGGAAGGCGGCCGTAGTGACAGGCACCTGGCTTGGGAAAGGAACGAGCAACGGCAAGCCCGTGGACGCACGAGAGCGATGGACGGACACCTGGGTGAGGATGCCGAATGGGAGATGGCAGTGCGTCGCTAGCCACTCATCGCCGATGAAGTGACAGGGCGCGAGATACCCAGAGGTCGGGTAGGTGGAGAGGCATTCGCGTCCCAAAACTGCAGTCGGCCCACCGAGAAGCCGCCTGGAAAACGACCTTGCGGCGAATGTTGAGTTACAGAGGGGGATAAGCATGATCAAACTGAAGCGAATTTACGAACCTGCAACGCCAGATGATGGCGTTCGTGTCCTGGTGGAACGGCTGTGGCCGCGCGGGGTGAAGAAAGCTTCCGCTCACCTGGACGAATGGGCGAAGGAAGTGGCCCCGAGCGGCGTGCTGCGCAAATGGTTCCATCACGATCCCACGCGATGGGATGAATTCAGGTGCCGATATTTTCGCGAGCTCGATGAAAACGAAGAGCGATGGAGGCCACTGTTGACGTCAGTTTCTAAAGGACGAGTCACTCTGGTGTACAGCTCACACGATCGCGAGCACAACAACGCTGTAGCTCTGAAGGAATATTTGGACCGCAGGCGGCACAGTCGCTCCGGGCATGTCAGAAAAGAGGCGGCGTAACTGGAAATATGCGAGGAGGCAGCAGATGCAGCGAGCCACGGACAGTCTCGAACACGAACACCGGACAATCGAGAAGATTCTCAGAGTGACGGGTGTGCTGGTGGACGAATTAACAGAGAACCGCGACATTGACGATGACATTCTTCGGGATCTCTGCCAGTTTCTCCGGGTCTACGGCCACCAATGTCATCATGGCAAGGAAGAAAGTTATCTGTTCCCAATGCTTGAACGCCATGGCGTACCCGAGGAAGGTTGTCCTCTGGGCGCGTTGCGGCACGAACACGAGCGGTCACGAGTCCTGACACAAGAATTGGTGCAAGCGTCGGCGGAATATGCCGCTAATCGACATGAGGGGTCCTCCGCTCTGTCAGAAGTACTTCGCAACATCGCTCAGTTCTATCCAGCACACATCTGGAAGGAGGAGTACCTGCTCTTTCCGATGGCTAGAAAGGTGCTGTCGGAAGAGGATGATCAGCGTCTCCTCAAGGAATTCAAAAGTGTCGAATCCGATATTTACTCCTATGCACACGAGAGTTACGAGCAGCTAGCAACAGAACTCGAAGACCGCGTCGTAAAAACTTCTCCAAAGATGAGAGCCGGCACTGGACGCGTGGCGTGAGTCTTTGCCGCTTAGGAGGGGGCTCCAGATGAACATTCTCGAAGCGTTATCAGTTCGAATCCCATGTACCGCGTGTGAACAGTTTTATGAAGTACCCCTGAACGACATCCTGCTCTCGCATGAAATGTTGGAGCAAGGCTGCCCCGTGCACGATGAGACGGAATGTCCGCCGGTGTTTCAGATAAGACTCATTCCTCGTAACGTTTTGAATGATTTCGTCAATGCATGGCAGCGGCTTGAGGAGAACGTCCACCGGGACAATGGTGAACTTGTGCTCAGTGATTGCAGGGAAAGAAATGGTCAGCACCGCGGACCTGTTGCATCGGGCAGGACATCGCTTCGTGGTGTGGAGAAGTCCAGCTGTAGACCAAGGCTCGTGGGACAGGCGAGGGATCGAGGCTTGGACCAGACGCTAAGTGACACGTTCCCGTGCAGCGACGCCTTGTCCTCCATACCCAACCCCGCGGTGGAATCCGTGGTCTGGCAGTCAGCCGGGACGGACGAGTTGACGGGTGCAGCATGAAAAGTTCAGGTTCGTGTATAGCGTCCGAAAGAGTATTTGAGAAATTGCGCGCACTCTGTACGGAGCGCACAGTCGAAGGATCGACGGTGCTCTTTCGCCAGGGGGAAGCGCCCAAAGAAGTCGTGCTTGTGTTGCACGGAGACATTGCGCTGACGCCGGACGCTACCGAACAAACTCTTTGCCGGTTTGCAAGTGCCGGTGCGGTTCTGGGGGTCCCTGCCATTCTGGGGCGGAAGTCCTACAGCCTGACCGCCGTTTCGGTCAACAAGTGCATCATTGCCATCTTGCCTCGGAAACGCTTTCTTGCGGCGCTTCAGGCAGACCCGGAGATGACTTTGGGGATTGTTCGAATGCTGGCGGAAGAAATCTCAGAGATGCAGAACTTGAGTGTGCAGTTGCGACTCGCCCACATGAGCGAACTGGCCATCCAATGAAGGGCAGCGGACGAGTGCGAAAGTTTTCCTTCCGTCCGCCTTAGGGCCTCGGAGAGGGAACATAGGAAAGATCGAGCCATGGCATACGTGATTGCTGAACCATGTATCGGGGTGAAAGACACAGCTTGTGTTGATGCCTGCCCTGTGGACTGCATTCATCCGAGGAAAGATGAAAGCCGCTTTGCTGAGGACCCTCAGCTCTACATCGACCCTGTCGAGTGTATCGATTGTGGTGCATGTGTACCGGTGTGCCCGGTATCAGCGATCTTCGCGCTCGACGATCTCCCTACGAAGTGGAAGGAGTACACAGAAAAGAACGCTGAATACTACAAGCGCTGAGTACGCGCATCGAGTGTATGGTCCTGATAGAACGATCACAGGCATGTCAGCGGCAGTGATAAGAGGGAGGATACATGGATTACAAATTTATTCCGGACTTGGCTGCAGAGTTTGCAATGCCAAAGGACGGAATCATGAGCCGCGTACTCCACAAGGATGAGAGGCTCAATGTGACGCTATTTGGCTTCTCGACAGGCCAGGAGTTGTCAACCCATTCTGCCCCGACGCCGGCTCTGCTGTACTTCCTCCAGGGAGAAGCCGACGTAAGACTGGGCGACGACATCGTCGATGGAAAGCCCGGGTCTTTCATGTATATGCCGCCGATGCTTCCTCACGGCATTTCCGCTAAGACTCCAGTCATGATGTTGCTCGTGCAGGTCAAGAACACCACGGGTGATACCGGGAAATCTGCACGAGCATAGGAGGCGTTCTGATGTTGCAGGCGGAAGTCGGAGGTGGCGGCAGAGTTGTCCCGAAAGAAGGACTTCAGAAGCCAGGGTGCTTGATCCGTGACTTCGTACTCACGTCTGCTCTACGTGTGCGGACGCAGATATCGTATTATCGTGGACGGTCCAATCTCGTTCTTGTCTTTGCAGGGCAAGCAGGCATCGAGTCCGACTTTCTCCGGCACGCAGCCGCACGCTACCAGGACTTCACCGAACAGGATGCGGTCATTGTTGCCGTGTTTCCGTACAACTCCCAGGAGACCCATCTCCTGAAAATATGGGCGACGCTACCATTTGTAGTGCTTGCGGATGATGATGGAAGAGTGCACAGCCTCTACGGCGCCGTCGATGAACATGGAAGGCCTGGTCCCGTCATCTATGTGACCGATCGCTTCGGCGAAATTGTTTCTGTCTACGACGCCCGGGGCGGCCAGCACCCGCCCAGCAATGATGAGGTACTGAGGATGCTGGAGTTCATCAATCATCAGTGCCCGGAGTGTGAACCGCCCGAGTGGCCCCATTAAGTGTGTGCTCTGACCACGGATGCAGATGCGCTGTTAAGAATGAACGGGTCAGTTTGCAATCGAGATCAGTTGCGGGCGCGCTGGCTGGACTGACGTTACCAGTAGCTTCGGCCGGTTGGCGGCAATGTTCATAACCCGCCATAGCTCAATGCCCCACCACGATAAAGCCGCTACTTCCAGGAAACCGGTCAAGCCGACGAGGGGGAAGGCCACCTGCGGAAACCAGTCCGCGGTGATTTGCAGCGACACACGGCCGATGCAGCCAACATTGAGCAGGAGGAATGGGCCCCACAGCCGGCTCAGGCGCGAGGCATCCAACCCAGCGAGAATCGGTACAACCCGAGATGCAACCCCGACGATCATCATGCTCACAAAGCCGACCGTGTAAGCATGGTGGTAGGCGGCCATGTAGTCATGTGCGAAGCCTTGACGGCTCCAGAATCCGTACGGCAGGAAGAAAGGAAGCATCGCGGCTGCAGCAAGCAGCCAGACATAAGCGGTACGTACAAATTTAAGGGTGCGATCAGGCTGGGCGGCACGGCTGAAGATCCCGATCTGTTTCACCAGCAGTACAGCCCATGCCAACATCAGTACATACGCAAGCTCAAGCGTGTAGATGAAAACGGAGCGGCCTGTCAAACGAAGAGCAACGTAGCTGGCGATGTCCAGCAGGAGGGCACCGTTGATAAGGATGAAGAGCGGACGGTGGAGATCACGTGGCGGCCTCTGTAGTCCGTACACGTGCGGCACAAATCGTTGACTGACACCCGCGATGATCAATGCGCCGAAGCCGAGCAACTGCATATCTCGCAGAGGTCCATCGAGCAGGGCGACGCGGCTGATCAGCTGTGCCTGAGAGTATGCCGTCGCCTTTGCGAAAAACAGGATGGGGTCGAGCAGCGCCTGCACCAGGAACCAGAAATAAGCAGCGAAGATGAACTTCTCGTAGTAGACGGGCGGTTCGATGGATTTCCGCGCGGTGCAGATCAGAATAGTGATGAAGAGCGCGACCGCCGTCACTTCGACCGCAGCCGATACTGACGCCAGTGATATCGCCAGCACTCCGCGACGGAGCATCTCCGCGACGACCCGCAGCCCGATACCGGCAAGCATCAGGTAAAAGGTCAGGTTTGCCAGTTCCGGGCGCCACAGGGTTGTGTTCTTGAAACGAGGAAACGACTGGTAGGCGAAGCCCATGACAAACAGGCCCATCCAGCCGAAGATCATGGCGTGGGCATGAGCGTGGATAGAGGCCATCATATCCAGTTGCCCGAAGCCCCTCGCGACTGCGAGTTGCAGCAGATTAATGGCGCCCCAGAACGCGCCGATGCTGAGCACCACAGCCACGCCAGCTTTGAAAAAGCGCCGGTAGATGTAGTCGGCAATACTTTCCTGGAAAGGCAAAGCCGCGGCAGACGGTTTCGCGATCTCGGCGTTCAATTCACGGAGCAGTTCGTCAAGGTTCGCCTGGTGGACGGTGGCAAAGAATTCGAGCGACTCGGCGGGACCGCCTACACCTCCACAGCCCCGAAGTCCGTGTTGATCGAAGATGCGGCGTGCACTCGCGCAACGCTCCAGCACCTCAGCAATGCTGGTTGATTTGGTAATTACGGCCATCGCGAATACCTCACAATCAGCATAGGAATGCGGCGACCGAATGTAGATGACTTATGTCACACCTCGAAAGGCAGGGCAGAAGCGCATTAGCGGCAAGCGTTCTACCCCGCTTTCGGGGGGATGACTGTGACTCCGCGGCAAGAAACGAGAATATTTCCTTAACGATCCTCCGGTTAATTTGGGTTAACTGCCTGAGTTTTTCAATTTGCGGCATATGAATACTGGTGGTTTTGAGACATCAAAGCTCACATTGTCTGTCGGCATTCAAGGCTCATCATGGATTCGGGGCATCTGATTTGCCCAAAGGAGAGACCTTAAATGGCACGCAGACATCAACAGGGTTGGCTAAAGAAAGAAAAACGCAGTCAAGGTGAAACTTGGGTGCTGTTCTTTCGTACAGTTCGGAAGTCCGATGGTAAGCGAGTTGAGAACAAGGTTCCGATTGGTCTTGTAGAAGACTTCCCCGACCAGAGCTGTGTATGGGCGGAGGTCGAAAGACAGCACCTGCACATCAACCAGGTGGATTTCCGCGGATGTGTAACTTTTGCGGATCTGGCACATCACTACGCGGAACATGAGCTCGTCGAACCCACCGAGTCCATCCATCCAAAGGCACATACGACAATCCGAGCTTACGAGCGAGTGCTCCGCAATCGGCTGCTGCCACGCTGGGGGAACCGAGTCGCGCTCAGCGTCGAACCGCTGGAGGTGGAACAATGGTTGAAGTCCTTGAAAGTCCAAGAAGGTCTTGGCAATCCAACGCTCGACAGGACGCGCCGTGTTATGTCGCTCATCTACAAGCACAGCCAACGTTACGGGCTGATTCCATGGACTCAGGAGGCGAACCCGATGCGCTTCGTCCGGTGCAAGACCACCAGCGAGTACGAAGCGATGATTCTCACCCCTGAACAAGCATACGCAGTATTGCATAACCTACGAGAGCCGGAACGGACTTTAACGCTCTTAGCCGTTGGCACAGGTCTGCGTATCTCAGAGTGCCTCGGGCTGCAATGGCAAGACGTGAGTTTTGCTGAAGCCGTCATCCAGGTGCGCCGCACATGGACATGCGGCCAAGTGGGCTGGCCGAAAAGCAAAGCCTCGAAGGGCCCGGTGCCGCTGCATCCTTTGCTGGCCGAATTCATGTTTCGCTGGAAACGGAAGACGCCATATTCTCAGCCGGGGGATTGGGTGTTTCCCTCGTTCAAGCTCAAGGGCCAGCAGCCGCGTGTGGCTAACATGCTGGTGGAAGATTATCTGCGGCCAGCGGCAGTGAAGGTGGGCATTCTTTCATCGCACCGAGACGACGAAGGCAGACTGGTAGATGATGATCCACGGCGATTTGGTTTCCATAATCTGCGTCACAGCCTGGCATCGTTTCTGGTGCGCATTAGAACTGACCCAAAAACTGTACAGACTTTGCTTCGCCACAGTGATGTTAAATTGACCCTGCAGTGTTACACCCACAGTGTCAGCGAGGATCGCATGGCTGCGGCAGGGGCAATGCTGGTTGCGATTCTCAGCCACTCCGCAGACAGAAGCGGACTGAAAGCGGACTGAGCGAGAGGGAATTCGAGGTTAAGTGCTTCACCGTCATCGTGGCCAAGAACCGAACCGGATCTCGTCGAAAAATAGCGGACTGAGAGCGGACTGGGAGGTCTGGTTCGAATGTGAGCTAAGTCCTTTGAGATGATGGTGGCCAGGGACGGAGTTGAACCGCCGACGCCAGCCTTTTCAGAACGCCACTTTTGAGTACTTACAACGACTTACAAGCCGCCGAGGACTGCCTTAGTACCTCTAAACCCTTGTAAAACCGAAAAACCACAGGTGTGAATCACAGGTGAGAAATCTAATGTTCGTTCCAGAGAAACCGGTCACGGCCAGATCCTCCCGTTAGAGTGTTAGAACTGCTGCCAAGATTTCCTTGGCGGATTGCCCGTAGAACCCACCCGCTCTGCCGCTCAGATGCCGAGAGAGGCACGGGCGTGGTGGCCGTGAGCCGTAACCAGTGCGACCTGACCCGGGGGAGTAAGGACCGGATCCGTTATCCAGAACGAAGCAGCTTCTGGGCATAACGGCCCGACACCTCCGCCGCGTCTTCCGGATTCTCCTGGCGCGCACGTCAGCTCACCAGATAGTCCATGGCTTCTTCCCGGGTGTCGAAGACGGGAAACTTGCGAGCGGAAAAGCTGAGGACAGATTCATAAAGAGCCTTGGGTAAATTTCCGGCAAGTACCCATGCTGCTCGCTTGATGTGAGGCCTATCAATCGCCGTCGCAATCTTAATGCGTTCGACGGCATTGCGGTTCAACGCCGCACCGCTGAAGTCGGCTACCACCAACACGGAACCCACCGGCTCGCCGGTCACAATCTCCGGAACGCGGTCGCATATCGTTGCCACTTCTTCGGCTTTGCAATCCGTGAAATCCAATAACAATATCCGCTGGTTCCGATGCGTCACAAACCGTACGCGGTCCATAAGCTCTCCCTGTTAGGCATATGCGGTCGCAGCCGTGTAAGGTCGAGGAAGCGTTCACCGTTGAAATGAATCACGTTTGAGGGAGGATTCTGGCATCCACACCACCGTTTTCCATGCGATGTCGCCAAGACACCGGCAAATCGAAAGGAGGTTTCTTCGTTGGGAATCCTCTCCTTAGCCGGAATTTCCTTTTTGGCCTCGAAAACGGCACAATAGTACACCCGTCTCGCCTGTTCGCGACACCGCTAAACGATTTGTCATTGGGAGCACTCCCGACGGTCTGCCATCCACACCAGCACAGCCCAAAATTGCCTTATTTGTGGTTAGAAACACCACCTTCCGCCTTCCGATGGGGACAAAGGCCAGCAGTTCATATTTTCGATTTAGGGCGCTCCAGGGACGGAGGCGATGTCTGAGGCTGAACATAAAGGTTTTGAAACCTGCTGAAGGATTTTTGACCACCACCTCGTTCGTTCCTATCGGGTAATAACTCTTGGCGCCTGTGACAAGAAGCAGTGAATCCGAACATCCAACCGCGGTGGGCTTGAGGTTAGCGATGAGCAACATTCCAAGAATCACAAGGGCGATGAACCATTGAGTTCGTGTTTCATTTAGCTGTCCTTCTGTTGTTTAGGGCCGGATCTCGCTGGCGGGAAAGATTCGGCCTCCGGAGACCGTGCCCCACACCTTGATGTCGCGGATCTTCTCCATCGGAACGGCGTGCGGGTCCTGTTCGAGAACAACGAAGTCGGCGAACTTTCCAGCTTGGATGCTTCCGACTTCCTTCTCCACACCCAGCGTGTAGGCGGCATCGATGGTTACCATGCGAAGCGCCTGGTCGAGCGTTATCCGTTCCTCGGGTGCGCGCACCTTACCCGACAGCCCGAAGCGGTTGACCGCGATCCAAAGCTCTTCCAGCGGAACGGGCGGCGCCACCGCTGTATCGGTGTGCATCGAGGTCACCACTCCGGCATCGATCAACGTCTTGAGCCTGGCCGCCGTATAAGCCCGGTCGGAACCGAAGTACGGCGCTCCGAATTCCGAGCGAGCATACACGTAATAAGGATTGATGCTGACCACACCGCCTAATACCTTGACTTGCCGGGCCATCTCGGGCGTCGAGATCCCATAATGCTGGAATGCGAAGCGGTGGTCGGTGCGTGGATACGACTTCATCAAGGCTTCGAGCGCGTTGATAGTGGCTTGATTTCCGCCGTTGCCGTTGGTGTGCACGTTGATTTGAAAACCGGCCTTCCACCACGGCAGCCAAGTTTCCACCATCTTGTCAGGCGGCGTGAGGAAGATCCCTTTGCGTCCATCGATATAGCCGGGGTTCTCCATCACCATCCCCAGGCTGAGGAAGGAATCGTCGGCGAAAAACTTCACGCCATTGAAGATGAGCTTGTCGGTGTTCTTTTTGGTCAGGCTCTGCACGAACGGGATCGCCTGGTCGCCCTTGGTCGCCGTCATGGCGACGCCATCGGTCACAACCACGCAACGTATCGGCATTTGTGGATTGTTGAACGTCTTGTCAAACAAAACCTGTTCAAGCTCGATGTTGAGCGCGCCAAAGTCCAGCTCGGAGGTTGTGGTGACGCCATTCTTCCGGCTCAGGTCCATGAGGTACTTCATGTTCTTGAGTGCGATCTCGGGCTTGGCCCGTTCGCCCATCGGTGCTGCCAGGATGCGGCCAGCCGCAGTCGCGCCCAGAAACTGCCCGTTGGGCTCACCGTCCGGCCCTGCCATCACCCCGTTAATCTTGGTGTCTGCTTTCGTGATGCCGTACTTCTTCATCGCTGCGGTGTTGGCGTAAACGAAGTGCTCGGAGGCGTCCCACACCAGGATGGGCTGCGTGGCGGAGATCTTGTCCAGCATGGTTCTGTCGAGGTGCTGCCCACCCATCGCGATCAGGTCGTAGCCCCACGAGAACACTGTGTCATCGGGCGCCTTTGCCTGCGCCACATACTCCTTCAGCTTGGCCGCCGCCTCTTGGCGAGTCTTCACGCCGGGGAACCCGGGGCCATAGGGGCTGGGCATAGGCAAGTACGTCAGAAGCGGAAGGGTTACCGCCGTTCCTCCGATAAACGGGTGCCCATGCGGCTCGACGAAGCCAGGCAGAAGGAACAGGTCCGCAAACGTGCGGTCGATCTTGTAAGGATTCTCATCGAGCCAGGGTTTGAGGTCGTCGAGCGATCCGACGGAAATGACCTTCCCATCGCGGACAGCCACGGCGGTTGCCTCCGGCCACCCAGAGTCCATAGTGATGATCTTCTTGGCTACAAAAACCGTGATGGGCTGCGATTGTTCCTGCGCAGCCAGGATGCCGGCCGAGAACAATGTGGCCAACACCGAGGTGAAGACGGCAGATCTTCGCGTCATCGGCGTCTCCTCCGAATCTTGCAATCTAGTCCAATGCCGCCCACCGTGGGCTAAGGACAATGTCGCCTTAGAGGGATTGGGGAAGCGTAACACAAAGCGAGTCTGGGAGCGCCAGAGACGGGGTCACTTCGGGTCGTGAAGGACTTACGAGACTCTCGCCGCCGTCGCTGGCGAACAGCGCCAGGCAACAGCAACACGAAAGCCCCGGTGAGCGACCGGGGCTTTTTGTAGTGTGCCGAGCATGTTTGACGGCTTGGAGGTGAAAGTCCTCTTCACATCCTGATGGAGGAGAAGTGATAGCGAAGCGCAAGGGCGACGCTGTGAGGTGTGGTCTGAAAGAAGCGTGGGGCAAAAATGCGAGCCGATGAACAAGAACCAGATACGAGGCATACGGTGCCGGACGAGCGGGCTATTGATCGCGAAGTCCATATCCATCAAAGGCGCTGGTTGTAAATCTGGCGGTTGCGCGTGGAAGGCGGTGGAACTTACCTCGGGAGATCTGCTGCATGTCCCGGAATCGGGACTGAGAGGGGAGCGATCCACTCGGAGCGTGCGGCAGAAGTCAGCAGCGGGCATAGTAGCTGCGCGAGCGGCGAAGGCCCAAACGGAAGGAAGCGGCCAGTAGGCGGCGCGACTCGATGAGCGACAAGCGGCAGAAGAACCAGCTACAGCTAGCGCTGGCCTTCACCGGCGAGGGGAGGAGTGAAGCTCCGAAGGCTCGGCGGGGAGGGACCGAATCGCTCACGGCGGAGCGCAGGACCGAAAGCCCGACTATAAAGGAACAACTGATGGAGGAGGTCTGCGAGAGGGAGAACCTCAAGCGGGCTCTGCAACGAGTCAAGGCCAACAAAGGTAGTCCAGGTATCGACGGCATGACCGTCGAGGAACTGCCCGACTATCTGGCACAGCACTGGCCAGCCATTCGCGAACAGCTGCTGAGTGGAAGCTACCGACCGCAACCCGTGCGGCGGGTGGAAATCCCCAAACCGGACGGGGGAGTGCGCCAGTTGGGCATTCCGACGGTGCTGGATCGATTGATCCAGCAAGCGGCGATGCAGGTTCTGCAAGGACAGTGGGACGCGACGTTCTCCCGGCACAGCTACGGCTTTCGGCCGCAGCGGTCGGCGCATCAGGCGGTAGCACAAGCGCAGCAATATGTGCGCGAGGGCTACGGCTGGGTGGTGGACCTCGATCTGGAGAAGTTCTTTGATCGAGTCAACCACGACCGACTGATGAGCGCCGTGGCCCGGCGCATCGGAGACAAGCGGATGTTGAAGTTGATCCGCGGGTTTCTGGAAGCTGGGGTGATGGAGGATGGGCTAGTCAGTCCGGTGGACGAAGGTACGCCGCAAGGTGGGCCTTTGTCGCCCCTGTTGTCGAACCTCGTGCTGGAGGAGTTGGACCGGGAGTTGGAACGGCGCGGACACCGCTTTGCACGCTACGCGGACGATTGCAACATTTACGTGCGCAGTGAGCGGGCGGGGCAGCGGGTGATGGCGAGCATCACCGGCTTTATCACGCGGCGGCTCAAGCTCAAGGTCAACGCGGCCAAAAGCGCGGTGGCGCGGCCAGGAGAGCGGAAGTTTCTGGGCTTCAGCCTGAGCGGTGGCAAGCAGCCGAAACGGCGCATTGCGCCCAAGGCCCTGCTGCGGTTTAAGCAGAAGATACGGGAGCTGACGGGCTGGAGCCGGGGGATAAGCGTGGAACGGATGACGAAGGAGTTAGCCACTTACTTGCGTGGCTGGAAGAGCTACTTCGGCTTCTGTGAGACGCCCTCGGTGCTGCAGGCGCTGGATCAATGGATACGGCGCAGGCTGCGATCCGTGCTCTGGAAGCAATGGAAACGCGGAAGGCTACGCTTCGCCAAGCTATATGAGCGGGGAGTGAGCAAGACCCTGGCCGCACAAACGGCTGGGAGTGCTCACGGTCCCTTCCGCATAGCCAATAGCCCAGCCATGAGCTACGCCTTTCCTATCGCCTACTTTGATTCGCTCGGACTTCCACGATTGTTCGCTGATACCTAGCTCAATCTACCGAACCGCCGGATGCGGACCCGCATGTCCGGTGGTGTGGCAGGGGCGGACGGGTGACCGTCCCCCCTATGCCGATATTCTATGGTAGGCCCGAATGGACTCGAACCATCGACCTCATCCGTGTCAAGGCTAGTATAAACAGTACTTACAACAACTTACACGACCTCGGGGAACTGCTAAATACCTGCAGATACGTGCAAGACAGGGTAATCGCGGGTGGAAAACGCGGGTGGAATCGTGACGTAGAATCACTCGTCCTGCCCAATAACTTAGAGACCGTCGGGGGACTGCTTCGGTACGTGTAAGTACGCCTAAGCCGTACTTCTTACAGGTGATTTTACAACGATTATATACTTGACTTAGGATCGGGTTCGGTGTATTGTGGAAAACATGACAGAGAAGAACAATCCAGAGAAGCTACGGAAACTCCTACAGCTTCTAAGAGCATACACACAACTTCAGGCCGAATACAGTTCTCTGGCGTCGATTCTGACCTACGTAGAGACTCAGGGGCATCTTCCGACTGAGGGCTGGTTGGCCACTCTAAAAGAGATGCGATTGACACCTGAGTATCGAAGAATTTCCGAACAATACGAGTCGCTGTTTCTTCGCGCCGAGCAATCGCTCGACGTGAACGAAGCGGAGCAATTGATTGCGACCATGCCGTCAGCACAGATACTAAACTAGGGGCGGAATCCATGAACCTTCTCAAGATCGCCCAAACCTTCGCTACCGAAGATCAGGCTCTGGATTATCTCGTCGGTTCACGCTGGCCTAAAGGCGTTCGCTGTCTGGCCTGTGAGCACGACAAGGTATATCGGATTGATACGCACGGCAAGACTCAGAAACTCTGCCGCCTGTATGAGTGCGCGGACTGCGGACTGCATTTCAGCGCCACTACGGGGACGCTGTTCCACGACAGCCATTTACCGCTAACTAAGTGGTTTGCGGCGATGGCCCTGCTGACCGAAGCCAAGAAAGGCATCTCTGCCAATCAGGTCTCGCGGCACATCGGAGTAAGCTACAAAACCGCGTGGTACTTGTGTCACCGTATCCGCAAAGCGATGGAAGAGTTAAACGCCCCTCCGCTGGGCGGGCAGGGCAAGGTGGTGGAGATTGACGAAACCTTCATCGGCGGCAAGAAGCGGCGCATGGGTCTCAAGGCCGCCAGAGACGCCAAGATTTCAGTTCTTGGCATTGCTCAACGCGGCGGGCGTGTCCACCTGCAACGCATCGACAACGCCAAAGCTGCCACGCTGCGGCCCTTGTTGGAAGCAAGGGTCAGTTCCGATACAGACAAAGTAGTAACCGATGCCGCTTGCGTCTATAACGCACTGATTCCAGTCGAGAAGCACGAAGAAGGCGTCCACAAAGAGGAACTGCGCGAACAAGGCTACATCTCATCTACCGCTTGTGTAAAGTCCGCTTTCTCGCTGTTTAAGCGTGGCGTCGTCGGCTCTTTTCACAAGGTGTCAAAAGACCATCTTGACGGATATTTGAGGGAGTTCTGCTGGCGGTTCAATCGCCGTCACATGCAATCGCACCTGTTCGATCTACTGCTGCGGGAAGTGGCGACTCGGAAGCCGCTGACGTACAAATCACTGACTCAGGAAGTGTTCTGAGCGTAGAATTCCGCTGGCGAGCGAAAGAGTCCGGGCCTAGCGCCTACCCTAGTGACAAACCACGGAAGCGCCTCGGCGCAAGTGGAGGCATAGGGGTGGGGTAAACGCTCTATACTGAACTACGACGCTCGCCAGAAATCGAGTTTGTAGTGGAGAAAAGAAAGATGCGCTTGGGTGGCAAACGAAAGCGTAGAGGCTCAATAAAACTGTGGCCTGAGAAAGCCAAAAACAGTGTAAAAACCGAACGCCGACCCCACAAAAAGGGCGGTACCAAGGAAAGCAGATAACTAAAACCAACGCTGTTTAGGTTTTCTTCCGTTTGGGTTTGTGAGCAGCCAGCCTAGCGGGTTCCTCTCTCAGCTTGGACAACGGGAGCGGTTGCGTCTCCAGCATCTTCTTGAGCAGGGTGTCGAACTTCGATTTGTCAACCGTCAGATCGTCGGACATGAGAAGATTGTAAACCGCGATGACGAAACACTACGGAGTGTGCTGTAAGAATCCCGCCTGTCAAACGGTTTTCGAGTTTGACACTATGGATAGCATGTCGCCGGGGCAGATAGAGTTTCCCTGTCCTCCGCTCGACGGCCTGACTTGCCCAATATGCGATCAACGACACGCTTACTCCTCAGATGATGTTGTAACTGTCGCCCGCTTCGGTCTATCACAACGATTGTAGGATCATCCAGAGACCACCACTCGCCTCGCGTACCCCAAGCGGCGGGAGAGCCGTCCGCGTTCACTTCGCTCACGTAAAGTAAAGGAAAACGGGGGTGTGGGTCGCCTATCACGAGTTCTCCTAAGTGAAGTATATAATCGTTGATTTTACAGGTGTGATTTCCCCTTCCTTTGTGAAAACAAATCAGCCGCAATTCCGCCACGTCCTTGTCTGGATCCGGTTGAAGGTGGTGCCATACATGTTGGATCAACCGCCCCACTGCGGGTTACTGTTTGCCGGAACTCACGAGCTGGAGGCAATCTTCACCCGCCAGGCCTTGGAGCTGGAGCAATGGCGTTCTCGCTTTCATGCCGGCCAGGCCTTGCCCGGTATCTCCGAAGGCGAAGCAGCCACTATCGTGCACTCTGAGCTAGGGGTGCGACTGTCGCAGCGGAAAATCCAAAAGCTAATCTCGAAATCCCGTATCACGGACCTACGCAACGGGGGCCAGCACAGCTATGTATCAGCCCGGCGGCTGTTCTGGGTGATTCGCGAGTTGCAAGCCGCCGTCACGCCGTTAGCGCCATCGGAAATCAGGGTTGCGACGAAGTTGGGTGCCCGACAGCGGGCCCATCGCATGGACCTTTACTCCGGCTTTCCTGTGTAGTGTTCTTTCGCATGCACAGCCGCATGGTCTTCTGCCGACTCCAGATGGGTGAACACTTCGGCTGGGACGCTGAGCTCCAGTGGTAACCGTTCTTCCAGCAGCGTCGCCAGACGATGCGCCTCGCCAACGGCCATAGCGTGCGGAAACAACAGGTGAACCTCGATGATCTGCCGGTATCCCGTTGTACGGTAGCGTACGCCGTGATATTGCAAACCCAGCTCACCGCAAATGGCATCCAGCTTGCCACGGATCTCTTTTCCAACGCTCGGGTCTGAGTGGTCGAGCAGTCCTACCGCCGAGCGCCACACCAGGTGCCCGCCTGCCCAAAGAATGTTGATCGCCACCGCAATCGCCAGTAACGGATCGAAGGGCTTCCACTTTGTCAGCATCACTAGCCCCAGCCCGGCCACCACGCCGAAACTGGTCCAGCTGTCGGTGAGGACATGCTTGCCGTTCGCCTCGAGGACGAGGGAGTGACTGCGCCTTCCCGTGCGTATCAGGTACCACCCCAATCCGGCGTTGAGGACACCTGCTGCCAGCACCACCAGCGTGCCCTTTCCCAAGTTCTCCAGTTGCAGGCCGGCCATCCATTTCTCGATGGCGGCATACAAAATGAAGATGGCTGCCAGCACGATCATCGCGCCTTCAAACCCGGCGGAGAAGAACGTAATGCGTTCGTAACCGTAGAGAAATTCCCCTGCTGCTGGCTTGGTGCTAAGCCTCAGGCTGAAAGCCGCGAACGCCACCGCGACCACGTGAATCACCGACTCCGCCGCATCGGACAGGATGGCCGCCGATCCCGTCATGAAGTACGCCGTCATCTTGCCGACCAGCATCAACACGCCGAAAGCCAGCGAGATCCGCATGGCAAATCGCATGTCGCGGAGTTCACCTTCGTCGCGATACGAGGCGCTGCGCCGAGACGTGATCGCCGTAATCACGGTTGAACCAGGTTCAGGCGCTTTCCGTTCCTCCAAGGTGCGACCTCTGCCCAAAGTTGCGGGCCTGCCTCGCGCGGTTGCGAGTAGCGTCCGGCTACCCGACTCTACTCGCACGTCGATTTAACCACTGTTGGCTAAAAGTGGAAACCAATCTGCGCGGTCAACGCGCGCGGCGTCACGTAGTGCGTGCCGCTGAACGTCGACAGAAAGTTGTACAACGCATACTTGTTGGTCAAGTTGATCGCTGTCAACTGCAGACTCCACTTATACTTGTCTCCTTTGAAAAGGTTGTCGTCGCCGATAGCCAGGTCAAACAGGCTACGTGACGCGATACGCGCCGGATGGTGATCATCATTCTGCGTTCCCGGCGCCGGCACCTGTACCAGGCTCGATCCAAACTGTGATGCCAGGCAGGGTGAAGGCAGCGGCGTAAACGGACTGGACTTCACACTCCCACAAAACAGTCCAGCCTGAAACTCCTGATCGGCGGTCAATCCGCTCAAATCGACGGCGGGTTGGCCGTCAAGCGTGGTAGAGGTTGGGCAGTCGTTGTAGGCCGACACGCCGTAGCAAGGCACCGCGCCCGCAACCAGTCCGCTGTCATAGCGCCAATTGAAACCGATCCATGGACCACGCTTCCACGGCGTCTGGTATTGCAAGTGCGTAGTCTGATTGAAGACTTCGTCGTGATCAATGCGGAAAGGCGTTCCGCTCTGGCCCACGGTCACGCCTAGTCCGCTGGTTTGCGGCGGGAAGAAGCGTGCGGCCACGCTCGACATTACTACCAGCGCGCTGAAGCCGTGATACACCGGCACGCTGGCACGCAGCGCCCATCCCGGAATCTTCGAGTTGTGCCACCCGATGGGGAAGAAGATGGGAGTGTTGCCGAAGATGCTGAAATCGTACCCGGTATGAGTGTATTTCCAGATATATTCGCCGTCGAGCACAAGGAATCGGCCGAATGCCTGCTGGAAGCCGGCGTGGAACTCATTGCGAAATCCGGGAGTCAGCGGGGCCGGCACGCAAGGCACAATCGCGGCGATGACCGGGGAGTTGCACCCCGTGCTGGACAGCACCAGGTTCTCATTGAACGGCGTCTCCAGAGTGCGCGCATAGGAGAGGCGGAGAATCGTGTTGGTCTTCTGGACATTGTAGGAAATCCCGAGCCGCGGCTCCGCCTGTCGGGCGACGGTCAGGCCATTGTAGAAGTCACCGCGAATGCCCAGATTGAACGTCCAGTTGCGCTTGGTGATGTTGTCCTGAACGTACATCGCCAGCTCTTTCACGTCGGTATGGCCAAGGAACGAAAACAACGTGCTGTGCGGACTCTGGCAGCCAGAGGACAGTGACGGATTCGGGCGAGTCAGGTCGTAGCAGCTTAATAGCGGCGCGTAACCGGTGTTGGGTTGAAGCCCGGCGGCAGCGCACTGTGACGGATCGGCAAAGCCGGAGACAGGGTTGCCATTCGCATCCACGCAAGGCGCATTCAGGGTCGGATTCACGATCCCGAAAGCGTCGTTTTCGTTGAGGAAGGTCTGCTCATACATGACCCCGGCCTTCACGTTGTGAATGCCTTTGGTATAGGTAATATTCGCGACCGCGCCGGCATTGGTAAGCGTCCGGTTCTGCGCCACGGTTTCCGACTGGATAGGGCCGAAGTCCGCGAACGGATTGGCACTCGGATAATAGTTGTACTGGTCGCGCCGCACGTAGCCCGTAACGTTCAGGACGGCATTCGCACCTATTGTGTGTGCCCAGGTTGGTGCGATGTTGTACGTCAATATCTTGGAGCGCTGATCGGTCGGACCGACGGGACTCCCGTCCGGACCCGGCACGCCAAGGTTCAAGTTGTCATACGAGTTCGGGTTCTGGAACCAGGAGCGCGTGAAGCCGAAATTGAAGTGCAGTACATCTGCCGGTGAAAACTGGTAGTCGAAGCGGTCGAACACGTTCTCTTCGTTGCCCTTCGCGTGGAAGACAGCGAACTCCGGCGGATCGAGGAAGCGTCCGCTGTTGAGCCCGTTTACCGCGATGAAATTTCCCCAGTTCTTGCCGCCGTAGGAGAAGTTGAGATCCACGTTCGAGCTGCCGAAGCTACCGTAGCTGGCGGTCACGTCGCCGTGCGGTGTAGTCGAACCCAGGCCCGAACGCGTGGTCACGTCGATGACCAGACTGGTTTTGTCGCCGAACTCAGCTGGGGGAGCACCCGAAATCACCGTCATCGACTGCACGGCGTCGAGCGGAATCTGGTTGGAGAACACTTTGCTCTGCTGATCGGTAATCGGCTGGCCATCCAGAGAGAATGAGTTCGAAGCGTGATCGCCCATTCCGTGAAAGAGGCCGTTGGAGTCGGCGGCAACTCCCGGCGACGCCAGCGTGACCAGCGAACTTAGCTCTGAGGACGTGCTCTCCAGCGGAAGCTTCTCGAACAGACTGCGGTCCACGTCGGTATGAAACGTGGGATCGTTTTCCAAAAGATCGGCGGCCTCGCCTTGCACGGTGACGCTTTCCGCAGAACCAGCTATTTGCAGAGTGATTTTGAGGGCTAGCGGCACAGCAGAACGCACATCAACGTCTTGCGAATAAGCAGCAAATCCGGCCACGGTGACTTTGATGTGGTAAGGGTTGAACGGAACATTTGGGAAACTGAATCGGCCGGCGCTGTCGGTGGTGGTTGACCGGCTGAATTCGCTGACCGGATTGTGGATCTCCACGGTCGCGCCCGGCACCACCGCGCCTGACGGATCGGCAATGATACCGCTCAGCGATGAGTTTCCCGTGGTCTGCGCGCTTGCGCTGATGACGCAAAGCACTAAACAGAAAATCGCAACTGCAATCGCACCGACTACCTTGTACTGCAAAGTCGTTTTGCTTGTCTCCTGTTTCGAAATCATCTCTTCTCCAATCTCGCTGGCTCCGTGGTCGTGCTTAGCCCGCGCAACAAAATGCCGGCAGCACGCCGGGAGCAATGGCAAATGCATGCATGTACGCGCCCGAGGGCGCGCCATCACAAGTTTTCAGAATTGCGAGTTTGGACTAGAGACTGGGAGGTGCCCGAGAGGGGATTCTGTGGTCGGCTTGAAGCGACGCGTAGTTAACTGACTGAAGCGCGACTCGAATCCATCGCGGATTCAGTAGATTGGCCTGCGGCAGTTGGGGGGTAATGATTGGGTTATGTCCAACGCGGCAAAGCTCGCATTGATCGCCTGCAATCAAGCCGATGCCTGACTGAGTCGAACTGGAAGAGACCGACACGAGGCTGCTTGCCGCTCCTGATGTGCCGATCGCATGCACCAAGGGGTGCAGCAGAACGTGCACAAACAACAACATCAGTAGCCATCCTCTGAACTTCACGGAATTCCTCGCTGGGCCCGATTTCGTGATCCCTATTTTGACTTACTGCCTTACCAAAGTAAAGCAGCGCGTCATGGCGAGCTGGAGGCAATCTTCACCCGCCAGGCCTTGGAGCTGGAGCAATGGCGTTCTCGCTTTCATGCCGGCCAGGCCTTGCCCGGTATCTCCGAAGGCGAAGCAGCCACTATCGTGCACTCTGAGCTAGGGGTGCGACTGTCGCAGCGGAAAATCCAAAAGCTAATCTCGAAATCCCGTATCACGGACCTACGCAACGGGGGCCAGCACAGCTATGTATCAGCCCGGCGGCTGTTCTGGGTGATTCGCGAGTTGCAGGCCGTCGCCACCGGAAAATCAACTCACGCTCCTCATCAATAGAAATAAGGATGTCGCGAGCGAGCCTGGCGCAGCATGAGCCACAAACGTCTTCGCCGAACCGATTGTGAGAACTCCCGTTTTCAGTGGACAGCTCGCAGTGGAGCCGCAATGCGCTGGGATAAACAGCCAATTCATGCGATGGCCTTCCATGAGAAGGCCGGTCGTAGTCAAGCAGAATCTTTATCCATCCCTATTTATAAGCAAGGTTTTTCTCCGCCGAGTTAAGCCCTGTCGCTACCCTTCCATCCGCACTCTTGATGAGCGATTTATCGCTCGGTGCAAGTTGGGTGTTCTCGTTTCAGTCGGTGCTGCCACCTGTTCGGCGACCTTGGCTTCCGTCCTTGCGGATAGAAGTTGGGCCAGGCCATCTGCGCAGTCACCGAAACTCGGCTTTGGGCTTCTCCGATACTTCGCTCAGCTATGCTGCTGCCAACATCGTTCGCTTCGTATTGCGCAAGGGTTCATAGACTTCTCCACTGACCCACAGCCGATGCAGCAGCACTGCCAGTTTGCGAGCCGTCGCAATGATGGCCCGTTTCTTTCCATTCTTGCCACCACGCTCGGCCAGCTTCAGACCCCATCTTCGGAGATCGCTATCAGCTCCAAACGGGCCGAGTATGTGGTGCGCTCCCTGCACCAGCAAGGTTCGCAGATAGGGATCACCCTCTTTGCTGATGTGCATCTGCGGTTCGCTCTGCCCCGAGTTTCTTCGTCCCGGTTGCAGTCCGAGGTAGCAACCCGCGTCCCGGCTCTTGCGGAAACGATGCGGATCTTCCAGGGTCAGCATGTAGGTCAACGCGATCAGCGTGCCTACTCCCTTGATCTGTTTCAGCAGCGCAGTCTGCGGATAGCTATGCTGCGCGATGGCTTCGATGCGCTGGTTGTATTCGGTAATGCGTTCACTCAGCGATTCCAGAGCCTGCAGCAGCGGACCCAGCGCGACTTGTAGTTCAGGGCTCAAGGCCTGAGCTTTCTCTATGTCCATGTTGCGCGGATTGCAGCCCCGCAGCCGCTCGCCATACGACTTCGTCAGCCCACGCGCTGTGTTCACCAGCGCCGTCCGTGCCCGCACCAGGCTGGCTCGCGCTCGAATCACCGTCAGGTCGGCCTGTGCCTGCGCACTGCGGTGTTTCACCGGAGACAGCAACTGCGGGTCGATCCGCGCCAGCCGCGCCAGGGTCCTGGCATCCAGCCGATCATCTTTGCGTCGGCTTTCTCCGATCAGACGCACGTTGCGGGCATGCGCCACGATCACTTCATGGCCCAACTCGCCCAACAACCGACTTACCCACGGCGAGTGCATCCCCGTTTCCAGAGCTATCCGGCTGCGTGGAATAGCAGCGAAGACTTTCTTCCTTGCTTTCGGAGTTGTGCCCAGCTTCGGCTCGCTTATCACATCGCCAGCTTCGTCCAGCACGCAGTACCAACTTGATCGATCGCCTAGGTCTAAACCGATTGTCAGCTTCCGCTCGAAATTCTTGTTGCTCGCTGCCTTTGCGGTGCTACTCTTTTTCATTGCCGGTCTCCTTTATCTCTTGCGCTTCGAGCGCGTTGATAACTTGGGAGCGTACAGCATCCCGTCCGGAGACCGGCCTTCTCATCCCATCTGTTCTCGCCAAGTGAGGGTCTACTTCCGAGTGGCTCGTCGTTCGGAAACAATATCGAGAGTCGCCGCTAATCAGCGCAAAGGCCCTTCGTTGTGGGGCAGGCAAGTAGGCAAGTCTTCACTTGCTCTTGAGCTTGAGCGCCGGAGCTACTGCAGCTTGGCGTACTCGACTTTGGCTTGCTTGTAGATAGGAATATCGGGATCGGCGTCTTTCCAGAGGGTCAGGAAATCCTGATACGCCGCGCGAGCCTTATCACGGGCGGAGGGGTCGCTCGCGGCATCAAGTGCGTAAGCACGGGCCAGGCCAAGACGGGCTAACGCGCCCCATTGAAAGTTCATCACCAATCCGTAATGGTCGATGAACTTTTTAAGTTCCGCTCGCGCCACACTGCCGTCGTGGAGCATGAGATAGGCTTCTCCCCGCAAGTAGACTGGGAGTAGCTCACCTTGGTCGCCCAACTCTGCCGCCCGCGCCCCCTCCAATAGTTTGATTGCCCGGGTCGGGTCTTTGCGCTGCAAGGCGAGCGCTGCCCGGATGGTGGGAAGCCGATACCTTTGGACCAAGGTGTCCAGCGGGAATGTCCTGTCAACGGCCGCCAGCTTCTCCGCCCCTACAGTATCCCCTGTCCGCGCCAGGGCTAGTGCCGCTATCGCCTGTACGTCGCGGTTTGGGGCCAGATTCACTGCTGCATCGGCCTCGGCAAGCGCCTGCTTCCGGTTGCCTGATTCCACCTCGCGCAGCGCCGCCGCTGCCTGATACATTGCGGCAGCCTCTTTGGCGTCGTTGTGCTGGGCTGAATCCTCCAGGACGAGGGCTTGATGGCCTCTGGTGAACAGCCAAATCAACCGAAACCACCCGAGTAGGAACGCGGACATGTCGGCTGATTGTTCCCTCTAGGTCGTTGAAAAGTGTGCGCCGTGAAAGGCGCTGGTGCACAGCGGGAGACAGACCCGCCCGGGAACTGGTTCGCTCTACCCGGTAGCAATCGAAGCAGCGGCGGAGGCAACGAAGCCGCTGAAGCCTTCGGTGCAGAGGGTCGCGATGGCGACTTGGCGAGCGTGCAGGCCATAACCTGAGTAAACGCTGAGCAGGCCTCGAAACGACTAATGCAAGAGCCGACCCTCCATTTTTCAGGGGAAGGCCGCAGTCGATGGGACGGTACGAGCGAATGGGTTCCATTGATCTTGCCGGGGTAGTGGCGATGGCATGTACGCAGAGGGGACCAGACGCAACACGGGAAGCCCCATTGGGTGATCCGGGCAGTTCAGGATCAACCGGCAACTCGCGAGAGCTAGGCTGGGCCGTTTGGGGTGGCGGAGAGGTTCGTAGTACCGATGAAGCCGGGTAACGCCGGGGGAGGGAAGGGGCCTCAGTTGGAAGTTAACGCAATCGAAGCGACGAAGGAAGGAAGATTGGCGATGAGCCTAACAACTCCCGAAAGTATTCAGAAGTTGCAGACGGCGTTACACGCGAAAGCGAAGGAATCGCCTGACTTTCGTTTCTACGCTCTGTATGACAAGGTGTACCGGAAGGACATTCTGGGGTTCGCTTACGCCTGCTGCAAAGCCAATGGCGGCGCAGCCGGAGTCGATCACCAGAGGTTCGAGGACATTGAAACCTACGGGTTAGAACGATGGTTGGACGAACTGGCGCAAGAGCTGAAGAATCGAACCTATCAACCGTTACCTGTCCGGCGGGTCTATATTCCCAAGGCGGACGGGAAGACGCAACGGCCGTTAGGCATACCCGCTATCCGTGACAGAGCGGCGCAAGTGGCTGCGGTTTTGGTACTCGAACCTATCTTCGAGGCCGATCTGCAGCCGGAGCAGTATGCCTATCGGAAGGACCGCAGCGCGTTGGATGCCGTCAGGCACGTCCATAAGCTGATCAACACTGGGCATAGAGAAGTTGTCGATGCGGATCTCAGCAGCTACTTTGACGAAATTCCCCACGCCGAGCTCTTAAAGTCGGTGGCTCGGAGAGTTGTCGACGGAGCCATGCTTCATCTGATCAAGATGTGGCTGGAGGCTCCGGTCGAGGAAACCGACGATCGGGGAAAACGTCAGAGCACACGCAATCGGGATAAGGGTCGTGGGACTCCGCAAGGGTCTCCGATTTCACCGATGCTGAGCAATCTCTATATGCGCCGGTTCGTGCTGGGCTGGAAGCGGTTGGGGCACGAGAAGCGTCTTAGGGCGTACATCGTCAATTACGCCGATGACCTGGTGATCTGCTGTCGCAGCGGGGCCGACGAGGCCTTGGCTGTGATGCGGAACATGATGTCGAAGCTGAAACTGGCGGTGAACGAATCGAAGACGCGGGTCTGTTGTCTGCCGGAAGAGAAGTTTGATTTTCTGGGGTGCACGCTGGGTCGTTGCTACTCGGCCAAGACGGGGAAGGCCTACCTTGGCACAGTCCCGTCGAAGAAGCGAGTGCGACGAATCTGTCAGGCGGTGAGTGAAGTCACCGGACGACACGGTACCCCGCAGGATGTCGAAACGAACGATAGTGGGGACACTGAACCGGAAACTTATGGGTTGGTCGAACTACTTCTGTCTCGGTCCTGTCAGCAATGCCTACCGGGCGGTGGACAGACACACCGTCCGACGGCTACGACAGTGGCTGTGTGCCAAACACAAAGTACAGAGACGAGGAACTCAACGGTTCTCTGAAGATGTCCTGTACTCGCAGTTTGGCTTGGTCCGCCTCAAGTTGCGGACCGCCAGTCGTCCGTGTGCGACACCGTGATGCTTCCTCCGAGAGCCGTGTGCGGAAAATCCGCATGCACGGTTCGACAAGCGGGGTGTGGAAACGGGGCATGGTGAGGCTAATGAGGCACCGGCATACGAAAGGGCCGGAAACAGATAGGCTTCACCTAAACCACCACGCCACACCTCGACTTTACCAACATCGTTCTGGCGATCTGATTTTGGCGAACGACAGGTCTCGAATACCTGGAAACCCCCCTCGTCACGGGACCAAACCTAATCTGTCTTGTTTGCGGTCGGGCCCTCGCCATCGGCCAACATCTTCATGAGTTCTTGATAGGACTTGGGCATGGTGACCGTGTCGCGCATGGCGACGGTGATGGGATAGCGAGTACCGCCTTTGTGAGTGCCCTCCAGCCCTTCAATGATCTCGTGCGCATATGACCAGGGAAAGGCGAAGGCCATCTCATTGTCCTGGGCCATGCCGAACACGCGATCGCCCGTGCACGGGAGAATGACCTCGGGCTCGTTGGTGGTCAGCGTCTGGATAACAATCTCGGCGCAATCCAGGCGGCCTCCGCTGGTCGAGACTACGCGCCCGCCGCGCGTATAGAGGGAGGCATGGACCAGTCGCAGCACCTGCGCGCTATTGGCGTACACGACTACGACATGTGGTTCGTAGGTGACCCGGTTCAGAGGCGCGACACATACGTAGTCGTATGTGCCTGGCTCGAGTCTCCATGTGCTGGCCTCCAGGTTGGCGGCTGCTTGCTCGTCTTTGCAGTACATCCCGACAGAAGCGAACCCTCTCAGATACTCGTCGTTGGGCTTGCGAAAGCCAAAGGCGATGGCTGCCAGCGGGCAGATGACGTCCTCTTTGCCCACCGCGATACCCCATCCGTAGCGCCGGGCAACCCCGATCGACTGGCACACGATCCATTGCTCGCCCATAGTCTTGCTGGGAATCTTCACGCCTTCGGGAACCGCTTCCCCCGGCTTGAGCATGCGGATGCCCAGGGGAAAAGTGTCCGGGCGAACGTAACGTGCCAGCGCTTCATCGAGCAGCCGCAAAGTTGAGGTGACATCTTCGTTCATAAGGGAACTCCCGGCGGGTCGAAACCTGCCTGCGTTGGATGAACGCAACAGGCTAGCAGAAAGAGCAAGCAGCTGGGGAGTGAACCGAGGCTCAACAAAATACCTCCAATCTTAAGCACGAGCCGCTGGCGAACGCTATGCTCCTCACATGATGGCATTGCTCAACCGGTAGCTGACGCACGACTTTATTGACTATAAGGGAATGTCAAGATAAACCCTTGCATGGGAGTGGGCTACTTTGATGGAACCCCCTTTTTGCTTGCTTGTTCACACGCCCAGCATTCAATCGAGGAGGGGAAAGACGATTCTTCGGGGTTGTCTTTGCGTATCGTGACCATGTGCCCACATGCAAGATAACAATGCACAAAAAAGGTGCTTTGTCGCGCCGTACGTACAACTGGCTGCATGATTTTTTGTTCGGCGGCCAAGTTATTCTGATGCGTTTCGATTTTCTTGTCGGATTCACTCTTCGTCAAGGGCACCAGACCCCTTTACGCTGCTCCTTCCGCCCTGCGCTCGTATTGTACGCGAAGTAGTCGAGCGCGACCGCAGCCACGTGATTCTCCAATTTGCGAGAGAATCCATTGCTCAAACGAGTGTAGCGCCGGACATTTGTGCAAACCGTCCAATTCTGCCTTTCCACGAAAGATGTTGACACGTGTTTTGGTTCGGGGTTACCGCTCGCTGGTTTCATCTCATAGCCGATGCAGCGTGCAGGAGAATAGCGTCCCACATCCTCGTCCGATGGCGCTAACCTGCTACCCCTTGTTTGGCATGTAGGAAAAGTTTGAGTAAGCGTGTTACGACACACACAACAGGCGCCGGGATCGTCGTTCTCTAGGAGGTATCAAAGGCCCGCTAAAGTGAGACAGTGAACCGCCCCTTCCCATACTTGGGCGGGAATGTCAGTACACCACGAGGTGCCAGTTTGGTGCATTCGCCGGCAAGGCTCCCCGGCCGTGGACACAGATGCGTGATCTGCATCACAGCAACCGAACCCGTGCAGGTGGATACTTATAACAAGCGAGCAGCGAGAAGATACTGTCCGCCTGAGCACTGCTGCAGCGAAAAGACACTGCCGCGTCTGGCCGCGAGTGTCCGTGGCCCCCAAGTTCACCGAGTTAATTTCCTTAACTTAAAGGGAGAGGTACGGTGCTCCCCGCATCCACCCATGTGCCTTCAGGAACGACATCTGCGGAATGGAACCGCAACCGCTCGCTCCGGCTCGAGCCATAGGAGCAGGCATTCTGGAAAGTCAGCCGTTGCGATGGCCTAGTCCGCGATCGTGGCCGAGGGCGCATCACCTCGTTCAAGGGAGGCATTTATGGCTGATCTATACACCTGCAGCTGCGGTAATCAAACCTGGGAGATCTTCGACACGGGCGTACGTTGTACGACGTGCAAGACCGAGTATGTCACCCAGCACACGCCGGTAGGAGAATTCAACCACGCCGTCACGGAAGAATTGGAGGAAGCGCTGGAAGAGTAACCAGCTGCGGTTTTGCCGAGGTGTGCACGATGTTCCACTGCAACCCGAGGCCGAAGGGGAATCACGTTGCTGATGCCTACAGGCTACATCGAAGCTGGAGGACCCGTGCGGCATGTGGCAAAATTTCCGCCAGCACCTGCACCTCCTGTTTCGAAAGGAGGTTTGTGATGCCAACAGTAACTGCTCCAACCCGCATTAAACTGCAAAATATTCTATTCGCAACTGACTTCTCGCCATCGGCGCAAGCAATTCTGTCCCATGCTCTGGACCTGGCTCGCCATTACGGCGCCAGGCTGTACACCGTCAATGTTCTGCCTCACATGCCGTTTGTCGAAGCTGCACAGCCAGATCCAGAGCAAACCAAGTTGTTAGCTAATCAACAGCTGACTGCCTTGATGCGCTCCGCGTCGTTGAAGGATGTCGAACACAACGAACTGATTGAGCAAGGCGAAGTTCCGGAAGTGCTCTCGAAACTGGTCCGGAAGCATGGCATTGACCTTATCGTGATCGGCACCGGCGGCCGCAAGGGACTAGGAAAGCTGCTGCTAGGCTCGGTGGCGGAGGAGGTCTTTCGCAATGCCGAGTGCCCAGTGCTCACCATGGGGCCGCACGCTACCCGCTGGAAGATCGATGGCAACCTACGGCACATCCTGTATGCCACCGACTTCGGGCCAGAGTCGTTGCACGGACTGCCCTACGCCATATCTTTGGCAGAAGAGAATCGGGCTCGTCTGACTCTGCTGCATGTGGCGCCAGAACCTGGTGTTGCTCTGCCGGAGCCAGAACCCGGAGCTATGCCCATGGTTGACCCGAGCGAGGTAATGGCTTCCACGGAAAAACAACTCCGCGCCCTGATACCGGAAGGAACCCAGCTTTGGCATGAGCCGGAGTACATGGTGCAGTTTGGGGCCCCGGCAGAGATGATAGTGAGAATTGCCGCTCAGACGGTCGACATGATCGTGCTGGGCGTGAAACGGCCGGCGGCTTTGACCAAACATCTGGGCGAGGGTGTAGCGTACAAGGTCGCCTGCGAAGCGCCCTGCCCGGTGCTTTCGGTTGGTGCCCGGTACCACGTCTGATCAGTGCGATCCGGCCCGTGCGAGGACATCCGGAAAGGCGTGGCATTGCGCGATGACCAAACGGGTGTCCTCCTTTCCTTGCTTTCTCTGCCGTGCATCCGGTGCCATCGCAGTTGCGGTGAATGCCGTACCTAATGAAATCTCCTTTCCTTCTGCGCCGGCGTGCGCGCTTTTTCTTCCTCCTGGGCGCTTCTCACTGGCCACCAAGTGGGGTACAGTGTTGTATCCGCCCGCTGGCTCCAGGCAAGGCGGTCAAAGAGGACCTGCGATGGCGCAAGACACTCTCACCATCATCGACAATCGCCCCCAGCTTACACGCTCCCCATCGAAAACGGCGCCATCCGGGCCATGGATCTGCGGCAGATCAAGACCGGCCCGATTTCGGTCTGATGACCTATGACCCGGCTTTCATGAACACGGCCTCCTGCCGGAGCAGCATCACCTTTATTGACGCGAACGCGGGATCTTACGCTATCGCGGTTACCCCATTGAAGCGTTGGCCGCGCAGTGCACTTTCCTGGAGGTGGCGTACCTCTTGCTTTTTGGCGAGCTCCCCACCGAGGCCGAGCTCACGAGCTGGATCAATGAGATCACTCACCACACCATGCTGCATGCGGCGATCAAGAAGTTCATGGAGGGCTTCCGCTACAACGCCCATCCTATGGCAATGTTGGTGAGCACGGTGGCCGCACTCTCCAGCGTTTATCCCGAAGCCAAGGACATCCACGACCCGGAGAACCGGCTGCACCAGATCGTGCGGTTGATCGCCAAGGTGCCGTCCATCGTGGCCATGACCTATCGCCATAGCATGGGTTTCCCCTGCGTTTATCCGGACAACGGGCTTAGCTACACCGAGAATTTCATGAATATGCTATGGAAGATGGTGGAGCCGAAGTACGCGGCCAATCCTGTGCTGTCCAGGGCCCTGGATATTTTGTTCATCTTGCATGCCGATCGCGAACAGATTTGCAGCCAACGCCATGCGCTCGGTTGGGAGTGCGCATACGGACCCCTACTTGACCACCGCCGCGGCCGCTCTGGCTGGCCCACTCCATGGCGGCGCCAACGAAGCAGTTCTCAAGATGCTCGAGAAGATTGGTACCAAGGAGAATATTCCCGCGTACGTGAAAAAGGTCAAGGAAGGACATGGCAAACTGATGGGCTTCGGGCACCGCGTTTACGAGAACTATGATCCCCGCGCCAATATCATCAAGCGGATCGCCGAGCAGGTGTTCGAAGTGACGGGACGTAATCCCAAACTGGACATCGCGCTTGAACTGGAGCGGATCGCGCTCGAGGACCACTATCTCGTCAAACGCAAGCTCTATCCTAACGTGGACTTCTATTCCGGGATCATCTGTCAAGCCATGGGCTTCACACCGGAGATGTTTGCCGTGCTGTTTGCCATACCGCGTGTGGCCGGCTGGCTGGCCCAGTGGCAGGAGATGCTCAACGATACAGAGCAGAAGATTGCGCGTCCGCGTCAGATCTGGACGGGTCACGAGGTCCGCGAGTTCCTGCCCTTGAATAGGCGCACCAATGCAGCAAGTACGCGCGGAAATTAGGGTTGGAGGAAAATCCCTGTTTGGCAAGAATCCCAAGCGAGAGTTTTAGTGTCCGCTATAGTGGGCGAAGTTGGGATCCTCGCCTTCCCACTCGGCGATATCCGCTCGCGTCTCGCTTATCAATCGGAAGTCGGCGTCGAACTCACAGGCGACGACCCGTTGGTCCTGTCCGTCGAGATAGCGCAGCACGTAGCGCCCATCCGCCAGCGCCAGCGCGTCAATCGGCCGGCTATCGTCGAACTCCGCGCCGATTTGTGACAGCAATTGCGAGAGCGAATAGCTCGCCCCCCGGATGGCAAGGCTCTGGGCGCCGCTCCCCAGGGGTCCAAAGCGGCCCTCGATTACATCCCGGTCTCGCAACTTGTTCATCAGCGGCCCATGCCGGGCTCTGGACGTAGGGGCTGTTCGGATTCATCCAGCCTCCCCGCGCTCAGGCAAAGGAGCCTTCCCAGGTCCGAGCTCAGAAGTCAGCCCCGGACGCCGGCGGGGAACGGAACGCCGCACTCCGGAACAATTGGTAATACGCGTCTTCCCCAACCCACTCCGCAATGTGCCCCCGCGTTTCGGCAATGAAAGCGAAGCTGGCGTTAAATTCGTGGGCCACGATTCGCTGGTCCTGCCCGTCGTAATAGCGGACGCAGAAGTGTCCGTCCGAGACCACCTGGACGTCGACCGGCCAGCTATCTTCGAATCCAAGATCCAGACGCGCGAGCAGGGTCGGGAGGTCGTATTCGGCGTCCCCGATGACCACCGAGTCCTGGCCGCTGCCCAGCCTTCCAAAGCGGTGCTCGATCAGCGATCGTCCTCGCAAGTCAGCCATAAGCAACTCACTCGGCTGCGGGTGATTCGTGGGGCCGCTTGAACACCATATGGATGCCGATGGTACCGTAGGCGACGCCATCCTTGTTGGGTGCGATCAAGGGGACCGAGCTTACCAGCTCCCATCCGTCCGCGCCGGCGCCGTTGATCCACGCATCCAAACCACTGACCATCCCCTCTTCGCTCTCGCTGAATACCACCATCCGATCATAATATTCCCACTGCATCGTTTCGCTCCTTCTCTCTCTGCTGCTGCCCTGCGCCCAACCTGGATTTATTCATGAACGCGAGGTGTCATCCTGAGAGGCTGTGACTAAATCAGCGTTTCAGGATGACAATCCAAGAAATTACGTGCCCTCATGAATAATCCAGCCAAAAAGATGCGCGCCTATGCACCTTGGGCCCTGCCGCAGCGTTCGGCCAGCCAGCCCGCGGTGACGGCCAGTACCTCATAGTTGAACTTAAGGTCGCCGTGATTGAACCATCGCGGCAAGTACCGGATCAGGCCGTTGTCATGCTGAATGTCCGGACGCAAATCGGCAGTGATATATCGCAAATCGCCCTTGGGCAGGGCCGCCTTCAGTCCAGGCGCACCCTCCAGAATGGCCGGGATGTCACGCTCGGCGTAAAGCAGCAGACAGGGACGATCGTGAGAGGCGACGGGACCGAGGACATCGAGCAATTCAAGCACATATCCCGAATAGGGTTCGCGCACCGCGGGACTGGGAAAATTCTCGAACATCCACTTGCCTTGGGGCGAGATGGCCGCCACCACGGAGGGCGATATGGCCACCATACAATCGGCCGAAGACATCAGGGCCAGCCGCCCTCCCAAGCTGATGCCTACAGCCGCAGTAGGGCCGAAGCGGCGCATGTACCCAACTGCGGACTCAATTTCGTCGCGCATCAGGGGACCGATGGCGGTGCGATTTTCACCGTGACCACAGAGGTCGATCGCAAGGGCAGCAATGCCAACCTCTCCCAGTGCGGCGGCAATACCCAGCATGTGCTCCTTGGTACCGCCGTAGGGTGGGATCAGCACGGCGCCGCTACCGGCAGGCTCCGGCGTAAGCAGATAGGCCGGGATGTTATGGCCGTCGGTGGCAGATAAAGTTGTGATGTGCTCAAGGTTCATCGAATATCTCCCAGGTCTGCTCCACTACTTTCCTGAATCCCAGATGCCGCATGAATTCCAAAGAGCAGTATTGTACCGGACCCCTGCGCCAGCGCCCAGGCAGCCCACAACACAAACGTGGAATGCAACAGGAATCGGCGAAATGCCGTCATCGGTTGGCAACCGGCCTAGGCCTTGTCCTCGGCCGGGACAGGGGCGGGCTTGAGCTTGGCTTCCAGTTCAGCCAGGCGCGCGCGGAGGGCCTTGTCCCGCTCCCAGCGCGCGCTCACATCCTGAATGCTGGCGGCTGCGCCCAGGATTTGTCCGTCGGCAGCTTTGAGCAACGCGATGTTGAACTCGACCGAGATCCGCCGCCCGTCCTTGGTGAGCGCGGGAACGGCCAGCACGTTCTTCCCATACTTGGTGAGCCCGGTTTCCATGACTTGGAAGTAGCCCTCCCAGTGACGCGCCCGGTGCTTCTCCGGGATGATCATATCCATGCACTTGCCCAGTGCTTCGTCAGCACTCCAACCAAACATCGCTTCCGCGCCCGCATTCCATAGCCGCACAATGCCCTCCCGATCGCCAAAAACGATGGCGAGTGGGATCTGTTCCACCATGCGTTCGCAGAGCCATTGGTGAGTAGGAAGGTTGTTCATCCACAACTCCAGGAATAATTCCAGAATACAGTTTTATAGCCGTTTCCAGGCGGTGAAGTAAAGAAACTTGCGAAACCCGAATTGCAACCGGGGATGCGGGTAGTGTCCTTGACACTACCGGGATGCGCGCTTTAGAAAGCCCGCACAGCTTGGTCAGCGCGCAGGCTTGGCAGTGATGCATGGGATGCAGCGGGTTTTGGAATCTTCAGCTTGTCGCAGTTCCCACCGTCGGCGGTTGAGTCGCCGGTTCTTTCTGCCGCAACACCCGGCGAAGTAACTTACCCGTGGGCGTACGCGGGAGTTCGTTCACGATCACGATTTCCCGGGGCAGCTTGTAGGTTGCAATTTTGCCCTTGCAGAAAGCGATCAACTCCTCGGGGCTGGCGGACTCTCCAGGCCGCAGCACAACGAAGGCTTTGGCAATTTGGCCGCGCACCTCGTCAGGCACTCCGATGACCGCGACATCGGCGACCGCCGGATGGGTGGCCAGGGTGACCTCAATCTCCTCCGGTCCGATGCGGTAACCCGAACTCTTGATGATGTCGTCCTGCCGCGACACGAACCAGAAGTAGCCATCCTCATCGGCATGCACGAAGTCGCCGGCTCGATTCCATCCCTCGGGAGTGATCGCATGGCGCTGTTTATCGGGATCGCGCCAGTAGATCGTGCCCGTTGGCCCGATGGCCACAAAGTGACCGATAGTCCCCGTCTTGGCTTCCTTGTCCTCCTCGTCGATGACCTTCAACTCATAGCCCGGTACGGCTTGCCCGAAGGAGCCAGGCTTGGCCTTGCGGCTGACCACGTTGGAGGCGAAAACATACATCATCTCAGTTGTGCCCAGCCCCTCGAAGATCTCCAGACCGAATTTCTCCTTCCAGGCATGGTAGGTCGGGGCCGTCAGGCTCTCGCCGCCTCCGGTGCAGACCCGCAGGCTACTGAGATCAAATTTCTTTTCCGCGTCAGCCACCTGCATCATCTTGCGGTACGCGGTGGGGGCCAGAGTCAGGATCGAGATGCGGTGTTTCTGTATAGTGTCGAACATCTTCTCCGGTTCGAACCTGGCGATCAGCGATGCCGCCGCACCGAAACGGAAAGGAATGGTCGCATAGCTGGAGTAGCCAGCACCAAAAGCCAGCGGGGCCGACCCACCAATGACGTCGTTCTCCGTGACCTGCCACCCGTACTTACCGAAGCCGTCGGGAACAATCAGCAGTTCCTCCACGAAGTGGACGGTCCCTTTCGGTCGTCCGGTTGTGCCCGACGTATAGAGGAGCAGACCTACGTTGTCACGTTTGCGGAGCACCGGATCGACATCTGTCGTGCCGGACTGCAACAGCTCGCCATAGGCGAGCAATCCCTTGGCCTTCACATCGGCAGCATCGCCCCCGATGACGATAATGTGCTTGACCGTCTGCAAGTTGTCGCGCGCCGCCTCGACTTCCCCGAGGAGCGCCGCACTGACGATGATGGCCACCGCTTCGGAGTCGTTGGCGACATGCGCGATCTCGGCCCGCGAGAACAGCGGCGAGGTCGGAGTGCAAACCGCTCCCAGCTTAAGGATGGCGAAGTTGGCGACCAGGGCGGGAGGTATGTTGGGTGTGCGTAGAATGACGCGATCGCCGGCGCTTACTCCCAAGTCCCGCAGTGCGCTGGCGAACTTGTTGGCTTGCGTAAGCAGCTGATTGTAGGTCAGCCGCTCGTCTTCGAAGAGCACTGCCGTGCGGTCGCCACCGCCAGCAGCGACGGCCTTGCCGAGCAGTTCTTCCGTAGGATTGAACTTTTCCGCATAGGCCGCGAATTCTGGCAACGTATAAACACGTTTTGGCCACAACTCGCGTGGGGGTAGATATTCGGCCATCTTGGGTTCTCCTTATCCCACGGTCGTGGCGATCGGGCGTGTCGTATTCTCGGCCGCCAGGTCTTCCAGGGCCTGCTCCACGCGGATCGTGCCGCGCTTGGCATCGGTCCTGGGAAAGGCCATGACGGGATAGCGGTCGCCTTCGAAGATAAGCAGCGCGGGGACCGTGGTTCCGAAGTCCTCGACCAGCGCTCCTTTAAAGCCGAAGACCGGGCGTACGCTCGCATCCGGACCGGTGACCGACTTGTGATAGGTGGGAAAGCGGTCCTTGATCCCGTCAACGTCAATCGCCTTGCAAGTCATACCCGCAGCTTGTAGCTGCTTCACCAACTCGAGGGCCCGCTTAATGTCGCACGGAAACGTCTGGCCCGGCTTCTGGGTGGAGCTGTAGTAGAACTCCACCTGCTTGGCCGCGGTCGACTTCGCGGCGGCAACCGCGGCTTTGGCGGCGACCGGTTCGGGTGGTGCATACGTGTTGCCGCTGGCCTCGAAGACCTCGCACTCGGTCCAGCCTTGCAGCGTAATGGACAGGGTGAACGGCCATTCGCGTTTCACGCACTTGCCGAGATAGGCCTTCTGAATATTGGCATCGAGCGCCGGCTTCAGATGCTTGCAGCGGACGCATAGACATTCAGTGTTGTAATGGGCCATAGTTGCCTCCAGTATCTTTAGCTGGCTCCCGCCACCATGAATTTGGCTTTGCTGCCGACAAGATCTTCCTTCTTCAACGGATATCCGGCGATGAGCTTGCCACGCACATTACGTTTGATTGGGATGGGCTTACAGACAGCGTCCTTGCGAGCGCGCGGTGCTGGACGGGTCAGCCCAGGACCCGAGATGGCGGAATAATCCTGCCGCTCAGCGAAGCCGGGCAACAGGTCGGCGGTGCCGCTGGTCTCCTCAGGCTTGGCCAGGCTAGCTCCACCCGAAGTTTGGATGCGCCAAATCGTATTGCAACTGGCGCACTTGGTCGTCCCCTTGAAATTCCAGAAAGGATAAGGATCGAGGAAATTCTTGGTATTGCACTTGGGGCATATGAGCAACATAGTTCGCCTCCGTCAGATACACTCTTGGTCTTCCAGCCGTTTAATATCATCAGGCGTTAGTCCGGCGAGATTGCCGAAGATGTGTTCGTTATCGGCACCCACCGGTTTGAGGGCCCATTTGAGCCGGGGCGGAGTAGCCGACATTTTGAACGCTGGGGCTTGGTGCAACAGCTCACCGTAGGTCGGATCGTCCAGCCAGCGAAGCGCTCCACGCTCATTCCAGTGCGGATGGTTGGCAACTTCTTTCGCGTTCCATACCGGCTGGTTAATGATGTTGTTCGTATCCATGATGGCGGCTACCTGTTCCTTGGTCTTGTCGGCCGCCCACTTCTCCAGGGCCGGATAAATCTCCATCTGACCCTCCGGTTTGACGCGAATATCGGCCTTGGCGTACTTGTTAGCCAGCGTAGGTTCGCCGATTGCCTTGCAGAGGCGCGCGAAATCCTTGTCGTCATACGCGCTAATCAGGATATAACCTTCTTCCATCTCTTGCGGATTCTCGGAGTCGGGATAGGAGGATTTGCCGCACTTGATGATGCCGTGCACGCAGAGCTGCGTATCCCAGTTGCCCCATCGTTCACGAGTGATACCGTGCCGACCGTAGAGCGGCAAGGCATACTCGAGTTGGCGCGTGACACCGTGCACCTGCGAATACTCTGTAAACGTGCCTTCGCCGGACACGTGATCACGCCAATACAGCGCGGCTAACACTTGGGTGGCGCCCATCATTCCACCCCAGTAATCGGCGAGCCAGATGGTGTGCTTCGCGGGGGCGCCACCAAGAAACTCCTGCTTCCCGGTCATGCCAAAGTTTCCGCCTTGGGATTGGCCGAGGATGTCGTAGGAGGCGCGGACGCGTCCCGGACCCCAGCCGCCAAAACCACCCAGCCAGCAGTAGATGAGCCGGGGATTTATCTCCTTCAGCTGACGGTATCCGATACCCCAACGGTCGAAGGTGCCGGGGCGGTAATTCTCCACGAACACATCGGACTTGGCCGCCAGCTTCTTGACCAGCGCCTGTCCTTCAGGGCGGTGGAAATCGATCGAGACGAAGTACTCGTTGGGGTTCGCGCCCAGAAAGCCCAGTCCCGTGCCGCGCTCCGGTACCCACTTGGAAAGCGGGTACAGGAAGGGCTCGTTAAAAGGCGTGGTGTGGCGCATTGCCTCGCCCCGCCGCGGCGCCTCGATCTTGATGACTTCGGCGCCCAGTTCGGCCAGATAGGATGCGCAGGAGGGGCCCAAAATATACTGCGTACAGGACAACACTCGGTAGCCCTTCAGCACTTCTGGTTTCGCAAATTCTTTCTTGGGATTGAAGGTCTCCCGGCAAAACGCCTCAAACGATTGCGGCTTGGTAGCGGGTTGCGTTGCCATCACATTCCTCCTGCGTCAAATGACGTGCGCCTTCTGCAGTCGCTCGAAATCGTCACGCGTGAAGCCGAGCAGCTTGCGATATGTATCCTGGTTGTCGTAGCCGGTGGGACGGCCCAGCCACTTCAGCCGTCCAGGAGTCTTATGTTGCAGGTAAGGAGTGGTGCCGTAGAGGATCTTCCCATAGTGCGGCGAGTCGTACTCAGCCACGTGCCCGCGATACTTGAAGTGCGGGTATTCGGCCACCTCGTTGACATAGAGGACGCCACCGGACGCCACTTGCTGTTTGCCTAACTTGGCCTCGGCCTCACTACGAGAGTTGTCTTTCAGCCACTCGCCCAGCATGGTGTAGGTCTTGACCTGCATATCGTGACCCAGCCGGTCTGCCACCTCGCGGAGGTGGGGATCGCCGAGGATGTCCTCTTCGACTTTGGGCTGCTCGTCCCCCACGGTACGCCAGATGCGGTACCACAGGCGGTCGTGGCCGCCTCCCACCATCATATAGCCGTCTTTGCACGGGTTCACGGCGTAGATGTTGATGGCCAGGTCCCAGTTGCCGTAGCGGGGACGAATGCTGCCGTCCATCGAGTACCACGCCCAACTGTAATCGAGGATGCGGATGATGGCTTCGGCGGACGTAGCTTCGATAAACTGGCCTTCGCCAGAAACGTTTTCCCGATAGATCAGGGCCGCCAGGATGCCCATGGCCGCTGAACTTCCGCCCACGTGGTCGGCCATCCACAGAGCAGAGCGCGTTGGCTGTCCGCCGAACTCCTTGGGATCACCGGTGCCATGGACAAATCCGCAGGCTGCCTGGGCCACCGGATCCAGCATTCCCGGTTGGTCCTTGAGGGGGCCCCACTGTCCGCGCTGCCCGACCCAGCAGTAAATCAGCCGGGGGTTAATTTCGCGCAACTGGCGATAACCGATGCCCCACTCGTCCCACTGTCCCGGCGGTGCATTCTCGATGATGACGTCGGCATGGACAGCCAGGTCCTTAAGAATCTTCCGCCCTTCCTCCGTTTCCACGTTCAGGGTGATGGAGGATTTATTGCGCATCTCGTGGAGAAATTGTCCGCCGACTTTCTCCCCGGTTTCCTTGTCCTCGAACATGTACTCTTGCCGGCCGAACGGCGTGAGCTGGCGTAATGGGTCACCGCCCGGAGGTTCGACTTGGATGACCTCGGCACCCAGCTCGGCCAACTGCGAGGAGCACCAATGACCAATCATCATGCGGGTGGTGCAATCCAGCACACGAAGGCGGGAAAGCGCTTCCGGTTTTTCGAAATTATGTTCCTGGCGCGTGATCGACTCCAGGAAAAGCGGGTACTCCTTGGCTTGGTCACTCAGCCCGGCGTACACCTCTTCGGGTTTGAGTGTGGGAATCGCCGGCCAAGCTGCGACCTTGTCTTGCGATGCTGCCATGTGTATGGCCTCCTAATACCGGTGGTAGTGAGTTGCCACCAAAACGCGTGCTGCCCACGTTATTTCAGGTGAAAAGCCGTTGAAAGCTAATAAAGCACTTGAAAGTTTGAACCCGGGTCTAACAATTCCATTCGAAATCACATTCACGTTGGCTTTGAGTTGTGCATTAGCCGCCGGACTCAACTCGATCTGATTAAGGCGGAAATCGTGATCGTGATATTGCGCGGGCTTGGCGCCATTCTTCTGCGTTGCCGCCTCCGGCCCTGTCCCTTGTTTGGCCCCACCATCTATTCGTTGAAAAACGCGCGTAGTATCTTACGCCACGGAGAGCGCCGTCTGTGACTGCTGTCACATTCATCGGTGCGTTGCGACCAACTGGCTCCTGTCTGCCACTACAAGAACGACAAACGGTGGCGAAAATCCGGCAAAACGAGGTTGGGCGTTGAACCGGAACCAGAACCACCGCCTTCCGAAAGCACTGGTCATTCTGACCTAGCGTCACTGCTTGCCGGAAACGGCAATTTGCTGCTTGGGTTGAGTTCGTAGCTTCCGGCGGTTCAGGAATTTACTGTTTGATATGCATGTCCCGGAGGAACTCCTGGTCCTTCTCGGTCAAGCAGGAGGTTTCGTATTCTTCAATTTCAGCGGGATCGCAAAAGCCAGGCTTCGGATTCAGAATTAGCAGCGATTGGGAAGCCGCATCGATCGCTATCACGAAGTCAGGATCCGTTTCCTGCAGACGAGCCAGCAACTCGCGCACCTTCATTGGCGAAGGTAGTCCTGCATCCGCACTGCGATCCTCACCCATCCGACGCCCCACTAAAATGCGGCCTTCGAACAGGCTACGTATAGCACCCAATTCACACCCCGCGTCAGTGACGCCAATCACAGGCCATTGTGAGGTCGGTCAGAGCACCGTCGGGCCCCGCAGTCCAGTTTCTCTGGACCTCAATCCGGCCAGATGGTAAGCGCCACTTGGCCGAGAATGAGCCGCTTTGTTCCCTCCGACAATGGCAATGCCCGGAAAGAATCGAGCGCTTCCTTGATGTCGTGCACGCCTGGCCCTGGCCAGTCACTGCCGAAGAGCGTTTTGTGGGCGATCTCTGCCAGGCGAGGAAAGTACCGCAGCAGGTGCGCTGGCGGAATGCTACTGATATCCAGGTAAACATTGGCATGGCGGCGTACCAGGAAGAAGGCAGTGTTCATCCAGAGAGGCCGGCCTCCGTGTGCAAGCACAATCTTCAGGTGCGGAAAATCGACCGCTACATCGTCGATGTGGATCGGGTCCCCGTACTTATTGCGCGCGCCAGGAAAGATTGAGGTGCCGGTGTGAAACATGACCGGGATGCCGTGGCTCTGCGCTGCACCATACAACCGCTCCAGCTCTTTCAAACCATTGAGGTAGTCGTTGGGGTAGAAGAGTTGATGCGGGGGATGGATCTTGATCAGCCGCAAACCCAGCCGGACTATCTCATCGATGTCCGCCGCGGCGTTGCTAGAGTACCGCGGATGGAAGCTGCCACAGGAGAGGAGCCGCCGGGGGTTCGCCTTGGCATAGTCTGCGGCCATGGCGTTAAGCCCAGCAGGAAAGCCGGTGACATCGGGCGCGGTCGCGTTGATCAGCACTGCGCGGTCTAGCCCGATCTTGTCCATGTATTTCAGAAAGGCTTGGGGCGAGCGGGTGAACTCCACAACCCGATCGAAATCGGGCTGATGCATTTTCATTAACTCGAGGGCCGGTGGGTTCAGCAGGAGTTCGAACGGCTGAATATGGACGTGGCAGTCGGTGATCAAGGAACTTGCCTGGGTCTTGTCTGGTAGCGTGAGCGGGTTACAGGGATCCAGTCGCCCGGATCCTACTGGTTCGTGTCTCGACGCGATTTGGTCATCCTTGAACCATCCACCAAGTCACTCAGGATGCCAACGGAATTACCTACTCAAGCCGCCTTGCCCTTCGTGATCTTGTGGCAGGTGGACGTCTCCACGTCGAAGGCATGTACCTTGGGCTTGCTATGCACCAAGTGCTGAATCAATTCGTTAACCTTGGCGTAATCTTCATGGCTGTAACGTTCAGCATCCTCCCTCGTCTTCCAGAAGCTTTGCGCCAGAATGCCTTGCGCATCCGATACCAGTACGATTTCATCTACAAAACCTGTCTGCGCTTTCAACGTAGACAGCACCTTCTCATGCAGCATGCTGCAAACTTCTCTGGCTTTTCCAGGCTTGGTCTTGACTTCCACAACACGAACAAACATGGCAGGTCTCCTTTTGATTAAAGTATGAAGGCTAACAACCGTCCATGAATAATGGCGGTTGGAAAGCGGATGCCGGTGATCTCCTTGTGCTGCGCGATCCCTTAGGCCGGGTGCGGTACCGGTTGGCGCGCCTCGTTGAGCAGCACCAGGGTCATATTGCCACGCCGGCTGTCCCGCTCCTCCCGGATAGCTTCCAGACGCAAGCGCCACGGCGTGAGATCGAAAGGCTGATCCGCGGGCCTCGCGAGGCAGGCGTCAATCAACTCACGGTAGAAGCGCACGATGCTCGCCACCAAGGGCACAGGATACTCGCGCCCCTGGATCTTCAGGCAGTGGACGCCTAGTTCAATGAGCGCCGGGATATCGTCCAGGTAAAAGAAGGCGTCATTCTTGAGCGCGATTTGCGGTTCCAGCAGCGCTTCGCCATCGAACAGTTCCCACTGTTCCAGGCAGACGCGGTAATCCAGGCCGCCGCGGTTCGGGCTGCCGCGGAACAAGTCTTTGCCGAAACTGATCAGTGGTCCGTTCCAACCGGTGGTAGGGCGACATCCAGCACTTGCCCAGGTAGGTGTAGCAGTTGTTGGCATGGATGAGGACTTCGATACCAGCATCCAGCTCCGCCTGGCGCGCCACCAGTTCGCGGAAAGTGAGCTTGGTGTCGGCTACCACTTGTGAGACCCCAATTGAGCGGTAGAACTTCACGTCCTGGTTGTTGACAATGTTGGCGCCAATGCTTGCATGGAGAACGAGATTGGGGAAGCGGCGGTGCACCTGCGCCATGGCGCCCACGTCGGTCATAATCGCTCCATCCACACCCCAGCCGACGAACTTCTCCATCTTCTCCAGCAGCGCAGGGATTTCACACGATTGCATATTCGTGTTTACTGCGACCCGCAGCTTGCCCCCCCCGGAGTGGGCGATTCCGATGGCTTCATGCAATTGTTCATCGGCCAGCTCGTAGGCATCGCGCCGACGGCTCCAGCCGCGTGCCCCCACATAGATTGCATTGGCGCCGTTCTCCACGGCGGCCTTCACCATTTCCAAGTTTCCTGCAGGTGCCAACAACTCAACCATCACACACCTCGAAAGCCGCAAGAACTAACCACAGGCCGCGGCCGCTTCCACGCGTTTGCCGACATACTCGCTGCCAGTGCGGCCGAAATAAAAACCGTTGCACAAACCCACCGCCGTATGCTCGCGAATCACCTGCCACGTTGACTCGTCCACTGTTCCATCACCGGCGACAGCACGTTCCAGCGCGGCGCGATAGATCTTCGCAACATTCAGACGGTACGCGGGTGTCTCGTACGCCGCCTCGATCCGGAACACCGTGTGTCCCGCCGCGATGAGGACCAGCAGATGCTCGAGCATGCATAAATCCTTGCCGCTCAGCACGCCCTTGCCCACCGACCGCATGGCCCAGTCACCCTGTTTGAGGAACAATTGTTTTTGACATAACACCGGACATTTCTCCGGCCAATGCTGCTCATACTCCAGCAAGAAGCAGTAATCGGAGACGCCCAGCGGCATCTTGCCATGGACCTGAAGCTCGGCCGGTATGCCGGCACCACGCGTGATGGCTTCCACTTCGTCCAGGCTGATCTCGTAGTTCGGCGTGAAGCGCACGGCGCCATACTCCTTCAGCACCTCAGCCCCGGTGTCCGTGTACACGTTCGCAAATCCGCCGACGTGTGCCGGCATACCCGGAAATTGCTCGTGAATCATGCGCAGCACGCCGAGGTTATGCACCTCGATCGCGTCGGCGCCGGCCGCAGCCGCGGTCTCCAGCGCTATCTGCACTTTGGGCAGCGCGTCATTCCTCGGCGCAGCGTACGAGGTCACATAGGCCCGCAAGCCTTGGTCCTTTACCCGCGCGATGCCTTCCTTAAGGTCATCCATGCTCTCCAAAAAATTGTCCTCGAAGAGGCGACAATAAATATTGCCCAGGTACACGGCGTCGTACGCGCTCAGGTCCGATTCCCGCAAGCTGCGCAGATTAGAGATTGTCGTATTGAGTTCGAAACTACCCATTCAACGTCCTTGTACAGTCCACATGGCCGGCAGTCCAGGTGGGTTCCATTCGCCCTTTTGCCCGCGCCTCCAGGCATCCGCAGCCAAACGGTATGTCCCGATGATAGCACCCACCATCTCCGCCGAAAGACTGCGGCCCTGGATCTTGATGACGTCCACGCCCGCATCGAGGAAGGCAGCGAGTTCGGCCACCCGGCTGATCTGGCGGCTGGGAAACAACCTCTGGTCAGCCTCAACTCCATCGTTCAGCAGCGTCCACGGCTGCTGGCAGATGCGGAAGCAAGTGCCCACTCCGCCCCGTTTGACGCTGCCACCCAGGCGTTGCGCAGGAAAGATCCGGTCCGCCGCGGCGAAGTGTACGTAACTTGGCATCCAGCACTTCCCCAGTTGGATGAACTCCTGCACCATGTGCAGCATGATCTCGACCTGGATCGAAGCTTTGGCCTTGATGGCCGCGATTTCCTCCGGTTCAAGATACCCTGGCAGCACAATTGCAGTTGCGCCCAGCTCCTGGTAAAAAAGGGCGTCGTCGGTATTCAGCGCACCGCAGCCAATGCTGGCCGTGATGGCCAATCCCGGCAAGTTCCGCCTGACCTCGCGCAGAAACCCCGCGTCGTTCAGGATTACGGCCTGCAATCCCCAATCCGCCAGTTCGGACAGTTGCTGCAGCAGCCGTTGGCGCTCCTGCGGCTTCGGAATGATGTTGGCCGCAAGTTGCACCTTCTTGCCGAGGGTGTGAGCCAGTTCGATGCACTGCCGCAACTGCTCACGGTCAAACTCGCCTCGCGCGCCGCCGCGGCTCCAGCCCTTTAGTCCCACGTACACTGCGTCAGCGCCTGCTTGAAACGCCTGCTTGGCCGCCTCGAGATTGCCGGCAGGGGCTAGCAGCATCGCACACCTCTTGGCCACGTCAATGCCGCGGCCCTTCGCGGTGGAAAGTGGGCTCGCCTTCAATCGTCCATGGCCCTGGATTGCGGGTTCCATGCCCAAGTTGGCCCCCAATTGCTCTCTGCGTCTGTGAGTGATGTCACGCCGAGGTGTGACGGCAAACATTGTCCTCAAGTCTTACACGGCACTTTCCCATTTTCGGACTGGCCCGACACCACAGCGGCCGCCTTCTTCTACGTGACGGCGGAGACAATTCTCGGCTGAATCTGTACCGATGCGTAGGTCAAGAGCTTTGCGCCTGCTTGGCGCGCTGCTTCTCTTCGAACTTGCTTTTGCTGACTATGGCCCGCTTGATGGTGCCGTGGCCGATAACCTCGCTTCCGTCGTGCGCGCTGACCTTGAAGGTGTAGAAGCGGCCATCGAACGACTCCAACACCGCCTCGGCCTTTACCACGGCGTCGATTCCTGTTGCCGCGCGATGATTGACGTTGACCGCCGTGCCGACACTGACCTCATCACCGTCGCAAAACGGCAGCAGCGCGTAGAAGCCCGCTCCCTCCATCCATTTGATCATGTATGGCGTAGACAACACCCGGGGAAGTTCCTCTCGCCATGCCGTGAAGGTGTGCTGGAACTTAACGCGCTTTTCCACTTCTCCGCGAGACCCAATTGGAACTGGTTTCGCCATTGCTTAGAGTGTAGTGCCCGTTCTGTGCTGTGTCACCAACAATAGAAAGCGATGCACGCTTATGGCCAGAGAACCAACCACTTAGCCACGAATCGCCGCGAAAGCCATAATAACCCTGAGAGTGCATCCCAGTGCTGCGTTATGCCATCTGGAAGGCCAGCCTGAGAACTCCAGTGAGCGGGAAATCACAAATGAATCGCTCCGATCGACTTGAATGTTAGTCAGCGCATCATCATCGCAAGACACAGGAATACCTTCTCGTGGTATTGCTGCACTCAAATGCCTGATGCTCGCGAAGACACGCGATCGCCTTTTCGACGGCGAGACGCGCTGGATTTATGAGCTGGTATTCTCCCTTGGATGGTCAATGCTTCCTCGTGGATATGTTCAAAAAGGTCACGCGCAAAGCTCTCCGATAACTGGTTTCTAACGCTAGACCGAACCCTATCCTGGAGTACGTGTTCCCATCGTTCCGGCTGAAACAACGATACATTGTGAGCCCGTTTCCAGGCTCCTATGTGCCTGCCACATTCCATTCGTTTGGCCAGAAGTGTGATCAAATCCCAGTCAAGCGCATCGATTTCTTTTCGCAAAAGCTTTATCTCTTTGTCCTGCCTCAGCTGGAAATGGAGGAAGCGTTCGTCCGTTAAGATAGCGGAGCGAACGTATGAAAAAGGAAAGAAAGCATTACACCGCAGAGGAGAAGGTGGCCATTTTGAGGCGACACCTTTTGGACAAGGTTCCGGTCTCGGACCTGTGTGAGGAACTGGGCTTGCGGCCGACGGTGTTCTACCGCTGGCAGAAGGAGTTCTTCGAGAACGGAGCGGCTGCCTTTCAGGCTCAGGAGCGTCCCCACCGCCAGGTGGAGGAGAAGCAAAAACGGATTGAGTTCTTGGAGAAGAAGGTGCAGACCAAGGACGAAGTCCTGGCCGAGTTGATGGCGGAGCACGTCGCGCTAAAAAAAGTCTTGGGGAACTTTAACCGGCAGCTGGGTGCCGCATGACGTGCGGGATCAAGTGATGGATTTCACCCGGCGCTGGTCGGAGAAGACCGAGATCGGCGTCGGGCGATTCATTGCGTGGCTGGGCGTGACCGGCAGCAAGTTCTACGACTGGCAACAGCGCTACGGTTGTGTCAACGAACACAACGGTTGGATTCCCCGCGATTTCTGGCTGGAGCTATGGGAGAAAGAAGCGATCATCGATTTCCATCTGAAGAATCCTTTGGAGGGTTATCGACAGTTGACCTTCATGATGTTGGATGCTGGGGTGGTGGCGGTCAGTCCGGCGAGCGTTTGGCGGGTGTTGCAGCAAGCCGGATTGCTATCCCGGTGGAAAGGCAAGCCGTCGCGCAAGGGGACCGGCTTCGAGCAACCGCTGCAGCCCCATCAACATTGGCATATCGATGTTTCCTACCTCAACCTCGGTGGGACCTTTTATTACCTGTGTAGCGTTCTGGATGGGTACAGTCGTTCGATCGTGCATTGGGATCTGCGGGAGTCGATGAAGGAAGCCGACGTGGAACGGATTCTGGAACGCGCCAGGGAGAAGTATCCGGAGGCCAAACCGCGGATGATTTCCGACAACGGGCCGCAGTTCATCGCTCGCGACTTCAAGGAGTTCATTCGTATCTCCGGTATGACGCACGTGCGCACCTCGCCGTATTATCCGCAGTCGAATGGCAAGATCGAACGTTGGCACAAGTCGCTCAAGCAGGAATGCGTCCGGCCGCTGACACCGTTAACGCTGGACGATGCCCGGCGCTTGCTTCAAGCCTAGGTGGATCGTTACAACACGGTGCGACTTCACAGCGCGATCGGCTATGTGACCCCGCAGGACATGCTGCTGGGGCGCCAGGCCGAGATCCATGCCGAACGCGATCGCAAACTGGAACAGGCCCGCCGCTTGCGGCAACTCCGCCGGCAACAAGCGGCAACCTTTCCCGATTCACCGATTACAATGACTTCGCCAGAGGAAACAGAGGCGGGCTCTGCCGGGAGGCAACCATGCTGAGGGATACTCTGGTGGGGCTCATCGAGCCGATGTGGTGCGGCGCGGGAGTTCACTGCTCTCGCGCTGGCTTTTCCCCGTGCTGCAGCAGACATCGGACGATAGACCCCCAATGCCTGGAAAATCCCCGCCCCGCAGGGGTGGAATCTACACTAACGGAGAACGCCCGTTCTCCATTTCACGCTGAGCCAAGACATGACATCCTGAGTTCCCTCCAGGCTGCGGTGAGCGGCTGCCATCTGATTGAATTAACTTAAACGGCAGAATACGATCATTGTTGTTTCGATCTCCAGCCTCTGACGAAGAAGCTCTGGAGATTCATCCCTGATTAACAGCGAGTCTGCTAGAGCCTTTTGAGCATCGGTGTCCGATTGTGACTCTCTGACATTGTCTTGAGCCGCAATATCGTCACTCCAGGTTGGCATAAAACACCACCGCTCTCCTTCTTTAGCTTCATTATCTCATCGAAGGTCAAGCATGATCGAGGCGTTGTTGGGAACGTCTGGTCCGCCGCCTGACTGCAAGGGAGAAGTTGGGGCGAAATACAGCCCGCGTAAATGTATCCGGTCTGTAGTGGGGATCAGCGCGAAGATACAACGAATTTTCTATGGAACTTGTACAGTCGCATCAGCGGCAGAACACAACTGGCGGGCTGCGTCACTACACCGCAGGTGTGCCGGGTGCGTTCGAGTTGGACGTGAACTTTGCGCCATTGGTCAAGTTACTCGGCGAGTAAAAATCCTGACCCCCGAGCACATCTCGACCCTCTCGACCAGCCATTTCGATCGGCAGAAACTGGCAAACCTGAAAGCCGCATGTGCGCTGCACTTCTTGTATTCAATTTTCTGCCGCGTGTATTCCAGCTTGCGCGTGACGCCCGCACTGGAAGCGGGCCTCATCGATTATGTATGGGAGTTGAAAGAACTGTTCTCTGCTGGAGTATGATTACCCGCATGCTTACAAGAGATAAGGGCCATTATGAACGACACTGAGTTACGGCAACTTGTGCTTTTTCAATACAACATTCTGAGGAACCACTTGATTCAGACGAGGAAACTTGAGTCTGTCGTCGAGATGCTGCTGGCTCGTGACCCAGTCGCAAGGTCGTGGCACGAGGAGGAGCAGAAGAAAGAAGGGGCAGCAGTAAATCAAGCCAACGCTCCTGAGCCTCTAAGTACTTCCGATATGCTGCTTCTACTCGCGCGAGAGATTGAAAGATTGACTCCGAAAACTCCGCAGTAATGAATGTTGACCGTTTCGGCTACCATTTTTCGGCCAAAGCCCAGCGGAAGGCAACCCTAAATGCTGCAACCAAGGGAATACGGAACCATCTGCAAACGTTGCCAAAGCTCCATTCCTTTCGCCAAAGTCGAACTACCAGCCACTGCTCAACTAGAAGACTTGAGACGAGAAGTTTTCGATAAAGGTTGGCGGTACGAACGGCTCGAAGGGTGCCAAAAGTGTGGAGCGTTTCGGCTATGCACACTGGCTGATTTGATATTTCTGAGTTGACACCGAGATCAATCAGTATCCAATCGACCCTCCCTCGGTGCCAAGGGCGCGATTAGCCACATCGGGAGCCGGTTTATCCCTGAGTTCCGTGTTTTCGATCATGTCCGGTGTTCTAAGCTTCTCAGGAAAGCGGGCGGAATCGTCTAAACGATCCCCAACAGTCTGTGAAGAATTCCCTTACCGAGATCCTCGGTTGATACCTCTTCCCCGCCGCTCCGAAATAGGAATTCATCTGCCTCCGCTCCGTCTATTGCGTAAGCGACATTTCCATTGCCCGGGGTGAAGCATACTAGGGCGGAATGTCTTCGGCCGCGATATACGGCATCTACGCGCATTTCGTTTCGGCCGATTGTATAAACTTTCACCGCTTCCGCATGAGTTCCTTTGTTCGTCAGATCAACAGTTTTCTTGATCCACGCCTCCAACTCCTCCCACCGCTGCGGAGCGGTTAATCTCTTGAGTTTGCCATCAAGCACTTTCGATTTGGCTTGGTGCTGCTTTGCTTGTTTTTTCAGACGCTTCACTAAACAGGCTGCAACTTCCTCCTCAGACATCTCATCCCTCCACAAGGCGCATGATACGCCTTTGGGGTCTCGGAACCGCACCCAGTGGAAAAACAGCAGACGTAATCAGCCATGACGCCAATGTACTCTTTGCTCTCCGCTTTACTGGTCAGCGTGGTCACATCGAGAAAGCGGTCCCTAACAGGCCGTGGTGCAAGTCTGGATGCGTGCACGAAATAGTTGAACGATCCACAGCGGTTGTTCCTACAATGCGGGCATGGCAATGGGAACGCGTAAGCAGCGGGAGAAGCAAGAGGACATCTGGATTGCGCACACGGAGCTGGCGTCGGCTCCGGGGCATCCGTTCTATCAGCGTCTGAACGAGTTGCTGGAGGCGCAGCGCTCCGACGAGTTTGTCGAGGGGCGGTGTGCCAAGTTCTCTGCGGCGAAGTACGGGCGGCCGTCGCTGGCGCCGGGGATCTACTTCCGGTCGCTGCTGATCGGGTATTTCGAGGGCATCGACAGCGAGCGTGGGATCGCCTGGCGGTTGGCGGATTCGCTGGCGCTGCGGCGCTTTGTGGGCATAGCGCTGGACGAGTACACGCCAGACCACTCGACGATTTCGAGCACGCGGCGGCTGATCGATCTGGACACGCATGGGGAAGTGTTCGGCTGGGTGCTGGGGGTGCTGGCCGATCGTGGATTGCTGAAGGGCCAGCGGATCGCCATCGATGCCACGACGCTGGAAGCCAACGCGGCGATGCGGGCGATCGTGCGGCGCGACACGGACGAGAACTACGAGGAGTTTCTGCGCGGACTGGCCAAGGCTTCGGGCATCGCAACGCCGACGCGGGAAGACTTGGCGCGACTGGACCGCAACCGCAAGAAGCGCATGTCGAATGAGGAGTGGAAGAGTCCTGCGGACGAGGATGCGCGGATTGCGAAGATGAAAGACGGGCGTACCCTCTTGGCGCACAAGGCTGAACACGCGGTCGATCTGGACACCGGCGCGGTGGTGGCGGTGACGCTGCAAGGCGCCGATCAGGGCGACACGACGACGCTGGAGGAAACGCTGAGCGAGGCCGGGATGGCGGTGGCGGCGTTAGTCGGACGGGAGGCGGAGCAGCGGCCCGACGAGAAACCGCAGGTCAACGTCCAGGGAATCGAAGAGTTGGTCACCGACAAGGGCTACCACAGCGGCGCGGTAGTGGAGCGGGTGAAGAGTTACGAGGTGCGCAGCTACATTCTGGAGAAGCAACAAAAAGGGCGACGTAACTGGCAGGGCAAGCAATTGGAACAGCAGGCGGTCTACCAGAATCGGCGGCGAGTGCGCTGCGACTACGGCAAGAGCTTACTGCGGCGACGCGGCGAGTTGGTGGAACGCAGCTTCGCGCACTGCTACGACACCGGCGGCATGAGGCGCACGCATCTGCGCGGACACCAGAACATTCTGAAGCGGCAACTGATCCACGTGGGAGCGTTCAACCTGAGTCTAATCCTGCGCCAGGCGCTGGGTGCGGGAACGCCGCGGGAGTGGAGAAACCGGTGTGGCGTGCTTCTTTTGCTCGTTTATTTCCTGCGCACGCGCCCGGAGGCTCGGAATCGACTTTACGGAAACCGAAACTCAATGTCCCGCGCGAAATCCTTAGCGGGACCGCGCAGCCGAACACGCCGCTGGCCGTGCCAAAAATCAGTTGCTTGCACCACGGCCTGCTAAGAATGTCTAAAATGACTTCCGTCGTTATCACCAGCCGCGCTCTTAGGCATTTAGCAGAAAAACGAGGCGACTATGGCACTGGAACCAATCATTAAGCGGCTTTCTGAATGGAACATGCCCGTGGATAGGAAGTTCCTGATTGCCGGACCATGTAGCGTGGAATCAGAAGAGCAAATGCTGCGGACGGCCATGCAGCTTTCAGCATATGAGGTCACCCTCATACGAGGTGGGGTGTGGAAGCCACGCACCCGTCCCGGCTCGTTCGAAGGCGTTGGGGCCAGAGGGCTGGCATGGCTGAAACAAGCGGGGAACGCTGCCGGCTTGCCGGTTGCTACGGAAGCTGCAAAACCAACTCATGTGGAGGAATGTCTGAAAGCTGGTGTTGATGTTCTCTGGATCGGCGCGCGAACCTCCACCAGTCCTTTCGCGGTCCAGGAGATCGCCGATGCCCTGCGGGGCGTGGATATCCCCGTCATGATCAAGAATCCCATGAACCCGGATATCGAGTTGTGGATCGGAGCCATTGAAAGGATCAACAAAGCAGGAATCACAAAGATCATGGCAGTACACAGGGGCTTTTCCACTTATAGGGAAAGCCTGTATCGTAATCAACCCATTTGGAGAATCCCCATCGAGTTACGCCGACGCCTGCCCCATCTGCCATTAATATGCGACCCTAGTCACATCTGCGGCAAGCAGAGGTACGTCATGGCGGTAGCGCAACAGGCGATCGACTTTCTTTTCGATGGTCTGATGGTTGAAGTCCATTGTGCGCCCCGTACTGCCCTTAGTGACGCCGGACAACAAATGACGCCGGCACAATATGGCAGACTCATTAGCAAACTGCAGTCTGTGTCTTCGAGTGGCCCGACGCAGCTTCCTGAGTTGATAAAACTTCTACGAAAGGAAATCGATGCCATTGACCACGACGTGATCGCACTTCTTGCCAAACGAATGGAATGTGTCAAGCGTATTGGAATCTGGAAGCGGAACCACAACATATCGCTATTTCAGCCGGAAAGGTGGGAACACATACTGCAAGACAGGACCCGGTCCGGCGTCAGACGGCATCTGTCGGAAAGCTTTGTGCGGGACCTCTTTGAACACATCCATGAGGAAGCGTTGAATATTCAAGGGAGAACTCCAGCTGCGAAGTCCGGCTCGACCCCCGGCGCAAGGTAGAAGCGAGTCGGGCTCTGCGAGATGTGGTCTGAATTGCTTTAGGCGTGTTTCAAGAACCTTGTCTCGTGTCTAGCCGGGGCTAAAGCCCGTTCTTTGGAGCCGCGAATTTCGGGGCATGGAAGCTGGACAATCTGAAAGCCGCTCGTGCTCTGCACTTCGCGTATTACAACTTCTGCCGGATACACCAGACGCTGCGCGCCGCGCCAGCTATTCACATCGGGTGGCGACATGCGATCTCGGCGTCGCCTTAGACCAAACAGGATTCGCGACGCCCGGCGTCAAGATAGGTCTGTCCCCTACGACGCCGATAGTCGCTATCAGCCGTGTTGTCGGCAGCTTTCTGCTTCGGGCGGCATCGTCCCTTGCCGACGTCTGCAACGTGCGGCCTAGCGGACGACGAACTCACCCGTTAGGTCCCCGTCTCAGACCGACGCCAGCTTCTCTAACTCGCTTTCCGCTGCCATTTCAGCCAGTTCTCGCGTCGGGGCATGCCCCCAGGACACGAGTTCGTCAGGATTCTGTGCGGAACATATCATCCAATGGCATCGCCAGCATCGATAGAAATGCTCTAACTGGAACGATAGGACGTAAGGATGGACGCTGGCCTCACCTTCCCCAGCGATGCGGGGGGGTCTGCTTGGAGCGTGTCGAACCTTTTTGACTCATACTGCGTTACCAGGTGCGATAAGTGTCGCAGGATTCCGCAGAATTTTCATCCCCTCGAAGTCGTAGCCACGTTGGAGATCCACTCTAAGCGCATTTGAGAGTTCAGCACTGCGGAGTACTCTATTTCCCCGTCCAACACGCACGCCGCTTCTCCAGAAATGCTGAGATTCCCTCCTGGGCGTCGGCGGCAAGCGAATTCATGCTCATCACTTCTTTGGCATAGGCGTAGGCTTTCGGCTGGTCGAGATCAATCTGGGTGTAGAACGCCTGCTTGCCCAGTGCGACGGTTAACGAGCTGGCTTCGGCAATGCGCGCGGCCAGTTTGCGGCTCTGCTCCGCCAGTTCGGCGGCAGGAACGACCAGGTTGATCAGTCCCCATTCCGCCGCTGTCACCGCGTCGATCATCTCGCCGGTCAACAGCATCTGCAACGCCCGCTTGCGTCCGACCGCCCGGCTGAGCGCAACCATGGGTGTGGTGCAGAAGAGTCCAATTTTCACGCCGGGGGTAGCAAACGCCGCCTGGTCGGAGGCCACCGCCAAATCGCAGCTCGCCACCAACTGGCATCCGGCTGCGGTGGCAATGCCTTGCACCTCGGCGATGACGGGCTGCGGAATCGACTGCACCCGCGTCATCAGCTCCGTGCAGACATCGAACACCTGGCGGTACTCGTTGATATCGCGTCCCACCATCTCGCTCAAATCGTGACCTGAGGAAAAGACTTTGCCTGCCGCCCGCAACAGTACGACTCGCTGTGTACGATCGCGCCCAATTTCAACCAGGCAATCGATCAGCTCCGTCATCAACTCCAGCGACAGGGAATTGCGCCGCTGTGGCCGGTTCAGGGTCACAATCGCAATCTGTCCTTCGGTGTCGAACAGGATGCTCTGGTACTTGGCAACGGCGGTGGTGGTTTGCGATTCAGACATCACGAAGCTCCTTCGCCTGCGGCGCGCGATTGTTGCCGCAGCGCGTTCCTGCGGATCTTGCTGGTCGACGTTTTGGGCAAGGACCAAAGTGTACCGCTTTCGGAAATTTGAAGTGCCAGGCGCGCGCGGCAGAACTCGATCAGCTCCTGCTCGCCGACCACGGCGTCTTCCCTTAGCAGGACGTAGTCATGCGGCACTTCGCCCCACTTTTCCCACTCGGAGTGCGTCAGCAGGGACTCCCAACGGCTCACAGCACGGCTACCGCGTGCTCTGGCACGATCTCAATGCTCGACGTGATTGGGAATGCTGGGCTGAGCGAGCGGTACACGGGACAGCTGTGGGCGTAGACACCATGGACGCGTTCCACGGTGTCTCGCACGGTATCAGGCTCTTCGGCGCGCAAAGTGTGTTTCACGTGCACACGTTTGATGACGAGCACTCCTCCGTCGTCCTCCACTTCACCCCAGACCTCGCAACTAAGGCGGCCTTCCTGGGCATTAATCTTGCGCGCATCCAGCGCGCCAGCAAGGGTGCCGAGCATTCAACCGCCGAGAGCGGCGATGACGTAGTCGATCGTGGCGGCGTGAGGCTCCGGCAAGCGGCTCTCGTCTATGCCGTAATGTTTGGCGATTCCGCCATGGACGCTGAACAGCACAGGCTGCGGTTCGCCCGGCAGATAGGCCCGGCGTAGGGGGCCCTTGATGCGCTCAATGCGCACGTTAGACGCGTAGACAACTTCAGACATGGATGCCTCCGTATGCACAGCCATTCTATTGCGATCAAGCGAGACGAATCCACATCGACTTCCCGAGGCCCCACGATCCATAGCCAATCTCGCTAAGCTTGATGCCGGATTTTCCCCAGAGTTCTGTAATTCATGAATTCCTTCTTTTTCGCGCTATCGGCCTTTTCCTTCGGCTCCCGCCGCGCCCGGTTGTGCCCCGGTGGGCTGGAGACGAGCCTTCGCTCCTTGCGCCAGCCGTTCCGTACTAATAATGGCGCGGGTGTGCTCACCTTCGCCAATTTTGCCCCCAGGATCGAAGGCTTCGACCTTGAACTTGTAGAGTTTGCCTTCCATGCCGAGGAACGTGGCTTGGGCGAAAACCTGGGTGTGGTTGGGCGTGGCTGCCAGATGCTTGATGTTGACCATCACTCCGACCGAAAGCTGGCCGTGTTGGAGCAGCGGCCTCAGGGCCCGCGCGCCCGCCGTCTCCATCAGAGCGATCATCCGCGCGGTAGAAAAAACCTGCGGAAAAACATCTTGTTCCGCAACACAAAACGAACTGGCCATATCGTCGTCGTCGGCAACGAATGCGACTTCCGCCGTGGTTCCAATCTCCAGCATGGGCAATCTCCGTACTTCTGCGGTGAACGCTATTGCGCACAAGGTAGGTCTCGGCAGGAGTCTCCTTTTCAGCCTGAATCGCTGCGATGGAGACAGCGTGACCGTAGACATTACCGCTGCATCCATTGCCAGGCCAGAGTAAGGGGCTTCGCCGTCGAGTAGGCTGCGGCCACCGGCACCCAGTTGTTGTTTGACTCCGTTAGCTGGTCCGCCGAAGCCAGTCGTGCGCAAGAACCTTCGATTAGGAAGAGGTTACTGTGACGTTTCCGTGCTCAGCAACTTTGACCCCTCTTGATGTGGTAGCGCCCATCAACCGTCTCCCAGGTCCGACCGGAGTAGCCGTATCTTCCGACCGGCTTGGTGATAAATGCCCCGCGCCACGATTCTGCACGCCTCTGGTTATACGCCACCGTACCGAACTTCCCAAAGGTGTACGCCGGTACCGGATGACAGTAATCGCAACCCAAAAGCTCCTTCGCCACCCCGGCCGCCTCGCTGCCGCCGTATACCGCCGCACGCAATCCGTACTGTGGTTCTTTGCGCGTGCCGGCATCAGTCCTTTGTAGTTCCAAGAGATTCGGGAGAAATGCCAATTGAGATTGATTCTAAAGCTCTATCCAGCGTTGGATTTGTCCTGAACAAGGGGGGAATGCTGCAAGGTTGCCGGTTGCTACGGAAGCTGCAAAACCAACTCATGTGGAGGAATGTCTGAAAGCTGGTGTTGATGTTCTCTGGATCGGCGCGCGAACCTCCACCAGTCCTTTCGCGGTGCAAATGACGCCGCTTTGTTCGCTGTTCCCGATCTGCGCGCCAGAACGATTGACTTTTACTTTCTCCGGCTGCCGCAAGAATCGCCGTTGAACCCGACACCCCTCGAAAACTACTGATATGACTCCACATCATGACAGCACGGTGACCGCCGTCACAGAAAGCGATTGTCTCCACTCGTAACGAAAACGCCCCCGACGGGAGTGAATCGTTGGGGGCGACGCAGAATTACTCTTCCAAAGCGAGTGACAGCGTATCTCATTCGGCAGATCGCTGTCTGTGATGGCTGTCACAGGTAGGGGGTTGACGCCTTCTTGCTTACAACTCCTTCCTCAATCGGCGCCCAGTTCGGTCACGGAATCTGCCGACTGATCGTCCGATCACTCACATCCTTAGCTACTTCCGGCAGTGACACCTCAACCGCCTGATGCCAGACAGGAGTTGGACCAGATTGATTTGGGAGTCAGCTCTGCAATGAGGTGGCATTTAGGAGCAAGTCGGCACCGGCGGAGTCACCCAAAGAATCGATCGGAGAGAGGAGTTGAACCCCCTTGGGTTCTGTGGTTGACTCGCCGGACTCACTGCAATCTAATTCAAACTCACTGCAGTCTAATGCGAGCTATACTGAAATCCAATTACAACAATTACAAACAGCACCAACTTTCTACGTAACGAACACTGTGTAAAATCGCAGGGGGATGGGAACAGGCGTACATTGGCCTTGGAAACAAAGGTCTTCGCAAAGGAAAACTCGCCCTCCAGCGGTGTAGCCCAGTCAAAAACTCAAAAGGTGCCACCGGCGGCAGCGGGAGGCGGGCGCTGCGGTGGTCCACTGCACCGTCGTGCGTCTCCCGTCCGAGAGAGGGTCTGGGGATAAGGCAGAGCGCCGCGGTTTACTTACCCGGAGCGCAGGCCGTGATTCTAACTAACGAGCGGAAATCTACTGTTTGTGGGCAGGCGAACCGCATGATCTCGTGTGCCGCAATATCAAGGACTTAGCGGGGATAGATTCGCAGGGGTAATTGGGCAAGCCGTCGAATGCCCTCGCGAGTGCCATTGCCGGCATCGACCTCCATACCACCGATCGATAATCGGAGTGGTGCCCTCGGACGTATAGGATGTCACGATCCAGGCACGATCCGCAGTCGCTGGTTGCTCGCCTCCGCGTTCCGGCTCAGGTGCTAGTCTGACGTAGACCGATGAGCAACCGTGACATCCACGCGGCTTGGAAATATCACGATGGCACGAAGCACTCTTACTGGAGTATTCGTAACAATCCGCACTTCCTGGACTGGGCGAATCGGCCGCTACCCTTCAAAATCTATCCGGAAATAGAGTCGTTTCCGCTGCCGCAGGACGTGTCGCAAACAGGGGTCGCTGCATTGTCCGCGATCTCAGAGCCGGTGCCCATGTCGCCGGGTGATTCGATGCCAAATCTCCAGGATCTGGCCCGCATCCTCTATTTCTCGGCGGGGATTACCAGACAGCGCGCATATCCAGGCGGAGAACTTTACTTTCGCGCCGCCGCTTGCACGGGGGCTCTCTACGAGATTGAGCTATACGTCGTGACTGGCGATTTGGCGGGCCTGGATGCTGGTGTGTATCACTTCAATCCTGCGGATGTATCGCTGCAGCTTCTTCGAAAAGGTGATTTTCGCGGAAACCTGGCGCAGGCGACGGCGATGGAACCCACCGTGGCTCACGCGCCCGCTACGATCGTCTGCACCGGAACGTACTGGCGAAACGCCTGGAAGTACCAGGCGCGCACCTATCGCCATTTCGGTTGGGACAATGGCACGCTGCTGGCGAACATGCTGGCCGTTTCTTCGGCTTCGGGACTGTCGGCCGAGATCGTACTTGGATTTGTGGATGCTGAGGTGAACCGCCTGCTTGATCTTGATACGCGGCGTGAGGTTTCGTTGTGCCTGGTACCGATCGGCCGCACATCGGAGAGGTCGCTTCCAGCCCCGAGACAGGCTTCAGCGCTCGTCTTGAAGACGATCCCGCTTTCGCAGTGTGAGGTCGAATACCCCGCTATGCTTGAGATGCACGATGCGTCTTTGCTTGAGTCCGAAGATGAGGTGCCGCAGTGGCGGGCGACGAAGAAGATCCTTCCATCTTCCGCTCCGGCCGGCAACGCGGTTCGCCTCCAGCCGCTTCCGGAAGAAGAACAACCGAAGGACACGATCGAGCAGGTAATCCTGCGCCGTGGATCTACCCGAATGTTCGATAAGACGGCATCCATTACGCTGGCACAACTCTCAACCATTTTCGACCGCGCCACGCGAGGTCTTCCGGCTGACTTTCTTGACCCTCCCGATGCGCAGCTCAATGATCTTTACCTGATCGTGCATTCGGTGCAGGGGCTCAAGCCTGGCGCTTACTTCCTCCAGCGTGAACGGAACACCCTGGAGCTTTTGAACGACGGTGAGTTTCGCGCTGGGGCCTACCATCTTGGGCTGGAGCAGAACCTTCCTGCGGACGCCTGCGTGGATATTTTCTTTCTCGCCGATTTGAATCGCATCCTGGAGCGATACGGGAACCGCGGCTACCGTGCCGTCCAGTTGGAGGCGGGTGCCATCGGCGGCAGGATGTACCTAGCAGCGTATGCTCAGCGCCTGGGTGCAACCGGACTCACCTTCTTCGATGATGACGTGATTAACGTCTTTTCGCCGCACGCGAAAGGCAAGAATGCCATCTTCCTGCTCGCGATTGGCAAGCCGCTGACACGCAAACCACAGTAGGGGTCTGTAGAGAGGTTCGAAATCAGGAAGGGAAGCTCCTTGGAGGCCTAGGCGTCCCATTTGACGCCGAATTCGAATCAGGCACTAGAGGTTTGGCATTCCCCGGAGAATCGGACTTCGCCCGAACTAAACTAGCTGATGGCTTCTGGATTGTGAAAAGCAGCCGGTGACTCGGGAGGAATCCGGCTCCTGCGAAGGCGATCTTTCCTTCGGAAACTCGCAATCGATGGATGCTAGGGCGTTTACCAGTACATATCCGGTTCCGCCAGAAGTCCGGGATGGACGTTAATTGTCAAGTTGACATAACGCGGCCTTCACGAGAGCAATCTCTCAGAATGCCGTTAATGGGATGGTCCGCTGTGTCCCCCGAAACGGACGGAGGAGGGGAGGAGGTATCCCATGGAGATACTCACGATCGGCATTGTTCTAGGGAAGAGGGTTTTTCATCTGGTGGGGCTCCACTGCGGCGAAGTTGTAGTGCGCAAGAAGTTCTCGCGGGCGCAGTCGGCGACTTGTTGGTGGGAAACTGAGTTGCCGTGCCATGGCAAACCGTCTAAAGAGCATCAATGACAATGAAAGTGATGTCGTCCTGCTGAGGTGTGGAGGCGGGTTGCCAGGCGCGGACTGCATTGAGAAGCAACAATGACAGCTCAGCGGCCGGACGCGAAGCATTGTCGCGCAGGACCTGCTTGACTCTGTGATCGCCGAATGATTCGCCTGCTGCGTTTTCCGGTTCGCTCAGGCCATCGGTGTATAGCAGGAAGCGGTCGCCCGACGCGAAAGGGATTTCGCGCACGGGAAAGTCGGGGGCACAAGGCGTTCCGAACAACGGGCCGTTGCTCTCGATGCGCGCGAGCGAGTGGTCGGCGGCGCGCCAGCACAGCAGCGGAGGGTGTCCGGCGGCGGAGTAGCGCGCAATCCGGGTTTCGCTGTCGATCCAGAGATAGGCGGCGGAGACGAACTGGTCGCGCAGTTGGCCCGAGAGTATGTTGCCGAGACGGCGCAGAAGCTCGGACGGATCGGCCGCGCAGGCGGCGACAGACTGGACCGCGACCTTGATCATCGACGCGATCAGGGCGGCGGGCACGCCGTGGCCGGAGACGTCGGCAACCAGAAAGCCGGCGCGGTAATCATCGACCGGCAAGTATTCGTAGAAATCGCCGGCGACGGCGGTCATGGGCTCGTATACGGCGGCGATCCGCAGGCTACGGACATGGGGAGTTGTCGTGGGCAGGATAGCGAACTGTAACTGGCGGGCGATGGCCAGTTCGTTCTCGATGGACTGCAGGCGGCGCTCGCCGACGTAGACCTGCTGCATGGCGACATAGCCGAGCGAGAGGATAAGAACGAAGAATCCAAGGTCGCCCCAGATGGCGTAAATCTGGTAGCCCAAAGGCCGGACGATGTTGGTGAAGAGGGCCTCCAGGCCAAAAATGATAGCCCCGGCCAGCATGACGCGGCGATTACTGATCAGTGTGTACTTTCGGCCAAGGCTGGGCACTAGAAAGAAGATCAGCAAAACGAGGAGACCGACGGCAGCGACAAAGTTGTTTAGCCCAAGGAGCCAGTACTCCTCGCCGGTCAATACAAAACGGCCAATGCTGAAGACGGCAATGAGAAGGGCGGTGAGGGCAAGAAGCGTCGTGAACTGACGGAGCCTGCCCACGCAAAGTTCGCGGAAGGTGAGCAAACCGGCGACCAGGACCAAATACGTGACCAAGGCGTGTAAGTAGGAAACACACACCTGCATCCCGTGAGGCAGGAGTGCCACCAGAAACGAGCAGTCGCTGACACTCTGGATGCCGTAGATGGCGCTCCAGACGCCGAGCCAGAAAACGGCCAGCACTCCGGCTGCGCGGCGGCGGATGCCGGCGACCACAAGTGCCACTAGGCCGATCACAATGAAGCTCGTGCCGGTGACGAGTTTGATCACTTCGCCGATAAAACGAGCGTGGTTTTGTGGGTCGGAAGGCATAAGTCGGGCTCAGACTAAAACAGAATAATGCCGCGCAACGTGCTTTACTGCACGGCCAGAACGATGGCTATTGCACCGTCGCCGCGGTTTCCTATCGAAAAAAGTAAAGTTTGACTCATCTACCAATGTACACTCACAGCGCAATCGTCCTTCCTCACAGGGCATGCGCCGAATATCTGCAATTGTGGCGTTGGCGAATGTGGGAACATAGGAACCTATTCTGGGCCCGAAGCCGCCTTGGGGAAGCGTGGCTGTTGTGCCGATCACCCCCAGATACGCCCTCCTCAGAAACCACTTGGTCGTATAGTCGGCAAACCTGACAAATGGACGAGTTCTACCAAACTCCCAAGAAACCATCTTCTAGGAAGTGTCGGATTAGGGTGCCGTCCGGATGGTCAGCTATCCCGGAGTTGAGAACTTCCCGCTTTAGGGCGCTTGCGATCAAGTGTCGTAACGCTTCTCAACCGTGTGTTCAAAAACCAGTTGCTTCTTGAGCACGCCGAATTGCCACATCGCCCTCAACAGAATCAACTGCTTACGAGGGCCGTCAGCGGAAGGTTTTTTGAACACCCGAGACGCGCATGCCCCACTGGCTGTGGTGTACCCCTCGTGGGGCACTTTTGCCCCTAAGGTGAAGAGAATGAGATCCGGTGGGCATTGCCACGCAATCATCCGCTACAGATAGCCCCAGCGTTTTGAGTGTACGCCGGCTGCTGTTGAGCGCTAGTGCTTGTCAGCCCAAACAAGTTTGAGATGGAACCAGCTCATTGAATGGCTCAAACAGATGGATTCTTTACGGAAATCGGCTATTTCCGCTTGATTTGGGCCATTGCAGGGGGATCGGAGGAGCCGCATCAATACAGCATATGTACTCCCTACATTGTATTGAACCATATTAGAAGTGCACACTGTGCAACGTCGGGGCGCTGATAGCGCAAAGCACATCGCCCCCACGTGCTTGGATTACTTGTGTAATGGCGAGTAGGTGTTGAAAAACTCCCTTTCAGAGCACGCGTTTGTCCCTGCGATGCGGATTTTTGTTCTCCTCTTTTCTATGGGTCTCGATTCTCAGATCACTTCGGGTGCCGGTTGCGGTGCCAAGCTAAGGAACCGCACCAGTCGTTTGAGGTTCTGAACCGCCGCTGCCAGGTAGAACTGTTCGCGTACGAAGCGCATTCGGCGCAGCCGCAGACGTCGCAGTCCGATCTGGTTCTTCAGTTCTCCGAACAGCGCCTCCACCTTGCGGCGCGCGCGTTGCGCCGGTGCGAACCCCGGAGTTTTCGCCACGGCATACGCTCGCTGCCGTGCCGCTTCACAGGTGTGGATGGCAATGGTGCGGTACTTCCCGCGCGTACACTGGTCCTTCTGCGAGCATCCGCGACAACGCTTCGGCGTCGAGTAGTAAAGGTGGGTGCGGTTCAGCTGGTTGATGCCCACGTACTTCAGTGGCTTGCCTGCGGGACAGACATAGCAGTTCTCTTCGGGCATGTAGGTGAACTTCTCGATCCCGTACAGGTCGCTCTTCGCCAGAGGATTTTCTTTCACCCGGATATAAGGCGTGATACCGCGGTCATCGAGCCATTGCAGCAGTTCCCCGTTGCCATAGGTGTTGTCGGCCGCCAGGCTCTGCGGCAGTCGGCCGTGTCGTTCGCGGTGACGCTCGATCATGTCCCGCGCCGCAGCACTCTCCTGGCTTAATCGCGCGGCGGTCGCCTGCACCCCCACAATCACACAACTGGAGTTGTCGATCAGGTAGTTATCAAAATAGCCCAGCTCCGCAGCTCGGTTGCCCTTGCTCAAGTAGGTGGCATCCGGATCGGTCGTCGATACCTTGTCTTGCTGATGTACCGGTTCGCCATCGCCGTTCTCCTGCTCGATCTCCGTCAGGTACTCACGCACGGTGCGCTTCACCTGCGCCGCTTCTGCCAGCTGCTGGCGCGGGATACGGCTGTGGTTGTTGGCGTTCGCCGGGATGAAGCTGCCGTCGACCGACATGTGTTCACCGTTGACTAAACCCGCGCTGATGCACTGGTCGACGATGCGCTCGAACATCTCCTGAAACAGATCCGACTCCTGAAAGCGGCCATGCCGGTTCTTGGAGAACGTCGAGTGATCAGGAATCTCCTGGTCGAAGCCCAAGCCGGTGAACCAGCGCCACGCCAGATGCATACGCAACTCTTCCACCAACTTCCGCTCGCTGGTGATGCCGTACAGATAGCCCAGCAAAAGAATGCGCAACAGTACTTCCGGATCAATCGACGGCCGACCGGTGTCGCTGTAGGAATCGCGCAGCTGCTCGCGCACAAAAGCAAAACTGATGTGGCGATCGATCAGGCGCAGCAGATGGTTCTCAGGGATGTGATCTTCCAGGCGGAAGTAATAAAACAGAGATTCGGAACGGGAGTGTTGTCCCATCATGACTAGCAAGCCTCCGAGAATGGCGATCCAGCACAGCATCAGGAACTCTCGTCTGCTTATAACGTTCCTGCACCGCGTTCACAAGCACCAACTCAGTGACTTTTTCAACACCCACGCGATGTTACGACAGCTACAATGCCGGGTTGGCCCTGCCGCATCGCTCGATGGTGAGCCGGCTCCTCTAGAAATCGTGCTTTGTCTTTCAGCGCCGCCGTCAAGCGCCCGCTGCTCAGAGAGCGGGCCGATAGGGCGGCAGTCGCTGCATCGGGTGCGCGACCGCTGGGTGATGCGGCGCACAAGAGTGGTGGACCAGTTCCGAAGTCGAACTGAGATGGGCGAAGCCAGTCAGTTGGATGACGTAGAGGTCTTCGGCCAACTTGTCCTCTAGGCGAATTCAAGTCTCTACTTCTATTAATTTCTTGGCAGCCTCACTTTGTGGTGCAGGTGTCAGCAATGTGCTTAATGCTCTTCACCCGGAAAACGTGTTGCTGGTGGGCGGTGGACGCCGCACCCTGCTGCGTAGTACTGGTTGTCTTCACCGAATCTATGCCGGTGATTGCGACATCGTGACCCACGTGGTTCTTGAGCTTATTGGCATAGCCGGAAAGCTCGTATTTCGTTCCGCTGCTGTCAGTTAGGTAATAGCGACTGCTGGCACTCGAAAGGCACCCTTGGATGGTGCTCTGGGTGTCGGCAGCCTTACCCATATTGTCCTGCGCCAGCAAACAGCCAGCCGAAAGCAGGAGCACTAGAAAAACCAGCGTCTTGCGCATAGAGAATCTCCCTAGCCGTGTTGGGATGTGTAGTGGCCCGATGAAGCCTTCTGCTTTGGCTTGGAACTGCTCTAGCCAAGCGGCAAACACTATACACCAGAATCGTCTCCGGTTCCGAGCATTTTTCATCTTCTTGTCCCAGCAACTCGACGACCGGCCATGGGGTCAGCACGTCCTGACTCGGAGGCGCGGGGCATCAACGCCAGTATCGGCAGGGCGATTCTCAAACAGCCGGATCGGCCGGATGTGGAACTTGAGAACCTGGTTCCTTACGTAGTGCAAACGTTTGCGTCCGACGTCAGAGCTTTCGCCTCTAAGTCGCACCGGTGCAATGCCTTGTGATTGGCGATCGAATTGCTACACAAATATTGCCCGATTCACCGAGAAGCGGATCGTTGAGGACTACTCGATCACACTTTTGGAGGAGGAAACTGAAATGAGGAAGATTGCGTTTGCTTCGCTGCTCGCCACTCTGCTGTTGTTGACGGTTGCCGCCAATGCCAGCAGCGTACTGTATTTCTACGGCGGCGACTTTGATCCCAACAACCCTAACGCGAACGGTCTGGCCAACGAGACTGACGCCATCGTGGGCGGCAGTCCCTACGGCGCAGCCACCTACCAGAACTTTCTTGTGGGCGGCTCGGGGGTCACGGTCACGGGGTTGTTCTCCAATGACCTGATGACCCTCGCGCCGGCGGATGCCTACTGGGAAATCCGCAGCGGAGTGTCAGAAGGCAATGGCGGGACCCTGATCGCATCCGGACTTACAGCCGACACCGTGACGGCCACTGGTCGCAGCGGTTTCGGCTTTACCGAGTACGAGAACCTGGTCAGCGGCCTGAACGTGCACCTCGGTGCCGGAATGTACTGGTTCACCGTTGTGCCTAACGATCCCAACGACCCTGGCCGCTCGTTCAACAGCAACACCTTCGGCCTCAACTCCGTTGGCACGCAGACCAGCAACGAGCAGTTCTTTAACTCTGAGTTCTTCGGCGCCAACTTCACCAACGCCAATACCCAAGGCGTTTTCCAAACTTTCTCCGACGGCGTGTACATAAGCAGTGGTGGCACGACGCCTGAGCCTTCCAGCCTCATCCTGTTGGGCAGCGGCGTGCTCGGACTCGCGGGCCTGCTGCGCCGCAAGATTAACCCGTAGTTAGCTTTTGCTTCATTCGAGATGCCGGGGAATCTTCCCCGGCATTCTTGTGCCCGTTCACCGCGCATTGCGTTTGAGGACTTCAAAGTGGTCAGCAGGTTTGTGCGATTTTCCCGTTCAAACCGAGATAGCTAGCCTAATCAGTCCTACTGTGTCGGGGTATTCACTTGACTCAGGTTGAACCCGAAGCGGTGGCTCAGGCTGCACATCAAAGGATGCCTGGCCACAACCTATTGGGGGTACCTGAGTGAAGTGGATACCCATCTTGCTGTGCAATAAGAAAGGCCGACACCCAATCAGGATGCCGGCCGAATACAGCAGGAAGTTTCGTCCTTTACAACTCCTTCGCTCTATCGAGGGGCAGCCTTCTCCAGTGGTAGTGCCAAAGACCGGCTAGCCCTCTCGGACTTACTTGCTGACTGCCAGATAGCCGTGCGCTACGCCATCAGAGCCATAGTGGTTGCCGACGATCTGGCCACTGCTGTTGATGCCCCAAGCCGACGTGAGCGCCGCACCTGGGTAGTCGATACTGGTGAACGTCGCGCCCACTTCAAGGAATCCATGTTCCATACCGCCGGCATCAACGTACACCCCGAGAATTTGACCATTCGCGTTGATGTCGTCCGCCTGAGTAAGCGTAGCTCCGGCTACCGGAACATCGAAGCTGATGAACTGACCCTTCTTCGAGCGGACGAACCCATGGCCAACACTAGCAGTAGGACCAGTGTCCCATTCGCCCGCCCAGTCGCCACGGGCGTTGATGCCATTTACGCTTGTGTCCCCGGAGCCGGGAGGGGGATAAGGATAGTCTACTTGCGTAAAGTTGCCGCCATCCCAGGTGAAACCGTGCGTTGCGAGAAGGTTCCCCATCGAGTCGCAACAAAGATCCCAGCTACCGACGACCGTGCCCGATTCGTTGATGCCATAAGCATAAGTGTCGTTGGCACCGGGAAAATCGAGAGTCGTCAGCACACCCTTCTTGCTGAGGAAGAATCCATGGACGAATCCGTCGTCGCCGATGAAAATCCCGACCACGTCGCCGCGATCGTTATTCTTCCAGGCTTCGCTGTAATGTGTACCCAGAACGGTGGTTGGAGCAAGTAAAGTGCATTGGCCGTCTTTGATGAGCACTGCATGTTGTCCGCCTATCCTGGCCCTGCCAACAATCTCGCCGTGATTGTTGATGCCGCGAGTTGAGGTGGCTGTAGATCCAGGACAGTCGATGCTGGTGAACGTGAATTGAGCATAGGCCGAAGCCACGGAGACTAACAGAATGCAGGCGAACAGTACGAGTTTCTTCATAACATCCTCCTTGTAGGTTGGACTTGGGGAAAGTTTGCAGATTCGGCTCTCCCAGCGAGTGAGGTTCAGAAGATCCACGTCTCCTCGGTACAGCGGTCTCGAAGGGCCGAGACGGCACCGCGGAGAGTCCGCGACCGGCTGGATAGACATCTCTCATGTGGTACATGCTCGTTTTTCAATTCTCGAAGGTAGAACTTGAAAATGCCGTTATGAAGCCTCGAGCCCCACTGCCCACACCGTGGACGAATGTGCGGGAGTGTGCAGCAGGACACTTACAACAGCAATGCAACAGCGGTGAAATGCGGGTGAAATATCGGTGAAATGGCTAAATGATTGAAGGCATAAGAGGTTTCGGGATGAACTTGTCGCGGCTCGTTACTTGATTAAGACCAAGTCTTCCAAATTCCGCTGGAACTGGGTGCAGAGGGGAGTACACTCTTACGAAAACCTTAGGTTCTATTTCCGCCCGATGCGCTGCTAGTTACGTGAAGGACACCCTGCCAACTCGCGTCCGGTTCGGAGTCTTTGAGTTAGACCTGAAGGCCGGAGAACTGCGCGAGGGCGGCCGCAACATCCTGCTTCAGGAGCAGCCGTTCCGGATCTTGGTGATGCTTCTGGAGGCCAGAGGGGAGATCGTTACTCGCGAAGGAGTCAAAAATAAACTTTGGCCCAGCGACACCATCGTAGAGTTTGACCATAGCATCAACGCGGCCATCAAGAACCTGCGGCGAGCGCTGGGCGACTCCGCCGACGAACCGAAATACATCGAAACCGTGGCCAGGCGCGGCTACCGGCTGATGGTGCCGGTGGAGCGAATAGCTGTCGCCGAGGATTCTCCTTGCGAAGTGGTTGCTCAAGTGGCAGGTGGTGGTGCCGCTGTAGCACGGCTTCAGGCCGCAGCACCAGTTCTGATCGGCCAAACGGTTTCGCACTACCGCGTGCTGGACATCATCGGGGGCGGCGGCATGGGCGTGGTCTATCGGGCCGAGGACCTCAAACTGGGCCGCCGGGTCGCCCTGAAGTTTCTACCTCAAGAGATGGCGACCGACGCGCTGACGCTACAGCGCTTCGAGCGCGAGGCGCACACGGCCTCCTCGTTGAACCACCCTAACATCTGCACCATTTACGAGTTCGGAGAGCACGAAGGGCAGCCCTTCCTGGTGATGGAATTATTGCAGGGCGAGACCTTGCGTGACCGATTGGCTGCCGCTGCCGGCGGAAAGGGACTTCCGCTCGAGGAACTGCTGGACATAGCGCTTCAGGTCACCGTTGGTTTGCAAGCTGCACACGAACAGGGCATCATCCATCGCGATATCAAGCCGGCGAATATCTTTCCTACCAACAAGGGCGTGTGCAAGATTCTCGATTTCGGATTGGCGAAACTGCTGGAGTTGCCCGAACCAGAGGCTGACCAACAGCAGATTTCTCGTGGGCCAAACTCCACCCCAACAAGCCCAAAACCGGCACTTGTCGGCGGCCTCGGTCCGCCCGCTCGGGATGACGGTTGGCGGCCCGCGACACCTGTTGAATCCGCCCTTAGCCGCACTGGCCTCGCGATGGGCACGGCAGGCTATATGTCGCCGGAGCAAGTGCGTGGCGAAAAGCTGGACGCGCGCAGCGACTTATTTTCCTTCGGGTTGGTGCTGTACGAGATGGCCACTGGCCGGCGCGCATTTAGTGGGGAAACAGCGGAGATCGTACACGACGCGATCGTCCACCAGCCGCAGGTCCCGATTCGCGACGTGAATTCCACACTCCCGCCCGAGCTGGAAGCAATCATCAACAAGGCGCTGGAAAAAGACCGGGGGCAGCGCTATCGATCCGCGGCGGAGATGCACGCTGACCTGGAAACCGTCGAGAGTAGCAAATCAACGATCGACCGCCGACGTTGGAGGTTGTTCGCCGCTATGCTGCTCATAGCTGTTGTCGTTGGCGGCGGGCTGTACTGGCGCTCGCGCACTAGCCTCAGGCTCACGGACAAGGACACCATTGTCCTCGCCGACTTCGATAACAAAACCGGGGACGCCGTTTTCGACGGCACACTGCGGCAGGGGCTCTCGGTACAGCTTGAGCAATCGCCATTCCTCGCTCTCCTTTCCGAAGGCAGGGTGAATAAAACACTGAAACTGATGGGCCGTCCCGCCGATGACCGGTTGACGCCGGAGGTGACGCGTGAAGTCTGCCAGCGCACGGGTAGCAAGGCCATGTTGACCGGTTCAATTGCCGGGCTGGGCAGTCAGTACGTGATTGGCCTGAAGGCGGTGAACTGCAACTCGGGAGATGTGCTGGCGGAGACACAAGAGCGGGCGGCGAGCAAGGAAACGGTGCTCACGGCTCTGGACGCTGCGGCGATCAGCTTGCGCGGCAAACTTGGCGAATCGCTTAGCTCGGTGCAGAAGTATGCCACGCCATTGGAGGAAGCTACGACGCCGTCGCTGGAGGCGTTGCAGGCCTACACTCTGGGCGAGCAAGAGCATGATGTGAAGAACGATGACACTGCCGCCATTCCACTGTTCCAGCGGGCCGCTAGCCTGGATCCCAATTTTGCTATGGCCTACGCACACCTCGGGAACAGCTATGCCAACCTGAACCAAACTACCCGAGCCGCCGACAATGCCCGCAAAGCTTACGAGCTGCGCGAGCGGGTAAGCGAGCGTGAAAAATTCTATATCGACTCTCACTATGAAAATTACGTTACCGGGAACCTGGAGACAAACCGCAACACTTTAGAGCTGTGGGCGCAGACCTACCCGCGCGACGGTGTTCCGCGCGACAACCTGGGATACACCTATGCTGTTCTGGGCGACTACGATAAGATTCTCCCGCCGTTGCAGGAGGCAGTGAGACTCAAACCCGATAATGCGACTATTTACGAGGATCTCGTTTCTGGCTATGTGAATGTCAACCGCTTGAGTGAAGCTCGGGCGACAGCGCAGGACGCGCAAGCCCATAATCTGGATAGCCCTGCAATTCACTTCATCCTTTACAGCATTGATTTTATGCAACACGATGCGGCAGGAATGGAGCGTGAGACGGCAGCGCTAATGGGAAAGCCCGGATTTGAAGACGTCATTCTCGGCAGCGAATCCGACACTGCCGCGTATGGCGGGCAGTTCGCCAAAGCGTGGGAGCTGACGCGGCAGGCCTCCGACTCGGCCCAACGCGCAGACAAAAAAGAGACGGCGGCGGGGTTCGAGGCGGAAGCTGCAGTGCGCGAGGCGCTGGTGGGCAACATGGGATTGGCGAGGCAGCGCGCCCAAGCCGCGCTTGCCCTCTCGTCCGGAAGAGATGTTAAAGCAGTTTCCGCGATCGCGCTGGGGCTGGCCGGTGACGTCCCTCATTCTACGCAGCTAGCCGCCGACCTCGCCAAGCGCTTCCCCGAAGACACGATCGTGCAGTTCGACTATCTGCCCATGATCCATGCCGCCGCGGCTATCCCGGGCAGCGCCAACAAGGCCCTCGAAGCGCTCGCCCCGGCTGCGCCCCATGAACTCGGGTCGATCTTGTGGCCGTGGGTCTCTCTCTACCCCGTTTATCTGCGTGGCGAGTGTTATCTTGCGGCCCACCAAGGCAGCGCAGCCGCATCCGAGTTCCAGAAAATTCTTGACCATCCTAACGTCGTCTCGAACGAGCTAATCGGCGCGCTGGCCCGCCTCGGCCTAGCTCGCGCTTACTCCCTCGACGCCGCCAAAGACCCCGCCGCCCGCGATAAGGCCCGCACTGCGTATCAGAATTTCCTCACGCTCTGGAAAGACGCCGACCCCGATATTCCCATTTACAAACAAGCCAAGGCCGAATACGCCAAGCTGCAGTAGTTCCCGGAACTCGACCCTAAGACCCTCAGGCGACGAAACCGATGATCGACACTTCAGTCGCATAGTTGTTGTAATCAGGCCATGTCGTAGCCTAACTGCACTGGGCATAATGCTCCGAGCCGCATTCGCTTGGCACATTGGCCAGAAACCTTAGTACAAACCATCTTGTGGGAAGTGTTAAACAGGGGGTTCCGGGCGCATTGTCGGCAACCCCGGAAGGTATTTGCAGCTCCTTGCGAGTCCTCCTCTCACGCCAAGGGGCTCTCGGGCGGTCGGCTTATGCTCGGGTCTGCGGGTTACAAGACTTGTCATCTTCCGACCTATGCAGCAGGATCAATAGCTTGCATGCGGAGTGACCCAACAAGTTGCCTCTTCGGGCACTATTATTAACTGGACATGCAGCCTCGCTCGCGGTTTTCCGCATTGATTCTGCCAGCACGGTCGTGACCTGTGCCATTGTGGGGGGTGCGGAAGAATGCCTGGCATCTAAGCACGACCCGACGCAAGTGCGCTCAGTGCTGCCCTCGTTGCTGCTCGAGGTGGCATCTGGACCAACCCAGCTCAACTTCGGGCGGCAATTCAGTCCGCGTTCGAAGACGCTGACGAACGCGACGCCCCGCGCCTCAAGTTCGGCCAGCGCGTTCACGAGGTGCCGGAGCAAACGCCCGAAACGATCGGGCTTCCAGACCAGTACGGCGTCAAACTTTCGCCGTCCGGCGTCGTGCATTAACCGGGTCAGCGCGGGACGCGTCTCTCTCGCTCCTGACATTCCCTGGTCCACGTACTCCTCGGTGATCGCCCACCCGCGATGCGACGTGTACTCTCGAAGCCCGCGCAGCTGCACTTCCGGGTTTTGATTGTTCAGCGTCGACACCCGCGCGTAGACGGCCACGCGTGTGTCCTTACGTTCGGTCTTCACGTTTCGCCTCCTGCTTTTTCGGCTGGCGCCCGCGCCCCTTCCAGTAGTTTTTCTCCATAAACTTCCTCACCTGCTCGAGGTCGCGCTCGGTCCACAGCCGGATCCGCACGCCTCCGAGCGCGACGACCCGCGTGCCCTTGATCTTTCCGGCGCGCATCCACCGGTACAGGGAGTCACGCCCGACGCCCAACAACTTCGCAGCCTGTACCGTTGAGTAATGCTTCATTACGAGATTATAATACAGTATGTCTTATAAAAGCCACAGCGTGGCCTGTGGAACTCGGATTAGGTCACACGGGACCCTTGTCCCAAGCCCGGCGCCCGGCCAAAGAAGAAATAGTGCGCTGAAATCCCTCGATGGGTATATATGGGTATATAGTGTGGGGCTATTGGGAGCTAAAACGAAAATTCCGGTTCAAAAGTAGCGTAGCGGCCGCTGACTCCTGGAACGACGAGGAGAGGCGCATGAAGAAGCCGCGGTTTACCGAGGAGCAGGTTGCGTACGCGCTGCGGCAGGCAGAAGCTGGAACTCTTGAGCGCAGGGCACCTTCAGATTCGAAAGGAAACTACTCATGGCATCTCTGAGCGGCTCCAACAATGCAATTCTCGTCAACAATTGTAAGAGTCTGCGGAACCTGACTGTAACGCTGCAGGTCACGGAGGACTTGATCACGCTCAACAATGCCGGATTCTCGCTGCAATTGAATTGCTATCCGCAGCCCACACCTACCGTAAACGGCAAGCCGCTGAATTGGATTCAGTACGTAATCGGGGTAGTAAACAACTCGGTTGAGTGGGGGATCCAGTACTGGTCCGCGCAGCCAGTGCCCAAGGGGACGCCGGGTTTTGGTTTTAGCCCTAGCCCAAATTACGTCTCATTCGGCTCCGCCCCATCGAATCAGATGCCGAAAGGCTCGGTGATGAAAATTGCGCTTGCCACTGATTCGAAGGGTAATGTGACGAGTGCTACATTCCGCGTTACCGATCCCAAGGGCAATGTTTCCAAGTACACGTACCCGTCCCCGCCTAACGTGCTTCCATTGTGTAGGATCTATGGCTTCCAGGTCAATCTCGTAGCAGCACCTAGCACCGCAACTTCTGTGAACCCCGTCACATTCACGCAAGGAACGGGGAAGCTGACCTACTCGGTGTCCTCAGGCACGCTTGCGGTACAGAGCACGAACACCTGCAAAATTGCTGTAAAGACGAAAACTGGGTTTAGCGTTATTAAAGGCGGCGTTCAGCCTGGAACTGGCGAGCAATCCAATGCCCCGTACGGCAATATCAAACCAGCCTCCGGCCCGACGGTGAGACAGAGCGTTGGGCCCCCCTCTTACACCAACCCCCCTCTTACACCAACCACCTACATACCCATCCCAAATATAGCGTTCCACACGACAATTGCTGGCCCCGTGGCTCTGAATAACTTTAACTGGCAAGCTATACTACGGTTAGCAAACCTTCCAGGTGCAACACAAGCTCCCACAGGCGCTAGAGAGCTTGTATTGCCTACGATTCCTGGCAAGTATGTTGTATTCGGTAAGGTAGTCCTCGTTAATTTGGACCATGGTGGTGATCCTCAAAACGCGAGCGTTATGTTGATTACGGATAACGCGAACGTATTAGATAGAGTGGACACTCGCATAGCCGGGTATAACCAGATGCAAGGCGGCGGCCCCTCACCGCCCCCAGTAAATCTGAGCATAACCGGATCGCTATCAATATCCCTGCAAGGGACGTTGGATACGCTAAAGCTAAGCAGCAATACTGTTTACCTCCAGGCCTCAACTTACCAAGGTCAAGCGGTTCAAGCCTCCCTGATTGCGATCTCCGTCGACGATATACTAGGGCAAACAGGAACGCAGAATAAACCCACATGGAAGAGTACTGATGCGGCAAAAACATCAGGAAGTATCTTCTAAGTATGCTGACCATGTGGTTAGAGCTATTGACGTGAACCCTGCGCTTCAGACCAAGGCATTGGGTGATCCCGCCGACGATCTTGTTTACACCCCGGTGGCGCCGTCTCGGATTGTCGACACGCGGCTCGCGGGCGGGTCGAATCGATTCCTTTGGAACGCGCGACTTCAAAGTGTGGACGAACGCCGGCGGATTCGCGTCGCAAGGCGGCGATCCTGGTTCACCCCGCCAAACATACGCCTGCTGTGATATAAGAAAATCCCACCTAGATCTTCTGGCGTATTGTTTTCGATCCTTGTTGCTGTACGGGTGCAGCCGTTGCGCTTCAACACCCATAACCGGTTTCAGTCTCCTCTTCGGTCGGCTGGCTCTCCCAGTCCTGCTGCATCAGCACGGTCTGCTATTGGCCTCTTATGTTTGGTTCGCACTTCGATTGCCGCAGTCTGGAACTCGACCAGGCGCTTGGTAAATTCATCCTCAGACAAGTTTGGATCGAGGGCGTCGAGTAGAAGCGTGCGTGCTCGCACGCCCATCTGTCGTAGTAGCTGCTCGACATCCGCGATTTGCCATGCAGTCATCTCCGTGATCCCTGTATCGCCGAGACATAGTGTTGCGATGCGCCCCGGCCTCCCCACGGACGTCTGCCGGAAAGCGCTGAGAAGCCGGATGGCGAGGAGAACTCCTCTAGAAACCCCCACCGCCGAGTTATGCAAATTGTGAAGTTGGTTCTCAACATTTTGACCAGCACCGAGAACCGCGCAATCAGATACCGACGAGATTTCTGCGTTGCAAGCCCTGAACAAGGCTGGTCGCAAATTCTGGCACTTGTAAGCGATCAGAAAGTCGGTGGAAGTCTCATTTTTGTCAGATGCGGGGTACAGCTCAAATTCGTTTTCGTAGAGGCTGTTCAATACCTTGCCGATCAGCTGCCCTACTACGCTGTAATCTTCATAGCCGCGCCGCAACTGCTGGTGTATCTTTTCGATTGCCATATCAATCAAAGCAGTCACACCTAACCCCGCAATAATCAGTTGTGTCGATTGACCCTGTCTGGCGTCCAACTTTATTGGGCTCTGCGCGAGAATCTGAACAGCCCCTGATTTAATGGGCATTTTGATTTTCGAGAAGTCTGGTTACACTCTTTGGGTGAGAGAGAACGACTGGACCAAAGTTCTGGGGTGGCCAGGCTACCGCGTCTATCAGCACGAAATCGACGAGCGGGCCAAGACCCTGAAGCTGTGGGTACGGCGCAAGCGTGGGAACCGAAAACTGATTTGCTCTGGCTGTGGGCGGAGGGTAGCCGAGGCCTATGACATATATCAGCGGGAAGTACGAGATCTGCCATGGAGTGCATTCCGGGCTACGGTGGTGGTGGAACTGTATCGGGTGCGCTGCCCACATTGCGGTCTGAAGACGGAGAAGGTACCGCAACTGCCGAGTAAAGCTCCGTTCAGCAAGCGCTTTGAAGAAGCCGTAGGGCTGGCCTGCGAGAGTGCGGCGGTGCGGCGAGGGGGGCGTCAGTTTGGGCTGGCGGCCAGTACGGTTCGTGCTATCGATCTGCGGTATCTGCAGCGCTGGGCTGGGGCGAGAAGGAACCCAGCCTTGCGGCAGATGGGGGTCGACGAGATCCATCTGGGGAAGAAGCAGAAGTTCCTCACCGTGGTGAGCAACTTGGAGACCGGAGAGCCGTTGTGGTTCGGCCGGGAACGGAAGAAAGAGACCCTGGACGAGTTTTTCCAGAAGCAGTTGAGCAGCTTCCAACGCAGCGCGATCCGGGCCGCCTGCGTGGATATGTGGGAACCGTTCCGGCAAAGCCTTGAACAGTGGGTACCGAGGTGCCGGATCGTATATGACAAGTTCCATATCATGCAGCACGCGGGAGCGGCGGTGGATGAAGTGCGCCGGGCGGAGTTCTTTCGTAAGGGTGGTGTGGCGCGGGAGGTGGTGAAGGGAAAGCGCTGGCTGCTGTTGTCACGCTGGGTCCATCTGAACACCAACAAGAAACGGCAACTCAATGAACTATTCGCACTGAACCGGCGCGTGATGAAGGCGTATTTACTGAAAGAAAGTCTGGACCGGCTGTGGAGCTACACCTATGAGGGAGCCATGCTGCGCTACCTGCAAAGCTGGATCGACCAGTTGCGCTGGCAGCGGCTCAAACCCATGGAGAAGCTGGCGCGGATGTTGCTGGATCACCTGGATGGAGTTCTGAACTACTGCCGGATCAAGATACCGCTGGGGGTGGTGGAAGCGGTCAATGGGAACATCAAGGCGCTGTTACGGCGTGGTCGCGGCTACCGCGATCTGAATTATCTCCTGCTGAAAGCACAGCGGCTGGCCGCCACCAGGACCGAATTCGTCGCTTTCCGGAAAGCCGCTTAAAATGCACACTTCGTCAGATTCTCGTGCAGAGCCCTTTATTGTAAAAAGCGTCTTATCGGCGGTCGTTTCCTGAGAGTCAGCACACATCACAATTCCATCGAAGCAACAGAAGCCAGCTGCAACTTTCATAACTTTCCTCCTGGAATTCCGCTCAGAGCGGCGTGTGGCAACACCTTGCTGGCGTGAATAATCTTCGATCTATCCGCCGGGTGCGCCGGTTTGCTGTTCTTACGATCGTTCGCGAAAGCGCGCTGTCAATACCGCGTTAGGCCGGCAGGCGCACCTGAACTTTTTCTCCCTCCACTCGGCCATGGAATGGGCACGAACCTGAAAGAAGCTCGATCCACGTCATGCCAGCCGTCGTCCGGAAGAAACACGGCTTCGACGAGGGGCTGGTCGATTACTGGTATGCCGAACTGGTCTACAAACATGAGGGACCTCCTTTGGTCGCTGGAACTGATACAGAGAGTTTGTTATCGGGAACCGGGCAGGCCTGAACGTTGTGAATTGGAACAAAATGGAACAAAACGGGGGTTTGCGACGGGTGTAAGTTGTTGATTTGATGGTGGCCAGGGACGGAGTTGAACCGCCGACGCCAGCCTTTTCAGGGCTGTATTCTGCCAAGGTTAAACCATGCAATCTAAAGCAGCTAACAAACTAAACTGCACCATCTTGGGTGCAGACTATTGGTACGCTAATGGTACAGGCAGAGAACACACAGGATTGGCCAACAACTAATCCCGAGTCGGACAGCAAAATCTGGCAAGCAAACGAAAAAGAAGTAGCAATTCATCCGTCGGCGGGCGTCCATAGACTGCGGTCAGCTGTTGCGAAAACGGCTCGCGCTGCCTCCAACCCACCCAGGTGTTCTCAGCACTGAGATGAGACCACAGGCACCCCAAAGCCGCACAAAGTCGAGTGTGTCCTCGCGTTCGAACAGTTCCTCCCGCCGGGGCTTTGGGAATGCCAGCGTTTGCCAAGGGGTACGAGGCGTACCATTGGACGTGAGCAGAATACATCCAGAAATCCTCGACCCACACCCTTCTGATCGGCCGGTAGCTGCCGATATCCTCCTTCGGCAGGAGCCAAACGAGGAAGAAGACGAAGACGAAGGCTACTCGGAGTGAGCGAGCGGGCCCGATTACATCGTGCTTTTTATCATAAGAATATTGAAGAGGTCTCCTCCAGCGAGGCTGGAGTCCGCGCAACAAATCCGCCTAACGATCATCCATGAACTAGGCCACTATTTCGGGATGGATGAGAACCAACTGGAAGATGCTTTGGCTAAGAAACGGGCTGGACTGGCCGGTAAAGAAGTAGAATGTCTTCGTTTTGCACACAACTGTTCCGGTAGTGTTTAGATGCGTTACCTTCGTCCCGGTTCTTTTCGGACGCTGGTTGACCTGCCCCCCGAAAAATAGTCCAGCGGAAATGTGACTTCTCCATTTACGATGGCCCGCTCAGGGCCAGAGAGGAGGAGTCGTGCGCAAGAGTCGATTTAACGAAGAACAGATCATCGCCATCCTGAGGGAGGCGGAAGCTGGGGCAGCGCCCGACGAGCTGTGCCGGCGGCACGGGATCACACGCGGGAGCCTGTACCGCTGGAAAGCGAAGTACGGCGGGATGGAAGTGAGCGAAGCACGGCGACTGCGGCAACTAGAGGAGGAAAACCGGCAGCTGAAGCACGCCGTGGCCGAACTGCTGCTGGACAAACGAGCGTTGCAGGCGGTGGTCACAAAAAAGTGGTAGGCCCGCAGATGCAGAGGCAGGCGGTAGAAGTGATGCGCTCGGAAGCCGCGGTTTCGGAGCGACGCGCCTGCGGGCTAGTAAAGGCACATCGGGCGACCTGCCGGTATCGGCGGCGAAGGGTCGACGATCCGGGTTTGCGAGAGCGGCTGCGCGAGTTGGCTGCGACCCGGCGACGGTTCGGCTATCGGCGGCTGAAGATCCTGCTAAAACGCGAGGGCTTCGCAGCCAACCATAAACGAGTGTACCGGCTGTACGTGGAGGAGAAGCTGGGGCTACGGCGGAAGCGAGGACGGCGGAGGGTGCCGACGACCGCCGCACGCATGCCCCTGAAGCTACCGGTGCGCCCCGACGAGGTCTGGACCATGGACTTCACGCAGGATGCGTTCGCCAGTGGGCGCAAGTTCCGAACCCTGAACTTGATGGACGGCTTCACCCGCTACGCGCCGCGCATCGAGGTGGACACCTCGTTGCCAGGTCAGCGCGTGGTGCGGGTGCTGGAAGAACTGAAGCGAAGAGGTCGCAAGCCGGAGGCGATCGTGATCGACAACGGGACCGAGTTTACCAGTCAGGTGGTAGATCAATGGGCTTACGAGAACCAGGTGCAGCTGCATTTCATCACGCCCGGACGGCCCATGGAGAACGGCTTCATCGAGAGCTTCAACGGCAAGTTCCGCGACGAGTGTCTCAACGAGAACTGGTTCATCGATCTGGCTGACGCGCGGGAGAAAATCGAGAGCTGGCGCTGCGACTATAACCAAGTGCGGCCGCACTCGGCTCTCGGGTATCTTACCCCGGAGGAATTCGCAAAATCGTGGGCGACGAGGAACTGTGGAAAAGACGCGGGCGGCGCCCGCTTGGAAAACGCTGCGCGTTTCCCACTTTCCCACAGCCTCGACGGCTATGAGAAGGTGGTTACGAACGTAGCGCTGGAGAACCCAAACCCGGAGAAAATCTCATTATCCCTGGACTAAAGATGGGGGGCAGGTCATGGTGAGCTCCGGCTTCTGGAACAGGTTTCTGATTGCCTGCTTCATCACTTGGCCATAAACAATGGAAATGGATGTTGTCAATGGAATGTTCTTGGGGCAGATTTGCACACAGTTTCCGGCGTAGCTGCACTCGTGGATTCCACCATCGCCCATCATGGCTGTTATACGTTCGTGTCGGAGGTGCGCTCCGGTGGGGTGGAGGTTGAAAAGCCGTACTTGATTGATGATCGCTGCCCCAACGAATCTCGTCGGTTCTGTAAATTGCGGGCAAACTTCCATGCATAGGCAACAGGACATGCAGCGAGACAGCGGATAAGCCTGCTCTTGTACCGCTGGGTCGATGCGCGGACCTGTGCCGAGGTCATAAGTGCCGTCGACAGGCACCCAGGCCTGCACCTGCTTCAGGTTCTCAAACAGCACCCTGCGATCCACCGCCAGGTCGCGGACAACTGGGAATCGTGACAGGGGCTCGAGCCGAATAGGTTGTTCCAGCTTGTCGATGAGGGAAGAGCACGCCATTGCTGCCCGGCCATTGATCCGCATAGCGCATGACCCACAAACTTCTTCTAGACAATTCGAGTCATATGTAATCGGCATCGTCTGCTTCCCATTGCGATCTGTCGGGCTCATGGCGATGTCCATAAGCGCGCTGATAACATTCATGCCAGGCCTCCAGCGGAGATCAAACTCTTCCCAGTAAGCCTTCGCATTGGGGTTATCCTGCCTTTTGATGTTCAGACGTACGGTTTTCTCCGCCACATCACCTCCTACAACATTCTGCACAAGGATTTCCGATGCCGCTGAAATGGATACTGCCTTCGGGTATGCCAGGAGTCCTCACGCAGACCCCCCGGCAACGGCCTTAGTGTCTTCCCGAGGGGCCGGATAGGAGAGTTGCTTCTTTTTCACTCGTGCCCACGGGGTAAGAGTATGCGGCCGCGTGCGTGTCGGGCTTGCAATTTCTTCCACACGAAAGCCTCGAACCAGAAGTGCATCGCCAATCAATGAGCGATGGCATCGCCAAGGCACAGCTTCGGCGCACATTATTGCGGTTTGCCGTTTTTGGGAGAGTTGGATGAGTTGATCCAGGGCCGCTTGAAATTCCGGTGTCTGCATGTAATCAGCGAAGCCGCGAAAGCTGGCATTTCTCCACCCTGCATTGATCGAGTCACGGCGCGCATGGCGCAGGCCGCCGAGTCCAGCCATATGCTGGTAACGGATTCCCGCTTTTTGGAGCGGGCGAGGTAGCCGGTCCCGGTTGAATTGCGGATTGTGTCGCGAGCGTGGGATGGTTCGAACATCGATTAACTGCTTGACGCCGTGAGCAAGCAGCAGAGCGACAAACTCTTTCAAGGTTCGCGTTGAGTGACCCACTGTCATTACCACGGAGCTCTGGTCAGGCTGTTTGGCTCTCCGCTCGACAGTCAGACGGAGACGATGAGCAGGCTTACGGGCAGGAGGTTCCGCTCCGGTACGGAGCCGTTTGTCCGAAGCACCAGCTCGCTTTGGAAGGTCGCTTGCACTCCTAGGTTTCGGCTGCGTGCTTCTCTCCTTCTTTTTGAGCTGGAGAGCCATGGACTCTAGTCCTCACATTATTCTGCTTGGCAGGTTGGTAGGACCCAGGTAGGGTGCGAAAACTGATCGCCAATCGGTTCCATCCTTTGACGACGAATAATTGCCAGGGTCAGGTTAACGAGCTCGTTTTCGCTGAAACTGCCGCGAGCTAGCTGGCAAATATCATCCGGCACGTGTCCCTGGCCGACCAGCGTAACTGCTTCTGTCCAGGCGAGTGCGGCGCGTTCACGCTCGGTGAAGAAAGGTGTCTCCTCCCAGACCATCACCGCGTAAAGTCGTTGTTTGGTTTCGCCCTCGGCGCGGGCGTCTTTCGTATGCATGTCCACACAGTACGCACATCGCATTGATCTGCGAGGCCCTTACCTTCACCAATTCCATCAAAGAGCGTTCCAACCCGCAGTGAAGGACATAGGTTTCCAAGCCGAGCATCGCTATCATCCACCAGGAGCGGCTTTCGCGTATTCAACCCTTGGTTGCATTACACTTTCCTCAACCGTCTTTAAGATTCGATTCCCACTACCGCATCAAGCAATAGATTATTTGTACCAGCCAGGAAGACGAACGTCACAGCACGGCTGATGCTGGTCCAGTGGATTCTGTGCTACGAGAGAGGAGGCAGTACTCACGTTAGAGATTGAGAATATGAGGGTTGGAACGAGCCATGAGAAAAGGTGTCCCAACTTATTTTTGGACATCGCTATCCGGAGATTCGTCTTGCAGACCTCTCGGAGGGTAACTCTCACCGTCTGCAAGCGGTCAGGAAAAAGCTCCTGCCGCGCTGGACCATTGCCGATCTCAACGTCGCCGTGACGCGCATTCTGACGCCTGTACAAATTCAGGAACAGCATTCTGATATGCGCTGTTTCATGCTTGTTTTGCATGCGACCTCTTACCCACAAGGCCACGTCCTCCCAACTCAAAAGCTGCGTGATGGTTGTCTCCTCGACCGGTACAAATGACCTATTGAGGCCCTGACGTTTGGAGACGACGATTTAGAAGACGAGCAATGCGCAGATTCGGCTCGCTGGTCCCTGGAATCGTCGCCTATCGCGCTGCAGGCTCCGAGGAAGAACGGAATCCGTGAAGTGCTTTGTCGATGGGTAAAACAAGGAGGGAAAAATGAGTACTGCCGTTGCCGACTGGCCGAAGTTTCTCGCGAAGCTGAAGGCTCGGCAGGAAGTAGCTGAGCGCACCATGGCATTCCGCTTTGAAAAGCCAGCAAGCTTCAAGTTCATTCCCGGCCAGTTCATCGACATCACCTTGCTGAATCCGAAGGAAACAGATTCCGAAGGCAATACCCGTGGCTTCTCAATCGCGAGCGCACCGAATGAAGACTTCATCATGGTAGCTACTCGCTTACGGGACACAGCGTTTAAACGAGTGCTGAAGAGCATCCCCCTCGGCACCGAGGTCAGAGTCGAAGGGCCATTTGGCAATCTTCGGCTTCATAATGACAAGATGCGGGCCGCCGTGGTTCTAACCGGCGGGATCGGCATCACTCCTTTTCGCAGCATTCTGTTGCACGCTGCGACTGAGAAGTTGCCGCATCACGTATTTCTCTTTTACGCGAATCGACGACCCGAAGATGCTCCATTCCTCAGCGAACTTCAAGAACTTGAAAAGAAAAACCCGAATTTCAAACTAATCGCCTGCATGAGTGAGATGGAGAAATCAAGCCAGCCATGGTCAGGCGAACGAGGTCTGATCAACCATGCATTGTTAGAAAAGTACCTGAAAGGGGTGTCGTCTGCTGTCTACTACATTACCGGACCACCAGCCATGGTGAAGGCCATGCACACTATCCTTACCGATACGGGAACAGATGACGATAATATTCGCATTGAAGAGTTCGCCGGTTACTGAGGCTGCCCATCTGGGCAGGATTCACACCGTACAATCCAGTTGGTCCCATTTCTAGACTCTCACGGCACCACGATGTTGCAGACGCGGATGTGTGCTGCGACGGGACTCAAGCGACGAAATGATCCCGTACGAGCGACTGCTCGGAGATGCCCTTCGGGGTGGTCCTCGGTTGTTCGTCCGTGAAGATGGCGTGGAAGCCGGTTGGCTTGTTGTCGATCCAATCCTGGGGAACGTGACGCCGGTCCATGAGTACGAATCGAATAGCTGGGGCCTACGGAGGCTGATCAGATCAGTGCGGGCCACGGTGGCTGGCGCAATCCTCAGCCGGCCGTAGATAAAGTGCCAGGCACGACAAAAAGAAATCCAGGAGTGAAGTGATGACGGCTGAAACCTCGGAGCAAGTTGCATTGGAAACACTGCAGGACAAGGCGACCCGCTTGCGCATTGACTCGGTCCGTTCCACGACCCAAGCCGGCAGCGGCCATCCTACGAGCTGCGTTTCTGCGGCAGAGATTATGGCTGTGCTTTTCTATTCCGTGATGCGTTATGATCCTCGCGATCCGTACCGACGGGACAGCGATGTCTTTGTGCTTTCGAAGGGCCACGCCGCGCCTATCCTCTATGCGGCGTGGGCGGAGGCCGGCACCTTTCCGCGCGAAAGACTGCTGACCTTGCGTAAGGTCGACTCCGACCTGGAAGGCCACCCGACTACCCGCTTGCCGTTCGTGGACGTGGCGACCGGTTCGCTGGGTCAGGGCTTGTCCGTTGCTGCAGGAATCGCCATCAACGCGAAACAATTCGAGAATTCCGATCAGCGCATTTATGTTTTGATGGGAGATGGCGAATCGGCAGAAGGCTCAGTATGGGAGGCCGCGCAATGGGCGGCTCTCCACCGCCTCAATAATCTCTGCGCGACCATCGATATCAATCGTCTGGGTCAGAGTCAGCCGACTATGCTGGAGTGGGACCTTGAAATCTACAAGGCTCGCTGGGAAGCATTCGGCTGGCAGGTGTTGATCGTTGATGGACACAGCATTCCCGATCTCCTTACAGCTTATGAAACCGCGAGCCAGTCTGCCGACCGACCGACGATCGTGCTCGCGCGGACATTGAAGGGCAAGGGTCTCATCGGAATCGAGGGTCTTGAGCATTGGCATGGCAAGGCACTTCCCAAAGACACCGCTGCGAAGGTCATAGCTGAACTCGAAAAACACCTGACGGGTGCTGAGACAGAATGGAAAGCGAAGCTGCCTCCGGCACGACCTCACAGCTCCAAAGCCATGGCAGGCAGCGACTCCGGTCCGACGGCAAAACCACCTTATGTAATCGGAGGTCAGGAAGTCGCTACGAGAAGGGGCTTTGGCGACGGTCTGTCCGCTCTGGCGAAGGTTGATCCTCGAATTGTGGTGCTCGACGGTGACATAAAGAACTCTACCTACACAGAGGAATTCGAGAATGCCGCACCGAATCGGTTCTTTCAGGGTTACATCGCGGAGCAGAACATCGTCGGAGTCGCCATGGGATTGGCGGCAACAGGCAGGGTCTCGGTTGCCGCTATATTTTCATGCTTCGTAACCCGGGCATACGACTTCATCCGCATGGCAGCTATCAGCAAGCTCAACATCAAGCTTGTTGGTACGCACTGTGGAGTCTCCATCGGCGAGGACGGTCCATCGCAAATGGGGCTTGAAGATCTCGCGATGATGTGCGCGGAACCAGACTTCACGGTGCTCTATCCTGCCGACGCCACGAGTGCCTGGAAGGCCACAGCACTGATCGTCAACAAATCCGGCCCTTGCTATCTCCGACTCGGGCGCCCGAAATCCCCGATTCTCTACGGTCCGGATGAGGAGTTTGCAATTGGGAAATGCAAAGTCCTCCGAAAAAGCGACGAGGACAGGGCACTCGTTGTCGCTGGTGGTATCACCGTGTTTGAAGCTCTAGCGGGGTACGACCAGCTCCAAGAAAAGGGTCTTTCGGTTCGCGTCATCGATCTGTTCAGCGTTCAACCAATCGACCGCGACGAGCTGATCGCCTCGGCGCGAGCCGCGGGTGGGGTCGTCATCACGGTCGAAGACCACTACGAACACGGAGGACTCGGCGACGCCGTTCTCTCCGCCCTAGCTGAAGAGAGCGTTCGAGTTTACAAGCTGGCCGTGCGGGAGATTGCGCACAGCGGGAAGGCCCAGGAGCTGGTCGAGAAATACGGTATTTCTTCCGGGCACATCGTGAATGCGGTCAAGTCTGCTTTACGGGTCACTCCTCGCAATACTCTCAAAGTTTCGCGGTCAAAAGGATTGATGAACAGCGGTCTTGGCCTTGTAATTAAGGGAAAAGATATGAAGCTGACCCAACAGCTTCACGACCTCGGCCAGAGCCTTTGGCTTGACAACATCACCCGTGGGCTCCTGACGAGTGGGACACTCCGCCGCTACATCGACGAACTCTCGGTCACCGGGCTCACTTCAAATCCCTCGATCTTCGACCACGCGATTAAGAACTCGAACTTCTACGATGACGCCATCCGTCAGAAGATGAAGGAGGGCAAGTCGGGCGAGGGGCTTTTCTTCGAACTTGCGCTCGAGGATTTGATGCAGGCCGCCGACCTCTTCCGACCAGTTCACGACCGGACCAATGGCACTGATGGGTGGGTGTCGATGGAAGTGTCTCCTTTGCTCGCTCATGACACGGCGCACACGATCGCCGAGGCCAAGCAGCTCTATGCTCGCGCAGGGCGGCCTAACCTCTTCATCAAGATTCCCGGTACCCAGGAAGGTTTACCGGCGATCGAGGAGGCCATCTTCGCCGGGGTGCCAGTGAATGTGACGCTGCTCTTTTCGTGCGAGCAATATCTGGCAGCTGCCGATGCTTACCTCCGCGGCGTCGAGCGACGAATTCTAGCGGGTCTCAACCCGGCTGTATGGTCCGTGGGGTCGGTCTTCATAAGCCGCTGGGACAAGGCGACAATGGGAAAGATCAGCAAAGGGTTGCAGGACAAGCTCGGAATTGCCGTCGCCAAGAAGACGTACAAGGCCTATCGCCAACTGCTCGATTCGGAGCGCTGGCAGCGGCTGGCCAATGCCGGTGCGCGTCCGCAACGCCTGCTCTGGGCGAGCACCGGCACCAAGGACCCCAATGCTTCCGACGTTCTTTACGTCAAGGCGCTCGCCGCTCCATTCACCATCAACACGATTCCAGATGCGACATTACTTGCTTTCGACGACCACGGCGACCTGGGTGAGCTTATGCCTGCCGACGGCGGCGATGCGGAGAAGATGATCGCCAAGTTCGGCAATGCGGGTATCGACTATCACCAACTCGCCGCCGATCTGCAGCGCGAAGGTACTGAATCGTTCGTCAAATCCTGGGACGAGCTACTCAGTGCTATCGCGTCGAAAAACGTAACCCTCAAAGCCACGGGGTGAGATCCGCAGCGATCAATTAGGGAGGGACCCAAGACTGGCCAGGGTTCGATGAAAACACCCTGTTCATTCGGCTACTCCCGATTGGGCCGCGAAGGAACAGAAAACCGTTGGAGGCCGGATCTGTGAGTCAGAGGTCGTTTTCGATCACACCTACACCGCCCTTCCGGTTGGATCTGACAGCCTGGGCGCTCTGTCGACGTCCGGAGAATACAGTAGATCGCTGGGATGGGAGGATCTACCGGCGTGTTTTGATGATCGATAGTCACGCGATAGAAGTGGCTGTACACCAGAGTGGCGGCCCAGAGGCGCCACAACTGGAAGTCGATATGGCTGGCTCTCGCCTCACGGCGGGGCAGGAACGATCCGCAAGAGTGTTACTCGAACGCATGCTGGGAGTGCGTAAGGATTTGAGGCCCTTTTACAGGCTGGCAACGCGCGATCCAAGATTGCAGCCGTTAGTCGAAGAATTTCGCGGGCTCAAGCCACCGCAATTTCCCACTGTGTTCGAGGCGGTGGCCAATGGCATCGCGTGCCAACAATTATCACTGCTGGTGGGAATTCTTCTGCTTAGCCGCTTGGCACATAAAGTCGGCGTCATATCGGCAAACTCGAAAGATGCACCGCACGCTTTCCCCGATCCGACAGAGTTTTGCGGAGTGGAGGCACAGTCTTTGAAATCCCTGGGGTTCAGCGCCAACAAATCGCAGACTTTGATCGATGTCAGTTCCGCGATTCGTGATCGGTGCCTGAACCTGGAGTCGTTAGTTGAACTTGACAACCAAGCCGCGCTTGAACAACTGGTAAAACTGAAAGGGGTAGGTCGCTGGACCGCGGAATACGTTCTACTCCGGGGGCTCGGGCGATTGGACATTTTCCCGGGCGATGACGTTGGCGCTCGCAAGAAATTAGCCCATTTCTTGCGCAAGAAAAAACCGTTGGACTACGACGGGGTGCGCAGGGCCGTTGCCGACTGGCAACCCTATGCGGGTTTGGTCTATTTCCACCTCTTATTGGCTCGCATAAAGAAGGCTGGATGGCTCTGCTCTCAGCATCCCTTGTGCGCCCACGATGCCCGACTATAGACATAGTTAGTTCAGGAGTGCGAATGATCCGGTTCGACGCTGCTCATAAAGCTGTCCATTATCCCCCGGACAGGCGCTTTCGCGTCTGGATCCGGCCCTCGTTTGTCGCAGGAGCAGTTGTGCTGATCCTCGCGCCCCTCTTGTTTGCTTGGGGACAGGCTGCCATTTTCGGCTTGCCGTACATTCCGCCGATACCTCAATTTAACCAGGCGTCTCCTACTGGACCACACGGCTTTCCATTGTGGATCCGTTATGCACATTTTTTTAATCTTGTATTTTTGATGATGCTGGTTCGTAGTGGCCTTTCAATTCTCACGGATCATCCGCGGCTTTATTTTAATAACGATTGCACACCCGGCACTGAGTGGATTCGATTCACACCCTTGAGAGTCCCGAAAGACCGGGTGTGGACGGCGAAGGACGATGCGCGCTACATCTCGCCCGTGTTTGCGCTGCCGGGATATCGTCATACCGTAGGAGTGGCGCGCTCCTGGCACTTCATCGATGTTTATGGATTCATTATTACTGGTCTGATTTTTGTCCCGTTGCTGTTCATAACAGAACAGTGGAAACGGGTAGTGCCGACATCGTGGATAGTTCTGCCTCAGGCCTGGAACACATTCGTCCATTATGCGAACTTCCACTTCCCGCCTGAACCGAACGGTTTTTACGGATATAACGCACTGCAGCAACTTGCCTACTTTGCGGCGATCTTCTTGTTCGCACCATTATCGATTCTCGCCGGTGCCGCAATGTCCCCTGCAATGGTGAATCGCTTCCCGTGGTTTCCTCGGATGTTTGGCGGAAGACAGGGGGCCCGTTCCATCCATTTCCTGATGATGCTCAACTGGGTCGCGTTCCTGATCGTCCACGTTACGCTGGTGGTCTTGACCGGGTTAATGCGGAATATGAACCACATTGTTCTCGGAACGGATAACGTCCGGCCGCTGGGGATGATGCTTGGCTTTCTCGGCATTGCAGTGGTGGTTGCCACCTGGATCGTCGCTCACTACACTTCATGGAAGTTCCCACGTCTGCTGCAACACATCCAAAAAGCGATTTCTCAGCCGATACGTCTGGCCACGCTGAATCGGCTTTCTCCGAGCCAGCGGTATACAAAAGAGCAGATCTCTCCATACTTCTGGCCTAATGGCAAGAAGCCGGAACGCGCGGATTGGAAACAACTATCTGCAGGAAAGTTTCGCGAGTTTCGGCTCAAGGTCGGAGGACTCGTGGAGAGGCCGGTGGCGCTTTCTTTGTTGGAGATCCAGGCGCTGGGGAAGAGCGAGCACATCACCATGCATCACTGCATTCAAGGTTGGTCAGGCATTGCGCAGTGGAAAGGCATGCCGATGAAAACGCTGATTGACTTGGTCAAGCCAAAACCGTCTGCCAAGACGGTCGCTTTCTTCTCCTTTGGGGAAGGACTGTATGGTGGCGTGTATTACGACACACAGAGCCTGGAGAACGTGCTAAAGCCAGAGTGCCTGCTTGCTTATGAAATGAACGGCGCGCCCCTTACCGAAGAGTATGGTGCTCCGCTGCGGCTACGCGTCGAAAACCAGCTCGGCTACAAGATGGTCAAGTGGATTGAACGAATAGAGTTCATCGAATCCGAGAAGCAAGTTGGCGAAGGCGAGGGCGGAACGAACGAAGACGATGAGTATTTCGACGAGCTGCCGAACATCTGATTGCACACGCCAAGCACTACTTCACGCTCCTCAGCCGTGCTCATCAAATGCTGTTACCGCGTGTGGCCACCCAGGTTGATGGTCGGGAATCCTACATCAAAGTGTAGGGTTGACGGGAGGGTACGACTGTCATTCGCTCTGTGACGTTTGCTCCATTTGCGAAATTTCGCATACGGCTGAGCATCGTAATATCTGTCGATCGAACCCATTTGCATTCGAGAGGCCGGTCGATAAGGGTTGTTGATTTGGAGGTCAGCGGATGAGTGTACGGGACGAAAACTGCCAATCCGATGAATACCGCGCCAGTCTGACGAGACTCCCCCGGTTGGCGGAGTCGAAGATCCAGTTCAATGTGGCCAAAGAATTGGAGCAACTCCATCATGCAGGGGCCTGGGATCAGATCAGCGGCCGCAGCTCGAAGACCCTGGCAAAGTATGCGGACTTCCGAATCGTGTTGGTTTCAATGAAGGCAAACACCCGCATGGATCAACACCGGGCCGATGGCAGGATTTCTATTCAGTGTCTGGCAGGAAGACTTTCCATACATCTTCCCGGTGCAGAAAAGGCAGAGATGGCAGTCGGAGATTTCTTGGCTCTGGACTGCGGGATTCCTCATGATGTGGAGGCTCTGGCGGAGAGCGCATTTCTGCTAACCATCTGCTGGCCGCATCTGCAAGGAGCGGAGACAAAGTAGTAAGAGCTCTTTCTCTTCTATCTGCAGCCGGGAGTGCTCAATGGGCCCAGACTCACAGGCCTGCTGGGAAGACTTTGATGTTCGGCGGCGTCCGGGCATGGACGTCACCTCGGTCCTGATGGACATCGCCGCCAACCCTGTCACTCGGTCCGGCAAAGCGTGCGACTGGCAGTAGTCAGCGCGTGGAATCTGCCAGTAAGAATGTGCGGTTGTTGCTTCGGGCGTCCGTCTGTAGAGGATCCAGCAGGGTCACGTCTATGTATTGCCCGGTCCTGAACTAAAATCCGGCTGGTCTTCGGAAGTAAAAGACCTTGGTACCCTCGGCGGAAGGTTGGTCGGATCTCTTGCAATGCTCGTCGCGTTGGTTGCGGTCGCACAGTCGCAGCCAGCGACGAAACGGCATAAGAAATCGAGAACATGATTACGGCAAGTAGGAAAAACAAAACATGCGAAAACGCTGGTCGCACATTCGTTGAGGCTGGGCGTTTCATCTGTACTCCTTTCCGCCACGCAGCGGTGCTGAAACTCCGCTTATGGCCATCTACGTCTAGCGCTATACTTGAAGTATCAGCCGCAGTTCTCAATGGACCGTCCGTACCGACTTCGATCACAGATGTTTACGGATCTTTCTGAATATGCTGGAAAGTGAGCTGTTTTCATTCCTAGAAAACACGACAGACGCCGTGTTCGTGGTGACAGGTCAAGGTGAGATTCGATCCTGGAACAAGTCAGCCGAAAAGCTATTCGGTTACTCCGCCGCCGAGGCGAGGGGGAAAACCTGCTTCGACCTCCTGCATGGCATCGGGGCCCTGGGCACGACAGTGTGTCACCGGAACTGCAGTGTTCTGGACTGCATCGGAAAAGAATCCGACGTTCCAAATTTCGACCTGAACGTAAGCACCAGCTCTGGTGAACGATTGTGGGTCAATATCTCAACTGTGATCTTTCACAACCAGCGAACTGGAGAAAGGTTGCTGGTTCATCTGGCACATGACATCACGGAACAGAAAAAGCAGGATGAAGTGGTGCGCCAGGTGCTGACGCTGTCGAAGGAGCTCAGCAGCTTGGGCGAGAGAATAGGCAAAACTGCGCCAGTCTCTCCACTGTCAACCCAGGAAATTGAGATCCTGAAGATGTTCGCAGCAGGAAACAGTCCCCAAAAGATCGCCAAGAAGCTTGGAATAAGTTCGCAGACTCTGCGCAATCATCTCCACCACATCAATCAGAAGCTCCGGACGCACAACCGCCTTGAGGCGGTTATGCACGCAATGCAACGGAAGCTCATTTAGACCAGCGCTACTTAGCAGGGTGGAAGCCCCTCATTTGGGGAGCACAAAGGTGGTGGGTGAGGTTATTTTGCTGAAGGAGGCGTCAGGGGCTGCACTTGGATCGGTGGTGGCGTGTGTAGCCCTCGTATGAAATGAACTGGGGCATAACAAAATAAGTCTCCGTCTTTGAACGGCTGACTCAGGCGCTCTGTCCCGCCTCGGAAAGGGCATTCCGCACGATCTCCCTGGTATCCTCGGGCACATCTATCGATAGCATCCAGCTCAGGAAGCCAGGATCCGACTTGGCAACTTCCAGAAGTGGTTCTCCCTTGTGCCGCTGACCTTTGTTAAAGGTCAGCACGCCATTCTTGATTGAGAACCAATACCCCGAGTCGGCAAATCGATTGGGTCGTGCCTCTTTGCAGAAGGTATCTAAGCCCTCCACGCTGCTGGGAAGGTCTGGATAGAGGCGAACTTGTGCTTCCAGAACCCTTCTGGTTGCACGGACATCGGCCAGGGCGGAGTGGGCATCGACGTGTTCCTCGCCACAATAGAATTTCACGGCAGAGGTTAAGCCTCGACGCTCTTTCTCCTGATAAACGATATGAGCATCGATGAGTTTGTGGTCTCCCTCTGACCAGGCCAGTCCCGCTCGACTGAATTCAGCCTTCAACAGCGGGAGGTCAAACCGCATCACGTTGAAACCGGCTAAATCGCACCCGTTCAGAAACTGTGCCAAGCGCTCGGCTATCTGCCCAAAGGTAGGCTTTCCCTGCACATCCCCGTCGCAGATGCCGTGAACTTCGCTGGCTGAAGCGGGGATCGGGACACAAGGGTTGACGAGGGTATGCAGAGTTTCCTCCGTCCCGTCTGGCAGCAACTTGAGAACCGCTATTTCGACGATTCGGTCTGTTGCAACGTCGGCTCCGGTGGTTTCCAAGTCAAAGAACGCCAGCGGGTGAACAAGTTCCAGTGAACGTGCGGCTTGTGCGGAAGCGCTCATCAGTTACGCCGACTTCTTCCTTGCAGCCCAACGCGCTTTCATCAGTTCTGACAGGCGCTTCTTCGCCGCCGCACTCATTGGTTTGCGACCAGCGTGTTTTTTCGGGGCAGCCTTAATCTTCTTGGGCGAAGACTTGCCCTTCCATTTCGCCCAGCGTTGTTTCATTGCGGCAGAGATGCGCTTCCGTGCTGCAGCGCTCATACGACGACGTTTCTGGCCAGCGGCTGGTTTGCCTTTGCTCAGCTTGGGTGGGCGTCCTCGACGTGCGGGTTGGGAACCTAGTCCCGCAAGAGCTGCAATTGCATTTTCAATTCGACTAGCTTCCTGTCTCAGCTGTGCCACTACGCTGTTAATGTCCACGTGTATCCTTTCTTCGGTTGCGATATCTGTTCCAGCAACTCCAGCAACTCCAACAGTTCAAGCAGTCAATCCTATCACCCCATTGCGTTCGCCCTCGCCATTTGAATATCGATGCCTACAACCAGCTCCGATGAAGCGGATGGCGGAGAGCTGCGGGGCAATTGGACTGGGCACCGTCGATCGGATTCTGCGCAATCTGCGTTTCGATCTCAACCAGCGTAAGGTGCTGTTGGTCTTTGACGAGGCCCAGCATCTATCGATTGAGTGCCTGGAGACCCTACGGGAACTGTTAGATCAACCGCCGCACTGCGGGTTGCTGTTCGCCGGCACCCACGAGCTGGAGGCAATCTTCACCCGCCAGGCCTTGGAGCTGGAGCAATGGCATTCTCGGTCTCATGCCGGCCAGACCTTGCCCGGCATTTCTGAGGAGGAAGCAGCCACTATCGTGCACTCTGAGCTAGGGTTGGGACTGTCGCAGCGGAAAATCCAAAAGCTAATCTCGAAATCCCGCATCACTGATCTACGCAACGGTGGCCAGCACAGCTATTTCTCAGCCCGGCGGCTGTTCTGGGTGATACGCGAGTTGCAAGCCTTCGCCAATCGGCCATCAACGCGAGATCGTCAAAAACGGTAAGGATGGCGTGAGCGGGCTGCGTCGAGCATCAGTCACCAGTCCCACCGCACCCATCGCCGCAAGGAGCTGAGATAACTTCCTGGTTTGCTGACCACCCAAGAACTGGCTGTGTCGTAACACAATTAGGTCTTGGCTGCGAGGCGAGCTGGGTCAGGGGTATCGCGAATGCGTCCGGCCTCCACATCGGCAAGTACCGCGCGGAGCCAGCGTAGATCGAGGCGGCACTGCTCCGCCATGTGCTGCATCAGGTGGCGGCTACCGGTGGGCAGCATCGTTATCCATTGCCGATGCAATTTCCGGATCTCCGCCAGCCGCGCATTCTGCCTGTCGATTTGGGTGCGCAGAGCCTCGGCGACCAGGTTGAGGTCGGCGAGATGCAAGAAGAGCATGGGACCGTAAAGAGTCTCCCGAAGGTCGCCTTCGGCGGCAAATTGCGCGTGCAGTAGTTCACGAAAGCGGTCGCGTCCGCGCGGAGTGATGCGGTACACCGTACGCATGCCGCCCCGAGCCACGCGCTGGTGTGCGACCGCGGTTAACAGGCCACATTCGGCAAGCTGGCGCACGGCGTAGTAGAGCGTGCCGACATCTACATCGGTAAAGCACTCGATCATGGCCTGGGTCAGACGCCGCTTGATCTCGTAGGGGTGAAGGTCGCCGCGGTGCAGAACGCCCAAAATATATAGTTCGGCTTTCATTAGTCTAATTGTACTATTATGCTTATATTAAAGGAGAGATGTGTGATGAAGCGTTCCATTCTCGCCTGCCTCGCAGGACTCCTCACGTGGGCTGTGGTCGTCACGATGATCAACCGCGTACTTCGCCTGAGCCTGCCGAACTACACCGCTGCCGAGCACACGCTCCAGTTCACGCTGGGCATGAAGTGGGCACGCCTTTTGATGGCTATCGTGACCTCGCTGGTGGCTGGTGCCGTAACACGTTGGATATCCCCATCGAGCCGCTGGGCGCCGTTGATCGTCGGCAGCGTGGTGCTTGCAATGTTCGTGCCTGCGCACGTCGCCCTTTGGAGCAAATTTCCGGTGTGGTATCACCTGACATTTCTCCTGACGATTATTCCAGCGGTGCTCGTGGGTGCGCTGCTGCCACCGCGCCGGAACAAGGACCTCAACGAGGTTTACTCCGCACTCAAAACACCATGAGAGAACACCCCCGCTGATTCCTAAGTCCCGGCGAAGCAGCGGGCCTTCTGGCTCAACCTCGGCAGCAAGGTAAACGAACTGACAGAGAGGTTCCAGACGAGAGATTTTGTTGGAGGGAAGGTAAGGGTGCTACATAACTACAGATCTCGAGAGCAGAGACGTGTAGTGACGATGAGAACAGAATTGCTGCGATTCAACGGCGCTGTCGAGCGGGATCCCGCCATCGATGCGTGGATGAAAGAGCATTCTGGTGGATTGGGAGCCATCGCGCATCAGTGGTTTGAGGTAATGCGAAAATGCGGCGACGAAGTTCGGGAGCTTTTGCATGACAGCTGTCCGGTTGCGTGTTTGGGCGATGCGCCCTTCGGCTACGTCAATGCATTCACGTCGCATGTAAACGTGGGGTTCTTTCACGGCGCAGCGCTGCCGGATCCGACGCGCTTGTTGCAAGGTACCGGCAAGTTCATGCGCCACGTGAAGCTGAGACCGGGAACCGCCACAAATGCCGCAGCGCTAAGCAGGCTCATCGATGCGGCGTACTCGGATATCAAGGCGCGCGTCGAAAACGGTTAGCCCAGAGAAACCCCTTGGGCTGTGTCAATCGCGCGATGCTTCTCGAGCTGCTCGATCACGCTATCGAGATCGGGATAGCCGGCGCCAAAGCTCCGTGTCAACCAGTTGCCACCGCGCTCAGCTATCCTCTTGCCGTCAGCGATAACCTCGAACTGACCGGGCTTACCAGGCGTAAGCACGGGTTCAATATCGAAGCGATTCTTGATGAGGGTCGCGAGACTCGTGACCATGGACTTGTTGTTCTGTCACGTCGGGCAGTGAATGATCTCGATCTTCATTATTCTGTTCTCCAATCTGCGTCGTGCCCACCCAACCGATCAGTTCGTTCGTCGAGCTATCGGTCCGCTGTTCTCCAACACGCAAACTCCGCCCCACGGTTTGTCAGGCTTGCGGCCTGCAGGGTCGGGTAGAAGCGACAATAGCCGCATACCAAATGACAGTCGCTTCAACTTGGCCGCAGTCTTTAAGAGCGAACGCGTCTCGACCACCTTCCAACCGTATCTCGCGAAAAATTCTGGGCCCTCAGGCGGTGCGAATTTCAACGGCGAACCGGCTGCAACGAGCGGGCCACCAATGGCCTTCTGCAGCATCTTCAGAAGTGCGGGCGATGCGAGGTCGGTCACCCAGAACCGGAAGCTGGCCTGGGCTGACAAGTCGCGGGCCAATTCGGCAGCACCGTCAGCCTCGAAATAAACGATGAGCCCTTCGCTCACCACCAGCGCACGCTTCGCCTCTCCTCCGAGCCGCTGAAACAACGCACGCCGCGCTGCAATATCGCTTAAATCCAGCGGCACACGCTCGATCGCGCATACCGGACGTTCAGCGGCGAGTACTTCCTGCTTGTAATTCAGCATGTCCGGCAGGTCGACCTCGATCCATCGAAGCGAAGCGGGAAGCTGCATCCGGTACGGCCTGGAATCGAGCCCTGTAGCCAGATTGATGACCATATCCGTGCCCTGCTGCACCTCGCGTTCGATGACTTGATCAACCAGCCAGGTGCGGGCGGTGTAAGCCCAAGCATGCCGCTGGGCGAATGGCATGGCAGCGGCGATTTGCATGCCGCGATCCCCGGCCAATCTGCGCGCGTACGAGTCGCGGAAGACAGCATCTGCGCGCTCGCTCTCCTGTGCACGGTATACCGCTACCCACAGGGCGGTATCGGAAATGTTGCGAATTGGATTTGCTGAGCTCATGGCAGGAGAATCATACCCGTTTCGCGACGGACCAAGCATGTGCCCAACGCCAACTGTTGATGATAGATGGACGTCGCGTCGCCCCCCTATGGTCAAGAAACTCATCTTCGCTTCCGAGGAAGGGGAGTTTACCCGACCGAAGGCTCATGCCGCTTCCCGCTCATAAGCACTTCAGCAGATCACCCAGTCGTTCCTTGCAACGCACCATTCCGTTATCCCCGATCGCCCCTCGATTCGGCAAGGGGAATCCGCACGCTTGCACTGTCCGATATTGCACAAGGTTGTCCGGCCAGCGAACAGTGTCCCGATTCTCTTCCCGTCGATTGCCGGTTCAAATCAGCCACTTAGGATGAACTTACTTGGGCCCATGGCTTGCACTACTGGAGCTTCATGGAGCTCGTGTCTAATCCGCTCAGCAGGCCGGCTCTTCGCCTGAAACTCGCCCTGCTGGCAACCTGCCTCTCCCCAGTTGCACTCCTCTGCTCCGCCGCCGATTACGGCAAAGTCACCATGTTCAAGATTGCCGATGGCGTGTATCTGTTCACCACCTCACCCTACGGTGACGTTGGCTTTGGTGGAAACTCGGTCGCCATCCTCACCGACGAAGGTGTGGTCATGTTCGACACCAGCGGCACACCCGCCAGCGGCCAGGCCATTCTTTCCCAGGTGCGCAAGCTCACAGACAAACCGGTGCTGTACGTCATCAATTCGCACTGGCACTGGGACCACTGGGGCGGCAACCCGGTTTTCAAGGCCGCGTTTCCCAACGTGCAATTTCTCTCGCACGCCAAGAACCGCGAGCAGATGATCAACGTGGCCGTCCCATGGAACGCCCCTGGCCTGGAGAAGGATCTTCCCGACTACATCGCGCAGCAGAAGCAGGAGCTGGCGGCGGCCGAGGCCAAACATGCGCCCGACGCCGATCTCGCCCGACGACGCGAGTTGCTGGCTGCCGACGAGGACTTCCTGCAGCAGAAGCGCTCCGTGAACTACACGTTTCCTAACGCGACCTTTACCGAGTCGGCCACTCTCTACCTCGGGGGATGCGAAATTCGCGTGTTGCATGCGCGCGCGATTACGCCGGGCGACACCTACCTGTACCTTCCGAAAGAGAAGATACTGATCACGGGCGACATTCTGGTCAACCCTGTGCCGTTCGCGGTCGGCGGCAGCTATCCGCAGGAGTGGATTCACACGCTGCAGGAGCTGAATGCCCTGGACGCCGACATCATCATTCCCGGCCACGGCGACGCCGAGCGCGACAAAACCTACCTGCAACAGAACTTGAAACTGTTCCAGCACGTGCTGGCCGATGTGAAGGACAGCCGGGCGAAGGGGCTCACGCTGGAGCAAACCAAAACTGCGCTCATCAACCATGCCGCAGACTATGCCGCCGACCTCGCGCTGCCAGAGCGTATGCTGCCTGAATTCAAAAGCTATTTTCTCGAGGTGTTTGTGAACCGGGCGTACCACGAACTGGAGGCGCCGCTGGGAGACAGCCCCACTTCGTAACTTTGCCGGGTGGGTGGGCGACCCTAATATTATGCGGGTGTCCTGCATAGGAGAGGTAACACATTCTTCGTGTGAGTACAGAAGTTAAGTGCAAGTCGCGGCGCTTCGCGGCATATGGCGGCTAGGTTCCGACGAAAGTCAGCCTCTTCGATAGACCTTCACGCACAGCTGCCGTGTTGCTAACAAGACTCGGGGCTTATCTGTAAGGCTCCAATCCTTTATTGTCCACATCTGAACACTCAAAGAACCACTGGAACTTTTCGCTTCACCACTGCGTACGGCCGAGCATGAAACACACCACTGCCCGTCTTCTCCTGTTCTGCGTCTGCAGCGTTCCGCCTTCCTTCGCACAATCCACGGCACCCCATCTCTCAGCTCAAGAGTGGCGTGACGATCTGCACTACTTGGCGCAGGAGATGCCCAAGCAGCACAAATCGCTCTTCCACACCATGACGCAAGCGCAATTCGAGCAGGCCGTCCAAACGCTCGATGCTGACATACCTCGATTAAACGATGACGAGATTGTTGTCCGTCTCGCACAGCTCGGAGCCATGGTTCAAGACGGGCATAGCGGACTGGAACTGCTGGACCTGCCAGGCGACATTCATATCCCTGTAGTCTTCGCGCAGTATCCCGATGGCATTTACGTTCGCGCCGCGGCACCGGAATACGCCGAGGCCGTCGGGGGAAAAGTCGTGATGGTGGGATCGTTCACGCTGGAAGAGGCGATGAAGCGTATTGAAACTATTGCACCCATGGATCCCGATAACACAGGCCACCGGATCGCATGGGCCGCCCGTCTTTACTTGAATTATCCGATGGTGCTGCATGGCCTAGGACTAACTGCTTCCAACCAAACTGCCGACTTCGTGATCGAAAAGCAGGGATCTCGCAAGGCCGTCACTATGCGCGCTACGGTACCGATTGGACAGTGGTACCTGCCCAATCCTCCTTCCGGCTGGGTCGACGCGCGTCCCGCATCTGTCACTGCGCCAGTGTGGATCGGGCGCGCCAACGACTCTTACTGGTTTACTGCTTTACCGGAACACCGGGCTGTGTATTTCCAATTCAATGTTGTGATGAACGCGGATGGAGAGACGCTCGAGCAATTCGCAGCGAGGCTGGCTTCGGCCATCAACCAGGACAACGTCGACCGCCTGATCATCGATTTGCGGCACAACACCGGCGGTAACAATACCCTCCTTCGTCCGTTGCTGGTGACGCTCATCAGTTCGAAACTCAACCATCGTGGAGGAATTTACTGCATCATAGGTCGCCGGACCTTTTCCGCTGCCCAGAATTTCGTAAACCGCCTGGAAAGCTATACGAATGTCATCTTCGTCGGGGAGCCAACGGGCGAGAATGTCAATCTGTATGGGGATCCCAGCCACATTCAACTGCCGCACAGCCACCTGGGAATGGCGGTTTCGCACCTGTGGTGGCAAGATAAAGACCCTCGAGACAGTCGTGTCGCCACCTTTCCCGAGCTTTCATCAGTAATGAGCTTCCAAGACTATGTTGCCGGCCAGGACCCAGTTCTGCAACTTGCGCTTACAACTCCAACCCCTGCGACACTTGAAGAAATCCTGATGGCAGCCCTCGGAGGAGGTGTAGAAGGAGTTTTGGCACGCTACAACACTTGGGTCAATGATCCCGTGCACCATTACGCCCAAAATCCCGAAATGCAGGTGAACACGCTCGGCTATAAGCTCATGGCTGCCAATCGTATCCCGGATGCGATCACCATCTTCCAGGTCAATGCTCGCGCCCATCCCGACTCTTGGAATGCTTGGGACAGCCTGGGTGAAGGGTATGCCAACGCACATGACAAGGAAAATGCGTTGGGAGCCTATCGCAAATCGGTCGAGCTCAATCCCAAGAACGTCGGCGGACAGGAAGTGATTGAGCGCCTGGAAAAAATGCACTAGCCGACCGCAGCAAGGCGCGTGAAGCCCGCACCGAGCCTAGGAGACCAGAGGAACCTATGTTTTAGGACGGGGCAGATTACGTACTCGAATGTATGACGGACCTACCATGACAAAAACACTACGCCGACCGATACTTGGCGTCCTCGCGGCGATTGCGATCACGAGTACGATGGATGCCACTGGCCTTTCCACATTCAGTGCCTTACCGTTGTTTCCTCTCCTGGGCCTCTTCTGGTACCTGCAGCGGCTCTCGTGGGCGGAGCTAGGATTCAAGTGGGGTCAATGGCGCCACTACGTCCTGGCGGCACTCTATCCGGTGAGTGTTGTGGGAGCGATCACAATCGTCGCAGCTGTGACCCGTGTCATTGACCCTTCCCACACCAACTGGAAGAAAGCTGGGATTAACTTCACCCTTGTCACCATCTCAACTGTCCTGGTTGTGATCGTCACGGAGGAAGGCTTCTTCCGAGGCTGGCTGTGGGCCTCTCTGGAACGTGCTGGCTTGCAAAAGGCCAGCATCCTCATCTGGAGTAGCATCGCGTTCTCGCTGTGGCACTGGTCGGCGGTGATGCTCAGGACCGGCTTCGACCCGCCGCGGGCACAGGTTCCCGTTTTCATGGTGAACGCGGTTGTGATGGGAGCGGTGTGGGGCCTGTTGCGGTGGATTTCCGGCTCGGTGATTGTCTCCAGTGTGAGCCATGGCCTGTGGAACGGAATGGCTTATGTGTTTTTCGGTTTTGGAACCAAAGTCGGTGTACTCGGCATCAAGAACACCGGGCTCTTTGGCCCCGAAGTGGGTGTCTTAGGGCTAGCTGTGAACCTCATCTTTGCGGTGGCACTCTGGCGCTGGTGGAAGTCACGCGCCGGCACTGCAGCGTCAACGTAACCTTGTCGCCTCCCACGGTCCGGTGTTTTGTGCCCGGAATCTGCTCCAGCATTACCAGCGCTCAAAGTTCTCGCTCCCTCGGGAGCAGCTATTCGTAGTGCAACGCGACCACCGCGTCGGCATTCATGGCGTGCCGGGCGGGAATGTAGCACGCGACGGCAGCAACGAACGTGATAATTACAGCCACTGAGACGAACGTCAGTGGGTCGAGCGGACTGATGCCAAAGACAAGGCTCTGCAGCAGCCTGCCGCCCAGCATAGCGGCGAGGATGCCAACCGAAAGGCCGAGCCCTACGGGCCGAAGCCCCTGTCGCATGACCATGCCGAGCAACTGCGAGCGCGGGGCGCCGAGCGCCGTGCGGATGCCAAACTCGCGTCGTCGCTGCTCGACCGAGTAAGCCAAAACTCCGAAAATGCCGAGCGACGCAAGCAGCAACGCCGAGACGGCAAACCATGATACTAGGGACGCTTGGAAGCGGCGATCTTTCAGGTTGAGCGCCACCAATTGCGACATGGGCCGCAAGGCCACGATGGGCACGTCCGGACCAGACTGATGAATGACATTACGCACTGAGCTTGCAAGTCTCGCCGGGTCCCCCGCAGTCCGCACTACGATGGAAGCGGATGCTGGAGCGCTAGGCGATGCTTCGGCCCAGGAGTCGGCGACATAAACCATAAACAGCGGAGGTCGATCCAGCCGAGTTTGAATGTCACCGGCGACTCCTATTACTTCGCTCAGTTGCAGCGATCCCCATTCCGCCAGGCATTGCTGCCCCACGGGATTCTGGTTTGGCCACAGCCGCCGCGCCAGGCCTTGCGACACAATGACTTCTCTTCTGCCGCGATCATGATTGTTGAACCCATGTCCGGCAAGAACTGGAATACTCATCGTCTGAAAATAGTCCGTGCTCACTGCGCGATAGTTGACAATGGGCGCCCGCTCCGGTGGGAGCTGGTGTCCCGGCAAATTAATACCGCTTACCGAGCCCTGTCCCTCCAGCGGCAGCATGCTTGTCCACGCCACAGAGCTGACGCCCGGCAGGGTCTGGATTCCATCCAGGGCACCGCCGTAGAACGCCTCGCGCTTGGCAGCTTTCGCGTAAGCTACAGGCGGCAAGTCAACATCAGCGGCGAGCACGTGTTCGACGCTAAAGCCGGGATCGAGGTGGAGCAGGTGCAGCAGGCTGCGGCCGAGCAGACCGGCGACGATCAGCAGCACCGTGCACATCCCAACTTCGGCGCCGACGAGTACAGCGCGTAGTTTGCGGGTGCGGCGGTTCTCCGAGATGCTCTTCCCGGCGCAACCGAGTGTTTCGTTCAAGTCGGCTTTCGAGACCAACCAGGCGGGCAGCGCTCCGAATAATGTGGCAGTCGTCAGCGACGCGAGCACGACGAACGCCAGAGCGCGTGCATCGAGCCTGACCTCGTTCAACCGCGGAATATCGGCCGGTCCGGAGTACGCGAACCAGCGCACCCCGAAGTGCGCAAGCAGAATGCCGAGCACTCCGCCGATCAGTGCAAGCAGCAGGCTTTCGGCCAGCATCTGTTGCAACAGACGCCGTTCGCTGGCGCCCAACGCCTTGCGAATGGCGGCTTCATGCAGGCGGCCCGGTACGCGTCCGAAGAGCAGATTGGCAAGATTCACACAGACCATCAGCAGCACGGCCCCAACAGCGGCCAGCAACAGGATCAGTCCACGCCGGGCCGACGCGGTGACTTCAGATTGTAAGGGAATGATATCGGCGCGTAGATCGACATTAGTATGGGCCTCTTTTGCGATCCTTGCCTGAATCAGGTTTAGTTCGGCGACTGCTTGCGCGCTTGTCGCTCCGGGTTTGAGACGGCCGATGGCGGTGAAGTCGAATTCACCGATCAGGTCCTGCTCGTAAGATTTGGGTCCGTTCAGCGGTGTCAGGAACTGCGCGCGTTTTGAAAAGCCGTTCACCGCTCCGGGCCAGTGGAACGACTCCGGCAGAACTCCTACGACGCTGTAAGGAACTCCATCCAGCATGATGGAACGGCCTATGACGCTTCGATCGGCATTGAACCGGGTGCGCCAGAAAGAATCCATCAGGATAACGGCATGTCCGTGATCGGACTGGTCTTCTTCCGGCAGAAACGAACGGCCGAGAGCTGGATGCGCTCCCAACAGTTCCAGAAGGTTCGCCGAAGCGCGCGTGCCGCGAATTTGCTCGGTTTCGCCGACACCAGCAAGAATCATCGAGGTGGATTCGACGATAGCGATGCCATCGAAGGAATGGGATTCCTTCTGCCAAATCTGGAAGTCAGGGAGGTTGGCGTCGAGCAGCGGATCAGAGTTCGACCACTGCGGGATGATCTCGTGGATCACGTAAAGCTGCTTCGAGTCCCGAAAGCTGAGCGGTCGTAGCAGGACGCTGTTAACCAGAGAAAAGATCGCGGTGTTCGCGCCGATCCCCAGCGCCAACGTCAGCACCGCCACGAGCGTGAAACCGGGGCTCTTTCGTAGCGTGCGCCAGGCATGCCGTAAGTCGTAAACGAGGGTGCGCATATGTGTCTCCCATCCCGACCACTCCGCCTCTATTTGCGCACTCGCGGGGCCAAAGCAACCATGCCGTAAGTTGTTGAAACCGTGACAGGAGATCCGAAGGCGCAGGAAATTGCGTCCGGCGCGGCGTCCGATTGCGCAACTGGGCTGTCCGGAAGCAGACAGCGCGCGCAGAGGGCACTGGATTCCTCCCGAGTGACGAGCAACTCGGGACTAACCGAAGGCACTGATGGCCGCAGCCTCGTCGTCTTTCACGTCGAAGACCGTGTAAAGCTTGGTGATCTGGAGCAGATCATGCACTTTCTTGGTTAGGTGTAGTAATTTCAATTCTCCGCCTTGGTTACGTACGGAGGTGAAGGCGCTGACCAGTTCGCCGATTCCTGAGCTGTCAATGTAGCTAATGTCGCCCAGATTCAACAGAATGTTTTTCTGTCCCTTCCCCAGCAAGTCCTTGACGGTGTCGCGCAAAACCGAACTGCCCTCGCCGAGTTTGATACGTCCACTCAGATCTACGATGGTGACGCCCTCTACCTGTCGAACGCTTGCCTTCATGCTCACGTGGAAGCCTCCTGGCGGTCCAGTCTGGCGCTTTGGAGCCGCTGATCAGAGTGATGTTCAGTGCCGGAGCGAGTGGAGAGGTGATCGCCGCTCTCCCAGGCCAGCCAGGAGAGTTTCACACCGTGGACTGCGATTTGTCTGTGACATCTGAACATCTGGCGGTGACCATTACTTCCGCATAGCAGACGATCTCGGAGTTATCGTATAGTGGCACTAATCGAAATGCCGAGTGCGGTTGTCCGCCGCGCAGTAGAATTGACCGACACAAACGCCCGTGAGGTTGGTTTGAAAGCGGAATCCGTGAATCTAGCCGCCACCACGAAGCGCAGGGTTTTTGCGCGACTCTCTATTGCTGTCGGCAACATCTCGCAGATTGCCGGAATCCTGGCTGCATGTTTCGCATTGAGTGCGTCCCGGTCGGCACACTCGAAAGCGATTGCTGTTATCGCCATGGTTTTGGCATGGGTTTTTCTCTATTTCTCCTCGCACGCGATTGCTCACTGGCTCGTGGGGCGGCTTGTAGGCATTCGTTTTCTGTTCTACACAGTTGGAGGAACAGGGAATCCCCAAGGCTGGCCGCCTGGACTTCGTTGGATCTTTGAGCGTCTCCCCTTCTTTGGTGTGCAGACAGAAAAGCTCTCGATGCAAAACGTCAGTCCTGGAGCCAAAGCCCTTATGTGGTCTGCCGGTGTAACCTCATCGGCCATCATTCCGACCCTAGGTGCGTTCTGGGCATGGCGCTCTGGCATACCCTGGAGTGGGTTGTTCTTTCTGTTTGCTCTGTTCTGGGCCTTGGGAACGTTGGCGAGCAACTGGACAAGTCGTACCGGTGACTACTCCAAGGCGCGACGCGCTCTTGGACATTCCTGAACCTGGGGATCGCGTCCTTACAGACTGCGTCACTACTTCGCTCTTGTTCTTCTTTCGATATACTTTCACGAGCATTCTCGGCGATGCCAAGAATGTTTGCCAAAGCAGTCACGAGATCAACAATCACGAACTTTATCAACGAGGTACGGAGGCAGACCGGAACAGCATTCCCGCCGAACGAAACACTGGTGAGAGGCGGATGCATCATCGAATCTCGATTTCTCGCGGATCGCTTGAACAAACGGTAGCCTGATTCCGTATATCCGGTCATGCGAGTCCGCCTTCTCTCCCTTATATTTCTTTGGACGTGGTTCCAGTGTAGCGATGCTTTCGCGTTCAGCTCCACCGTTGCCATTGAGACAAGGGCGCAAAGCGAAAATACTTTACAGCAGGGGCGCGAAACCCTTGAAGCCTCGGCCCAGGCATACCAGCACGTCGTCGCCTTGCGGGACGTGTTCACATACACGGTGACGACTCCCAGTGCGGTGCTGGCGCCGAAGACGCTGGAAATAACCCTAGGCTCGCACAATGAGGTGGCCCTCAAAGATCCGCTCATTGAAGTGTTCGCTGTGGACGGCAGTTTGTTCGTGACGAAGAGCGATGCTCCGGGGAAATATGTTGTTCGTCCCTACACCGGTGATTTTGCGAAAGCGCTCGATGCGGTTGTTGGCAAGCAGGGCTGGCCGCTGGAACCGTTGCAGATTGCCATGCGGCTTGGAAAAGGCATGGATGGCTGGTTGACTGCATTAAGATTCAAACAGCTGGCGCCACTTCAAATTTCCGGCTACGAAAGGAAAAGTGATCATGGCCTTTCGTTCGACGAAGTTCATTTCCGTGCAGACAATGGCTGGGTGGATGCTGATTTCGATTCCACCACCCATTTCCTATCTAGAGTCTCGCTCGAAGCTCACCCGTCAGGTGCACCCAAGGATGTGTTCATCAAAGTTTCGGGCGAGTGCGCACCGGAGGTTTTGGGAAACGCAAAGGACCTCATCACCTTCGATACGAGTGGAAAGGTCGCCGTTGCTGACCTGACAAGCCTGAATGCCACCCAGTTGCCAACCGGTAAGCCGTCCCCCTCCTTTGAGTTGGAAAACCTGGCAGGCAAGAAGGTTTCTCTTCGTCAATTCAAGGGTTCGGTCTTGGTACTCGATTTTTGGGCTTCTTGGTGCGCTCCTTGCTGGAAGACCCTACTGGAATCGCAACATCTTTCAGACTGGGCATCTCATAGTGGACTACCAATTGCGGTTCTTCCCATAGATACAATGGAACAATTTCCCACGAAAGAAGAAACACGAACCAAGGCGACCGAATTCTTCAGATCGCAAGGCTTAACAATGTCATCTCTTCTCGATCTGAAGAGCGAAACGTTCCAGGCGTTTGGCTCGCCCGGTCTGCCCAGCGTTGTCATCATCGCTCCTGATGGCACGATTTTTAAGTACCATCAGGGGAGTTTTCCCGCCATGCTAGAGACCCTCGAAGGAGAGGTCAAAGACGCCGCCCAAGCGGCGGTCCAAAAGTAGCGCCGCAGATCTTAACTTCTGCTCGAAACGACTTGTTTCTGGCTGGCATCAGGAATGGTACCCGGGACGAGCAGGGGAAAATCCAAAAGCTAATCTCGAAATCCCGCATCACGGACCTACGCAACGGTGGCCAGCACAGCTATGTATCAGCCAGGCGGCTGTTCTGGGTGATTCGCGAGTTGCAAGCCGTCGAAAAGGGAGGAACAGCCGGACGCGCGTTCTGATAGGTTCCGCTCGGCAGTGTGCAGACGAGGTGCTTCACAACTTACGGATTCTCTGCGCGCATTCCTCCACAGCATGGCGTCCATCGCCGAGATGTTTGCAGTTGTTCTTCGGCATGAGGCCGAGACGCAGTCGAAGGGTGTCGGCAAGATTACGAAGAACGTAAGGGCTGAGAGGCTGATGCCATATCTTTTCGCCGTTGGTGCGATGGAAGCGGCTGACGACGATGTAAGTCGGGAGCTCCCCCGATCAGAGATTCCTGCTCAATGAGCTGGGCTTAAGCAGTTTGCACACGAGCGCCGGGCTGACGCGAAGCTTCTGGGCGATTGAGCGGAGTGTTTCGCCGCGCGCACGCAGGTTTTGCAATTTGCGAATGTCCACCTTGGCGCTCGGACGACCGAGGCGAATGCCCTGCGCGCGCACCCGTGCTAAACCGGCCTTCGTGCGTTCGGACATGCGAATCCGTTCCTGTGCGGCGACGGCGGCGAGCACGCCGATTATTGCATCGCTAAAAGCGCCCAATGAGTCGATATACTGCTCGGTGTAACTCTTGAATTTGATACCCGCGTCGGTGAGGCGCTGCAGGTAAGACAGCGTTTTGTATGTGCCCTCGCGAGTAAGGCGGTCCAAGGACCAAAACAGCAATATGTCAAACCGGCGCTTGGCCGCGTCCGCCCACATTTGTTTGAAAGCCGGGCGTTCTCCGTTCTTTGCGCTAGCCTCGTCCGTGTACTCATGTACGACCGCCCACCCCTGCCGTGCTGCAAACTCACGCAGTTGCAACAACTGGTTTAGCGGGTCTTGGCCCTTGTCGTCAGTGGAAACTCGCGCGTAGATCGCAACTCGATATTCGCTTTTCATTTGCCTACTATTGTACATTAAACGTGTGTTTTGTAAACATCGTTTTGAACGTGACGGCGTTATAGTGGGCAGAACGGTTTACGGCGCTGCGGCGGTCATACGTTTTGTAAACATGGGCAGGGCAGGGGCGTTATGCAGGGCAGGCCAAGCCCAAAACTAGGGCATTTTGGAACCGTCGGATAAATCAAGAGCGTACGGAACCGGCAACGCCCCACGCCTAGGAAACGCAAGAGCAGTTCCGGCTAGCCCGACATAAGGCCGGCATCGACTGCGTAGCGCAGCTAACTTCCCAGAACAGGACTTCGGGGGAACTTCACGTCTTGCCGGCCGCGAACCACCAGTGCAATCCAGTTCCCGGTTCCACATAACTTCATGTTGCCCGTGATCCAGGCGTAATCCCGAAGGTTCGCAATGATCAGTGCCGTGATATTCGGTTTCGATTCGGGACCTTGTGGAGTTACGAGAAGGGGTCGAAGCGGTAAGGAAGATAGACCGGCTCCCAGACATTGGCGCGGATGCGAGATTCCAAGGTCTGCTCGTCAAGCGGTCCCGCAACGCCATCCTTGATCGCTTGAAGCGCGACCGCCTGAGCCACGGCGAATGACACCGAGCGAAGTTCCGAAACCGGTGGCAACAATCGTCCCGACTTACTACGCCGTGCGGGAGAAAGTTCGGCGAGACATCTGGCGGCAGCCATGAACATCGTGTCGGTGACGCGCCGCGCGTCTACCGATAGGATACCCAGACCTATTCCAGGGAAGATGTACGAGTTGTTCGTCTGATCGATCGGCACTTCGCGACCGTTCCAGTTCACCGCAGCGAAGGGGCTGCCGGTGCCGATGAGCGCGCGCCGTTCCGTCCACTTTAGCAAGTCCGCCGGCGTAGCCTCCGAACGGGACGTAGGATTTGACAGCGGGAAAATGACCGGCCTTTCGACTGCGGCAGCCATGGCGCGGACCACCTCTTCGGTGAACGCGCCAGCTTGTCCCGAAACCCCAATGAGCGTGGTTGGTTTCGCGTTCCTTACCACATCGAGCAGGCTAATGTGATCGCTATCCTCCAGTTTCCAATTGGTGATCGCGGAGCGAGCTTGTGCCAACGGCTGCTGCGCCGGACGTATTCCCGCCATGCCTTCCACCAGCAATCCGTCTTTATCGATCGCGTAGAAACGGCGGCGCGCTTCCGCTTCCCTTAGGCCGGCGTCCTTCATCGCGGTCAGCAGAAGCGTGGCGATGCCAATGCCGGCTGATCCGGCTCCGAAGAGCGCGATGCGCTGCTCGGTCAAAGGCGTGCCAGTAACGTTGATAGCGGCCAGCAGGGTTCCCACGGCCACAGCCGCTGTCCCTTGGATATCGTCGTTAAATGTGCACAGCCGGTCGCGGTAGCGTTCGAGCAATCGTCCCGCGTTAATACCGGCAAAATCTTCCCATTGCAACAGCACATGTGGACAGCGCGCGATCACGGCGCTGACGAAGGCTTCGACGAAATCGTCGTATTCGGTACCGCGTACCCGCTGGTGACGCCACCCGACGTAGAGAGGATCTTCGAGGCGCTCCACATTGTCGGTACCGACATCGAGCAACACAGGCAAACACGCCTGTGGGTGAATGCCGGCGCAAGCGGTATAGAGCGCGAGCTTGCCGATGGGGATTCCCATGCCTCCCGCACCCTGGTCGCCGAGCCCGAGAATGCGCTCGCCATCGCTGACCACGATCGCACGGATTGCGTCGTAGCGGTGATGCCCGAGGATCTCGCGAATTCTATGCTGGTTGGGATGACTGAGAAACAGTCCGCGCGGTTTGCGCCAGATCTCGCTGAAGCGTTGGCATCCTTCGCCCACAGTCGGCGTGTACACCAGCGGCATCATCTCTTCGATATTGCGCACCAGCACGGCGTAAAACAGGATTTCGTTCGTGTCCTGCAGGTCCCGCAGATAGGCATAGCGCCCGAAATCAGTTCGACGGTCGCGCAGCGCCTTGAGACGGCGCGCCGCCTGATCTTCAAGATTGCCGACATGTGGGGGCAGCAGTCCGTGCAGGGCGAAGTCGGTGCGCTCGTCTTCGGTGAACGCAGTTCCCTTGTTCAGCATGGGAAAGTTAATCAGGTCGAAGCCCGAAAGCCCGGTCTCCAGAACTCCCTCAGCTGTAATGCGATATTTCATGCCTGCCCACCAGCCAGCGGTGTCCATATTGTTCCACAGTTCCTTTTTTGAAGTTGGCCCAAACTGCCCGTGGCTTCCGGCGGAATAACCGGGGCTGCGGGAGCCGGCTCGATTCCTTGCGGGGTATATAGTGGGTGGCTGTTGGGACCTAAAACGGAAATTCCGGTTGAAGATTCTGGATCATATCAATGACGTGGGAGATACGTATGAAGGGGAAAAGAATTTATAAGAATTTGTACTTTCAGGTATTGACGGCAATCGTCTTGGGTGCTCTGCTCGGGCATTTCTATCCTGAAACCGGCGCGGACATGAAACCGCTGGGCGATGGCTTCATCAAGCTGATCAAGATGATCATCGCTCCGATCATCTTCTGTACCGTCGTAACCGGTATCGCCGGCATGGAGGACATGAAGAAGGTAGGCCGGGTTGGCGTCAAGGCCCTGCTGTATTTTGAGATCGTCTCGACCCTGGCCCTGGCGATCGGCCTAGTGGTGGTCAGCGTAATTCGGCCGGGTGCGGGCATGAATGCCGATGTCTCCAAGCTGGACACCAGAGCGTTGGAGACCTTCACTGCAAAAGCACAGTCGCACGGCACGGTTGACTTCTTGATGAATATCATTCCCAACACTGTAGTGGATGCCTTTGCCAAGGGTGATATTCTGCAGGTACTGTTCTTTTCGGTCCTGTTTGGTTTTGCTCTGTCCATGCTCGGTCAGCGCGGCAAAGTGGTCTTCAACGTGATTGACGAGGTCGCGCATGTGCTGTTCGGCGTCGTGGGGGTAATCATGAAGGTTGCGCCCATCGGCGCCTTTGGCGCTATGGCTTTTACCATCGGGAAATTCGGTCTCGGCTCCCTGAGTAAGCTGGGCATGCTGATGGGCAGCTTCTACCTGACTTGCCTGCTGTTCATCTTCATCGTCCTAGGTACTATCGCCAAACTCTGCGGCTTCAGCATCTTAAAATTTATCAAGTACATTAAGGAGGAGTTGCTGATCGTGCTGGGAACCTCCTCCTCGGAGTCGGTCCTGCCGCGCATGATGGCCAAACTGGAGAATCTGGGCTGCAGCAAGTCCGTGGTAGGTCTGGTAATCCCGACGGGCTACTCCTTTAACCTTGACGGAACCTCTATCTACCTGACCATGGCGGCAGTCTTCGTAGCCCAGGCTACCAATACCCGGCTTACCCTGATCCAGACCCTTACCATTCTGGGTGTGCTGCTGCTGTCATCCAAGGGGGCGGCCGGCGTCACCGGCAGCGGCTTTATCACCCTGGCGGCCACTTTTGCCGCCGTACCCACCATTCCGGTGGCTGGCCTGGCTCTGATTCTCGGCGTTGACCGCTTCATGTCCGAGGCGCGCGCCCTGACCAACTTGGTTGGCAATGGGGTGGCGACGATGGTGGTTTCCCGCTGGGAGGATGAACTCGACAAGGACAGGATGTCGCAGGTTCTAAACAAAGAGACTGAAGCAGAAGCCGAAGAACCTGAAGCAATTCTGGAGGGCATCCCCGTGCCTAACGAACAGGCGGCGGCAGAGCGGGCTTGACGAGATACAACTGGAAGTCACTATATTTCGAATAATGAACCTACGGTTATTTCAGTCGTTCGCAAATTGAAACAAAGTGGAGGAAAGAGCCATGAAGAAACCCATAGCATTCTTAGTTGTGATCGGATTGTTTTCATTCGCAGTTCTGTCGTACGCTGCCGACAGAGACGATGCAAAGGCCCTGGTGAAGAGAGCGGCTGCGTATGTGAAGTATCAGGGAAAAGAGAAAGCACTTGCGGAGATCAGCACGCCCAAGGGGATGTTTGACAAAGGCGAACTTTATGTATTCGCGTACGATCTTCAGGGCGTTATGCTTGCTCACCCTAAAAACCCGGCACTGATCGGACAAAATCTGATCGCCGTTCCGGATACCGAAGGAAAGCTTTTTCGCAAGGAGATAGTGGAAAAGGCGAAGTCACAGGGCTCCGGATGGGTCGATTATGTGTATCTGAATCCGGAAACAAATAGACAAGAGCATAAGACAACTTACTTTCAGAAGGTGGGTGACATCATTTTATGCTGCGGGGTGTACCAGGATTACAGCCATGGAGGAGATTGAACCAAAACTTTGTCGCAAGCCCTGTTTAAAAAGGTGTCATTTACGGCCTCCTCAGCAGAATCTGTAGGCTGATCCCGGTTCAGGAAGTCGCCCCAGCGTGTCGGAAAGGGCAATTTGCATCACGTTGTAAGTGCGGAATCCGTGGGATCGTTGGGTCACCACTCGAAGACAAGGAAAGCCAAGATGCTCAGGACCTGTGCTCCATCTTCAGCGACGAGATCGCGCCGGCATTGAGCGTTGAGCCCATCACACGAGAAGAAATCGATGACTATGTAAGCACCTCCGCACCAAGGGACGCCGACAAAATCACGACACTGGCACGCGCAGAGGCGGAGCTTGCTTTTGGAAATCGCCTCACCGCATACCCGCTGCTCGCCAAGGCTATTCGGAAATCAGCCTGAGCGCCGATGGCCCATCCCTTCAAGCAGCCGGTGTGGGGGGCTGCGTCACAACGGGCGTTACGAAGGCTCTGACCCAGGATGGGTATCGCTTGGCCTCACTGGCGCCGGTTGGACAGTCTCGAGGATCGGATAGAACTTCGGCAGCACAGGGACCTAGTACGCGAACTCAACAGCCGGCCCGAAGGCGAGCAGTCGTTCCTCATCGTTCATGGGTATTGGCCGGAGAACGCCACTGAGCTTCCGGACCGAATAGAGTTTACGGCGCGCGGGATCAAGACCAGTGTCACTACCCAATGGGTAGATGAAGATCAGAAGACGTGAACACCGAATCGTTGTGGCACAGCGTGGCCAGGATGGGCTCCGAAACTCGTCCCTGGACATCTACCGTGTCCGCGTGGAAAGAGAAGATCGGCAGAGGCAAGAGCACCCTGTTCATCTAGCCGTTCTTGAGGCCAAAAAGGAAATGCCGGGAAGGAACAGGGAAAGCCGAGTAGCGCTTTTGTGCAAAGTGTTGCACCTGCCGATCCAGCACATCCACGTGAGAAAGCTAATCGCTAGAAGATCAATATGTTCCGGGGCTGTGCTTTGGTTAATCAAGTGCACTGAATCGAACTATCGGATCCAAAATCCAAGCGGAGGAGTGTTTCATGAAAGTTTTGAAGCTAAGTGCGCTGGTTGTGTTCCTGGCCGGAGCATTGTGCGCACCGGCGTTTGCTGACTTTACTGGCACCACCGTGGACTGGCAGTATTACGCATACGGAGGTGCCTACAATGGAGGAGGCAGCCCGGGTTCCTTCGTAATGCCCTGCGGGAGTTGCGGCAGCTTCTTCGATTACTTCGAGATAGAATCCGGCCCGAGTTCCATCACATTCCAGTATCTGTCCTCGGGAACGTGGTCTGACTCGCCTCTTTCACTTCCGCCAACTATCTACAACGGAATCAACCTGCAGTTCGTCGGTGGTCCGACGATCACATCTGTGACTATAGATCCCGCGACCAATATGGTGGGGTTCAATAGCAGTTACATCAGCTTTACCGGAAACGACATAGAAGTTGACTGGCACCTGTTGTCGTTCACCCCGGACACGATCGTAAAACTAGACCTTAACAGCACTACGACCCCGGAGCCGGGTTCTATGATTCTGTTTGGCACGGGAGTGCTGGGCGTGGCGGGGCTGATTCGCCGCAAGTCAAGTCTGTAGTCTCAAGTTTTCGCAACTCGCGGGCCGGAGCTTTGAAGCTCCGGCTTTTTTGCTCTTAGCTCGGGTTCGCGCGATCATCTTCCGCCAGAGCTTCCCTCAGATGTCGGACATTATCGAGAAAACCCAGCGGCTGGACGGCTCTAGGACAAGAAGACATGAACGCCGAGTAACGGCGGCAGCAGGCGATCCGCGATAGCCATTGACGGCGGAACACTGCTTGCATAGGACGCCTGGTGTTATCGTACTGACGGTGAAAATCTGAGATCCACGGAGACCGTATGAAAGCCGTCCGTTTTCACACGATCGGTAGTCCTGAAGTCCTGCGCGTCGATAACGTGGACAAACCCAAACCTGGACCAGGGCAGGCGTTGGTTAAGGTCTACGTTGTTGGAGTGAATTTCGCTGACACCCTTTTAAGGCGCGGTACTTATATCAGTCAGCCCAATCTGCCGGAGACCCCAGGCTACGAGGCGGCCGGTATTGTGGAGGAAGTGGGCCAAGGAGTGGAGCCCAGGCTCGTCGGACAACGGGTTGTGGCGCTCGCCGAGCACTGCTACGCCGAGTACGTGGTCGCCCCCGCAGAAACTCTCGTGCAGTTGCCGGACGCTGTTTCCTTCGAGGCAGGCGCTGCGTTTCCTGTACAGGCGCTGACCGCCTACCACATGCTGTTCACCGTGGACAAGGTGAGTCCCGGCAAGACCGTGTTGATCCACGCTGCCGCCGGTGGCGTAGGACTGGTAGCAATCCAGATGGCGAAGCTCGCTGGGGCGCGCGTCTATGGGACGACCTCAAGCCAAGATAAGGCCCGGCTGGCTAAGCAAATGGGCGCGGACGAGGTAATCCTCTATAACCAAACCAATTTCGCCGAAGAGGTTCGTCGCATGACGGGTGGTCGTGACGTGAACCTCGTTCTGGATTCGGTGGGCAAAGCCACCCAGCAGGGCAGCATGAAATCGCTGGCGCCTTTCGGCCACCTAGTGAGCTACGGCATCGCGAGCGGAGTTCCCGATCCTGTCGAGATTCTCCCACTCTACGAGAAATCCCTAAAGGTAAGCGCGTTCTGGCTGTTCACTGCCACGCGGGTGCCGGAAGTGGCGCGCGCCGGCGTGGAGCAGGTTCTGTCTTGGATTGTCGGCGGCCAGTTGCGCCTCCACATCGGCCTCAGGCTGCCTCTGGCCCAGGCTGCCGAAGCCCATCGGCGTATGGAAACTCGCGAAACCGTAGGCAAAATCCTCCTCATCCCGGAATCCCGAAATTGAGTAGGGGGGGTGATCAATGCAGCAAGCGCGGCCGGCATCGTGCCAATAACCTCGTCAATGAATGCGGTCGGGACTGCAGAATCTCAGCTGAGGCATTTTTCAATTTCGGTCATCCAGCCAGGATGAGATAAGTTGTGTCTACTTCACGGCCTCAGCGGTTTTGTCGGCGCCTTTCTTGACGGCCTTTCCGGTGTCCTTAGCGCCTGTGTCCACGGCATGGCCCGTCTTCTTGGCTGCCTTCGTAGTACCGTGGGCAACATCTTTGCTGGTGTCCTTGGTGACATCCGCGGTTTTGACGGCGGCCTTCTTGGTGCCGTGCGCGACATCCTTGCTGGTGTCTTTGGTTACGTCGGCAGTTTTGTCGGCGGCTTTCTTGGTGTCCTGCGTCAGGTTCTGCGCGCGAACAGCAGTCCCGATCGCGAGGGTGGATGCAACCGTAGTGATCAGCATTGCCTTCATTGATACTCTCATTGCTACTCTCCTTTTCGGAGCAATAAACCCGCTCGCACCTTACACTAATCCCAGTTTACTTCTGACTATCGCGCGCCGCATTCTCAATGTCGTACACCCGCCGGATGCTCAGCGGCCCCGAAAGCGACGAATTGTCATAGCGAGAAACCACGATGAGCTCCTTGCCGTCAGAGCTGACCCGGTAGGTTTCCGTGAGCTTCCCGGAATGCATCTTTGTCTCGGCGATTAGCTCGTCACCCTGCCGCTCCGTTTTGGTTGAGATCTTCTTTCCATTCTCATCCCTTTCTTCGTGCTTCTTGCCGTCAGGATAAAGGGTCCGCGTGTGTTCGGAATCACTGATGACGATCTGATCGTCACGTTGGCTGATTGTGAGGGATTTCGGATTCGTAGCTAATTGATTCCACTCCTGACCGCTTACCCCTCCGCCCGGATTCTCCATGCCGCCGGGACGGCCCATCCCGCCGCCGCCCATTCCACCACGCCCCATGCCACCGCCCATCCCACCCCCTCCCGGGTAACTCCCGCCTATGCCACCCCCTCCCGGATAGCCCCCACCGGCGCTTCCGCCTCCGGGGTAGCCCCGGCCGGCGCTTCCGCGCTGGCTATTCTGCTGCGCCTCTTGCACCTTTCGCTGGGCATCGTCACTCTGGTCCGGGTTGAAGTTCCAGTTACCACTTATTTGAGTCTTGTCTCCAGCGCGCCCCACGCCCACGAGCGCCAGGAGACAACACGCTGCAAACGGAATCGCCACCCGCATCGAAAGCCTGCTAATCCATTTCATTCGGAGTCTCCTTTTTCCGCTCCAAGCACGGCCAAGAATTCATACACCCGCTGCCACTGATCACGACAAGTGTGAAACAATTATGAAGGGCTCGCTACAGTTCTCAACCGCACCACCGGATCAACCTTCATTTTGCAGCCCGCTCCGCGTAACTTGTCGTGAACGAGCCCAGCATGAGGACGATCAACGAAGCCGCGAAGACCGGAGGTTCAAGAGGTGCCTTGGGTGCCATATACCTTCCTGGATTGGGATGAGTTCGTCCGCGCGCCAAACGTAGTTAACCCAATGGGCAATTGTAAGTCGTGCGCGGTTGGCAGGATTGGTTGAGGAGGCCGGGCCGCCCTGGAGGCACGTCATGTGTGGTCGTTATCGCCTATCCCGACGCAAGCAACTGATCCAGGAGTATTTCGACACGAGCGACGAAGTCGATTGGGAGCCGCGGTACAACATCGCTCCAACTCAAACCGTACCCGTCATCTGGCAGGACCCTCAGGAGCCCATTCGCCGTACTTCACTCATGCGATGGGGCCTGATACCGTACTGGGCGAAGGACCCAAGCATCGGCTACAAACTGATCAACGCGCGGTCAGAGACGGTCGGCAGCAAGCCCGCGTTCCGGGAGGCATTCAAGAGCCGTCGCTGCCTGATTCCGGCCGACGGGTTTTACGAATGGAAGCGGATCGTTAATGGCAAGCAACCCTTCCACTTCGGCCTGCAGGATGACTCGCTCTTTGCGTTCGCTGGCTTGTGGGATCGATGGAAGGACGCAATCGGCCAAGCAGTGGAGTCGTGTTCGATCCTGACGACCACGCCAAACGCCCTGCTCGCCGACGTGCATGACCGGATGCCGGTGATTCCGAGCCCCGAGCACTACGACCTGTGGCTTGATCCCGGGTTTCGAGACTTGGCAGCGACAACCGAGATGCTCAAGCCATACGACGCCGGGCAGATGCGGCGTTATGCCGTGAGCGTGAGAGTGAACAATGTGGCGAACGATGACGCTCAATGTTCACAACCGCTTGAAGTGTCACGAGCGATTCAGTCCGGACTATTCTGAGCAATATCCTCGACATCTCCAGCTGGTTCGCGCCGTAGCTGGCGGGCGGATTAGCGCCTCGGTGAAGATCGTGCCCGCCCGCTCGCCAAAGTCGGGCGAGTAGGGTGGGCACCCCAAAATTTAGATGTGGTCGGCGAAAGGCCCCCCGCCCAATTAGTAGCCGGTAGTCAGTACCCGGTTGCCAGCAAGAGCGTCTCTTCGGTCCTTTGAGGGAGTGTGTGTGAACTCGTTTTGAGTCGACACGGTGGAACGATTGCGCAAAATCGAGCCCCATTGGCTTCCTCACATTTGTGGGTGCTACCGCAGCCGGGCGTACTCGGCTTTGGCTTGCCTGTAGATGGGAATGTCGGGATCGGCGTCTTTCCAGAGGGTGAGAAACTGCTCATACTCGGCGCGTGCCTTGGCATTGTCACCTTCGAGCACGTAGGCTCGAGCCAAGCCTACGTGTGCCAGTGCTCCGATGGTATTTCCCGCGACGGCATTTCCTCCTATCAGTCCGGGGTGGTCGAGGATCTTGCGAAACTCGGCCGCCGCTTCCGGGCCACGATGCAGCCGCAGATACGCCTGGCCACGTGTATACACCGGCCGCAGTTCCAGTCCGTTATCCATCTCGCCATTGGCGTTTCCGAGTTCCAACGGCGCGGTTTTTTGTAGTATCTCGACCGCACCTGCGCTGTCGCCTTGCTGAGTGGCGATGATGGCCTGGATGTTGGGAATCCACGACAGCTTCGCAAAGGTGTGGGAAGGATAGCGGCGGCCAAGTTCGTTCGCCAGCGCCAGCGCCTGATGAACGTTGCCCGATTGGGCATAGGCGAGGGCTGCGGCTGCCAGCACGACCCTGGTTCTTGCCAGCTTTAGACTTCTGGCCGCCAGCTGTTGCGCTTCTTTGAAATTGCCAACGTCTGACTCCTGCATGGCCGCTCCTGTCACTTGCGCAGCGGCGGATTCCCTGAGGGAGTAGTTCAGGCAACTTTCCACCGCCTGCTGCCGGAATTTCCGCGACCGCTGGAATTGGCCCTTATAGGCCGCAGTGTCCGCCTGGATGGAAAAGAATTGACGCTGCATGCCGGGGTCGGCAGAGGCCTCCGTCACAATCTCTTCCACCTGCTGCGAATCGTGTCGCAGAAATGCAAGGCTGTAGTAGAACGGCAGCAGAGACTGGCGGTTCAAATGGCGCGTCTCTCCCTCTGCCAGCGACTTCGCGGCTTCCTGAAATCGAGAGAGGTCGACAAGAACGCCTACCAGGTTCCCGAGCGCCATGCCGGTTGGATTTCTGCGGTAAAACTCCTGGTGTTCAGCCAGAGCTTTTTCGTACTGTCCCAACCCAACATAGGCAACACCTATGTGGTTGTAAGGATACGCCGCTTGCGGGTACACGCTCTTCACAAGCCTGTAGACTTCCATTCCCTTGTACCGGTCTCCGACCACATACATGTAGTAAGCTGCTTCGATCCGAAGAGACTCGGCTTCCGTACTTCTCGACCGCAGCGTAAAAGCTCTGGTCATGTTTTCCTCCATCAGACCGGTCTGATCCAGATTGCCGTAGACCACGCCAAGGGCGTGATAGGCCGCGGCGAATTCCGGATCCAACTCAATGGCTCGCTGCAGCGGGGCAATTGCAGATTGATTGTCTAATTGGAAGAGGTAATGCGTCCCGATGGTGTAGGCCTGCAATGCCTCCAGTGAGGGCGTGGTCGCCTGACCGAGGGGAACATCGAACTTCTGGATGCTGCCGAGCGATTCTCCCAGCTTGCTGCGCAGCAGAGTGCCTTGTTCTCCCAGTGCCCGGATGACGTCTTCTTTTCGGGCGACCTGCGTCTGCTGCTGTGCCAGAACATCTCCGGTGGAGCAGTTCACCGCCTTGAGGTTGAGGACATACTGAGTTCCCAAGTTTCCAATGGATCCCGCGATGTATGCCTTGCCCTGATTGCGCTGGCATACTTGCCGCGCCAGATCGTCGGTTAGCGGATCTTGCAGGTTGTGTCCCATGTACCGCAGGGTCGCGTTCACCTGGCTGGCGGGCAGGAAATTGAAAAACGGCGACTGGCTCATCTCCACCAGTAACCCTTGCCGAAGCGTCTCGGTAAACACGGAATCATCGGTTCTGTTGGCGAAGTCCCCGAGAACGACAATGTCTTTCCCGGCCAGTGCCTGTACCCGCTGTTTGTGCACGAGCACGCCCGTGATGATTATCAACAGGACCAAAACTGCGACTGAGAGTGGCACCAAGCCTCGTTGCCACTGAACAGCGGACGTCGGGGGCTCCTCGAAGCGAGAAAGCTCAACCGCAATCTCACGCACCGACGCACTTTCAGTCGGTTCTTCGACTTTGTGCACGATGAAGCGGTAGCCAAATCGAGGGAGGGTTTCGATGAACTGAGGATTGTCGGCTGAATCTCCCAGCGCCTGTCTGAGCTTCTTGACGGCGTGATTCAGACTGTCGTCGAACTCGACGAACGTGTCTGCCGGCCAGAGTTTGGTACGCAACTCTTCGCGCGTCACCACTTCGCCGGGGCGCTCAACCAAGGCTTTCAATACGGCAAATGCCTTTGGCGGAAGGGCAAGCTTCTGGCCATCCTTGTGAAGCTCACCGGAGGCTAAGTCCAGCTCAAAACTGCCAAAACTTAGTGTTGGCGGCGATTGGGCAGCCAGACATCGCATAACGCTCGCTCTCCACTAAGTATAACGCCGTGAACGAAATGCGATCAGCGGGCGAACCGGGCCTTGAGGCACGTTCGTGCTTGGCCATCAACATGTTCATGAGAAATTCATGCAATGGTCAGACATCGTTCATTGCAAGCCGTGTGACTCGCCCTTAAGCTGCGAGTTAACGGCTTCCATGCAACGCATCAGTAATCCTGACGGCTTGAATCCAGAAACTGGCTTCGTTCAACTCTTCGCGCTAAACAGGATTCTGTGAGTATTGCGATAAAAACACGATTCGCCATCGTCTTCCTGATGATCCTCGCCTTGGGCCTGCCCCTGGGTTTCCCGGCGGAGGACGTTCCGGAAACCGCCTACGATGAATCCGAGGCCCTGCCTTACGAAGGCGCTCCTCTGTTCTGGAGTGTGGTAGTGCAAGTGGCTACCGGGACAACTCAGGACGTGCTGAGTTTCTCACACCTGAAACCTGGTGCCCCATCGCTGCGTGCCACTGTAGGTGTCCACGACACGGGTACCCATCAATCCGCCCCTGCGCGAACCTCCTTAACCCTACTCTGCACTCTGCGTTGTTAGCTGCTTGGGTTGTCTCGTCTCCCCTGAAGAACCGTTACAGTTTTTCCAAGACGTCCCTTGAGGCGAACGGCTTGCACCGTAATTCGAGTTTCGAAGAAGAGGATTAATCAATGAGGGCAAGGAGGACGGTATGAAGAAGTATGGGTTATCGACAATGTTCTGCATCGTACTTGTGTTTTGTGCCGCAGCAGTGATTGCCTCGCCTGCACAGATTCTCACAACTCTGGTGAGTTTCGACGGAACCAACGGCAAAGATCCCGAGTCGTCTCTCGTCCAAGCCAACGACGGGAACTTCTACGGGACAACCGTATCCGGCGGAGCCAGCAACCGTGGCACGGTCTTCAAGGTCACCCCTTCAGGAACGCTGACCACGCTGTACAGCTTCAACCTCGGCGCAGACGGCTTTTTCCCCGCATCGGGGCTGGTGCAAGCCACCGACGGGAACTTCTACGGGACAGCCGCGAACGGCGGGGCCAACAACAATGGCACGGTCTTCAAGATCACCCCTTCAGGAACGCTGACCACGTTACACAGATTCTCAGGCACTGACGGCGCTACCCCTTGGGGAGGACTTGCGCAAGGCATCGACGGGAACTTCTACGGGACAACGTACTACGGCGGAGCCAAGAACCTTGGCACGGTTTTTACAATCACCCCCTCAGGAACGCTGACTACGTTGTACAGCTTTTCCGGCGGTGACGGCGGATATCCCTCGGCGTCTCTCATCCAAGCCTACCAAGATGACTTCTACGGGACAACGACCGGCGGTGGGGCATACCACGATGGCACGGTCTTCAAGATCACCCCTTCAGGAACGCTGACAACGCTGTACAGCTTTTCCGGCAGTGACGGCGCAAATCCCTGGGCGTCTCTCATCCGGGCCACCGACGGGTACTTCTACGGGACAACCTACGAGGGCGGGGCATACGGCGGTGGGACGGTCTTCAAGATCACCCGTGCCGGAAAGCATTTCAGGCTGTACAGCTTTTCCAGCGGTCACGGCCTTTATCCTATGTCGTCTCTCATCCAAGCCAACGACGGGAACTTCTACGGGACAACCTACGAGGGGGGGACCGGCAACATCTGCGGGGCTGACTGTGGAACGGTTTTTAGTATCACTTCGAAAGGCACGCTGACCACGCTGTACAGCTTTTCGGGCGCTGACGGAGCTACGCCAGTGGGAGGACTTGTGCAAGGCAGCGACGGGAACTTTTACGGGACAACTGACCACGGCGGGGCGAACAATGATGGCACAGTCTTCACTCTGCACCTCCCATTGCAGTTGGTGACAGTGGCGCCCTGCCGCCTGGTAGATACCCGGCAGAACCAGGGTGGAGGTACGATTCAGGCAGGGACGTTCGAAGTCTTTAATCTTCACCAGTTGGCACAAACACAAGGCTGTGCCGATCTTTCTTCGGCCGGAGCTTATTCGCTGAATGTCACGCTGGTGCCGCAGAATGGCAAACCGGTGAACTATCTGACCATTTGGCCAGGAGGTACAACGCAGCCCTACGTTTCCACGATGAACTCGGATGGCCGCTTCAAGGCCAACGCCGCCATCGTGCCGTCGGGAGTGAGTGGCGCGGTCAGCGTCTATGTGACCGACACAAGCGATGTCGTGCTGGACATCGACGGGTATTTTAGTTCGGCTAGCGACTCGACGCTGGCCTTCTATCCACTGCCGCCTTGTCGCGTAGCCGACACGCGCAACCCGCGAGGCGATCTGGGAGGACCGTACCTGAAGGGTGGCGTGCCACGCAATTTTCCGGTGCTGGAAGCGAGCTCGTGCAACATACCGAATACCGCCGAGGCGTATTCCCTGAATTTCACCGCCGTGCCGCATGGGTACCTGAACTATCTCACGGTGTGGCCGACGGGTCAGACTCAGCCTTACGTTTCGACGCTAAATGCGCCGACCGGAACGGTGGTGGCCAATGGGGCCATCGTACCCGCGGGTACGGGCGGAGAGATAAGCACGTTTGCCTACAACGACACTGATCTGGTCATCGATATTGACGGCTACTTTGCTCCGACGGGAGCGGGAGGCCTGTCGCTGTATCCGGCAGCTCCCTGTCGCGTGCTGGACACGCGCAACGAGAACGGCGCGTTCAGCGGAACGCTGAGTCCTTCGGTAGATGTTCTGGGCAGCGTGTGCGCACCCCCAAAACAGTCACAGGCCTATGTGTTCAATGCAACGGTGGTGCCCTCGGGGCCGCTGGGCTACTTGACGTTGTGGCCCGACGGTCAGACCCAGCCTTATGTCTCCACCCTGAACGCCTACGACGGAGTGGTCACGTCGAACATGGCGATTGTGCCGGCGGGCACAGGCGGCAAGATTGATGCCTATGCTTACGGATTGACGCAACTGATTCTGGACATCTCCAGCTACTTCGCACCGTAGAAGTAACATCCTTTCACCCCGGGATCGGCATCCAGAATCTGGGTGCCGGCCTTCTCATTTCCTGCATCATTGCTTGCCCAATTACCCTTCGCGAATCAGTCCCGCTAAGTACTTGATACTGCGGCGCACGAGATCGTGCGGTTTACCTGCCCACAAACACAAGATTTCGGGCAGGCTGTACAGGGATGGATTGCGAAGGTTAACCCAGATTGGGACGCCAGCTCCCGCGCGTACATGGTCGACGTACTTTACCCAACGGACGATTCTCAGTCTTGCCGATCCCAAATGGGGCGGCGACCGTGCGCTCGCTTGTACTCAAGCCGGAATTGTTTCTCCATACGTTCGGCTTCTGCTGCATCGCTAGTTTCGATCCAAGCGAGTTCGACGCACTCAATCATCCCCTTGGAGCAGAGTTCGGCATGAACGAATTGAGTAGTCGATGTCGGCCCATTCCCTCCGAATCCACCGATGAAGTTACTGAAAATGCGCTGACATAGCTGCCCTGTACACCCGTACTTGAGTATGTCTTTCGTTGTGCACTCCCCGATGGCATACACAGCAGGAAAATCACCGTAGCGAGGCAGATCGGCGATACAAAGTCGATGCAGCTTAACCCACTTGTCGAAGGAAGCCTTCATTTGTGCCACCCCTTCATATTGGAAACACCTTCAGCACCTCGTCGCCGTAGTGGTTGATCACTTTCACGGCGATTTTGCCGGTTTGGGGCTGGTCGAATGGACGGCTCACCGTTCGGTACAGACTGCTCCAGGCCGCTTCGTTGATCTCTGCCCTTAGCGCCCGCTTGAGCTGGTCGTAGGGTTCTTCGGCCCCTGTGAAGTAGGCGTGGCGAACGAAGAAGCTTTCGCCGTTGTAATCCGTGTCGATGAACCAGCAGGCGATGTCGTCGGTGGAGGCACTGCGCAGATGTTAAGCTCTCTCCGCTATGCTTCCGCCAAAACAACAGCTGATCCTCCTCCTCATGCTAGTAGTGATGTTTTTCGCGGTGTTTCGTTTTGTCACAATGACACGTAGCCCATTTATCGAAAGGGCACTGCGCTTGCCGAACAGCGAGGCATCGAACAGCAACTTCAGCCACTACCAGCCGCTGAGTTCCGCAGACTACCCGCGCACCTATCGCACGTCTCTGGTCTGGAGAGCTTTTCACCTGATACTTGGGTTCGCTTTCATCAGCTTCGGAGTCTCTGATTTACGGTCCGCGCTTGCGGGGCCTCAAGTGAATGTGTTCTGGCTTATGTGGGGCATCTTCTTCCCCGTTGTCGGGATATTGGCGATGCTGTACGACCTCAAATATCGCGTAGTCCTGTTTGCGGATCGCATTGAAGTTCAGAACCTGGTCTCTACCCGAGTGTTGCGGCGTGACGAGATTCTAGGCCGGCGTTTGCGGCAGCACGCCAAAGGTCCTCCAAGCATACTGCTGGTGCCGCGAGGCGCGCAGCGGCCGCTGAGAGTACCTCTTGTGCTGAAGACCGACTCAGCGTTCTGGGAGTGGATGAACACGGTACCTGATCTGGACGTGCCGTAACGTTTAGGTCTACGGTTTCAACATCCATGCCACTGGCCTCGGCCCATTTTTTGATTCTCCGTTGTCTGCATGTTGTGCAAACAGCGATGAAACGAGCAACAAGGTTAGGACGAAGCGCATGGGAGCACTATCCAACCAACTGACAACCAAGGGTAACTGTTGCAATCAGGCCAACTCGGACGCTATCCCAGACGTGCCGCTCAGCCGGGATTACTTGCGACTTGGCGATTAATGAGATGGTCCGCCGCTGAGTAACATCGTTGCTCGGCAACATACAAGGAGGATCATCGCATGCACATCACATCCATCGGCGTCGATCTGGGCAAGACCACGTTTCATCTGGTTGCACTTGGCGAACAGAGCAAAGTACTAGTTCGCAAGAAGTTTTCACGCAAGCAGTTGTTGGCCTACACGGCGAATCTCCCGTCATCGTTGATTGGCATTGAGGCCTGCTCCGGGGCGCACTTCGTAGGTGCCGCGTTGCGCGGCCAAGGGCACGACGTGCGGCTAATCCCGGCGCAGTTCGTGAAGCCCTTTCTCAAGGCGAACAAGAACGACTTTCTCGACGCCGAGGCCATCGCCGAGGCCGTGGCCCGGCAGAACATGCGGTTCGTTCCCATCAAGACCGACGAACAGCTCGACCTGCAAGCTCTCCACCGCGTGCGCGACCGGCTGGTGCAGCGGCGCACGGCGGTGATCAACCAGATCCGAGGCTTCCTCATCGAGCGCGGTATTACCTTCCCCAAGCGACCGGCGAACCTGCGCAACAACATGGTGGGGTTGCTGGAAAATGCCGAGGCGAACCTCTCGCCGCGCATGCGTCGGCTGCTCGAAGGTGTGTGGCAAGAGTGGAAGCAGCTAGAGGCCCACATTGCGGAGGCCGACGACGAGATCGAGCGCATCGCAAGCGCCGATGCAAGCTGCCAGCGCCTGCGACAGATCCCAGGAGTAGGGCCGCTGGCTTCCACCGCAACGGTTGCGGCCATCGGCAACGGCGCTGCCTTTCGCAAGGGCCGCGACTTTGCCGCCTGGCTCGGCTTGGTCCCCAAGCAACGTTCCACCGGCGGCAAAGCCAGACTGTTGGGGATCAGCAAGCGTGGCAACGAATATCTGCGCCGCCTGTTCATCCATGGCGCACGCGCTGTGCTGTATCGAGTGAAGTACGACACCGGCGGCTTCGGACGATGGGTGCATCAACTCGAAGCACGAGCCCCACGCAACAAGGTCATCGTTGCCATCGCTAACAAGCTCGCACGAATAGCCTGGGCTGTGCTGTTCCGCGGCGAAGTTTATCAACACCAGCCCATAGGCACAGCGTAAAGCGGGCCGTGGAAAAGACGCTTCGCTTGGAAAGCCAACACCGCTTTCCACTTTTCCACCGCCTCGACGGCGGCGATTACTAAGCTCACCAGAGTCTGCTGAGGAGAGAACGGACGAGAGAACAGTCAAACGACGTGCCGGAGAACCTGGCTGTTGAGTTGGTTCTTGGTAACCGAGCGATTTATCAGGACCGGCGCGTGCGCATCATCATCGTGGCCCGGAGACCAGTATCTCCACTCAGAGGCCGGATACATTTACGCAGACTGACCCTTCGCCCACCTACTCACCTCTTGCAGTCCGGCGGCGGACCATACATTCTCAACAAAGCCCATCTCACCAGCGATCCCGGAGCGGGAATCGCAGGAGTGATTACTGGTGAAATGATGATTCTCCAACGGGTATCCTCGCCGGTACTCCGCGAGAGCGAAGCCCCGGAGGAGCCGGAAACAAGAGTTTTTCGGCTCCTGGAAGCTGAAGCTAGATTTTCACCTTTCGCCGAAGGACCCCAGCGCAGGCAAGCAAGCCCGAGCCCAAGGTAATGAGCGTGCTCGGTTCGGGAGTAGTACCTCCAGAAGGCGTTCCGATCGTCAGGTTGTCTAATGCGAACGACTGGCTCGTCGTGGTCCCGCAATTCGCAAGTCCAAAACAGATGTGGTTGATGAGCGCCGGATTGGTGATACCCCAAAACGAACCTGGAGGTGGCAAGGCGTATTGCTCTTCGGTTCCGTTGCCAAGAAATACCGTCGCGAAATAACCTTGATTGACGTCCACGATATCGAAGCCGACGCCGAACACGCCGCTTGAGGTTCCAAAGCTCGTGTTGGTGAAGGTCAGAATGAACGATCCGTTGCAGCCTGCGCAATACGAGTGGTTACTGCCGACATCGTTGAACACGATATCGAGGTTGGAAAATCCGGTCGACATATATGCGGTTTGACCCTCGACCGCAGTCATTTGAGCATCGCTCTGGATGAACTGATAGCTTGGATTTTCGTAATCATCCGTGAAAGAGCTGCTTAGCGCGCTGAGAAACGTGGTGCGATCGTTGTAGATTATCGACGACGCTCCCGCGGGCAAGGCGATGGCAGCTAACAGACCGAGCAAGAGAAGCAACCTTAGGGACTTCGGCATGGCAATACTCCTTCCCTTAAAGGGGTAACTTGGTTCGAGACCTAGAGTCTATGTCGGGAAGATAGAGGTCTCCACAAACCCGTCGTAAGGTATGCCGCACGTTTATCGCCAAGTTCGTTCTTTTGGAAACAATAACTTACCATTGAACCCCACATTATCTTGTGCAAAGTCTCGCGTAAATGAGGAAAGTTTTTTCCCTCCCCAGGCACTTTTTTGCGAGTCCTCGAGAGTGAGGGGCCGCTCGAAATTCAGCCCGGTCACGACCGGAGAGATGGGCGCACCGAATGCCTCCGCATGACAATTAGAATTTGACGAGGATGGCGATAGTCAACCGGTTCTCACTCTTTGCGGAGATCGGAGTCAATCCGGCAACACCCATGGGCCCGCGCATCCATCTGAACCGGCGGTTGATCTCTGCTATTGCGGTTACTGGCGATAACAGCCCAACTCGCACCCTATCTGAACCGGATGGAATGTGTTCCTCGGGAGTCGGCCGGCATCCGCAACCGCATTGGGACCGCCACTTGACGTAAAACGCCCAACCCGTGTTGTTGAAGAACTCCACCAAGTCGCGGCCACAACGACGGACCGCCGACAACACGTCCAAGTGACTTCCCCGAAGAGGATTTCGGGGGAACTTTCGGGGCCAGCTTCCGGTGTGGGTTGCTTTCCGGTGCGAGTCGCTATTTGATCGCCGATAACTACCGATTTGCTCGTGACTCGCCAACTGGGAAATCCTTACGACAAAGCTCTACACTTCGCGACGACGTGAGGAGCCATCTCCAGCAGCAGCTTACTCCTCGAGCACGGCGCCCCCGAAAACCGGTCGGCCGCCCAGGGAGGTGTAGAAGGCATAGAACGTTATCGCGGCCATCAGTAGAATCCCGGCCAGACTTATGCCCGCATACCACGCAGACCCTTGGGTCGTCAGAGGGAAGTCCCCCAGGAGACTGGCGAAGACGAACATAACCACAAACCACAGCAAGCCGAGGCGTCTCAGCAGAAACACAGTCCCACCCAGCACGATCACCAGGGCAACGGGAACAGACTTGCTCCCCCCTGAGAAGAAGACGGTGAGGAAAAAAACCCATGCAATCGCTGCCGCCCATTCTTTGCGCAATAAGGCCCGCAAAAGGACCAGGAGAAACAGAAACGCAAGCGCGAGAAGAACCTCAGACAACAAGCTGTTCGACACATAAGCAATGATCGTGCGCGCGCCCAGAAACTGCCACTGTTGGCCCGAAGATGGCTGCGGCGGAGGATAGCCGAGCCAGGAGGGAATAAACCACTCTAATCTTAGAACCGCAGCCACAAACGCCCCCCAAAGACAACCCGCAAGCACATCGCGTCCCACCAGTGGATTTCGAAAGTCTCCCGCCAGCAAGCGGCTCCAGGAGACCAGCGTGGCCGGCCAGCGGCGGCGTACATATGGCTCCAGCGCAATATAGAGCACCCAAATGAAACAGGACCAGAAAAGCCCCCAGGCCAAAAACTCCATGAAGAGCTGGAGTTCGTCGAAGTTCGGGACGTGATGTGCGCCAAAGAACACCGCCACCGCCCAAGCTGCAAAAACAAAAGCTGCCAGACGAGAAGCGCCACGGCGATCACCCCGGCCCAGGCGCAGGTTCCGCCAGGCGAGCATCGCGCCACCGACCAGCAGCGAAAGCAACAACGCAGTGAGGATCACCAGCCCCACCCGTTCGCCGGCGGTCGGCTGATAAGGCTGCATGCGTCGGGGACGGGTCCACGGGCCAATTAACTCGAAGTAAACGGGCTTACCCCGGTATGCCGCGGCCTCAATCCGCATCGGGATATTGGGACGCTCGGCTAGCGATCCTGTCCACGCAGCGCGCGCGTCGCTATAAACAGGTGGCGTCCACATCGGCTGTGCGGGGGGCCACTTGGACGGATCGAGCCCCGCGGCAGAGAACAGTGGCGCCCAGTCCGGTGGCGAAGCAGCGCCTACCGGCTTCTCAACCTGCGGAGGAATTGCGATCAACTGATTAAGGCGACCGAGCGGATTGAGTTTGACCAGCGTCATCCCGGACACATCCAACGGCGGGTCGTCCGCCCATACGACTCCCAATCCGGGTGCATTCGAGAACATGTTCGAAGTCGCGAGCGGCCGGGGGCTGCCACGATACCAAAACGCGAACGCCCCGGTTTCGAGGTTGTTCCAACGTGTCTTCGACTTGTCGTGTTCAGCGATATAGCGTAGAAAGTCGTGCCCGACGTAGAACCCCATCGCGGTGTCCATCGGCCGTTCGGAGTAGCCGACGCTCTGCAGAATCTCCCGTGCGTGTCCGGCAAGCTCCTCCGGCGGTTTTTCGAGTGGCACCCGCCGGTAGAGCATGGTTTGAGCGCTCAACAGAATCGCCGCGATGACTGACAGAATTACTGCTGCCAGCACAACCCAAGCCACCACGGGTCGCAGGCCTTCGGTCTCTCCCGAAGCAGCCACCATCTCGGGCGACGGTGTTTCGCCTGCCGCAAGCGCCGCTGCCAGCGGATCGCCTCCCGGAAACGCGGCTGCTACCTGCCGTACCGAAGATGGCCGTTTTGCCGGGTCCTTTTGCAGGCACCGCAGGATCGCGCTTTCCACTGCAGGATCAATGTCCTTTACTACCGACGACGGTGCCTTGGGAGAAGACTCCATATGCGCACGTCGCCATTCGATCGCGGTGTTCGCCTGATAAGGAAGGTGCCCAGTGAACAGCTCATAAAATACGAGTCCCAGCGAGTAGATATCGCTGCGAACGCTGGCCTCGCCCTTGCCAATCTGCTCCGGAGCCATGTAGGCCGGCGTACCCGCGGTTTCGCTCCGGCCCGTGGCATCGTCGTGGCTGAGGGCGAGCCCGAAGTCGGTGATGCGCACCCGCCCTCGTCCATCCAGCATGATGTTGGCGGGCTTCAGGTCACGATGCAGCAATCCGCAATCATGCGCGGCCGCCAGACCGGCGCAGATTTGGTGCGCGGTTTCAAGGGCCTTGTCCGATGGCAAACGACCTATGCGGCGCAGCAACGACGACAGGTCCTCGCCGTCGATGTACTCCATAGTGAGAAAGTGCTGCCCGTTCACCTCACCGATGTCGTAAACCCGGCAAACATTCGGGTGCGAAACCTGGCGGGCATTGCACACCTCAGCATGAAACCCTGCTAGTGCCGCCGTCTCGTTCTGAAGCGAGGCGGGAAGAAACTTGAGGGCTACAACATTCCCGAGCTTGAGATCTTCAGCGCGGTAGACCTCGCCCATGCCGCCGCGGCCAAGCAGAGCGACGATCCGATACCGCTCAATGAGAACCGTGCCCGGCGAGAATCCTCCGCTTTGCGGTGGGTGCGATTTAGCAGGAGCTGGTGCGGGTTTAGCAGCAGTGCCACCAGGCTCCAAGGTCGGCGTGTCGGGCATGGCAATGGCACGCCCGCAGGAAGGACACAAACGGGCGTTCTCAGAACATAATGCCCCGCAGCCAGAGCAGGTAATCATGCGGACGGATTGTATCCCACCGCGACGCGAGGCGGTGAGGTCTTATTCGAGCGGTTCGACTCGAAAGCTAGGAAACGGTGTCCAGTTGGCTGTGTAACGGCCAACCCGTGCTGTTGAAGAACTCCACCAGGTCGCGGCCAGAAGGACGGAACGCCGACAACCCGTCAAACTGGATCAATTCCTAGTAGCCGACCATCCACGAACCGAGTACGACCAGATCACAGTGCGATCAATGCTGGCGATAGTCGTCCGTCCCGTGAGCGCCATAAAGCGTGGAGAGAGCCGCGATTGCGCTCCCCGAAACGAGTACCCCTCGGCGAGTGATTGCCATAGCAGCCTCCTACGATTGCGTCTCTAAGGCGCGACTTTGGTGGCAGTTCCTTCTGTGAGGGTTACATAACGGCCGTTCGCGTCGAGCATTTCATACTTCGACGTATACTGAGAGGCTGATAAGATCGTGATTGTAGTTCTTCCTTTGGCGGCTTTGCCAAACACCTTGTCTTCAAGCATCCACGTCCAAGTATTTCCGTTAACCGTTCCTGTGCCGCTACCCACGAGTCCAGCACTGCTCGCGTAGAATTCTGTATAGACCTTCGCATCGCTGTCGTAGGCGATGATGGCGTCGGTCCTCGGTATTTGCCCTTCAGCGCGGCTCTCGACACAGAATCCCCCCGGACCCAAGGTAACTGTCGCGGTGGTGACACCCTTACCGGCCGGCACATACTCGTTGGCTTTAAGCTCGGTTTCCACTTTCCATGTGCCAAGGAAGTACTCCAACTTCTTGTGCTCGGGGCCTGGCTTCGGGCCCTCTGGTGGAGCTTGCGCGAGTGAGAGCGCTGTGAATCCGCAGATCAGAATGACGGCGACCGACGATCGTATGCTCATTTTCTTCTCCTTCGAAAGCGCGATCAGGTTTCTCGAAGCGCTCCCTTTTGTCAATGAACGCTACGACTCCGTCCGTGACGTGTCTTTAAGGATTTGCTAAGATTCGCCTAAATCTGATGGCCAGCCGTGAGGTATTTCATTTCGACGAGTTCACGCTCGACGTGCAAGAACGGCGTCTCCTGCGCGGCGCGGAAGCCGTCCACTTATCACCGAAGGCCTACGATGTGCTGGTTGCGTTGGTGCGGCAGCGGGGCCGCATGGTCACGAAGGACGAATTGCTGAGGCGCATCTGGCCCGAGTCATTCGTCGAGGAAGGCAGTCTCACGGTTCACATGTCAGCGCTGCGCAAGGCGCTTGGCGAGGACGCCCACCGGCCGATCTATGTCGAAACGGTGGCGCGGTCAGGGTACCGCTTCATCGCTGCAGTCACCTGCGATCTGGCCCACGAGAAGCCATTAACACCGAGCGCCATGACGCGACCCGTCGAGCTCTACGAGCTAGTCGGCCGCGGCCGGTCTCACCTGTTGTCAGGCTCGTACTTCGAACTGCCTGCCGCCGTGGACGCCTTTCGTTCCGCGATCGAGATCGATCCGACCTATGCACCGGCGCAGGCCGGCTTGGCGCGCGCACGGTGCGTGCAAGCAGTGTTTCGCGCGGTGCCGCACCAGGAAGCGTTTGCGGAGGCGAAGGCGTCTGCCTTACGCGCGCTGGCGATGGACGGCGCCTCGGCGGACGCGCAGGTTGCCCTTGGCACGGTCCTTTTTCTCAGCGAGTGGGACTGGAGGGCGGCGGAGCGCAGCCTGCAACGTGCGCTCGAAATCAATCCGGATCACACCGAGGCGCTCCTGCAGTATGGGTCGCTACAGGAAGCGCTCGGGCGGCTCGACGATGGGCTGCGTTGCAAGCAACAGGCGCTCGCGCGCGATCCGCGATCGCCCGGCGTTCTGGTGCAGATCGCCATCTCTTACTGGCATCAGCGGAAGTACGACGACACGCTTGTCTGGGCCCAGCGAGCGCTCGACGTCGACCCGAAGCATGTGCTAGCGTGCCAATTCATTAACCACGTCTATTGGAAGATCGGGGACGTCAATAGATTCGCGGCCTGGACCGTCAGCCAGGCCATCGCGTGGGGCTTTTCCGAGGAGAGAGTAGCGGTGTTGAAGCAGGTCACCGCGGACACGCAGCAGGTGTACGCGACGGCCGGCCTCGCCGGGGTGAGAAGATTCATGGTGGATCAGATCACGAACCCGCAACTGGACTTCGACATTTTGCTGAAGATGGCATTCTTCCGCGCCGCTCTGTATGGGGCGGCAGGCCGACTCGATGAAGCGTTCGACTGCCTTGATCAGGCCATTGCGTACCGCGACCCAGCACTCGTTCACCTGGCGGTCGCACCGGAGTGGGACAGCCTGCGCGGTGACCCGCGGTTCGCAGAACGCCTGCGATCGATGGCGCTTCCTTCGGCTGCCCATGACAACATCGGCAACTAAACGTGCCCTGGCAGTCGAGCTTCTGCTGGATGCGGTAGTGCCCGATTACTGCCCCGATCGCCGGGCCCGTTGCCGCCATGGCGGGGCAAAGTAACACCGACGCCGGCTCGAAAGCCTGAAAAGAGGCGGGCTTGTAGCCTGCTCACTCGTCCGGTTTGTTTCACTTGTCCGTGTAACGGGCAACCCGGAAGTTGGGCTGTCCGGCGTCAAGTTGACGAGAAACGCCCATCCCGGACTTCTGGCGGAACCGGATATGTACTGGTAAACGCGCTAGCATCCATCGACTTTTAGTTTCCTACTCCATGCGTTGTCCACATTCGAGTCAGTTGATGCAATATCGCCTTCACATCAGCTGCGGCTCGATGAGCGATCGGTTCCCGAACTGTTCGTCCCGAGTCACGAGCAAACAGGAAGTTGCAAATGTGGCGTAGCATACCTGACGCGCTTGACCGGTTCCAACAGGGGTGTCCCATACTTCCATGACCCGCTAAGCCCGAGGAGCGACCTCCGTGGTGAAGTTTTTCGACTGGTCAAAAAGGGGTGGCGCAGTGAGGGGGCTATGTGGTTGATTCCAGAGGCTCGAATGAGGCCGGATTTGAGGGGTCAATAGACTATAGTTTGTGAACCGGACGCCCCCTGTGCCTTGTCGCTTTAGTTCGGAATATTCGGTTACCGAGAGGTCGCCTCGCACTTAACGGCGCAAGGGGCTGACTAGGAGGTCCGCTTACGTCACTGTTCGTTCATGTCGGCGAGCAGTCCAAAAAATATCAAGTCGCCTGCTACTCGCCGGCCGACAGGCCTGCACGAGTGAGCAGGGAGCGGAGGGCACGCTCGCCGGCGGCTCCACGCTGGGTGCCCACGACATTCCCGGCGCGGTCGATCACGACGTAGATGGGATAGGAGGTGGCAGCGTACATCGCGGCCAGGTTGGTGTCTTCGGTCAGAACGATGCGGCAGCTCCGCGGATTCTGCTCCAAGTATTTTTTCACTGTTTTCTTCGACTCGTTCACGTCAACTGCGAGCACCACCAAACCCTGGTTGCGGAACTCCTTGTCCAAGCGGTCCACCAGCGGCTGTTCCCGCTGGCAGTAAGGGCACCACGTTGTCCAGAATTGCAGCAGAACAACCTGGCCTTTCAGCGAATCGTTGGTGAACTTTTCGCCGGCGGCGGTTTTCGCGTTGAAGCGCGGCGCAGGCTCTCGGTCGCCTGCCAGCGCACTAATCGGCAGGTACGCGATAAGCAGAAGCAGCGTTGGGACGGTTCTGAAAAGGCAATTGCTCATTCATCGCTCGCTAGGTGTTGGCCCGATCATACGGCGGTTCCGTGCATTTGCAACGGCATTCTCCAATATCGCGCTCCATAGCTCGCGCCCACCCACTAGACTCTCGTATGGTCAAGGAACTCATCGGATGACGAACGACCCGTACGGACCGGAAGACGATGTTTCTTGCCATACCGGCGTGGAGAAAGTCGGGCACCCACTACTCTTTATCCAAATATTCGCCCGGAACATCATCCTGCGGCACCTCATGCGTGCGGACTTCCTTCTCATTAGCGTTCCCGGCGTCTTCCACGCCCTTCACCACGTCGCTCTCAAACGCGTTTCCTTCCTCAAGCAACTCGTCGACACTCTCCGAATCCGCACCGGCGACGCGGGACAATCCCTGCAAATCTCCCGATTGCCGGCCCGAACTGGCTTCCCGGCCCTCCGGTGGGAATGCCACTGTATCCACGCTCTGGCTTTTTCCCGGAACCTCTTTCTTGAGCGCGCTCACCGTCTTCGCGCCGATTGTCTTGTTGCGGACGGCCTTCATCTTCACCGCCGCCTTTTTCGGGGCTGGCTTCTTCCTCGCCGATTTCTTCTTAGGAACGCCCCTCTTCTTATCCAGCTTCTTCGTCGGCGTGACCTTCTTTCCGGCAGCTCTCTTCGACTTCGTCTGTTTCTTCTTGGTTTTATTTTTGGCAGCCATACGCGCAGTCTACCATCGGCACAAGTGCGGGGCACGAAGCTGCGCTGGCTGTATAGGGCCGCAGCTAACCGGCATGGTCAAGAAACTCATCTTCGCTTCCAAGGAAGGGGGGCCCGCGACCGAAGGCTCATGCCGCTTCCCGCTCATAGTACTTCAGCAGACCACCCAGGCGTTCCTTGTGGTTCCCGCTAGCACTCTGCGCCGTCGCGATGGCCGTGAGGACAGTACACTCTAGAGCGAACTGAACGACATATCCTATTACGCGAACCATCTGTCCTCCCTTGCAATCCGCGGCACCTGGCCCTCGAGTGGTTATTCAACAGCCCTTTGCGCTATGTGTGTTCACAGGTTCAAAGACTCGCGCTGGGGCTATCGCTCATATCGTCCGCTCTGCGCCCATTGTTGAACCTCCTCGGCCACGGAGAAGACATCGGAGGGGTCTGTAGTGAAGCGACTGTCCAACTCATAGGCCTGCTTCACCAGTGAAATCAGGATATACGATCCCTTCTTGTTCAGCCCTCGAGCATACAGCTCCATGAATCGCTCCACCCCCAGGATCGTAAACTGGGTGACTTGCACCAGGGCGTGAAACAGAGTTCGATCGGTCGGCTTTTGTCCAAAAGCTATTAAATCGATGAACGGTATGGAAGTCAGGCGGCGTCCGGCCCCACACGTGCGCCTCCAGCTCTCACGCGCGAGTAGAACGGCGGGTACGGCAAGCCTTCACCTGTTTCTGACAGGTGGACCACACGCACGCGCTCTCATCGGGAAAGAAGGGTCGCATCTTAGTCTTTTGGCACTGGTCCAGCGACGTGGCTAAAAAACGATACTGCTCTCGCATCTGATTTACCCATGAGGCGGCCTCGGCCACAAGCCCGACGATCTCTGTCTCGGTCATCTTCGGTAGTTCTATGATCCGCGAAACCTCACGCCAGTGGATTCGGGCATGGGCCAAAGTACGCGCCCGCTACTCCAGCGCCTTACGCCCTAGGCGGTGAGCGATCTCCGCCAGCGTGGCCTTGTCAGCTTCTGAAAGGAGCAGTCGGCCCTTGATCGCCTTGATCGGGCTTTCGGGATACGGCTCTCCGCAGCCAAATATTCGTTCCTCAGCAGCAGTTCTTGATCGACGGTGCCGGTGATGTAGGCCAGCATGCGAGCCCAGACCATTTTGTTCCTCTTGGTTGATCGAGGTAGAGGAAAGCTGGATTGTAGCCCTTATCGAGGCCGCGGAGAAGGCAATCCGAAGAGATTAGTCGAGGCTGCAAGCCGCGCCTTTTCAAACCGATCGAGTTTCTTGACCTTACGAGACCGCAGCAACAGTCATCAATGCAGGGGTCATAGATCTGAGCCTCCCAGAAACGTTATTATTATTCGGCTACTGTCGACAGGCTTTTCCTCCTGTGGGATGTGACCGCAGGTCGGTAGTATCTTCAGGCGCGCACCGGAGATATCATGCTGCAATCTTTCACCGAACGACGGCGGAATTATTGGGTCGTTGCTTCCCCAAATGATCTGCAGTGGCACTGAATGCCTGGCAAGCTCCGATATGAGCGAGGATGCATTTGGAGGAACAATTTGAGCAGCACACTTCTTCAATGCATAGTGTGCGCCTGGCAGGTCAAAGAAGCGTGCATACCGGTCGATCCTCGCTCGAGTTACCAATCTACGGTTAAAGAAGAGTCTGTGGAGCGTATACGATGCGCGCCAAGATGCAGGTATGAAGTTTAAGATGAAGTCACTAAGCAGCGGCAGGCGCAGGTGACGGACGAAGAACGGCAAACGCTGTGGATAACTCGCTGTGTCAATCAAGATCAGTGCCCTTATCGGACTGGTGTAGTTCCCCGTTCCAAGGAGAGCCTTGTATGTCATGATTGCTACGCCGCCTCCATAAGAATGGCCAACGAGCACAATATCGCTCAACTTTCTGTTCTCTATGAAGGCTACTACAATATCAGCTTGATCTTGGAGACTATATTCATCGTCACGCGGCTTAGAGGACAGACCGTGGCCCTTAAGGTCTAGAAGGTAGAGCTGAAAATGAGTCTCGAGTTCTGGCTGGATGTCGCGCCAGCTTTCGAGAGAGGCACCAAACCCGTGTAGTAGCACGAGAGGTCGGGAACCAGCACCATGAACTTCAAAGTTTATCGTGACAGTGTCGGAGTATCGAAAGGCTTGGCTCATCGGCTTATTGATTGATGTAGGCCGTCAAGAATGCAGCAACCCGGCTAGGCACAGGCGCATCTCGGGCATCGAAACAATGTGCGCTCGTGAGAAGCGTAACAAAACAGTCATGTTTGTCAACGGCAATAACAGTGAACGGTAATTGTACGCTGGAGAGGGAAAAGCTAGCCATACCCGCAGCTCGCTAGGAGCTGATCTCCGCCGACTATTTTTCGAAAGGAAGTGGATGTCGGCACGGCCCGGAGCAGTCAGAAATCGTTAAGGGAGAACCGAGTGTGATGCGTAGAGACGCGCACGTTGCGGCGGCCTACGCCTTGGCCTTCCGCTCCCTTCGAGCAAAGTAGCAGCGTGATCAGCGGCCGCCCAAGTCTGCCGTTGCCATCGAGGAACGGGTGAATGGTCTCAAACTGCACATGAACCAATCCGGCTTCAATCAGAACGGGCAGCTTATGTTTCTCGTCATGCAGAAAACGCTCAAAATTGTCGAGACACTCCATCAATCGCTCTGGCGGAGGCGGAACAAACGCGGCGTTGCCAGGACGGGAGCCCCCGACCCAGTTCTGTGATCGTCGAAATTCGCCGGGAGTTCGGTTGGCTCCGCGCCCGCCGCGCAAAAGGATGGCGTGAATCTCGCGAATCAGTCGGAGCGAGAGAGGGAACCCGCCTGCGATTCGTCGCAGCTCATGTTGCATCGCGGCGACGTAGTTTGAGACCTCTTCGACATCGTCAATTGGAACTCCTGGCTCTGCGTCATTCTTAAACAGCAATAGATCCGAAAACGACGATTGCGTCCCCTCGATTTGGGACGACAACAGCGCCTCTTTTCGGATATACCGGTAAAGGAAGAACTTGGTGTCCGGGAGCAAGGTTGTGAGGCCATCGAGTCGGCCCAATGCCTGGTTGGCTCGGTCAAGATGCTGATACAAGGCTCCCAATTCCAGAGGCGGATTGGGCAGGAGGGATAAACGCGTGCATTGACTCTCCAACCACACTTGTCGTAATGTAGGCACCCAGCCTCGGGTTGTTTTCAGTAGCCATTAGCGTTGTGAAGGGTTCCTTTAATAAGACCCTGGGCTATTAAAGGATATGGCATTATGTCTTAATAAGCTAAGGATGCACAGTTGTCAGAATTATGTCGCCTCTTTTCTTGCATGCTACGCCCGCCTGGTTCATCGGCTCGCCGTAAGGAGCATGACACTTCGGGAAGTGTCACAAGGGGTTTTCAGCAGTTCCACCTCAATGCGCTATAGTTCGACGAAGGTTGGGGAGGGCAGGTTGTGGCGAGGATTCCAATTCTGAGCAAGCGAGTGATTTGATGCAAGTTGGCATTTCGGCGATCGAGTATGTTTTGGGTTCGGACACGGTTTCTGTAGATGAGCTCGAAGCACGAGGCCTGCTCGACAGCCCCGCGGCCAGGTTGTCTGAATTTGGGTTCAGCTGCGCACGATTGAGCGGAGAATCGTCGTATACTCTCGCGACTGCTGCCACCAGCAAGCTACTAGGCACCACAGGCGTAGACCGCACCAGCATAGACGCGCTCTTTTATGCCGGGGCAACACCAGGCTGCCATGCCGTCGTGACTCCTAATCCGCTGTCAGCTTTCAACTACCCCGTTGCGCAATTGCAGTACGAGTTGGAGCTCACCCACGCAACTGCCTTCGGCGTGAGCCAAGTAGGGTGTCTGGGCTTGATGGCCTCGGTAACGCTAGCCAAGGACTTTCTGCTTTCCAGCGATAGTGCTAGTCGGGCCCTTTGCGTGAGTGCTGATGTGTTGCCTGCAGGCTGTAGACGGGAAATGATCTATAACGTGATTTCCGATGGCGCTTGCGCCGTTCTTCTGGAGAAAGAATGCGATCGCAACCGTATCCTCGCATATCGGCAAGTTACTAAAGGATACTACTGGAACTCGATTGCGCAAAAAAACGAGATCACCGCAGCTTATTTTCCCACTGCGCGCAACATCGTTCGTGACACTCTCGCGGATGCAGACCTGGATTCTTCAGATATTTCGTGCATCCTTCCCCACAACGTGTCGTTGCGTAGCTGGGAGATACTTCTCGGGCTGATCCAGATTGGTCGCGAAAAGTTGTTCACCGAGAACATAGCCAAAATCGCGCATGTGATCGCTGCCGACAATTGGATCAATTTACGGGACGCTGCTGAAACTGGAAGACTCCATCACGGTGACAAGCTGCTTCTGTTCACGTACGGGTTCGGGGCAAACTGGGCCTGCATGGTTTTGGAACACTGATGGCGCACACGGTCCTAGTCACGGGTGCAACGGGCATGATCGGGCAAGCACTCGTTCCGCTGCTCGCCCGTCGGAATGACGTCGGGGCGATCTTCGCGCTCACCCACGCGAGCGAGTATTTGGTCTCGTCCTGCAAGGTGACGCCGGTACGCGGCGATGTCACCGCGGGTCCTGCTTTGGGAATAGCACCAGAATCCAGTCGGGAGATTTTAGATCGCACCACCGTCATCGTACACGCCGCTGCCAACACGCGGTTCTCAGCCTCGCTCGAAGAAGCGCGTGCGGTGAATCTTGAAGGCACGAAGAACCTACTTGAGTTCGCGTCGCACTGCCCACGACTCGAGGTACTTGCGGCCCTAAGCACGGTGCATGTTGCGGGCAAGCGTACGGGAACTATCTGCGAAGAGGACTTGGATCATACCGAGGGATTTGTAAATACGTACGAGCAGTCTAAGTATGAGATGGAACTGCTCCTGCGCGAAAGTATGAGCGCGTTGCCGATCTCAGTTTTGCGGCTGAGCACAGTTCTGGGTTCGACAACCGGCGAAGTCAGGCGGATGGCTGCGATCCACCATGCCCTAAGGCTCTACTACAATTCACTCGCGCCCATGATTCCAGGGAAACCAGACAGTTTCGTGGACCTGATTGCGGTGGACTATGCGGCCGCGGCTGTCGAGCATTTTGCAGTGGAGGAATTTCTGGCAGGCCAGACGTTCCACATCTGTGGCGGCAAAAATGCTCTTACACTCGCTCGCCTCCTCGAATTGACTCGCGAGGCGTTTCTACGTTATCGGCCGTCGTGGAGAAAACGCGCCATTGAGATGCCTGCCATTGTTGACTTGCCAACCTTTGAATTGTTTGCTCGCTCCGTGGAAGAAGTCGGCGATAATATCCTGCGAAGCAGCGTTGCGATCATCAAACACTTCGTTCCTCAGCTTGCGTATTCAAAAATATTCAGCGATGTCGAATGCGCTCGCTCGTTGCAAGCGAAGGGGCTTCTCAAGCCTAGCGTCCTGGAATTTTACCCGCAGGTCGTCCGCTGGCTGGTGGAGAGCGGCTGGGGTGAACACGGGACCCTGGCAGGAGGCGCGGGGGCGTGAGCGACGCGCGCGACAAGTTGCTCAACTACATCAACGACGAATTGTTGACGGATCCAACGCGTCGAGCCGCCCCTGATACGCCGTTATTCGAAGATGGTTGGATCGACTCGTTAAAGATCTTGAAACTGATCGCCTTTGTGGAGCTGATGATCGGCCGTAACATCCCGGATGAAGAGATCGTGATGAAGAACTTTCGAACCGTGACCATGATCGTTGAGCACTTCGGGTCAAAATAATGACGACAAGAGAAATCAGCATTGAGGATCCGATGAGACAGCTAGCACGCCTGCAGGAGTGGGTGCCTTCTGGCCGCGAGGCCGTGTTGGGTCCTCATATGTTGGCACTTGTCGACTGGGTCGATTCGAAATTCGTCGAGCTCGCGAGCAAAGCGCGCGCACACGAGTTGCCGGTGCCCTCCTTGATCGAGCGTTCAATTCTGGAACGCGCAGGTTACTTTGAATCCTTTCCTGGCAGTATTGTGGAGCAGTCGGAGGGTGGCTGCATGCCTCCGGCAGTCTGCTATCACTGCTACGCGAAACTCGCCGCGACTTCTCTCCAAGAGCCCGGCGTTTGGACGTGTGTCGCGCGCTGCCGCCGCAATGATGACAACAAAGAGCCGGGCCGCTTGCCTACATTTACGATGAGGGAAATTGTGTTCGTCGGGTCTGCCGCCTGGGTACGGGAACGGCGGCAGGAATGGATGGATCGCATATTGGCGTTCGCGCAATCGCTTCAGCTAGCCGTGCAACTCGACGTGGCGACTGATTCGTTCTTCGCTGGCGGAGAAGCTCGGGGCAGGAAGCTGCTGCAGCAGATTAAAGGCCTGAAATTCGAACTGCGTGCGCAGATGGATGCGGAAGGAACGCCGCTGGCAATCTCTTCCTTCAATCTTCACGAAAGGTTCTTTTCGCGCCGCTTCGGATTTCGTCTGGAGGACGGCCCGGATGCGTATTCCGGGTGCGTTGCCTTTGGACTGGAGCGCTGGGCTCTAGCCTTGGCAGTAACACTCGGGCCGAATGAGGCATTCAGGCTGGTCGAGTAGGAGCAGAGATGATTTACGATGAGTACTTGACAACGGCGGAGCTGCAGCGCTGGATCCTTGAAATCGACGTCGCGTGGAATCAGATCGATCGCGATCGAGCCTTGAGTCAGCCTACCTTGCTCGACCAGATGCACGACTCGGCACTGATCGAGTCCTACTTCCCCATTTACACGTCTGGCCTGATGCGGTGCATGTGGGACCAACTCGACGTGACCTCGGTGTTTTCCGTGCAACTCTACGAATCCTACAAGCATTTTTACGTGCTAAACCGATACTTGAATCTGGTGGCCTACCGGCCAGTAAGCGACGAGGAACTCGTCGCGGTGCGCCAGCGAAACCTGGGAAACGTGATTGCGGACCCACTCGCGGAACTTACCCGCTACATGATCAGCGAGCACTTCGCGGCTTATTTTTTCCTGCGCGCCTCGCGCCAGGCAAAGGAGCCGGTTTTGGCGCAGATCTGTGCTTTCATCGCCAAGGACGAATTCCGTCATGCGCAATTCGCCTTTGACCTCCTGGAACCGCGGGTACGGATTGGCTCCGGTGCGCGGGACCGCTGTCTCCATGCCGGCCTGAATTTTCGTCACATCGGGACCGACGTCGTAGCCAGCACACCTATTTCAGAGAAGAACGATCTGCAGGCCATCTTGACGCTGGACCAGAAAATGCATCGGCTCTGTGGGATTGGACTCTCCGATTTCGCCAAGGCGGGAATGCATGCCGGCTACTAAACGTGAACTCTGGTTGTTGAACTTGTATCGCAACAGCGAACTGCATGGAGCACTTTTGATGGGCCGTCTGGCTCGAAGTGTCACAAGCCCCGATGTGCTGGTAGGAGCGACTCGTCATTGCGCTACGGAAGCACATCACGCCGCTCTTCTCACCGAAGTGATCGCGAAGCTCGGTGGCGCTATCGATCCCTCAACCGAGACGATCCAGATGCATTATTCTCAGGACGGCGGCATCCCCAAAGACATGGTTGACTTGCTTGTTCTTTCCGAGATTCTCGAGGCACGCGTGCTGATCAGCTATCGCGAGCACTTGCAGCGCTCTGACGTACACCCGAACGTACGACGAACCTTGCAGCGGATTATTCAGGATGAAGAGGCACACAGCGGTGAAAACGGCTGGGCCGAGCAGTTGATTGCCGGCATGCCCCCAGAGCAAGTTGCTGCGACGCGAGCGAAGTGGCGCGATATAGATGAAAGGGTGGCCGCACAGCTGCATTCGCGGCTGGCCAGCGATTTCCCTGAGGGAGGTGCGCACCGTGAATGTTGAGGATAAGGTAGCGGAACTCATCAGCCGGGCTTCAGGCGTGCCGGTTGCCGAAATCAAGCCTGAAGCAAAGCTCTCGGATCTCGACATGGAGTCGCTTGAAAAGCTCGAGTGTGTAATGTCACTCGAAGACGCATTTAAGATCGAGATTAAAGAAGACGATTTGTGGCGGTTAAAAACTGTACAAGATGTGATCGACGCGTTCCACCGGGTCATGCCGTCTCCCGCATGAATTGTGAACGATGACTGACTTCTCCTCTGGCGAAAACGAGCAATTTCGACAAAAAGTGCGCGCGTTTATCGACCAACAACTCCGCCCGCGCTCGACCGCCTGGGAAGAAGCAGGAGAGTTCCCCCGCTCGGTCCTCCTGGAATGTGCGCAACACGAATTGTTTCAGTCCGACCCGTGGCTCAATGGGATCGTTGCCGAGGAGTTGCCTCGCTGTGAGTCGCTAGGATTCGCCTTGAGCTTCCTGGTCCAGTCGAACCTCATCACTCCGCTACTCGAAGACTTCGGCACCGACGAGCAGAAAGCTATCTACGTTCCCGCACTGCGCAGTGGCAAGATGATGGGCGCGATGGCGGTTACGGAGCCCTCGTCAGGATCAGATTTTGCCGCCTTGCAATGCCGTGCCGATCTCGCGGGCGATGACCTAATCCTCCGGGGAGAAAAAACGTACATCACAAATGCCGCCTTCGCCGACTTCCTGATTGTGGCCGCTCGAACTGAAGAAGGATTGACGCTGATCCTGGTACCAGTGCGGAGTCACGGCGTTACGATCGAACGGCTGCGGACCTTGGGACTATCCGCTTCAGGCACGGGCCGCATTCGCTTCGACAGTTGCTTGGTGAAACGCGACCAATTGCTCGGCACCGCGGGCGAGGGCTTCGGACAGGTACAGCGCGCACTCAACCGCGAGCGTCTTTTTGGCGGTATTGCTTGTGTTGCCTGGGCAGACTATGCCGTGCAGAAAGCGCTGGCGTTTGCGCGAGAGAGAAGCGTTTTTGGGAACACCATGAACCAGTTCCAGGTCATACGACACGAATTTGCCGAAATGGCCACCCAGCTTGAAGCCGCTCGCGCACTGAATTACCGCACATTTTCTCGCTGGATCATGGGAGAAGCCGTTACGCGCCAGATTTGCATGATGAAGCTCTTCAGCTACCAAGTGGCGCAACAGGTCATCACGCAATGTCTCCAGATTCATGGCGGCCTCGGCTACATGGACGAACATTGGACGAGCCGCTTCTATCGCGACGCGCGGGCACTCACCATCGCGGCTGGAACACCGGAGGTTATGAAGGAGATGATCGCCGCCTACATGCGGGTGTAGAACAGTCAAGTGGCTGAGTTTTATAACCGAACCCGACGATCCTCCTCCATCGCAGGCAAACTGCTGCGCAGTGGGCGAGTGCTGGAGTTGCCGGTCTACTGGTTGTTAAGGACTTCCGATCTCGCTCGGGAAGGTTTTGAGAATTCCGGCAGCTACCTTTTCGCAGACCATATTTATCGAGCCGAACCTTCAGGATCGTACGGAATAGGGCGCTGGTTAGATAAGCGGATCCTGGGGATGCCAGCGGTAGAGTCCTTTCGAAGCCGCTTCTTTATGGCTCGGGACGAGCTTTTCGAGTTTCTTTGGAAACGGTCGGGAGACCAGGCAGGCTTGGACGTGCTCAGTGTTCCGTGTGGCATTCCTCGTGATCTCGTGGCTGCGGGCGATAGGTTTCGCGCAGCGGGAGGCGTGACGGCCGGAATACGTTTCCACGTACTCGACTTGGACGATGAAGTTCTGCGTCGAGCTAAGACGTTTGCACGCGAGCACGGTATTACTTTTACAACACATCATGGCGATGCTTTGGATCGTAGGACCTATGCAGGCGAGTTCGATTTCATCACGTCGACTGGGTTGGGAGAGTTTCTTGATGACGAACAGCTGGCCTCGCTGTACGTGGTTTTCCATGGCATCTTGCGTCCTGGAGGTATCATGGTGACGAGCGCGATGCGCCGCCTTCGCTTCCCTGATTACCTTCTGCGGTTGGCGGAATTGCATGTTCACTATCGCTCAGCTGAGGATCTCGCAGGCATCGCACGACGCGCCGGGTTTGTTCGGCTCTCGACATCTGTAGATCGGCATGGCATTCAGGGCTTTCTCAAGGCCACGAAATGATCCGGCTACGATTCTTGCATCCGGGCAGGCACGTTTGGCGAGTCTGGAGGCGGCTTGACGATGCAATGGAAGAAAGGTGGGTTTCGTTCCGGCGCGTTCCTCCCCACTGGGAAAAGATTTTCAGTTCAATCCTCGATTTGATATGGTTACCGAACACGCCCCAGCCCGGAAGTATTCAACTGAGCGATGAGCGTGGGTTCATTACATGGCACGAAAGCCGCTGGGTGACAAGGATTACAATTCGCCTGCAGGGGTTTTCAGCCGCCAAACAATCTCTGGTTGCGACCACGTTGTTAAAGGCCGCGCGCTTTCACTTACTTGAGGAGGAATAATGCCCACCGGAAAAGCAACCCACTCAGCGACCATTTCCGCCCCGCCGCAAAAGGTCTACGATTTCGTCGCCGAAGCAAGCCGAGCAACAAGCTTCATCCCGGGGCTTTCGCGTATCCACAACGTGCAACCCGCTACGGCGCAACCTGGCCAGACATGGGAGTACGAGTTCGACTGGTTTGGTCTGGTAGTCTCAGGCAATTCGAAATGCACTCGAAGCGAGCGGCCGAAGGTATTCGAGTTTCAAACGATAACCGGCAATCCGAGCACGTGGACTTACAAGATCGAACCCAGCGGGCCGAATGCGCAAGTGACACTGGAAGTGCAATATGAGATTCCAGGCAACGTAGTCGCCCGCTTCGCATCACAGTCCGTGTTCGAGAAGATGAACCAGGACCGCGCCCGTGAGATCATTTCGAACCTCAAGACAATGCTCGAATCGTGAGATGCGCGAGTCAGGTCGACCTTCGCTGCACGCGCATTCGTGAGGAGGAGCAGCAAATTGCTGCCTGTCCTGATTCCGTGGAGAATGTCCGCTGGAATGTGTCTGTCCCCGACATCTCGCTGAGACTGGGACGGTAGGGCATCTGGTTTTTCCATCACAGTGCTGTGGTCGATCTTGTAGGCGGTCTTGCATTCTTCGGTAGACAAGATTGCAGTATTTATGCGGTTCGCAGAGGTAGAGCACCGGGTGCAAGAATATGTGGGTCGCTTTGGCCCGCCCATTCGTGCGGTAAGCAGTTGGAAATAATTGGTCGGGAAGAGAGGGTTTGAACCTCCGAACCCTGATCCAGAAGCAGGTGGCTTAGCTGCCGATTCCACTGCAATACAATCCCAATCCGCTGCGGTCTAATTCAAACCATACTGAAATCCAATTACATACGGAGGCATGGCGAGCGTCGAATTCCGCGCCAAAGAATCTACCCCCTGACAATAGGTGCCGAAGCGATGGGACGCACCAGAAAGCCGGTGTCGATATCGTTACCCTCGCTGAACCCGGCCACCCACAATCCGTTGAAGTGTTGAAACCGCGCTATGTTTCTCGTTCCTTTTGCTTGTTCAGTCATTGGCCAATCCTGTGTGTTCTCTGCCTGTACCACTAGCGTACCAATGGTCTGCACCTAGGATGGTGCAGTTTAGTTTGTTAGCTGATTTAGATTGAATGGTTTAACCTTGGCAGAATACAGCCCTGAAAAGGCTGGCGTCGGCGGTTCAACTCCGTCCCTGGCCACCATTCTTTGCAATCACTTACAGTCATCGCCCTGTCCGATCTGGGTCCAATTGGGTCCAATTCACTACTGCACCATTCTCGATAAACTGCTCAACTTGTCTACAACCCTCTGCTGCGACTCAGGAACGAATTGCTGGTAGATGTCCAGCGTGGTGCTCGCCCGCGAGTGCCGCATCTGTGCCTGAGCGTCCTTCACATCGGCGCCGGCCAACTTCAGCCAAGTCGCGTGTGAGGTGCGCAAGCAGCGCCAGTTCACAAAATCCAACCCGAGTTTCCTTCCGGCTGGTTTGATGTGGCGCGAAAGGATGTTGTTGTCCCGCATTGGCTTTCCTGAACGCAGCCCCTGGAACACAAGGTCGTCGGGACCGTCTGACTTGATGACCTTGTATCGTTGCGTCCCGGTGCCGGCCTTGATCTTCACGGTCAAAGTCTTTAGCCTTTGAATCCGCGAAACCACGCACGCATTGACCGCGATCGTGGCATTGCTGGCTTCACTTTTGGGTGCTCCCCATTCCCCGCGGCAGTAACGCTCCTCGATGCTGATGGAAGATTCGTGCACGTTGTGCCAGCGCAGCGCGCACAACTCGCTGACTCGCAGCCCCGTGTAAACCGCGACATAGATCATCGTGGCATACGGATCCGCTATCAGTTCCAACAAAGCATCGAAATGCTGTGGGGTAACGTAGGGCTTGCTTCTCCTTCTGCCTGTCCGCTGGGCGGGCATTCGGATCGCCTCGACGGGGTTTTTTACGAGCAGCCCGAAATCGACGGCCGAGACAAGGACGCTCGACAGCACGTCCCGTATCTTGTCCTTCGATTCGTGCGCTAGTTGCGATGAGGCCATCTCGGAGAAGTACCGCTGAACGGAGAGCCGAGACAGGTCCCGCAGGCAGAGCTTCCCGAAAGCTGGAACCAGGTAGTTCCGCAGAACGCCATTTGTCCGGCTCTGAGTGCTCTTCGCCATCCCTGGCATGATCACAGGCTTGTACGTCGTTTCGACGTAATGTTGAAAGTTGGTCGCTGAACCGATCGTTTCTAGTCCCTGATTCAGCGGGCGTAAATACTCGTCTGCTACCTTTTGGGCCTCTCGGGCGCTCATGGTAACCGGAGCTAACCGCACCCGCTCACGAGACCGTCTTTTCTGCCCGTTTGTAAAGGTGTCCTTCCATACTCGAAGGGTCCACCACTCCCCGCGCCGCGTCGGCTTGGGGCTTTGATACCTCCGTCGCGCCATCCGCTCAAAGTCTCCTTTCAGCGGAAAGCCGGAGTTCGCCTCGGGCAGAACGATAACACGCTCAGGTCGAGCGGTCATCTGCGAGTTGTGCCCGAGGTCTTGCATCTATTACCTAGCTCGCTCTCAGTTAAAAAATCATCATCGACCTTGGCTCAGGATAGTCAGAACGGCGCAGGAGCGGAGGTTATGGCTGTTTCGTGGAGAGCAAAAGTTGCAGATGAGGAGCTAACCCCTGTATTGACAAGGCGATTGGGGGAGGCAAGAAACACAAACAGGGGAGCGAATGGAGAGTGGTGAAGAGTCCGATCCGTCAGTGTTTTAGGTATTTTTTCACTTTGGTGATGTCTTTTTGAAACCTAGCTCGGACGGAGCTGTTGTTATGGCATAGCCAACCGAGGTCAACTCCGCCTTTTTCCTCGCCTTCCTGCGGACAATACTTGGGCAATTCAAGTCCGGGGATTTGCTCACTCATCCAAGTCGCAATTGCTTGGTAACCCGCATCTTTTCCTAAGTGTATAAGGGCGGACCTTATCGCTTTCTTCCACGGTGACCTCAACTCTGATCGCTTTTTATCGACATACCGTTCCGGGGAGGAGTGCTCAGGTTCTGGTGCTTTAACCTGATATGGTGACACAACCTCGTCTGTTGTGGCCGGCATTCCAGGTGAGGCCAAGGTCGCTTCATATCTTAGCTTGGCGAGTCGCTGCTCGAACAATCTTAGAAAATCACAGTGAAGCGGGATGTGGAGGTCTTTTTTTGGCTGGTTGCACTTTCCTCTCATCTGCATAACTTCGCCCAAGGGAAGCCTGCGCCCGACTGCAAGCTTTTGCCACTCCTTGAATTTCACCCGGCTGCTCTTGTTCGTTTTCGTCCATTGAAAGACCTCGTCAATGACGTCCCGCGTTTGATCCTTGGCAGTGGCCGCCGACTTCGCGGAGTCTCGTTCCAGTTCATTCGCCAGCTTAAAAAGGGACCAGAACCCATCGTTGATGCACTCCAACGATCCTTTTCGCCACTTTTCAATGGCAGACCGAATAACCCGGTACCCATCATCCGAGTAGCTTCCAGGGATAAGAACGTCATAGTCGTCCCCGAATGGTTTGCTACTGTAATCTCTACACTCGTTACTGCAGTCAGCTGAAGTCTTCTCAAAGCAGTCCTGCAGGCCGTCTCGCAGAAGATCCTTCGCGTCCTGCATTCTGGCCTCGTGATCTTTGCTTACGTCGTGAATTGACACTGCGTTTCCCTCTACGACAAGTCTACGAATCGGCAGAACACAGAATCAAGTCAATCTGCGTGGGCGGAGTATTTGGGATTTTCGGCTCGATGGCCGAGCTGGCGACCCCGACGACCGGGGGCTGAATCTGCTGGCAGCACCACCCTCTTCAGTGCATCTGAAACACGACATCACGGCGCAACTTGGGCAGCCGGAAGCAGATACCACAATGTTCGCAGTTACCGGGACACTCCACTGCATCCTCGGGCACCCGGTCCTCAGTTCCATCCTGCATCCAGGCGATGCGGTGACTGTGAGGATTGTCCATTCTCATTTCCGGCCAGGCCGAGAAGATGACCGCCAGATTGCCTGGTAATGCCTTGGTGGCCTCGTAGGCATTGACGATATGGAATGCCTTGGTGAAGACGAGAAACTGAGTCCGGGGATTGTGTGCAGCGATTCTGCCCATCTGGCGGAGATAGTCGACATTCAGGATATCGCCAGCGACATGCCACCTAAAGTAGCGTGGCCGACGATCAGCGACGATCCTGGCCATCTGCAAGAAGTAGCCTTTGGGATTGGTCTTGGCGATGCGAGCGTTCTTCGCCCAAGCTTTTCGGGTTGCGGGATACAGCCGAAGGGATTTCAGCGCGTAGCATCCGCCCTCAGCGCAGGGAATGCCCTTTGGGCAGCACTGCACGGGGTCGGTGGAGACATTCATGATGGCACCGAGCTTACGGTTGCCACGACTGATCGTGACGTGTTTATTGCTTTGCATGGGATTTCTCCTTGGATTGGGCCGAGACTTACGGCACGGGCGAATGCACGGCTGCTCGGAGGGTTGGCGTACGGGGGTGGTTGAAAAAGAAAGAGGGCGACACGGGTCGCCCTCAGCGGGTGGTTATTGCGGGTCAGGGAGCTCGCTAATCGGCAGAACGCGGGAGATCGTCTGTGAGGTGACGCTGGTTCTGTGGGCGGAGCTAGGGGGCGTGTTCTCGGTTTGAAGTTTCTGGGTACTGCAAGGCTGAGCGAACAGCGTAAAATCAGGGTGTGGAAAATAAGAAGCCCTTAAGCCCATACCAAGAGGTGCATAAAAAGGTTAAGGAAGCTCTTGACTATGCCCGCGAGGGGCGAGAAAAGGACGCTGAGCTTCGCAAGGAGAGAGCACAAGAGGAAGCCGTCCGCGAGGGATTCGACCGGGCCTGATTCAAAACTTGAGCCGCAGTTGGGTTACCTTTGATTTCACTTGCGTTTCTACCAACCCGCGGGGTCCTTCCGGCCTAACCTTCGGAAGCGCGCCACGTCCAACCGTCAGCTACACAGGAGGGATGCAGCATGAGGCGTTCTCTTCTTCTCACATTGCCGCTGCTGTTGTTGAGTGTGACCGCCATAGCGCAGCAGAACGGCACCCTAAACATAACCGTGCAGCAGATGGCAAGCCCGGGATTGCCCGACACTCCGGCTCCTATTGCAGGGGCGAAAATCATCGTGATGCATTGGACGCACGAGCGTGGACTGCAGCCGTCGCTCATGCGCGATCAAATCGCGACCACCAACCAGATGGGTGAGTGTGTGATTAGCTTGCCACCCGGAACTTACGACGTATTCGTGGCGGCAAACGAATCAGCGCCGGCGGCTTCCCGGCGGGAGGTCAAAGCTGGGGAGAACAGTTCACTCACCGCGAATCTTCACCCGGCGCCGACACAATTTCGTCCACTGCAGTAGCGCGCTCAGTCGTCCTTCTTGAGGAAGACGTGGTCGATCATGTCGCGCATATAGTGTCCGCCGTTGGCTCCCGCGCTAGCAGCGAGGATCTGGACTAAGGGACGCTCTGAGGGAGGGCTTCTTGGGAAGAATTGAGCGATTGGAGAATCGCTTTCAGTGGGTCAACTTCGTGGTGATCGATCTTGCGGAGATGAGAGTGGTTGGGATCAGATTTAATTTAATTCAAAAGCCCGGTATGGGGATTTCTTTGACGGAAAAGGTCTCAGCTGGTAAGCTGTGTCAGTGGTAAATCCCCAGTAGTTTTCTGTGTGGGTACCTAGCAGTTTTGCAAGTTCCCTCCGAGCACTTCTCCTCGATAAGATGAGAGCAGTCCTTGGGCAATCTGGGGGATATGCCGGCGTCGCGCCGTGTGCGTGGCGACGAGTTGACGGTAGCACATAAACCAATGAGTGAGAGGAGATTAGTCAGTGAATAATAGCAAGTTGATTTTTGTGGTTGCAGTGGTTTTTTTGCTTTCCATGGCTGTGTTCGCGCAAGATGAGTACCCGAAGGTCGAGGTACCGGTGGGTTTCTCGTTCATCAACGTTCACCCCAACCAGGCGGCCATCACCAGTTTCAACGTCTTCGGCGGCGGCGGCGGTTTTGTCTACAACGTCTCCCCTCTGTTTGGGATCAAGGCCGATTTCATGGGCTACACCCAGGGCACCGGCAAGAAGTTTTATCAAGACGGGCAGCTGCTGGGAAATTTAAGCGGTAACCTCTTCACCTATATGTTCGGACCGCAGATTAAGAAGCACTCCGGCAAGTTTCAACCCTTCGGAGAGGCCCTGTTTGGCGCCGCGCATACTAATCTCTATGCAAACGTCTGCAAGTTGGAGGGTGGATGTGGCTCGGGTAGCGGCAACAACAATGGTTTCGCCATGGAGTTCGGCGGCGGATTGGACATCCCGATCACCAAGACCATTCAGTTCCGTCCCGTCGAAGTTGACTACCTAGGGACTCACTTTGGTTCCAACCACGTCGCCGGCTACTCGGCGTGGCAGGCCAACTTCAAGTACGTCGCAGGTGTCAATTTCACCTTCGGACAGTAAGACGGAGGTTTGCGGTTTCTTCACCGGCGTCGTTCCCCAGGACGGCGCCGGTACCAGTTTCGGTCTCCTTCTGTGTGCAACCGTCGTGCCCAGCGCCGGGAGACCTTCCTCGAGAGTTGTGGCATTCACCCGGCTTTGAGGCATAATATCGGTTAAGAACCATTCACTATCTTCTTTTGTACTTCTAGCAAAGGTTTCCATTGCTTCCGTCCATCGCCTTGAAATGTCCTTGTTCTCAAGCTCGTGCGCTATGAAGACGCGATCGTGGAGTATTCGATCTCAACTGACAGGAAGCCGTGATATACATTGCTTTTTCCGGTCACGGGCACGTGAGTTGCGCAGTACCTGTAACTCGGCATCCGCCCCCGCCGCAGGCATTGACCCACAGGGGGCATGCCCCTTGGCTGGGCTGATTCACGACAAAGGCCCAGACCGTATACGTGCCGACGGCGCCGGCCGCGCACTGAGCTACCCCGTTTGCAGTCACGGAGAGTTCACTGGTGCTGCTGCCATCCAGAGAACAGGCACCCCAAGTTGCGGTCAGCGGTGTCACTGGCGAGGGTGGTGTAGCGTAGTCGCCTGTGGCAGTGAATTGGACTTGGCCGCCAGGATAATCTTGCGCGTTAGCGATTACTGGACTTATGGTGATCGATTGGACGCTGCGGGGCGGGTCGAGGCTTGAAGGAGAGCCGCAGGCCAGAGTGATCGCAACAGCGAAAACGAGTAGGGACAAGAAGGGAAGGCGGTGGTTTCTCATGGCGGACCTCCTGTGCAGTACGAACCAGCATCCCTCTCGTGAGTTGCTTTACAGGGTCAAATTATTGCCGTCAACTCGCTTCGACGTGGAAGGCCCCACACTGTATGGGACAGTGCCCTGCCCAGTCAACGCGGGAAGCGGTTACGTCCTGCATCGTCCTGTTGGGCACAAATTGGACAACGGCAAAAGGGGACGACGGGCCCCCCAAAGTTCTAACATGAGATTGCCGAAATTTTCGTAGCCTTGCATATAATTGTTTAAATTCCTTTCTCTAACAAAGGAACTATTCAAACGAAAAATCCGGAGCCACTACGACTCCGGGTTGACGTACCGTATGGGCGCTACGAACGGGCGTTGCGTCGCCTAAAGGAGACACTTGCGACACCCAAACCCCAAGATGCCAAGAAACCCGGTCCCCATCAAAACCAGCGTTCCTGGTTCAGGGGTCGTCAGCACCTGAGAATAATTAAAGGACAGGTCTTCCGGAAAGGGATGGTAGCTACCATATCCTGTCAGCGAAATCGTCTTAACAAAAGTTCCATTGACGTCCCACTCCGAGACGCTGTTGTCAATAATGTTCGCAGTGAAGAAGTCAGTGCCGTCAAACGCGATGCCGGTGCTACTACGCGACGTCGAAGTGAACAGAGTCCTTATGAATTGGCCGTTCAGGTCGTAGAGGTCATAGTTATTAGATGGACCTCCATCGTGCTCATTCGCGATCAGGTAACCTTGCCCGTGCATCATAAAGTACTCAAGCCCGTCGCAGTCTCCATGGAGGCAATGTGACATGCTGAGGGTTTCGATCCATTGGCCTGAAGGACTGTACTTGTACACGTGATTCGTGCCGTCATAGGCACCGATGTAGAAGTTGGTGCCGTCATAGGCCATAGTGGCCAAGCCGCCCCCATGTTGTACGGTGACCTGGAAAGCGACTCCCTCGTTCACGCCTGAAGTGCTTTCTTTGTACACATTGTTATCGTTCGCCGTAGTGTAGTAAATAGTGTTGCCCACCACCGCTACGCCACGTCCGTCGACGCCGGACAGGTTTGTGTAGGTCTGCATGACCATTCCGGTTGTTGGATTGATTGCAAAAATGTACGGCGTCCCGCCTGACACGTTGTTGGCGTAAAGTATGCTGTCGGCTTGGAGCGCTGTCGCCGCAAGTCCGAGGTAGAGAACCACCGCGATCATGAGAATCGAAAAGCGACGCAACATAAGGCTTTTTCTCCGTCTTTGGAAAGTCGTGTTGTCTGGAATTTTCGTTTAAGCTGGAATTTCCGTTTTAGCTCCCAACAGCCCGACACTATATACCCCTTCAGGGACCCAGCGCATAAATGTTTTCTTTGGCCGGGCCCCAGAGCTCAGGACAGAGTCCAAACGTGCCAATGCGAGCCCCCAACTACTGGTCCGGCCTTCCCATCCGAGTTTGTCAGACACCTCTCCGTCTTCTTTTGCCGTGGAGCGATTTCCCGGCTCCCACAGCCTCGGCTACCCCGCCGGAAGCGACAGCACCGCGATCCGCTGCACCATACTCCCAAAGAGCCGCCTCATCAGATGGCTCTCCGCCAGCTTCAGATGCATTTCCCACTAATTTTCTGTTCGTCTGAGAGTTTCGGAATCACATCCTCCTCGGTGAATCCACATTGTGGACTCGGTTATTGCCGCCTCGTGGTGGGTTGCTGGTGGTTAGCGTGGGTTAGGAAGTTCGCTATCAGAAGAGACAAGCGATTGGAGAATCGGGCTGTGGATATGGCGGGTATGGTTGCTTTTTGGGAAGCATGCGAGCGGAGGGCGGAAAGGACGGCGTGAGAAACGGCTTGACCTGGGGTTTTCTCGGGAGTGCAATATCAAATTAGGCTCAAGAAGGACCTTATCCATGAAAATACGTGTCGCTTGGCTGGCACTGCTCACAGTATGCTGCCTGATGCTGGCTGTTGCCCCGGCCATGGCAGATAGCCTTTACTCCAATGGTCCTTTCAACGGCAACACCGATGCCTGGGCCATTGACTACGGCTTCGCCGTGAGCGACTCGTTCACGGTGCCATCTAACTCGGGTATCTCAGACTTCCACACGGTGTACTGGACTGCTGCGGGTAACGATCTGACGTCCCTGGACATGGCGTTTGGGTCTACGTCGTTCGGCGGAACCTTCAACACCTATGGCGTCTCCAACAACACCTTGCTGGGAACCAATAACTTTGGTTATGCAATCTACCAGGCCGATCTTAATTTCTCCCCCGTTCCATGGTCGGGCGACGGCTATGTGAGCCTGCAGAATGCTTGCACCGCGGGCGGCTGCTCTGCGGGCGAGCCCCAGATCTTCTGGGATGAGAACAACGGACCGTCCATGGCCTATGCGAACAGTGTCGGCTCGATTCCCTCGGAAGCCTTCACGCTGACCGGAAGCACTTGCGGCACCAATTGCGGTCCCCCGGTCCCTGAGCCCAGCAGCATACTGTTGTTCGGCTCTGGCGTCCTCGGCCTGGCTGGCGTATTGCGTCGGAAGCTGAACATCTAATGCCAAATGATCGTCGGCGGGATTACTTGTGTAATGGCCTGTGGGTGTTGAAAAAGTCACTGAGTTGGTGCTTGTGAACGCGGTGCAGGAACGTTATAAGCAGACGAGAGTTCCTGATGCTGTGCTGGATCGCCATTCTCGGAGGCTTGCTAGTCATGATGGGACAACACTCCCGTTCCGAATCTCTGTTTTATTACTTCCGCCTGGAAGATCATATCCCTGAGAACCATCTGCTGCGCCTGATCGATCGCCACATCAGTTTTGCTTTTGTGCGCGAGCAGCTGCGCGATTCCTACAGCGACACCGGTCGGCCGTCGATTGATCCGGAAGTACTGTTGCGCATTCTTTTGCTGGGCTATCTGTACGGCATCACCAGCGAGCGGAAGTTGGTGGAAGAGTTGCGTATGCATCTGGCGTGGCGCTGGTTCACCGGCTTGGGCTTCGACCAGGAGATTCCTGATCACTCGACGTTCTCCAAGAACCGGCATGGCCGCTTTCAGGAGTCGAATCTGTTTCAGGAGATGTTCGAGCGCATCGTCGACCAGTGCATCAGCGCGGGTTTAGTCAACGGTGAACACATGTCGGTCGACGGCAGCTTCATCCCGGCGAACGCCAACAACCACAGCCGTATCCCGCGCCAGCAGCTGGCAGAAGCGGCGCAGGTGAAGCGCACCGTGCGTGAGTACCTGACGGAGATCGAGCAGGAGAACGGCGATGGCGAACCGGTACATCAGCAAGACAAGGTATCGACGACCGATCCGGATGCCACCTACTTGAGCAAGGGCAACCGAGCTGCGGAGCTGGGCTATTTTGATAACTACCTGATCGACAACTCCAGTTGTGTGATTGTGGGGGTGCAGGCGACCGCCGCGCGATTAAGCCAGGAGAGTGCTGCGGCGCGGGACATGATCGAGCGTCACCGCGAACGACACGGCCGACTGCCGCAGAGCCTGGCGGCCGACAACACCTATGGCAACGGGGAACTGCTGCAATGGCTCGATGACCGCGGTATCACGCCTTATATCCGGGTGAAAGAAAATCCTCTGGCGAAGAGCGACCTGTACGGGATCGAGAAGTTCACCTACATGCCCGAAGAGAACTGCTATGTCTGTCCCGCAGGCAAGCCACTGAAGTACGTGGGCATCAACCAGCTGAACCGCACCCACCTTTACTACTCGACGCCGAAGCGTTGTCGCGGATGCTCGCAGAAGGACCAGTGTACGCGCGGGAAGTACCGCACCATTGCCATCCACACCTGTGAAGCGGCACGGCAGCGAGCGTATGCCGTGGCGAAAACTCCGGGGTTCGCACCGGCGCAACGCGCGCGCCGCAAGGTGGAGGCGCTGTTCGGAGAACTGAAGAACCAGATCGGACTGCGACGTCTGCGGCTGCGCCGAATGCGCTTCGTACGCGAACAGTTCTACCTGGCAGCGGCGGTTCAGAACCTCAAACGACTGGTGCGGTTCCTTAGCTTGGCACCGCAACCGGCACCCGAAGTGATCTGAGAATCGAGACCCATAGAAAAGAGGAGAACAAAAATCCGCATCGCAGGGACAAACGCGTGCTCTGAAAGGGAGTTTTTCAACACCTACGCCTGTTTACGACAGCAATTGTGGGTAATGGTGCAGTTACAGGTTGTCAACCCGTGCCCTCGTGACCGCTATCACATACAACCGTCAAGCGGTTTGTGGATAATGCCCGTTGAGCCATCTTTCTGGTCACGCGGCAGCGACAACACCCCGCAGAGCTAAATGACTAAGAAAAGCAGAGAACTCATCTTTGGGCAAGGCCACAATCCTCAATTGATTGCCTGCAATTGTACAGACTGCCTCTGGGCGGTTTTGGTCTCATGCCGCCCCGGACAAACGCCTGAACAAGCAGCAATAGCAGCCTTTGATGCTCATCACTGTGAAGACTATTCGATCCAGCAGTGGATTGTCAGAGAAGCCGCTACCGTCGTGAAATCCTCATAGCGCTCATTGTGGGTCAATGAGTGAAATCGCCTGTTCGCGCCAATCATCCGCGCAAGAGTTGTCGGATGATTGAATCTCAATCTCGCTCTGCGTAGACTTCGACCAGCAGAACTGTAATGTCTTAGTGCATTGGGCGTGCGACTTGACGAAGCAAGGTGCAATTTTTCTCGATCTCAACGGCACGTTAGTGTTGCCTCTCAAACAGGAGAGTCTGGGTGAACTAACGTTGATCGAGGGAGCTGCCGAAGCGGTTGCACGGCTCTCACGAGAGGGTTTTTTGTGCCCGGTCGTGACAGTCCAAAGCAGGATCAGCAAAGGCTACTTTCCAGCAGACGAGTTCCTCCAGTGGTTCAATGCCTTCTCCACGAATCTTCGCAGTTGTGGCGCTGAAGTGCTTGGCCCGTACGTTTGTCCGCATCGGTTTTGCGAATCGTGCAAGTGCAAAAAGCCAGCTACCTTCTTGTACGAACTCGCGGCCAGCCAGCACGCCGTTGATCTTCATCGATCCTTCGTGATTGGAGATTCCGCAGACGATGTGCGCGCCGCTCACCAGTTTGGCGGTCAGGGCTGCTTGGTACGAACAGGATGGGCCGAGGACCCCGCCGTAGTGGAACGCGCTGCGCCCTATGCGTCCTTTGTCGCAGAGTCACTCAGCGAGGCTGTGGACTGGGTCCTGCATCAGTCCTGAGCAGCCATATAAAACATCGTCCAGATGACCCGAACGACAATAGTCTTGCCGACCTCACCAGGAAACTCTCTGGCTTGATAAAACATCAGTAGGCCATGCTCCTGTGACCAGTCTTCCTTGCCACCGGCCCTTGGGTCCGCCTGGGCGGACGGAATGCCCATTCGTAACTGGCGAGAAATCCCCATAGCGCAAGTAATCGGGGACAGGCGTTCCGGGTTTGGGATTGTGAGTGCTATCGCCTTTACGCCAACCTTGATCTATTTTTCCCCTCGTCTCCAGGGTCGCAGACGTGGAATCCATCTTGGGACGTGCTCGCAAAATTCTTGGTAACCATGCCCATAACGGTTCCGCAAAGTTGGTTCTTCGTAGATGAGAATGAAAAGATGGAATCCCACCCAGACGGCAACCCCGTATTCAAGTAAGCCGATGCTGCCGAAGAAAAGTCCCTGACCGAGGATTAGCGACATGACGGCGATATACATTGGGTTCCGCACAAATCGAAATAACCCACTGACAACCAAGTGGCGTGTCGGAAAGATCGGAGCTGGCGTACCGAGACCCTGGATTGCGAAGCGAGCAAAGGAATCCAACAGGATAGGCAGGCCTACCGCAATCAACAACAGTCCAATGAGCCGAAACACCGAGTTTCCTAACAGCGGCAATCCTACGTGCCACCGGCAAACGCGCCAAGGCACGTAACCCGCAACGATTCCCGGGGCAAGGACAAGGAATATTGCGGAACCAAGAATGGCGAACGCTCGCCTCATCGACCGGATTGTAAAATGAGGATTCGGCAAATTGATACGAGAACCCGAGGCCGAGTTACTTAGCGATAAATCCCCATATCGCAATTAATCGGCTACTCCCCCTTCTTGCCCTTTTCCTTCTCGGCCCGTTCACTTCATGTTCACGGCTCCTTCGCGCGGGCTTCGTAGTGGTCCACGAGCAGGGCGTGCCGCCAATTGTCCAGGCCGTGGGCCGGAGCTGCCAGGTTCCGGCCTCGATTCAAACCAGCAAACTACCGAGAATCGCCTTCAGTTGATCGATTTCCTCTTGCTCGACCTCAGAGAGGTACTGGGGCCCGGAGTCGGATTCGATGCCCCACAGGCCGCCGGAGGTGATGATCTGGCAGACACCGTTGACCACGATCTCGGCCTCGGCCTGTATGCCAACGAAGCCGAAGTCTCCGTTTTGATATTGCCGGTAACGGTCCCCGAAGCCTGGGCTCTCCAGATAACTGGTGTCGGGAAACGGATCCCATAGCTGCTTTGCAGTGATACTCAGGATCTGATTCACATCGTCACCTCCTGTGGGGAAGAGGCTTGCTGATTCAGAATCAAATCGGCAGCCTTCTGGGCCTGACCCGCAGCGATCAGCACCAGCCGCGAGTCTTGCTTCAGCACCTCCAGCCAAGACCGCAGGTAGGCAGCGCTGTTGCGGATGGTCTTGTTCTCGATTCCGGTGAAGCCGCAGAGGAAAGCTGCACCCATTTCAGCAACCAGCTCCTCCGCACTGTATTTCTCGTCGCCAAAGTCAATAACGTCGCCACTATTGATGTATTAAACGATGAGCTAAATTCAACGGTCGCCAGTTTAAATCCAAGAACAACCCTCTACTTGGATGAGATCGAGCGCCGAGCGAATGAGACGCTGCTGAAATACCATTACTATGTCGCAAAGGCTTATGAGTATCGACTTCTAAGCCCCTATCCCTACCCTCTGAACTTGGAGACGCAGTTCAAAGATTTGCTTCAGCTTGCGACCACTGATACACGATTTGAGTCATTGCAAGTCGACAAGTCGTCCTCGACAACCTCTCAATCTGCTCCGCCCGGGGGCACTGGCACAGCTAAGACGCACTCGGCTGTTCTATCGCCGCCCGAATATGATCGGTTGGCTTTAGTTTACAAGGAATCGCTTGAAAGAACGTTGAAAGACTTGGTTGATCTATATAACAGCAACGTGCCAGAGCGAAACGATAAATTCTATTATTCCCTGCAGCCACATGAGCTGGAGGCTCTGAACAGTAAGCCGGGGCGCGTGACGATCAATCTCCAAAGACTGGGGAGGGTTCGAGGAGAGGAAGAAAACCAACGAATAGTTTCAATTCAGAGCGAAGTCCAGGCGCACATAACCGGGGCGAGTGTCGGTTCTACCTCGTTGAAGATAACCTACACGCTTCCGCTGTCTTCCGAAATCAGAGCAGCTGCAGGCAATTTTATGTTCCGTCACCCCGACGCGTTGGAGTGGCAAACATCGTGCAATTTCAGGCAGGAGAGCACTCCTTGTGAAAAGAACGAAGTGAAAGTCAGTCCTGGGAGCAATTCGCTGATGAATAGCCTGCTTCCCCGAAGTGAACGGTTCGATTCGGTCGCATTGTCGGAGCCAAGCTTACTGGGCGATATAACAATAGCAAAGACGATTACCCCCGACGACCCAACAACAGACGCCATTGTAGACAAACTCGAATTGCAAATTGTGTACGACTATCACAAGCGTCAGACAGACCGCGTGTCGTTGATGATTCAAGTTCCGGTGGGTCTTACACCGTACATTTCCATCTCTGCCACAGATCTCAATGGACTGAAGGACGGCATGGGAGACTTCGTGCGAGATTATCCAAAGAAGGCTAAAGTAACCGTTGTGGCACCGCCTATTTATGGCGGCAGTAAGTTCCTCGAATGGCGAGAGGGGGGAGTGTGGGTTGGAAGTACGTTAGTGGGAGGGAAAGCAATACCGAGTAAAGGATCCGAAGTGGAAGTAGATTTGCCTAGGAGTCGCAGCGTGCGCGCGGTATATGACGCTGCGCCTGGATCCTCGTTACCATGAATGATCGGAGCGGACAGTGTTTTGCTGCGGCGAACTTGAGGATGATCGCCTAAACCCGAGCGTATTGGACTTCCATAGCATGGAACGATCATGGATTAAGTTTTGCAAGCTCTTTCACGTAGTCCAGCGGAAATTGACTGCTGCTCCGTTTGGGAGTTTTCCAACCAACGCTTCTGCAACAGAATTGACAAAGTCAATGCAGTTCTGATCGTTCAACTCGAAATTTTTCTTGTCCCAATCGGTTATCTTGTCAATCACGATACGCCTTTGGTCCGATGTGATGCCTTTCTTGACGGAGGCATCGACTCGGCCGAACCTAGTGGGATTCTTTGTGAATTCGGATGCAAGGCCGCCAGTGCCTGATATAGCTGCAGTCATGCCGGATCCTATTGGATAGAACCCGTAACAGTCCTCTTTAATTCCTGACCGAAGATTAATGGCGATACAGAGGAAAGCATGACCAGTAAACTCTTTGTTCGCCCAAGACGTGCGGGATGCCATTATTTCCAGGGTGATGTTGTCCGCAGCGATAACGGGAGTAAGTAGCAAAACGATTGCTCCGCTCAAAATAATCGGCTTCCGCAAAGTCATAGAGCTTCTCCAAAGGGCACCCCTCGGCTGTGCTCGGAAGCAGATTGTCCTCGGTACATTAGCGCTTGTCAATCACCAAGTTTCTGCTTCGATATTCGAGCTGCAATCCAGTTCCTGGGAGCGTGGACAGCACGCCCTCTTGAGGTTCAGCCGGGCCGTTGCGTTATATTGTTCAACAATCGCTCTGACATCGGGACGCCCGATTGTGACCCACCGCCGCCCGGACAGACTGGATGCCTAAGCGTAAGAATTCGCGATAAAGGAAGCTTGGGAAATCATTTGGTGGACCAGAAATTTCCTTAATCCCATCATGTAAGTCGGTGACGACTGTGTAGCTATCGATGTGGTGGATACTTTGGAGCCGACCGTGATAGCGGAAAGCGATATAGTTCGGAGGAGTGGTCGGCCAGCCGTGGCCACCGACCGGATGAAAGTATCTTCTTTTCTTCTCCACGATATCAATCCAAGAGACGCCCCAGCCCGGTTCCGTAGAGTCTGCAATAGCGACCACATAGACCTAGGCCGAATCGACTGTCTGTATTGTCATATGCCCCCTTAGATACGAGACTAACTCATCGAGTAGATATCTCTGCTTGAGCGGCTCACCGCGCCGGGCATTACCTGCCATCCCAACGACGTCCTTCCAGTCTATTGCCACGGTGGGGATACCCTCAACATTCCCCGATAGATACGCATCAGAGAAATCACGACTGCAATCCGTCAAAGCAACTAACCGCTTTACGCGAGCACGAGAATCGCACAATCTACCACGCAACCTGGTGAGCAAGCATCCGTACCGGGGCATCAATGTCTGGATCCTGGCCAGCAGCGGCTACGCATCACCGTACTGGCTGACCTTTAAGCAAGCCCATGAACTTGGCGGCCATGTTCGCAGTGGCCAAAAAGGCTCGCCAGTCGTGTTCTGGAAGTTCGGCACACGCGAGGTGCAGGACGGCGAGGAAATTATCGAGAAGAAGTCGGTGCTATGCCGTTACTACACGGTATTCAACACCTGCCAATGCGAGGGGTTACCGGTGCAACCGGCTCAGGAGCCCCTCCCGCACGTCAACCCAATCGAAAGCTGCGATCAGATCGTGACCCAGTGGCTGGACAAGCCAACCATTCAACACGGCAGTCATCGTGCCGCTTACAGCAAGTTGTTAGACCTGGTGCAAATGCCCGATCTCGGGAGTTTCGACAATGCGGAGGAGTATTATTCGACGCTGTTCCACGAGCTGACCCACAGCACCGGACATCCTCGCCGACTCAACCGGTCCACTCTTGCCACCTTCGAGCGCTTCGCTGACGAGAAGTACAGCGCGGAAGAGCTGGTTGCTGAGATGGGGGCTGCGTTTCTATGCGGCTTCTGCGGCATTGAGAACAAGACAATCCGCAACAGCGCTGCCTACCTGCAGTCTTGGCTGGACGTGCTGAAGCAGGACTCTCGTCTGGTGCTGATCGCTGCCGGGCAGGCACAGAAGGCAACCGACTTGATCCTGAATCAGCACGCACCTCCCACACAGGAGGTGACGTTGTGAATCAGATCGTGAGTATCACCGCAGAGCAGCTATGGGATCCCTTCGCCGACACCAGCTACCTGGAGAGCCCAGGCTTCGAGGACCGTTATCAGCAGTATCAGTTTAGTTAGTATATCGGTGCACTACAAGGAACCTGTTAGCGCTAAACTCAGAGCTGTTCGGGTGATCGTTATGGCCTTTCGGGTCCCATGGACGCACGTGCTAGTGTTTGGGTGTGTTTCGCAACTCGCTGTAGCTCAGCAAAATCCTCCCAGTGTTCTCGCGGATCTGCCGCCCGCGGCTACAGTCAAACAGCAGTTGAGTGTGGATTTCGAACACGATGGTGTGGCCGAAGTGGTCCTTGTGTATACCATCCCGGACAAATTGGACAAGGTGTACGAGACTGCAGGTGTCCGAATCCTGAAACATAGTTCGGTTTCCGGATGGGTCGTCGCGTTCGAGGAGACCGAACGCCAAATGAAGGGAAATGACAACACAAGCGTCGAAAAGCTCAGGAGTCCCAACGGAAAAGAAGGGGTCGTAGTCATCTCCTATCATTCGGGAGCCGGTACCGTGACGAGCTGGTGTGTCCTGGCATCTCTCAACGACAAGATCACAACGCTGGACCCCACGCGAGAAAGGGCGGAAGTCTTGAACTCCAGAGGCTACGCGGATAACGGGTACAACGGCGTGAAATTGAAGGGTGAACTGATCATCGAGGACCTGAGCGGCTACTCGCGTCATGCGGCACGCTGCTGCCCGAACCGGCCTTCTTTAGAGATGACGTTCAAATTCACGGGGAGTTCTATCCGGTTGGACTCGGTCAAGGAACTTCCATACGGCGTGCCGAAGTCAGGATGGCACGGGCCATTGCTTCGCCTCAGCAGGGTCGGACTTTGGGCTTACGGGTACGAAGTCGCTGACGGGTTTCTGGTTCTGGGTGGATCGGAGAGCCCGAAGCATGAAGCCCCCGGGACACCTCCCGCCATCGTCGCCTTGCGGAAGAGTCTTCTAGACCAGGGGGTACTGGCTGACGCGGGAGATTATCTCGTGCTGACGGCGAACTACAAATTCGGATCCTTGTCCGTTGCCGCTGGCGTGATGCTGGCTCGTCCCACCAATGGACGAATCGAATGGAAAGACAAGAACGGCAGACCGGCTGAACCCACCACCCTCATTCTGCAAAATCCAACACCAGGAAGTTGACCCATTGAAAACGATTCTCCAATCGCTCGGCTTCTCTGATAGCGAACTCCCTCACACACGTTAACCACCACCAACTCGCCACGAGGCGGAAATAAGCGAGTCCACGATCTGGACTAAACCGAGGAGGATGTAATGCCGAAACTCTCAGACGAACAGAAAATTAGTGGGAAATGCATCTGAAGTTACATGAATCCGGGCCCGCCTGTCCTGTCAATACAGCTTGAACGTCATCTCACTGTTCATCTGCACAGCCACGGGCTGGCCGTCCTTCGTCGCGGGCAGGAATTTCCATTGCTTGGCTGCATCCATGGCGTTCTGCTCGAATTGTCGGTTCGAAGAGCGGACTACCTTAACATCGTCCACGTCGCCTTTTCCGTTAACCGCCATTGCCACCACGACACTTCCGCTTAGTTTGGCCTTTCTCGCCGCCTCAGGATAAGCGGGCTCAACAGTGTTGACAGCTTTTGGAGGTCGAATGCCTGGTCCAAGCGTCAAATACTTGCAAGTATCAAACGGTGCCGTTGCAGTTGCTGGTTGCGGTTGGCACGGGACAGTCTGGTCAGGCGTGACAGTGCTCTGCTGCCCAGCCGCTGCACCGAGCAACAGCAGCGCAGAAGTCAACCAAATAGCAATCCTGCACCCGCTTATCTCTGTCACGACCTTTTTTCCTTCGTCTCCTCCTTGGTGAACAGTTATCACGCGGGTATTGTAGGTCAATTGCAACGCCTGCGACGACCAAGGGTACGACATTTGCGCCCTGGTTCGTGTCGAAGACGTGGGGTAAGCCCAAGTACCGCCCCTAGCTGACTCCACCACTCTCATTCTGCAAAATCGAACACAAGGAATCTGATCCCTGAGCGTAGGCCAGGCTTGACCTTGCACACCTTGCTGTCGGATCAGGTCGGGCGTGCCAGATGTGCTAGCCATGTTGATAACTGCGGCTGCTACAGGGTCATTCATGGCTTTGGGGTGGGTTGCCTTTTAGGCGGTAAACCATCCCGGTCTTGGTTGTGCCCAGCGAGATCCAGTCTTGCACGTCCTGCTGAAGAGTGATGTAGAACTGCTCATTAAGTTTCTTCACCTTGTCGTGGACATTTTCTTTGCGATCAAACTGGGCTTGATAGGCGAACTCTCCCACCAGGGGCTTATGCTCGCCGCGGGTCCGCCATAACGCGACATTGCACTTGGCCAGTACACCTTTGCCGAAGTCGAGTTCTCCAAGCTCCAAAAGCACCTCTTCGACGATCCCTTCGTTCACCAGGGTGACCTTCTCGTCATCTGAAATCTTCAGAGCGCCGAGTGCCGGAAACACGTGGGCCAAAGTCCCCATCGAAGTTTTGTCTGCATCATGCATCTGGCTTAGGCCGAAAACGCAGTTGTGCGAGTACAGGACGCGGTATCCGCCGATTTCATCCTTCAGCGGCAGGGCCTCGGCTTTGAACTTGATCCGATAGGCACCAGCGATATTCGGTCGCACGTCCAAGGCTGCAGTTTTCTGCTCGTCAGGATGACGGAACTTGAAGACCATTTCCGGGTCCCCGACGGGAAAGCCGTCCACGTACGAGATGCGGCGCCGCAGGATGAAGGCGTTGTTGTAGAGCCGGAAGTCCGGCGTGTCGAAGAAAATGATCTCCCGAACATCTGGCCGACGACCCGTCTTGGGGTCGGCAAGAAACCCGACTCCGAGCTTCTTCGCTGTACGCTGGACGAGCTTACCGAAATTGCGGAAGCTCTCGACCGAGACGAAACGGTCGGGTTTGAGGATGAGCTTCGCTTCCAGGTATTGAACTCGATCTTGAGGGTGCCCGTCACTGTAGGTCGCCGCGCCAGCCAAAGCTACGTTATCGAGTCCCCTTTTCTCAGCCTTCTTGTCCTTGTTAGTCTTCTTGTCTTTTTTTGCCACTGGCCTTCTCCACTTAGGCGTCAATCTTTAGTGTAAATGACATGGAGCTGCTTTGCAGGCGCTCTGGCCATTGCCTCAGGACAAGCAAGATATGCGGGGATGACGCCGTGCCGCCCTCATAGAGAGGCCGCTCAACCGAGCAGTTTGCATCACGATACTGAATCCACGGTCGTTGGACCACGGCCAGATGCTCGGCGTCACTGGCAATCGCGATTCTTGCTCTGCCGCCAGCCATCTGGTGTTGTCTAGTGCCCCCTTTCACTCACCCACTTGCGAGCCGCTTCAAGCCGCTCTGCAAGGCCCGACTTCGGGTTCACTTCCGGTGCCTGCAGCGTTTGCCTTCGCCGCGGTCCGCCAACTCGGCAATAGCTCTCGCATCACCTTTGAGCACCTTCGTGAGAAGGGCTTCAACGATAACAGCAGCCCATGTCTCGCCCCCTTGCCGTCATCTACCGATAATTCTGAAGCAGATGTTTGTGTCGAGAAGGTGAGGGACGGCCGGGAAGTTTTCGCGTACAGTTCCTCAGGTTGAGGCTAGAATCCATCCATGCCGATAACCAAGATCAGGCTGCACGAAAGGTCGAGCCGAACATGAAAGCTATAGAGCGGTTTATCAAAGGCGACATGCATGGAATCCACTATGCCGTGAGCATTTTCATCGCAACCGCAGTGCTCTGGGTTTTGGTGCACGAACTCGCCGAGAGCGACCCGATCTGGGCTATTAGCTCGATGGTAGCCACCAGCGATCCGCTAATGAAGCAGGCCCTATTGACTTTCCGCTCCCGTATCATCAACACGTTGGTAGGCTGTGCAATCGGGCTTCTGTTCATTGCCATCGGTGGTACTAGACTCGTAACTCTGCCACTTGCGATGGCGGTAACGGTACTGCTTTCCTCCTACGTGGTTCGCATTCCGACTATGTGGAGACAGGCGCCAATTAGCGCGGCCTTTGTCATTGCTGCCGGACTCGAGCATCACTCCAGGATCAAGGGTCTTCAGGCAGGTGGACGGCGAATGACGGAAGTGCTGTTCGGCTGCGTTATCGGACTGGTGGTCGCGTGGTTCTTGTCCGTGATCTGGCCACTGCCAGACCCAATGCCTGCCAGCAACACCGTGAAATAAGGAAGTGTCGAAACTCGACATTTCGATTTCGAGCCACCACTCGATAACTCCCGTGTCGTCGGTAATCGAGAAGTGAGAACTCCAGCCCGCAATGCTCCTCGTTGTCCGATACCGGCGACTCGTCTGCGATGTCTGGCATCAAAGCTCTGCTGGTGGGTAGCATCGACAAAATCGGCAATGATTTCCTACTCAGCATGCAGGTGATTAACGCCGCGAACGGAGAAGTGCTGACGGAGGACCACAGGCAAGCCAGCGGCAAAGAACAAGTCTTGCACCTGGTGGATCAGGCCGGGTCCGAGTTGCGCAAAGGGCTGGGTGAATCTCTGCCCTCAATGCAGAAATTCGATAAGAAGCTGCCCGAAGCTACTACCCAGTCCCTGGAAGCGTTGCGCGCGTTTGCACTAGGAGATGAGAGGCACCATAGCGGCTATGATATCGAGGCCATCGGCTTCTACCAGCGTGCACTCGAGCTGGATCCGGATTTTGCTCTGGCTTGGGCCAGGCTGGCTTCGGTTTACGGCAACCTAGGCGACCAGGCGGATTCGGAAGACGCGGCTCGACATGCGTACCTGTTGAAGGACGGTGTCAGCGAGCGCGAACGCTTGTACATCCTGGCAAAAAGTTCTGACCTGACAAAGAAACGGACGGCTCTGGAGCTTTACCGCAGCACGTATCCCCGGGATCCCACTCCCTATATTAATCTGTCACAGTTTGATTCCGATGAACAGGCTGAGAAGGACCTGTTGGAGGCACTCCGCCTCGATCCTGGTGCGGTCGTCGCATACGGCGATCTGGCACTGATCTATGCTGTGCGCGGCAAAACGGCCAAGGCGATGGCAACCTGCCACGAGGGGCTTGTCCGGGTGAGTGGGTCTTCGCAACTGGCGTCCCAGTGCTACGAGGTTGCCCTGGGCGCGCAGGACCAGGTTAGCTTGAAGGAAATTGCCGCCACCTTAAACACGAGCGCGGAAGGGCGAATGTTCCTCGCCGAGATGGAGCGTGACCGGGCGTTCGCACAAGGCCAGGTGCAGCGCTCTCGCGCGCTGAATGAGCGTTTGCTCGACGCCCTTCAGGACAATCATCTTCCGAGTCTCGTCCTCTCCAGTCAGCTTCCTTACATCCGTTTGCAGTTGGCCGCCGGATATAAGGTCCCCGTCTCGGAACAACTACGGGCCTATCCGGGGTTGGCCGCGCGCTCCCTTCCTGCGCTGCTGGCGTCCGCCGAAGCCGGGGAACCCCAGGCAACCGCGCAGATGATGTCCCTCAGGGACAGCAAAGATCCCTTCGGCTCATACGTGAACGCGTTGCTGGCTTTCCGACGCGGCCAGTTGCCGCGGGCCCAGGCGCTGTTCGGCAATACGAAAGGGCTTCGCGATCCTTTCGTTTTGTGGTACAGAGGATCGATTTCCCTGCGGGGTCGCCAATCAGATCAGGCGACTGCCGATTTCGCCAAGCTGCTGGACGGGGCCAAGCCGACTGCTCCCTTATATCCCTGGGCGGCCTTCGCTCACATCGGCCTGGCGCGCTGCCTGGCGGAGGAACGGAGAGGTCTGGAGGCCCGCACCGAATATGAGAAGGCGTTCGCAGTGTGGAAGGATGCCGACCCCGACATACCACTCTTGCAGCAAGCCAAAGCTGAGTATGCCAGGCTGCATTAGAAGTGGCGGCTGTGCGGCTTCTTATTAGGAGGCGCTTCACATGAAGAATGCTCTCGAGTGAAACCAGAGCGGCAGCGAAGCTATCAGTGCCCGTGAGAACGAGCTTTCGAGTCTAACGTGATTTATTTTCGTTTTAGCGCTGTTAAAGAAAGGAAAATCGATGAAGAAATACCAATACGTGAAAGCAACCTTGACCCTGGGGCCAACGATGGAAGCAGCACAAAAGAAGAAGGCAAGAGCAAGCATTCAGGGCCCTCTGACCGGAACCCTGATGATTACGAATTGGCGTGACTTTAAATGCACCAGACTGGACGTCAAGGGATCACTCGAACCAGAGCCCACACCCGTACCTGTACCCAAAAAAGTGAAGGCTCGGACCTCTCGGAAGAAGGCGGGGCAGTAGCGCGCAATGCTGACGCATTTAGCTGCCCCAGTTGAGGTGGGTTTTGAAGTTCTGCCGTACTGTAACCTGAGGTGTTTTCATTGTTATTCCAATGCAGGTCCTGACCAACCGCGCATTGGGCTCTCCTTGAAAGAGATGGAGGCCCTCTTCGACGAGTTGGTCAACCTGCAGGTGTTCAAGATCAACCTAGTGGGCGGCGAGCCTTTTGCTCGACGGGATATCCTCGACATCATCCAGCTTGCGGTCCAACGATCTCTCGCGGTCACCATCAGCACCAACGGCGCGCTCCTCACAGAACGGCGATTGGGTGCTCTCCGTGTTGCTCCTCCAGCGCTAATCCAAGTCAGCCTCGATGGCGCCTGTGCGGAGACCAACGATGCCATCCGCGGAATCGGGTCTTTCGACAAGGCCGTCCGCGCCTTGCGACTCCTGACGCGAGCAGGCCTGTGCACCGCGATCGGAACAGTGGCCTGTCAACGCAATTACTGCGAAATCCCGGATATTCTGCGACTCACCCTGGAGCTGGGGGTGAGTAACTTTCATCTGATGGGGCTGCAGCCCGCCGGCCGGGCGATCTCCCACTTCGAAGAGAACCGGCTGACGGGGGAGCAATGGCTGGTTCTGTACGAGTTTTTCAGCGAGAGAGTACCCACCCTCTCCAGGCGCATCCATTTTCAAATTGAGATCGACAAGTTCGTACTCTTCAAGCGTGGGCTTTTCACACCGCAGAACCACTTGGATGACTTTGCTAAAATGTGGTCCACATGCCCCTGCAGCAGAAGCATGTGTACCATCACTGCCAATGGAGATGTTTTGCCGTGTGGGTTGATGCGCGATGTGATCGCGGGAAACATCCACCACCAGTCTCTCCGTGAGATCTGGAACCGCTCGGATGTGTTTGCAGCGATAAGACGGCGCTCTCTGGGGATCGCCGCGTGTAGCGATTGCCGTTTTTGGGATTACTGCCAGGGAGGCTGTGCCGCCGTAACTCATAACCTTGTCGGGAACTTCACGGGAGCTGATCCGCGATGCGAACTGGCCAAATGAAAACATTCTCCCTTCTAACGCCAGTGCTGCGACCCGGGGTCCGATACCGCAGAGACCTAGAAGGAGGATTGATCTTCGATGCTGCGAGCCTTGGCGTTTGCTGCACCAACCAGACCGGGCTCCTGATCCTGGAAGAGATCAACGGCAGGACATCTTGCGCAGACATCGTGAAGCGGTTGCAACATCGCTTCGTCTCGACTTCCAGGCGCACTCTGCAAAAGGATCTGCGCCAGTTCCTGGAGCATCTCGCAAGCGTCGGCCTCGTCGATTTCCAGACTTGAGCCTCAGCTGCACCAGCGGATTGTTCTTCCATAGAATTGTTGAGAGGGTTTCGTGTTCTCGTTTTATCGGACAGAGAGGTTGACCTCAGCTGAGACCGGTCACAAAGTGTACCGGCTGCTGTACGTTCTATAAGCTGCTGCCCATCGCAGCGCTGCAATTGATTGATTTCTCAGCAGCGTCGCCGAACCGTCCCCTCTGACAAACCGGTGACCTCACGGATTTCCTCGGCTGACATCGAATAGCAACCCATATCTGCAATTGTCGAGTCGGTTAACCCAGACGACCGCAGAGATGCGATATCGGCATCGGTTAGATTGGGAAAGGTGGATACTGACGCGCTCATCTTTTATCCACCTTGACTTGGGCTTTGACATCCTTGCGGTTTGCTGTGGTAGAGATGAACTGGTACACCGGATCCGTGGTTCCGCGAGGCGTCAGGCGGCGGACATAGCCGGCGCGGTAAAGCTGCCGCATTTGGGTAACAAGCGTTTCAGGCGTGCTATCAGTAATCTGGAGTAGTTCGGTAAAGGTTGCTGGCATCCCGCTGTGGATGAGGTGTAACAGGACTAGACGCTGGATGATGGACAGCTTTAAGCCTTGTAGCGCTCCGATGACTGCGGTGGTTGTAATTATAATGGGTTCGGTTTCTGACATTTATTTCTCCTTAATCAAGTACTCATACTTAAGTACTTAAGGAGCGCCCTTAAAGCCGAATATCTATTTGGTCTTTTTTGCGGCTCCTACCCACAAAATGAAAGTCGGTTTCCTTACTAACTATCGATTTCAGGAAAAGCCGGTGGGAATTAACAGGATCCGGCGGGCACCGGAGAGACCGCGACGGCGGCATGAGAGATGGCAGTGACAGCTGCTCAGTGAGTTTGTACCTGTTTTAGTGAGCTCTAGTGAGATATTTTGGGGAAACTCACTGACGTAAGTGATTGATAAATAAAGCTATACCTATCACTCAGTGAGTTAGTGAGTTATTTTTGACCCCAACCAGACTATAGAAAACCTCAATCTAAAACGTCTTCTTATTATATATAGCGGCGATGCGCCAACCTGGTCACTAACTCACTGGTTTGCGTAGAAGTGTCTGTAAGCTGCTGTCCAACAGTGCTTTAGGTGGTTTTTCTCCCGAAAACGAAACTCACTGGATTCGAAAGTTTCTCACTGGCAGCGTGGATTGGACCCGGGCGAGCCTGCACAAAGGACGGAATCACGCGGCGGCTGGTCGCCGTTGACCCAGAGGGATTGCGCCGGCCAGATCATTGAGACTCCGACATTCAGGCAAAAAAACTGCTTAAACTTCGGGTGCAGCCAAAAAAAGACAAACAATCAAACAAGAACCCTTTTGACCGTTCTCTGGAGTCCTATCAAAAGGGATAGCCGGACTATCTGATCGGATAGGTTCGAAGTCCGCGAGGGACCTAATGGTAGCAGGCGCACTCGCCAGCAGACCTTACTAATCATCTTTTCTCTCAATCGGATCCAGACTAGCTTTGAACATCCTGCCGTTGTGCCAGTCATTGGCGACCCACGTGCTCCTGATAGGCGCATGAATCTTCTTTGTGGGGTTCTTGAATTCAGAGGAGGGTACGACGATGAAAAACTTACTCAGACCAGCGATTCGCAAGACGCTCGTAATTCTGGGAATCGCAAGCCTTACCGCGCTCCCGGTTTTAGCACAGGAAGGCAAGTGGAAGGTCGACGCTGAACATTCAACGGCATCAATTTTCCTCGGGAGCAATTTGGATTTGCAGAACGTCGGCATTGCTCGCATAGGCGGCATTGCAGAGTTCAATTCTGCCGAGCCCGCTAAATCGGCACTGGACATCAGTGCTGAGCTACCGGAGGGCCAAGCAATGAGCTTCAAGTCGAAGCGCATTGATTTGCGGGCTGACGGTAAGCTGCAGGTCACCGGCGAAATGACCCTGGCTCGAACCGAGCGCGACGCTGCGTATAACCTCGGTGAAGACTACCGCGGTCCGGTCTACGGCGAATCTGTGGTCCGCACCGTTACGCGGAACGTCACGTTTGTCCTGCCGCTGATGGACAATGCCGAGCGGAAGGCGGAAATCACCACAGAAGTCATCCTGGGGGTCGAGAATTTTCCTGAGCTGTTGGCTGCGGTGCGTCAGGCCGCGTGGCAACCCGTCATCCAGGACGAGGCTTGCGAGATGCCGCCGGCAGGCGAGGACTACCGCGGCGCCGCCTGCACGGGAAAGTTGATCGCGCCTTCTTACCAGCTCGCGGCGATAAGGACGGGCGAAGATTATCGCGGAGACGAGTCACCTGCGCCCTCCGGCAACCTGATGAAGATCGTCTTCCGATTGCAGCTTAGCCGGCAAAATCTTGGGTAGGAGACCGGCGATGACTGTGGGGCGGCTGGCCCGGCCGTCCCTAGTTGCATGGTTTCTTGATGCCAAAGAGAAAAATTGGCGAACTGCAGCTTGTTCCAGCAGTATTCTGACGTTAGCACTGTGCACACCGGCAGCAATGCAGGAACCAGTATCCAACCAGACACCGCTTAGAGCTGGCTCCAGCCAGGCTAGAATTTCCGCGCATACGGTCAGCCGCTGTCACTTGCCGGCAACGAGAGCTTCTTCGATACCCACTCTGACGCGCAACGTCTTTGGTATAAAGAAAAAAGTCATTAAAGCCCCGATCATCAAAATTCCTGCAATGATATACAACGCAGCGGATCGATCGGAGAAAACAAGTCTTGCCCAGATTGGGATGTTTGGCCCAAAATAACCGCCCAAGTTGCCCACCGAGTTCACAATACCAATACCCGCTGCAGCGGCAGTGCCAGCTAAGAATGCAGACGGCAACGGCCAGAACAATGGCATTGACCCGATAACCCCAAGCGTACCTACGGACAAGAAAATGACGGCCAGGACAGGATTAGATGCAAACACCCCACTCAAAACCAAACCAACAGCTCCGGCAGTAACATTCAATACATAATGCAGTCGCCGCTCTCCTGTCTTATCTGAATGCTGGCTTAGTATGATCATGCCAATGACGGCTACACCATACGGTATGGCGGTAATCACGCCGACTCCGAAATAACCCTTTATACCAAACGCCTTTACAATCGTCGGTAACCAAAAAGCAATGCCGTACAAGCCAATCATCAAGGTGAAATAGATCGCGCATAACACCCATACTTTACCGCTTTTGAAGGCATCGATTAGTTTATGGTCGGTTTTGTGCTTATCTTCTGCTACAAGGTTCTGCGCCAGCAGTGCCTTTTCTTCAGTGGTGAGCCATTTGGATTCTTCAATGCTGCTGTTCAGATAATAGATTACCCAAATACCAACGATAATAGAGGGAATGCCTTCAGCCAGGAACAGCCACTGCCATCCCGATAATCTCATCGCGCCTGATAACAGATCCATGATCGAGCCGGATATGGGATTGCCGATCACTCCGGAAACAGCGATAGCCGCTACAAACCATGCGGTTCGTGTTGCGCGGAGTCTTGAGGGATACCACAAGGTCAGATAAAAGATGACCCCTGGGAAAAACCCTGCCTCTGCTATGCCCAGAAGGCAACGCATGGCGTAGAATGACCAAGCACCTTTTACAAAGATCATGCACGCGGATATAACACCCCAGGAGATCATGATCCTCGCAATCCACATGCGTGCCCCAAACTTCTTTAACAATATATTGCTAGGAACTTCAAAAAAGAAATAGCCGATGAAGAAAATACCAGCCCCTGTGGCGAAAGCCGCATCACTTAGAGACAAATCTTTAAGCATCTGCAGCTTTGCAAATCCCACATTTACCCTGTCGAGATAGGCAAGAATATAACAGAGAAAAAGGAATGGAAGTAAGCGCAAGTCAACCTTGTGGTATGTCTGCGCCTCAAAGCTGCTGTCAGGGTTCACGCTACTCGCCTCCGTTATGCAGAATTTCCGTCTTAGCTCCCAACAACCCCACACTATATGCCCATCGAGGACTCCCGGCGCACCTATTTTTTCCTGGGCTGGGCCCAGCGTTTCGCGCCTGACATCGAGCAGCATTGCGGGCTGGAGTTCTCAACTTCTGGGTCGCCGATGATACGGGAGTTAGTTATCGCATCGTGGGCCTAACCAAAATGCGAGTGGCGAGGGTTTTTCCCGAGTGCTCGTTCATGAAAGCGTGCAATCGCTGCGCAATCCCGGTGGGTTATGCAAAGTGCTCCTGCGACCTATCTCGTGGATTACTGCAATTTGGCGTACTCCGCTTTGGCTTGGATGAGGATGGGGATGTCGGGATCGGCGTCTTTCCAGAGGGTGAAGAAATCCTGATAGGACTTGAGCGCGGCTACCTTGTCGCCATGATAAGCTGGTGTGCCCGAGTTGCAGATGGGCCAGCGCCTTAAGGTCAGAAATTCTCCAGCAGCCAGGCGTTGACCTCTCCCCAGGTCTGCCCGCTGAATGCCAAGTGACGACCGTCTGGTGAGGGGCAAACAAAAATGAGCGCCTGATTCCTACCTCGATTGAGGAGCACGCGGGTTTTTCCGTCCAGTTCGATGCGTGCAATCATATAACCCGTTGACTTAGACTGCGCAGCCGCGAGCAGAGCCTTGCCATCCGCTGCCCAACTTAGGTCCCAGATATGCCACCCCTGCGGAAGCTGCAGGTTGCGCTCCGTGCCATTCCGGAAATCAAGAATGCGGACCTGGTTGGGAAACTGGCTACTGCTGGCGACCGCAATACGGGAGCCCTCGGGGGAAACGCTATAAATTAAACCCGCAGGCGATCCCAACTTGGTTCTAGCAAGCTCTTTACCCCGGCCTTGGACGGGGTCTAACGCGTACAAGATCAACTGACCCTGCTCCCAATGGCCGAAGACACAGGAACTGCCAGGCCGAACAGGACAGTCGAATCCTTCGGCGAGATCCAGCCGAGCTTCCAGAACCTGTTCAGGAGATCCACCCAACACGGGGAAGCGCATTACGCGTGCGGTGTCCGGTGACCAGCCTTCGAAACTATGTGAGTACGACTTGTAAAGAATCCAGGTGCCGTCCGGACTCAGCTCAGCTTCAACCTCACTGTCCGGCCCTTGAATGAGCGGTTCGGCGGTGTCCTGTTCCAGTTGTTGCTTGAATATTTGCATCCTTCCCGTGCGATCGGACGAAATCAGAATGGTCTTGCTATCGAGCGTCCACCCAGTAGGACGGTTATCGCTCTCGCTCACGGTTAGACGCCGAGGAGAATCCATGCGCGTAGCGTTTTCTCTTAGCTCGCCAACGTACACGTCCTTTCGCAGATGGATCTTGTCCACAACCAGACGGCTGCCATTCCGACTGGTACTCGGACTAAGAGGGATTAGCCCCTGCCAATTCGTCATTCTTGCTGGCTTCCCCGAGGGTTTTCCGGTCTGCGGGTCAGCCATGATTCCCCAAAGATTCCAGTCATAGCTCCCTGGCGCGTTAGCTTCGGCTAATTCAAAGAGTAGACGCCCATCGGGCACCCAGACCAAAGCGGACTCGGTGACCAACAGGAGAGGATCAGAAAACACTACGCTGGGTGGTCCTCCGCCCAGTGACAGCGTTTCGATGGTGTCGCCATGCCCCATCCCCGCGTGTTTTAAGTAAGCGAGGCGCTGGCCCGTGGGAGACCATGCCAGAGCCCAGTATGCCCCGTTTTCGCCGGTCAGGATTCTCTTGGGATTCTCGCCATTGCCTCCCATCACCCATATTTCGCGGTTGTCATCGCTGATGAAAGCGATCGATGAACCATCGGGCGAAGCTACTGCTGCATGGCTATGGGTTCGCAACTTACGTGGAGCGCCACCGAACACAGAAATCGCCCAGATCGTGTACCCCTCTGCTTCCGATTCAGCCACGAATAGCAACTTCTCCCCATCCGGGAACCAAGTGACGCTCCACAGATGAGTTCGCAACTCCTCCGGCAGCGCGATGTCGTGCACCTCGCCGGTTTCAATTACGCTTAAGTACAGGCCCTTCGTGTCTGCGTAGGCGAGATGTTTGCCATCGGGCGAGATTGCGGAATCCAGAAGATGGTTCTCCGAGGAGTTATGGGTCAATTGCCGCTCGCTTAGTGGTTTGGGGGAGGTGACTTGCTGATTCTTGAACCAGCGGAATCCCAAGCCAAGCGCGACAAGAACAATCGCCAGAGCCGAACCGTAGAGCAATTTCCGGTGGTATGGTTTTGGCCTTTGTGAGACGGCACCTTGGGCGACCGACTTGCCGGATTCCGTATCCCGCTTCAGTCGTTGCAGGTCCGCTCGCACCTCCGAGGCATGCTGGTAGCGCAGGTTCCTGTCTTTCTCCAAGGCCTTGTTGATGATGTCTTCCAGCTTGGACGGCAGGTCGGGGTTCAGACGCACAGGCGGCACAGGAGGTCGATTCAGGATCGAGTCGAAGATCAGCGCCGAGGTGTCGCCGCGAAACGGTAGCGTTCCCGTCGCCATCTCGTACAGCACCGCACCGAACGAGAACAGGTCGGTCCGGGCGTCCAATTCCTTGCCCTGCACCTGCTCCGGCGACATGTAAGCGACCGTACCCAACGTGGTTCCCGGACTGGTGAGGTGGCCCTGCTCGATCAGAGTCGATTGCGCGAGAAGTCCCACCGACCCGTCTACTTTGGCGAGTCCGAAGTCCAGAATCTTGACCTGTCCCTGCGTGGTCAGGAAGATGTTCGCCGGTTTGATGTCGCGATGAATGATGTCCTTGCGGTGTGCGGCTTGCAGTCCACCGGCAATTTGGATCGCGGTGTCCAATAGCGGTTCCAGGGACAACGACTGCTTATCAAGTCTGGCCAGCCGATCGCGCAGTGTTTCGCCCTCCAGCAACTCCATCACGATGAAGGACTGGCCTTCGTACTCTTCGATTTCGTAGATGGTGCAGATGTTGGGATGGTTCAGCGACGAGGCGGTTTGCGCTTCGCGCTGGAAGCGCTGCAGTGCGACAGGATCGTTGGCCAGCTCTTCGGGCAGAAACTTCAGGGCGACGCAACGGCCTAGCTTGAGGTCTTCGGCCTTGTACACCAGCCCCATTCCGCCGCCGCCGATAACTTCCAGCACACGGTAATGGGAGACCTTCTTGCCGATCAGGCCGGTAGGATCAATCTGTACCCCGACAGCTGCGCCGCCGTCGCTGGAAGGCTCGTCGGCAGTAGCTTCCACTCGCGTTACCGGTACCATCAGCCGATAACCTCGACGGGCCACGGTCTCAATGTATTTCGGCTCCTCGGCTGAGTCGCCCAGTGCCCTGCGCAACTTGCCAATGGCCACGTTGATACTGTGGTCAAACTCGACAATCGTGTCGTTCGGCCAGAACCTCTTCTGGATCTCCTCACGGGTGACGATCGTGCCTTCGCGCTCGACCAACATGACCAGCAAGCGAAACGGCTGATCTGGGAGCACGATTCTACTTTCGCCTTCCGGCTCAGCCGCAAGGCACAGTTCTCCGGCCTTCAGGTCAAGTTCGAATGCCCCGAAGCGAACGCGAACTGGCAGCATTTCCTTCATGGAATTGCGTGGAAATCTCGGAAAGCGCCCTAGGTTGCGGGAAAGTTTACTACCCGCCTGCTGCAGTTCCAAGCGATTTCGGACGCTCTCTCATTAAATCCCTCCCTCAGAGCGGCCCCAATCTGCAAGCCAACTCCAACTGAAGGACCTTTCTATGAGTGGTTTAGCCCAAATGACCCAGCGATGACTTGCAAATGACCGCCAGTGCATTGCCGACGCAACAGACTTGCCGCACACTCGGCGCGTTCTTGCACGGGGGAGTAGTACGTGGGCCGTCGTACATAACGGCATTTTGGCCCCCGAAAATTCAAATTCGAAAGAGAGAGGAAAAGACAATGAAAAAGACCTTGGTATTGCTCACTTGCATTCTGGCGCTGACGATTGGCGCCTCCGCCCAGGAAAACCTCAACTTTGCCAACCTTCCCCTTGTAGGCACGCCGGCACCCATGCCCAGCGGCTACGGCCAGCTCAACTGGACCAACATCTTCTACGTGGACCCGAACGAGTGGTCCGGCGCAGGTCCAGGCTACAGACGTGGCCCCGTGGGCCAGGACGTGGCCTTCGTGGGCGGTAAAGTTTGCCGCCTGCTACAGGAATACTGCTTCGGCACCATCAGCTCTCTCGGTGGTCCGACCAGTTTCCAGGCTGTGAGCGCGGTCGTGGCTGGAGGTTTTGGCCCGACGCAGATAACCGTTACCGCCTACAACAACGGCAGCTATGTGGGATCCTCGGCCTATTTGCTGAGTACCCAGATGGCGACCCTGAACTTCCCCTCCTCGTGGGGCAGTATCACGCAGCTTGTCTTCCAGACCTCTGGTGGCGGAGACCTAGTGATTTACGACGTGAGCGCATACCTCCTGGGCGGATAAGTACTTTGGGCTGTAGTCGTCCGCTTAAACAGGCGGGCGATGCGGCCTTCCTCGCAGGGGCGGCGCAAACTCCACCGCCCCTGCTTCGCAGTTATCAACGTTGGCGAAGAAAACCTTCACCGTAAGTTAGTTCACTGACTTTTTCCCGAGGCCAAACGTGTTGGCAACATCCGATCATCCCAATAGCGTTCAGTCAGTCTTATCCGTCACCTTGGGGTCGCTGGAAGCCCAGGTGATGGAAGTCCTCTGGACGCGCGGCGAATGCAAAGTGGGAGAAGTGCTGCGGACGCTTGACCGGGACTTGGCATACACCACGGTCATGACTACGCTTGATCGGTTATTCCGGAAAAAGCTTGTTGACAGGAGGAAGTCCGGTCGCGCCTACATTTACTCACCGCGCGTCACCTGCCAAGAATGGCAAGACAAAGTGGCCCGCGATGTCGTCGCGAAGTTGCTCGCTGGGCCGCAATCCTCTCGGCAGGCCCTCATCGCCTGCCTGCTGGAAGCGGTTGGCACGCAGGACGCACTCCTACTGCGGGAGTTTCAAAAAGAGATACGACAAAGACGATCCTGAGAGTAGCAACATGGAGAGCACATCTGGCCCGCCCGACCTGATCCGACAGCAAGGTGGGCAAGGTCAAGTCAGGCCTACGCTCAGGGGATCAGATTCCTTGTGTTCGATTTTGCAGAATGAGAGTGGTGGAGTCAGCAGCTAGTGGCGGTACTCGGGATTACTCGACGTCGTCGACGCGGACCAGGGCGTAGATGTCGAACCATTGGCCGTCGCAGGCGTTGCAATTGACTTACAATTCTCGCGTGACAACTGTTCACCAAGGAGGAGACGGAGGAAAAGGGCCGTCAGAGAGATGAGCCGATGCAGAATTGCCATTTGGTTGGCTTTTGTGCTGCTGTTGCTCGGTGCAGCGGCTGGGCAGCAGAGTTCTGTCACGCCTGAAGGCCAAGCATCCCGGCAGTCGTCGGGTCGCGAATCCCAGACTGTCCCGTGCCATCCCCAACCGCCTACTGCAACGACACCGTTTCATACCTGCAAGTATCTGGGCCTTGGATCGGGTATTCGACCTCCAAAAGCTGTCAACACTGTTGATCCCGCTTATCCTGAGGCGGCGAGAAAGGCCAAACTAAGCGGAAGTGTCGTGGTAGCAATGGCGGTCAACGGAAAAGGCGACGTGGACGATGTTAAGGTAGTCCGCTCTTCGAACCGACAGTTCGATCAGAGCGCCATGAATGCAGCCAAGCAATGGAAATTCCTGCCCGCGACGAAGGACGGCCGGCCCGTGGCTGTGCAGATGAACAGTGAGATGACGTTCAAGTTGTATTGACACGACAGGCGGGACTGGATTCACGTAACCTCAGATGCATTTCCGACTAGTGGTGGCTAGCGCGGGGTAGGAAATTCGGTATCAGAGAATCCGAGCGATTTCGCCCGCGGCCCCCGGGAACACCCGGCGAAGCGGAAGTCCGCCCTTCAGAGCAAGGTGCTCAAAACCCCAGGGAAGTAATTCGTCACGGAAGTGCAATTTTTTGCACCTGACGCGGACCAGTCTCTAACCTCTTCAATAACTTGGTGCGGAAACAAAATTGCAGGATCCACTTCGGCTGGGTCTGCGCTCCCGGCAAACGTCCACGAACAAACCCGCTTTTGTAACAAGGTGGCTGCCCCTTCTCTTGGTTTTAGGCGCGACCACGGGCCCCGTAAACACCGTTAAGTGTTTGAGTTAGAGCTTCAACCTCGCGAGTCATGACTCTCAATCACGGAGGCACACAAACTTGAACAAGAAACTTGGATGGTCGGTGTGCTTGTTGACTCTCGTCATCTGCGTAAGCGGCTTGCCGGCAATGGCGAGTTCAACTCTCTTCAGTGACATCGGGCCTCCCGGTAACCAGTATCAGGCTGGCCTAGGCTGGACAGTATCCGGAACCGGATCCATTGGCATTAGCATCACTGCTGCGAACCTGTTTACGGTTGGCGGTAGCGGCAACTTCAACGTCAGCCAGATTGATCTCGGAGTCGGATGGTTCGCCCAGCCCCCTACCTTCTACGCCAGCATTTGGACAGACAACGCTGGTCTTCCCGGCGCCGAGGTGGCCGGCGCCTTTTGGAATAACCTGACCACGATCACGCAGTTCGGGTTGTGCCCGCCTACATGCCCAGGCACTTACGATGGTGGCGGTTTTGTCAGCGTCACTGGCATTAGCGGCGTCACGCTGGTCGGCGGTCAGTCGTATTTCATGATCCTCGGCCCCGTGAACTTCAACGATGCTAGCGCGAACGCTTGGAACTGGAACAACCAGGGCGTAAACGGTCTGGACCTCTTTTCCACCGACGGTGGGTCGACCTGGATCAGCAATGGCACGGGGAACCCGCTTGGGGCGTTCGACGTCCTAGGCACCCAAAGCACCACCACTCCGGAGCCCAGCTCCCTGTTGCTGCTTGGCACGGGGTTAGTTGGGGCCTTCGGAGCGATTCGCCGCAAACTGCGCTAGTAATCCTCCTTGCAGTTCACTTCGCGAGCCGGAGCCAACCAGCTCCGGCTTGTGTCTTGTTAGGGCGGCTTCAGGGTTGATGGATTCGGGTAAAGTAGATTGCGATACCGTAGCAGGTGTTCATAATATTGAACACTTAGTCATAACCTGAACACTTATCCACACGGGGACAAGTAGCAACCGATCTGATTCACAACGCCGCCTCCCGTGCTGGAGGGGCTTGCTGATTCAGAATCAAGTCGGTTGCCTTTTGGGCCTGCCCGGCAGCGATCAGCACCAGGCGAGAGTCCTGCTTCAGCACCTCCAGCCAAGTCCGCAGGTAGGCTGCGCTATTGCGGATCGTTTTGTTCTCGATCCCGGTGAACCCGCATAGAAACGCAGACCCCATTTCGGCCACTAGTTCTTCCGCACTGTACTTCTCGTCGCCGAAACGCTCGAACGTGGCGAGGGTTGATCGGTTGAGTCGGTGGGGATGTCCGGTGCTGTGGGTCAGCTCGTGGAAGAGCGTCGAATAATACTCCTCGGCATTGTCAAAGCTGACCCGATCGGGCATCTGAACCAGGTCTAACGACTTGCTGTAAGCGGCACGGTTATTGGCGCTAGCGCGGGAGGGCTGCTGCCTATCTGTCTGGTGTCAGACTTAAAGCAGGGAAAGCCGCTGAAACTCATCCCGCACGATACCGTAGCATTCACAGGCGGCCTCCTCCAGCGCCGGGCGGTTCCGAATCGTCACCACACCGCGTGAATAGTCGATCATCCCTGCTCGATGCAGGAGTCCTGCTGCCAAAGTGACTGTGGTGCGGGGTGCACCCAGCATTTGTCCGAGAAAATCATGGGTCAGCCGGAGCTGGTCGGTTTCCATCCGATCGCGGCATGCCAATAACCAGCGTGCAAGCCGCTCCTCTATATTGTGGAGGCGGTTGCAAGTGGACGTTTGGGCCGATTGCACCATGAAGCCGTGCATGTATCTTTGCAGATGGCGACGCAGCTCTCCGGGGCGCTCAAATTCCTCTTTCAGAATGTCTGCGTTGATGCGGAAGCCCGAACCAGCGATCTGAATGAACGTCCGCCCAGGGGCTGTGCCGGTGCCGAGCAGAATGGGAAGGCCGACTACGCCATCAATTCCAATGATGCCGACCTCAACCGTGGCTCCGTTGGCAACGGTCATCACAACCGAAGCAATGCCGTCTTCTAAGAAATAGCCATGCGGGGCCTCTCCGTCGAGCAGGGTTTCCTCTTGTACTAGAGTCACCGGGGAAAGATGAGGCTTCAGGCGATTGATTTCAGCCTTTGGCAGGGCTGCCAGGACTCGATTCTTGAAGTGCCGCGCAGACGGGTTCATGCTGCCTCCTTCGTGGGCGAAAAACGCCGCATCAGGATGCGCAAATGAACCAGCCCCCCGGCCGGAGGACGTGCGTATGGAGATGTACCTTAATTGTACGCTTCTAGGACAACCACATTCTTGTGTCTGGTATCAGACAAAGAGTACACTGCCACACGTTGAGACTGGTCGAGTACCCAGGTGTGCATTGGATGTCGAAAAAGCAGGACGGGCACGAGCGCCCGCAGACGGTAATGCGCTGGGGGCTTCTTTGGCCCACGAGATCAACAATCCACTCGATTCGCTCTTGAATCTCCTCTACCTAATCGAACCCGAGGCCACACCCACCGGCCGTCATTACCTGGCGCTGGCAGAGGAAGAAGTACATCGCATTTCCCGAATCGCCCACGGGGCGATGGATCGGTTCCGAAGTCCCGTAGGCCCACAGGACACCAACGTACCCAGGTTGCTGGGCTCTGTAGTCGATTTTTACATGTCGCGACTCGACTCCCAGGGTATCCAGGTCGAGACTCGCTACTGTTCTGGTGAAGACCTTCCCGTTGATCCCGGTTCGTTGCGTCAGGTGTTTTCCAATCTCCTCCTAAACGCTGCCCATGCGATGCCTGGAGGAGGGAAAATACATGTCAGAGTGTCCAGGGCGCTAGAGTGGACAGGGCTCGATAGGCGTGGATTACGGGTGACCTTTGCGGACAATGGCTGTGGGATAGCGGCGGCGGACCTGCCCAGAATAACCGAGCCATTCTTTACAACCAAAGGAACTGCCGGCACGGGCTTGGGACTGGCACTCGTGAAAGACACGGTGGAGAAGCATCATGGCGTCCTGCGCGTGAGAAGCAGCACGAGACGGGGGCGAAGTGGCAGCGTTTTTGCGATATTTCTTCCCGCTTAGAGAACCCAGCGTGTTTCCTTGCACCGTTGATGAGGCGTTGGACGGTTCTTTCTGCCGGAATGGAAGACTGTCGCTTACTGGTGGGAATGGCTGATGAAACGAAAAGACAAGAGCGGAAAATGCTCACGAGGGTCGCAAGTCCTTACCCTAATCACGATGCGTTGTTTCTCTGACGATCCGCGCAGCAGCTTGGTTCATGTCCTAGCTTGTTTGACCGGGCTTGTGGGCTCGGCTCAGATGATCCGCGAACGCCACGCTCATAGACGGTTTCTCGTCTGACTGGAACGGGTATCCGCAAACCGAGCAGCGCTTGAGGCTACCATCGGCGATCAAGTGCGGTTCTGACGCTGCTTTCTTGCCATCCGCAATCCTCTGCTCTCTGACCTCGCGGGCATGATCAATAGCGTGCTGAGCCTTGTCGTGCGCGTCTTGGGCGAACGAGTCAAACGGTTTCGTATGTTCCATTGCCTTATGCTGCGCCAATTATCGGGGTGGCGCAAGGGGCGAGCCCAATTCAAACTGCACCCCTACCGACCATTGCATTTGGATTCGCACAGTTTATAGCAGCAGTTGGCGGACGACGTCGACGAGTTTGTGAGGTGCTGAGTAGCCGGGCAATCTCGTCCAAGAGCACCGTAGGGCTTTGTCCTTTGTTAATGTGACCATCCACGCAGGTAAGTGTCGCTAGCTCAGTCGCAGTTGCCGACACAAGGATGATGGGAACACCTAGCTTGCATCGCTTCATCTCTTCAGCAACGCCGCCGGCGTCGCTTCCGGGCAGTGAATAGTCCATCAGCACGAGGTCGATGCAGGCGGAATACGAAGCGAACATGTGCAGAGCCTGCTCACCATCGATTGCATTCAGCACCTCGTAGCCAGCGTCTTGCAGGATGGCTTGACGTGTGTAGAGGACTGCTGCCTCATCGTCGACCGACAGAATGAGACTAGTACCTCTTGAACGCTGCCGAGAGGAAACCTTACCGTGCCACATTTGGGAGTTCATGGCCTTATCACCACTGGCCTGAAAGTTGCAACGAGCTTATATGAAGGCGTTGCTATTGTCGGTCTGCTATCAGACGCAACCTCTTAAGTATTTCACCCTAGTCTTTTGGCGGGACTTCAAACGGAGGCACTGTCCGCTCCCGCCTAGAACTTGACTGACGACTCTTGTTGGTAGGCTCGAACCGATACTTCAAGCATGGACGAGAGACTTTCTGAGCCCAGCAGCATCCTGCTTTTCGGTTCTAGCATCCTCGGCCTGGCTGGGGTATTGCGTCGGAAGCTGAACATCTAATACCAAATGATCGTCGGCGGGATTACTTGTGTAACCGCTTCATCCCATCTGTTATCAACAGGTAGCCCGTCGCTCGGGCAGAATACTCGCCGGCGCTCGTGTCATGCCGAGGTCACGCATCTCGGGGCGTGTGGAAACGCAGGCGAGAGTTTACGATTGCTAATGCCCTCGGAGCAGACCGCCGGCGAACCGAAAGTTGGACGCCATCCGATTTCCCTCAGGCAGGCTGTCAGCTTTGCCTGGTCTACCTTCCAGAAGCGCTATCGTCTCTTCTCGGCAGTTCTCTTGACAATGTTCGCTGCTTGGATTGGCCTCGAAGCGGTGGTAATTGCTGGACAACGATTTGGCATTCTGTTGTGGATCGTGGCTCACTTGTCGTTCCTCATGTTTCTCGCTACCGTTGAAATTGGCTTTTTCCAGATATGTCTTGCGCTATACGACGGTAAAGAGGCCGAATTGGCCGATGCTTTTCCGCATTGGTCCTTGGGGCTGAAGTTCTTGGTGGGTCAAATCGTTTTTCTGTTAATGGTGCTAATTGGCCTGGTGCTCCTGGTGGGTCCCGGCGTTTACCTGGGCATCCGCTATTCTTTGTTCGGCTTCTGCATGGCTGACGGCGAGGCCGATCTGAAGGACAGTTTCCGCCGAAGCGCGACTCTGACGGCGGGCAGGTGGGTCGACCTCTTAAGGATTTTTGCTGCGCTTCTGCTGCTCAATGTTCTTGGTGCAAGCCTGCTTGGGCTAGGTTTATTCATTGCCGTTCCCCTGTCGGCCCTGGTAACAGCAGCAATCTACCGCCAGCTAGGTGCGTGCTGACATCTGTTTGTCGCGATAAGTTGTGAAATGGCGTGGTTGCATCAGTACTCCTGACCACCAACCGTCCGTGGGCGTAGTGAGACTCTTCCGATTGCGCGAAGACGAGCGTAGAATCGGCCCGTGGAATCACCTTCTTCGCAATGACGAAGCAAGTGGAAGCCTGTTGTAGCTCGCCAGCAACGATCTGCTACTGGTTCATAGCCTCGCTGATGGCGTGGGGAGTGCTGAGCCTCATAGGGATCTATTGGCGTCCTCTCCATGCGTCGTCAGAGGCTGCGTGCCTTTTTGCCATGGCCATCGGCTGCATTGCCAACTGGTTTAGGAATCGCTCGCTTCACTGCACCATTACTGGTCCACTGTTTCTGATCGGCGGCGTCATGTTCCTGCTCTCAGGCGTGCATATGATCCCACGTCGAGATACCCTTTGGGTCTGGCCAGTCCTTCTCATCGGCATCGGCATCGCGTTTCTTCTGGAATGGCTGTACGGGAGGCGTCCTGCGTGTTGATAAATCGCAGCAGGCGCTGGCTGATTCAGAATCAGGTCCGCAGCCTTTTGTGCCTGCCCGGCAGCGATCAGCACCAGTCGAGGGTCTTTCTTGAGCACCTCCAGCCAAGTCCGCAGATAGGCAGCGCTGTTGTCGATGGTCTTGTTCTCGATACCGGTGAAGCCGCACAGGAATGCCGCTCCCATCTCGGCAACCAGTTCCTCAGCACTGTATTTCTCGTCAGCGAAGCGCTCGAATGTGGCGAGGGTGGACCGGTTAAGCCGGCGAGGATGTCCGGTGCTGTGGGTCAGCTCATGGAAAAGTGTCGAGTAATACTCCTCCGCATTGTCGAAATTCCCGAGATCGGGCATCTGAACCAGGTCTAACGACTTGCTGTAGCAGGCACGGTGGCTTCCGTGTTGAATGGTGGGCTTGTCCAGCCACTGTGTGACGACCTGCTCGCAGTTTTCGATGGGGTTGATATCTGGGACTGGCTCCGTGGCCTCAGCCGGCTTTACCGGCAGTCCTTCGCATTGGCAGGTGTTAAACACCGTGTAGTAGCGGCAGAGTACCGATTTCCGCTCGATGATTTCCTCGCCGTCCTGAACTTCGCGTGTGCCGAACTTCCAGAACACGACCGGCAAGCCCTTTTGGCCACTGCGAACATGGCCTCCCAGTTCATTGGCCTGCTTGAATGTCAGCCAGTACGGTGATGCGTATCCGCTGCTGGCCAGGATCCAGACATTGATGCCTCGATACGGGTGGCGGCTCACCAGATTGCGGGGTAGCCCGCCTTGGCCAGGTGTACTCCATGGCTTATGCCACGGGGCGGTGCCGGACTCGAGCTGTTTAATGATTCGATTGGTAATGATCTCGTATACGTTTGCCATTGCAATTCCTTCCTTTCAATTAGGTTGGTTGTGAACAGAAAAGGCCCCCGCCCAGACGAATGCGTCAGGACGAGGGCCTGTGAGTTTGAGTGGGATTTGGTGGAGTTAAGCGACAGTGTGGCTATCGGGCCACTCTATTGAGTTAGGACTTACGTTTCAGGAGTGTTCTCAGGGGGAGGACACAGAAGATCATCAACGCGTTGACGATTGTGCCCCCGATTGCAAACACGACACCCTCAGGATTGATAATCCCGTGGGTGCCGTAGTTGACCAGCTCAGTACCGAGCAGGGTTGTGCTTCTGTGTTTGGAAATCCACCGAACACATCCTTCGGACGATACAAACCGGCGTAGCGGAGTATCGTGCACGACTTCGTCCAGTTTGAACAAACCCAACCAGAGCATCAGCCAGAGGCCGATGCCGGCGAGAAAAGAGCCCTTCATCGTTGGCGTAAAGGTCATCGAATACCTCCTTTCAGGATGCGGGAACGAACCCGGCCAATGATCGTCAGGAGCAGCAGTTCGAAAGCGTTGCTTCTCACGAAGCTCCTTAGGGCGGTGGCCAGGTGGGTAGCGAGTAGACGTTCGAAGCGTGTGCTGACTCCGGTCTGGGCAGCCAACGTCCGGGACAGCCACTTGAAGGGACCTGACTCGGTCATGTCCAGGGCCATGGTCCGGATTACGCTGGCACGCTTTCGAGCTCGGACAATGCCGACAGCGATTGCAGACTCAATCGCCAGCAGAGTAGCGATCATCGTCCACCTCCCAGCAGATAGCCGAAGTGGATGAATGCCCCTGCGATGCCGATAAGCACCGATATCGCAATTGAGGCAAGGATTACGAGAACCACCTTTGAGAATGTGGTTCCCAGTAACCGTGGTTGAGCGAGTTGGGCCAACTTGGCAAGTGCCGGGAGCTCAGCCTGAAGCTGCTCCTGACTGACGTGCCAGCGTTGGCAATAAGCGGTGGTGAGGAGTTGTGATTCACGGTGCAGCACGAGATACAACGCCGATCCTGAAGCAAGACCTCGCCTTTCATGGCCGCTGGCGGCTTGCATGAGAGAAGCGAGACTTGCTTCCAGATGACGACGATCGAAGTAATACTGAACCGTGCGGAGTTGTTCTTTGCTGGACTCTTGAAGACGTCCAAGCACACTACGCACATCTCTGGTTGGATCCATACGGATCCTCCTTAGCTTTGGGATTAGCGATTAGGCGGAGACCGGGTGGGCACGAAACTCGGAGAACCCAAACCCGATGGTCTAATCACCAGGTCTGTTCATCCGATTGGGAAATCGGTCTCATGCGCGAGACTTGGAAGATCAGTAGGGGAATTTGTTGATGGAGAATTGAAGGCCGTTTCACTGGTCCGGCCTCGGGAATCCCAAATCGTGTGTGGGGGACTTGCAGAGGACCTTCCGGCGGCTCTCTGTGCTTGCCGGCGTTCACATCCATGCCCATCGGTGGCGGCATACGTTCGCAACGGATTTGCCTTCTAAGGGAGTGCCTGTATCGGAGGTTGCGACGATTTTAGGAAACTCTGCACGGATTGTGGAGAAGCCCTACGCGCAGTGGATTCAGGCGCGCCAGGGGGACGATTGAGCAGGGTGAAGACAACCTGGGCATAGGCGTATCGTATTGATCGGGAGGCGAGAAGCCCGATCATGTACCGAGTAATCGAAAAATATCCTAGCGCGGTCGTGAGTAAAATCACAGGCAGCTACGTGACGGAGTATGAGTGGCTCTTGGACAATCCGGATAAAGTCTTAGGGGATGAGTATCAGCGGATTTATCGAAATTTTTGGGCAATGAACGCTGCTTTTCCTACTCCGGCATTTTGCAGCACATATTTTTCGATGTTGGACAATGCCCTCAACAATCCACAAAATCCGCCGACGCTCACGCATGTTGTGAAAACGCTATATCCGCTCACCGAGCGGGTTACCAAAAGGGGTAAGAGAGAACCGTTTCCCCCATTTTCATTCGCAACCAAGTTGCTGCACATGACAAATACTGCGTTGCCCGTTTATGACAAATGGGTAGTCGGATTCTATTTTCTTCGGAAGCCGACGGTGACAAAGAGGGGTGGAGGAGTAGACGGGCAGATCGCGGACTATATTAAGCTCCATGATTTTCTGATTGAGGAGTACGCCCGAATTCTACAAAAGGGCCTCCTATCGAAGGCTATTCAGGAATTCGAGACCCGGAAGTCGCGACGTTTTTCAAAAGAGAAGATTATTGATTCCCTGATCTGGGCGTTTGGAGGTAATGGCTTGCTCCAAACCAAAGAAGTCATATACGAATAAAGTGGGTATCCGCTTCATTCACCAAGCCCCTACAGATTGTGGTTTGCCTTTCGCCTTCCTGCAGTCCCAACGCGCTGGCCCCGTTCGGGTTTTGAAACGTCTAGTGCGTCATATCCTCTGGGTCCCTGTACGGTGCGGTCTTATTCTTTGAGCTTTTGCTTTTGACCGCTGGAGGTGGCACAGGTTCCTTTACGCGATCAGGGCTGTTGCCTCTGCTAAAATCACCCTTCATCGTCGCTGGTGGTGTAGGCGTCGCTGGTGTCGGTGCGACTACAGGTGGTTTCACTGGCGGCTTTTCCACCACGGGTGCGGGTTTGGGTGCAGGCTGCTTCTGTCCGTCTCCAGCGGAAGCTGCGGCATCCCGCTGGGCGGTGCAGCCCGCATTACCAGAACTGGACCCGCCCGTATTCAGCCCTTTAAGTGGATCGCCCGATGCACCCAAACCAGGACATTTTATTGTGGTGCCGCCAACGGGTGCGGGTATCGGTGCAGGGGCGGGGGCAGTCTGCTTCACGCGACTATCGGGATTGTTACGCCCGTTATCTATCGCTAGTCCCGCAGGGGCGGGTGCGGGGGCAGGCTTCTGCACACGTTCAGAGCTATTGCTCTTGCCGCTCTTGACCGTAGTGTTACAGTTCACGACGTTTCCCTTGCTGTCGTAACAGACAGGCTCTTTCGCTGTTGCAAGTCCGCTTGCTAACACTAAAAAAGCCAAAATTGGAATGAATATTGTTTCCATGATGATCTCCTAGCGCCCCTCGGCACTTTACTCTCGGCAGGCCGCCTCACTCCCGAAGCGGACGTCGAACTCCTTCAAGTTCCGAGAATAGTCTTCCATCCCCGCATACTAGATATTGTGGTCTGGTGAGTCAAGCGGATACCCACCACGAATAATTATTACTTTCTTAAAAAGGAATCCGCGTCAGTGCCGGTCAGGCGGGCCAGAATTTTCGCTAAGGACAGAGATGAGGTCTCAAGCCGGCACTGTTCGGATCGGCGCAAAGCAGATACCTGCGTTGGGGATCGGTGAGAAGGTTGTGCCGCATTGTCTTGACCTGGCTCGGAGAGAAGGTCATTGGGTTCCTGCACATGAAGTAGCTCATCACGTTGCCCTTATCGGGCGTGAAGGTGAGGGAGAGGGGCTTCTTGTGCTCGTCTTTTCCGTGCAACGTGAAGCTGGCCCCATTGAAGATAACTTTGGCGCCGCTGCCATCACTGCTCGTCTTGCCATTAGGCGTATTGCACATGTTGACACCGTTAGAAACGAAAATCTGGGCACCAGCGTCCGGCGCAGTATCGGTGACGGTAAACGTCCAACCGGTGTAACCGCCGTTATCCCGGGGACCCGCGGGCGAGTCGCCGTCGAAGACCTTAATTGAACGGCTGGTGCCGGAACGAGGGGTTCCATCGTACCAGCTCTGCAAATTTCCAGGCTTGGTTAAGGCGTCACTGGGACCCGAGAAAGTGTGTGGCAACCCGAAGTAATGCCCAACCTCGTGGACGAGCTGATTGAAGTTTTGGATGAAGATCAAGCTTGTTTTGCGCTGGACGAAGATGGGACAGCCAGAGGCGTCCTTGCCCGTGGAAGGAACGCTGGAGCCGGGATTCTTGCTGTCCGCGAAGTCGATCCCTACACCCGTGGCGCAGTACACAGACGGCATAACGACGTAACTTGCGCTGCAGTCCTTGCGGGAGCGGTCGCGGCAGTCTCGGCTGCCGAGAGGAACATAAGGATTGTAGGCGGTGTATCCGTTGCCCGTAACTCCGCTGTTGCCCATGCACTCAGAGCCCTCCTTTGGGGCATAGGCCCGGAAGAAGACCACCATCTTCCCTGGATATTGCGCGGCTACTGCGGAGGCATGCTTATTCTGATTGTGATTCAAGCGATTGAGACAGGAATCCTTTAGATCCACAAGGTCTTTTTCCGCATCGAAGTCAAGCAGCAATTTAGCGTCCGAGGCACGGTAAGTCTCGTTTGCCTGGTGGATCCACTGCTTTAATTGATCGACGCTCAGAATACCGTCGGGGTTTGAGCCGTCGTTATCAGCGAGAATGACAGCCTGCATGCGCACATGGATGGTAAGAGTGTCCAGCGGCTTCTTGCCACGACTTCGGGATGAGCCCGCCTGGGCGAATGCCAGGCCGGTGCCCAGAAGCAATGTGAACACAATGGTCCACAGCTTTCTCATTTCATTTCTCCTCGAAGAGGTTCCGAAGTGTTGTCAATTAGAGGGTTTCAAACCGGATTTCCTTTTTAACATCGAAGACGGCACCGATTCTACACCCATCTCGCCCCGGTTAGTTCCACGGAGACCTCGCCGACGCCGATTTCGTCCCGGTGAACCAAAGCCTCAAATCGCCCCTTCTACGGCAACGGATACTAAGCGGCCGGGACTTGACGGCTCGGACGCGTCGTAAGTCCCATAAAACTTCTTCCAAGCACTCGATTTCGGCGTTTCAAGGCCGGTTTTACCCTCATCACGCTACCGATCAGCGGTGTTGGTACAGTGGCAAGGGGGACCCGGGCGGCAGCGAACAATGCCGTCAGGGGCGAAATGTCGGAACGGATCGAGCATGACGACCCGTGCGGATTGGGAACCTAGTCCCGCAAGAGCTGCAATTGCATCTTCGGTCCGGTTAGCTTCCTGTTTTAGCTGTGCCACATACTCTAAATGTTGCTTGCCTTTGTGTTCCCCGAGAAGCACAATGCATCGTGTAATCCGATACCACTGACCAGTAAAGGGAGGCATTACCATGGCCAAGGTCAAACAGCTCACGATTTCTCTTGAAAATCAACCCGGCAGACTGGCCGCTGTGGCGCAAGCTCTTGCCGACGCCAGAGTGAACATCGTGGCATTTCTGGGGAGTACAGCGGGGCGGCGGGGTTCAGTGCAGGTGGTCGTCGATAACATCCAGAAGGCCAGGAAGGCCCTAGCCGGAGCACAATTCCCCTTCGCTGAGGGAACGCTGGAACAGGTAGAGCTTTCCAATAAACCGGGAGCCCTAGCAGAATTTGCTGCCGTGTTGGCGAAAAGAGGTATGAATATCGACGCTGCATATGGTTCGGTGCCCAAAGGAGCGAAGAAGTCGGTGCTCTATTTTGCGACATCAAAGCGTGACGCTCAAGCTGTTACCAATGAAACCATCGTTTGACAGGCAGGCGCTGAACAGACTCGCAATCGAATTATACTTTCCGCCGCCCTTGGTCCCGTCAAACCGCATACGGGGTCTAGCCGCAGGTGGTGATTTTCTGGGTGTTCTACGGCAAGGGATTCTGAGATAGCTAAGCGGAAAGTTAAGCTATTTGGGCTTGCCGTCCGGCAGGATTGGGAGTGAGATGGGCTGTTCTCAACAGTTACCCGCCAGATCTAAGCGGACGGAGGGTTGGGAAAAGTATGATCGCACGAAACCAAGGAGGAGCTATGCGAACGTCACGGCTTTGGTGTGCACTTCCGGTTCTTCTTGGCGTGTGCCTTCTGTCATGGAGCTTCCTGCAGGCACATGCTCAGCCTTCCCAAAACCAGGACTCGCGAGGGAACCGGCCCGGCATGCGGAAGGACAAGAAGCAGCACAGTCAGGAAGAACCCGGAGCGTCGCGTGCAGCAACCGATGATTCTGCACCGAGCGGACTCGTTGTGGTTAGACACGTAAAGAACTCGCCGCAACAGGACCGAGCACTGTACGAACAAGCGTTGAAGAACCCCTTCATCAATGGCGTCGGATTTCAGATCCATTGGAGTGACATCGAGCCGGTTGAAGGAAAGCCGGATTGGTCGAAGCTGGATGAACTGTTCGCTGCTGCAGAATCATCAAAGAAATGGGTGCAACTTTGCATCTACCCCGGCTTTTTTGCTCCTGCATGGGCACTGGAAGGCGTAAAGACCGAACAGTTCCCGGTACAATATGGACCTGGCAAAGGCACAGTTCTGAGCCTTCCGATGCCATGGGATGAGCTGTACCTCACCCGTTGGTTTGCATTCCTGAAAAAACTGAGCGACCGGTACAGAAAGTCACCTGCTCTTAGAGTGGTCGCGGCTGCCGGACCCACATCGGTTTCTACAGAGATGACGTTGCCAAGGGATGTTAAGAAGTGGCAACAGAACTTTTATACGCCGCGCAAATATATCGAGGCATGGCAGAAGGTCTTCCAGGCTTATGCCGCCGACTTTCCTAATCAGTATGTTTCTCTGACGGTGGGGGAGGGGCTTAATATCAATGATCAGGGCAAAATCACTCCTGGTGAGGGTATGCGGACCCGGCAAACGATCATCGACCAGGCGATGGGCCTCCTGGGACGCCGGTTTGTACTTGAGAACGATAATCTCTATGCAGGCCCGAGGCATCAGCGCGACCCCACCAGTTTTGTGATGAGTTACAGCGGACGTGTTATCACCGGCCTTGAAATGCGTAGCTCTGCCGAACGGGGCAGCGCAGGGCAGGGCGCTCCCGGCGATCCCCCTCTCGCTTTGAGAAAATCAATCGATAAAGGGATGGAGCCAAACAGTGCCGGTCAGCATGTCAATTACCTGGAAATTTACGAACCGGATGTAGTTGCAGAGGAAATGCAACCCGTCCTGCGTTACGGAGCGTCGCTATTCGAAAAACAATGACCTGCCTTGTCTCTCGCCAAATCCTGCCCACCCACAGAATCACCTGTTGGCGGAAGGTCAGTTTTACCCCGATCACGCTACCGATCGGCGAGGTCGGTCCAATGGCAAGAGGACCCTGGGTCTGTCAATGTCAGGGAACCTGGTGTTTCCGTCGGGGAAGGAGATAGCTCTGTTCGCACGCCAGACTTGAGATGTCATCGGAGGCGGCATTTAGACTGCGATTTTACACGCTGAAGCGGGGCGGTATTGGCCTGTCTGTTTGGAATTGTTGGAATTGAGTTGCAGTAATGTTTGAATTGCGTTGCAGCGAGGTTGAATTATTTTGCAGTGAATCGGCAGGTCAACCAGCTGGTTAAGGGATCAAACCTTACGCTCCCCATGGCGCATCACCCAGCATGAAATTGGATCCAGCGGGAAGCGGGCCAACCGGTGGGTCCTGTGTGCGGTCTCCCGCAGATTGCGAATTAACAATCCGAACTTATGCGGGTCTTCAGATCCGGTACGAGGGGCGTTGTTGAGATTCGGATGGATTTTTCGGCAAGGACACCCCCTCCGGTCAGCTTAAGGACGCTTGACGGCTCCAAGCACTGGAAGATCCCAGCCTTCTCAAAGCTTGAATGAACAGTGTTCTTAACAACCTGCAAGGACACGTGAGACCGCCAAGCACTACAACTTCCTGCAAGACACATCGAATACGGACGAAGCGTGCGGACTGGTTCTGCTCCGCGAATCCAACACCACGAGCCTAGCACACTGCTTATTCTGCGGCTTCCGTAGGAAGGGAGACTTCACTTGGCTCTGCTTGTGGACCCTCGCTCTTGCTCCCACCTTCAGGAGGGAGAACTTCTTCTTCCGCTACCGTCTCGCTTGCTTGTTGCGGCGGCTTTACCAGCTTGAGGAACTTGGGGCCGGTTGGCGTCATCACCTCTGTGCCCTTCTTTCTCAATCTGGCAATTTCCTCGGGGTATAAAGATGTGAAAACCAGCGTTTGAAATTTAGACTGCTGAGCTATTTCCTTTTCCAAAAACTCCTGGAATCGCTCTCTATGCTCCGGATCTGGATTTTGCTGCAGTGGCTCATCCAGAATCAGAAGACCAGGATGCTTGCCGTCAGCTTTTTGTGAAGCTGCTGCCAGTGCAAGACTGTAAGCCGCCACAAGACGCGATTGGTCACTTGCTGATCCCAACGCCCTCAAGCGACGGCCATTCATAAAGGGAACATAATTCTCTTTGTCTAAAGCAACCAACTGACTGTTATATGTATGCACTTCACTGTGACCAAGGGCGACCAGATATTTTCTGAAGGCCTCAGTAAAGGCGTTTCGCTTTCCTTCAACATCGCTCGCACCGGCTGTTACAAAGAAGAATCCTTTGGCATCAGCAACCCATCGGTTGATTGATTCTTGTAAGCTGTCTATCTCCGCGGACGCGTCCGATAGCCGCTCGGACTCTCTTTCTGCAGCCGTCAGCTCTGCTGCCGTCGCTGCAAGCTGTTCCCGCAGCGGCCCCACGGCGCTCGTTACTGTTGTAAGAGCTCGCTCCGCATCCGGGGCATCAGTTCGCTCCCAAACCTCGCAAAGCATTTGGGTAATCCCGACGCAACAACGTAAAGGGGGATGTTATGAAGCGACTCGCGGTATTCACATGTTGCAGCTTAATCCTGCTGCTTACCATTCCGGCTCGGGTGCTGGCCAAGGATGTGCAGAAGGACTGTGGACAGTCAGCCATCACCTTCGACGTCGCCGGTGCGGTCAACGGAACCTATCCCTATGTGATCACCGACAACGGCATTATCAGCGGAGAATACTGTGACGCAACCTTGTGTCACGGCTTTGTGCGCTCTCGTGACGGAACCATCGCCACCTTCGACGCTCTAGGAGCCGGTGGGAGCGAAGGCACGGTTCCGTTCAGCATGAACGACGCCGGCACCATCGTTGGCTACTACACGGACACGAGTGATCAGTATCACGGGTTCATCCGCGACCGGAGGGGCCACATTACCACCTTTGACGTCCCGGATTCGATCCGCACTGTAATCCTCAACGTCAACAACGAGGGCACGATTGCCGGAACCTATAATGATAGTAGCAATGTACGTCACACCTATGTACGCAATGTTCTCGGAAGGATCAGCACGTTCGATATTCCGGGAGGTTCTTTCCACGTAAGTTGCGCGGCGTCTTGCCTCAACGATGCCGGGGTGTTGACGGGAATGTACTTTGATTCCAGTGGTGCCTATCACGGTTATTTGCGCGCACCCAGCGGCAACTATCTCTCGTTTGACCCACCTAGTTCCGTCAGCACATATGCAACTGGGATAACCCCAGGATCTGCAGTGACTGGGTACTTCTGGGACGCTTCTGGGACGGAGCACGGCTATGTGCGCAAACTCAACGGTAGATTCGTGATCTTCGACGTGACCGTAAACGACGCGGTCGGCACCGAAGCCTCAGATATCAACGCAGAAGGCACAGTGACCGGAGACTACTTTGACTCCAATGGTGCCTATCACGGCTTCCTGCGCACGGGCAACGGATACATGATCACCTTTGACATCCCCGGTGCAGGGGCGAGTGCCGGCTACGGCACGTTCCCCTTCACGCTGAATTCGAGTGGGGAGGTTACGGGATACTACTGTGGAGACGACGGAGCGTGTCACGGCTTCGTGTGGAAGCATTGAGTGGAAATTTTTGTGATGTGTTGGTGATTTCTCCGAGTCTCCTCCGGGTGGGTTGCGGGGGCAAGACTGCCAATCCGGCCCACCCAGCTTGAACCAAAATATGGCGCAGCGTGCGATCACACACGGTCGAAGCTGACGGCAAATCAGTTTGGAGGAAGCCACCCGAACCCGAGCTGAGATTCCGCCATGCCGATTTCTGGGGAACTCTTGCACGGTCGGCACACACGGAACTCGAAGATGGGGCAGCATCCGGCAACCGCATTGGCACCACCACTTGGACGTAAAACGCCCAACCCGTGCTGTTGAAGAACTCCACCGGGTCGCGAGGACGGAGCGCCGACTACACGGGCAGTGGTTTTGATCCGAGCCGCCCCCCGACCGCACAGAGGCTGGCGAAATGAGAGGGAAACCGAAGGCCAGAATCTAACCGAGTCCCGGCAACCGATCAGCGCAGCTTGGCGTATTCCGCCTTTGCCTGCATGTAAATCGGTATCTCCGGATCGGCATTCTTCCACAGACTAAAAAAGTCCTGGTAGGACATGCGGGCGGCAGCGGAGTCTCCCGCGAGCGCCTGGGCTCGCGCCAGCTGAAGCTGTGCCAGCGCGCCGAGCACGGAATTCTTGACAATGCCGCGGTGCTTCAGCAGCTTGCTGAACTCAACGGCGGCCTGCTGAGCTTGTTTGTTTTGCAGATATGCTTTGCCTCGCACATAAATTGGAAGCAGCGGCCAATAACCCTGGTCTCCCAGTTCGAAGGGCACCTCTGAGCCAAGCGCCACGAGCGCCTGTTGCGGGTCCTTCCGGTCCAACGCGATCATCGCGTGGATCGTGGGCAGCCAATAGTTTTGGATAGTCGTGTCCGATGGAAATTTCCGGTTCAGTTCATCGGCGAGCTTTTGCGCCTGGGCTACTTCTCCCACGGATGCCAGCGCCAACGCTGTCGTGATCATCGAATCGCGGCTGCTTCCGGCCTGCGGCAGGGATGCGGCTTGCTGGCGGGCGGCAGCCAGGTTTCCTAACTCCGCCTCCTGCCCGGCAGACACCGCGGACATGAGAGCGATCTGTTCCAGGTTGCCCGCAGCCCTGGCCTGCTGTTGGGCCACACGATCGAAGGCGCGTGCCTGCGCCAGTTCTCCATGGAGCGCGGCCGTATTTGATACAGCCACCGAGAATTGCCACTGGTCGGAGGGCTTGGTTTTTCCCCAGTCCAGTTGCTGGCGCATGGCGGCATCGTCATGCTGCAAGAAACCGATGTAGTAGCGCTGCAAGTGAGCGTATACACCGTCCACGTTCTCGGCTATGGCTTGCTCGTATACTGCCTTGGCTTCATCCAATCGATCCAAGCTTACATATGCCGCCATCAAGTTCCCAAGCGCGGCACCAGAATCAGGACGCAACCGGAGTGACTGCCGCGTCGCCTCTATGACCTTCTCGTATTCTCCTAATAGAGCAAGGTTCAGCGAGAGATTGGCGTACGGCGTGTAATCGTCGGGATAAGCGGTTGTCCATTCAGAGTAGGTCCGGTCCGCTTTCAACAGATCGCCGGTCACGAAGCTGTAGTATCCTGCCTCGATGTAGAACCTTTCCCGTTGGCTCACCCGGTCGCGCAACTCAAAAGCCTTAGTGAAGCTCCTTGCCGAGGCGTCGTACTGGGCGAGGTTGTATTGAGCCATGCCCAAGGCGGCATAGGCGCGAGCGAAGTTGGGATCCAGTTCAATGGCACGCTGGTGGAACGGAACGGAAGCGTCGTCTCCCTTCTGCCACTGAACGGCGCGTCCTTGCGTGTACGCTTTCAAGGCTTCCAAAGAAGACGTTGTCGCCGCGTCCAGCGGCTTACTGGTGCGCTGCACCGAAGCCAACGACTCGCCCAATTTTTCACGCACTTGGTCAGCAGCCTCACCTAGCCGCTTCAGCACCGAATCGCGTGTCTCGGCTTGCGCCTGGGCGCTCGCCAGGGGCGCACCCGTCTGGCAGTCGAGAGCGCGCAATCCGATGACGTAATGTGTTCCTAACAGATCGATCGAGCTGTCGAGCACCGCCCGGCTATTGCTGCGTTGACAAATCTCCTTCGCGACGTCGCTGCTCAGCCGGGTATCTGGGGGCAAGCCCATCATTTTCAGTGTCGAGCGAACGTTTGCGTCAGCGAGCAGTTGCAAGTAGGGAGACTGCTCCAGCTTGATGCTCAGCGCCTGCTTCAACGTTCCGTCAAACACGCTTTCGCCGGTAGTATTCGCGAAATCAGCGACCACAATCGCGCCCGCTTTGACCGGGACATTTTGCCGATGTCGCAAATACAGGAATCCGCCGACTACTGCCGCGAGCAGAACGACCACGGCGGCCGCAAGGATATTTCGGCGACTCTTCGGCTGCGGAGGGCAAGGAAGTACGGGTGCAGAAGAAGGCGCGAGTCGTGCTGCCGTACCCATCCCCGAAGGGGACGCGCTACTTACAGCTGAGGGTGGCGTATCAAGAGAGACTGCAGAGGCCGTTACTACCGCCTGGAACTTCCCGCTGTCTGCATCGCGCTTCAACCGTTGCAGGTCGCTGCGCATCTCCGACGCATGCTGGTAGCGCAGATTGCGGTCCTTCTCGAGCGCCTTACGAATGACCGCCTCAAGGTCTGGAGCAAGCTCCGGATTCACCTGCGAGGGCAGCAGCGGTTCCTGGTGCAGGATTGCGCCGCAAATCTCGCCTGAACTGGAGCCCTCGAACGGCATCTTGCCCGTGGCCATTTCATAGAGCACCGCTCCGAACGAGAACAGATCCGTGCGCGCATCCAAGTCGCGGGCTCGTACCTGTTCCGGGGACATGTAAGCGACCGTACCCATCATCGCGCCCGGGCTGGTCAGGTGCTCCGAATCTGATCCGTGGGCAATGGTTTCGATTGCGTCCGTGCTGCCCAGCCTGGCTTTGCCGGCGACCTTGGCTAATCCGAAATCGAGAATCTTGGCATGACGGCGGCGGGTTACGAAGATATTGCCGGGCTTGATGTCACGATGAACGATACCTTCGCTGTGCGCCGCATCCAACGCGTCTGCGATGTCGATGGCGATGGCGAGCAGCGTCTCCGGTTCCATCGGCCTTCCGGCGATGTGATGCTGCAACGTCACGCCGTCGAGAAATTCCATGACCATGAACACATCGCCATCCTGCTCTCCGATGTCGTAGATCGTGCAGATGTTCGGATGATTGAGCGCCGATGCGGCGCGCGCTTCACGACGAAAGCGCTCCATGGCCTGCGGGTTGCGTGCAACATCCTGAGGAAGGAACTTGAGCGCTACGAACCGGCCAAGACGAGCGTCTTCAGCTTTGTAGACCACGCCCATGCCACCGCCACCGATTTTGCCGACAATGCGGTAGTGCGAGATCGTTTTCTCGATCATTTGGCTGGAGCTGTTACGGAATGGATGATCATAGAGTGATCCTGAACACCAGTCAATTTGTTCCGCATTCGCCGGGTGCGGGAAGCGGTGAGCGGCCGGGCCTTCGCGTATGACGTCAATGTTGGCGATCAGCGTTTCACGCGAGACTTGCCAACCGGAAGTTGGGCTGTGCGGCTCAAGTTGATGGCTAACGCCCAAACCGTGTCTTTAACTGCGTCGGGGTTATCCTGCCTCCGTGGCAGGTTTGCAATGGATAGTGGGCCGATGCGGCGATATTGGCTGGCACGGGATTCAGTACCCTGCCGCATACTCGTGGCCAGCGCCTCATTCTTTTTCAGGGAGGCCGCTAGACTGGATGGTTATCGTTACACTGCGAGTTCATCACGATCGCGGCAGTTGGGAAACTGTCACTCGCGACAGAGGGTGCTTAAGCGCGGATAGCTGTCGTGAAATCGCCGACATTGTCATGGAATCAATTACACTCACGATCCAGAACCGTGCCTGTTGCCGGTTAGTCGTCGGCCGCTCAAAAACTATCAGCACGGCCCTTCGGTCCTCGGTTGGGCACGGCCTGCAACTCGCGAATTACCCAGAACAGCCGCCGGGCCGATACATAGCTGTGCTGGCCACCGTTGCGTAGGTCCGTGATGCGGGATTTCGAGATCAGCTTTTGGATTTTCCGCTGCGACAGTCCCAACCCTAGCCGGATTCACCATTCCATAAGAGACCACCACCCCCTGGCCACCGCCGAGGGTAGACATGGCTTCGTCAACCTTGCCAAGAGCAGCCGGGTAGTGCCAGTTATTGGTCACTACCCAGCGGATGCGCCCTTCGCAAAGCCGCCTGCTTTGCCGGCATCTAGAAGCTGCTGCGCGTCGAGACGTCCAAAAAGCTCGATCAGCTTCGCGACCACGCCGGTCCATCCCGTCTGATGGCTGGCCCCGAGGCCCGCGCCGTTATCGCCGTGGAAGTACTCGTAGAAGAGTATGTTGTCCCTCCACAGCGGATCGGTCTGGAATTTCTCCGTACCTCCGAACACCGGCCGTCGGCCCGACTTGTCCCGCAGGAAGATTCGTTCCAGCCGATTGGCAATCTCGTGGGCTACCTCGAACAGGTTCATCAATTTGCCCGAGCCCGTCGGACACTCGATCTTGAAATTGTCGCCGTAATACAAATAGAACTGCAGCAAGGCGCGGATGAGCAATGCATTCACTGGCATCCATATCGGTCCACGCCAGTTGGAGTTTCCGCCGAACATGCCGGTGTCGGATTCCGCCGGCAGATAATTCACCCGGTATTCCTGGCCTTCCACCTGGACTATAAAGGGATGGTCCTCATGGTATTTGGAGAGAGCCCGGATGCCGTAAGGGCTGAGAAATTCGTTCTCGTCGAGCATGCGGGTCAGAATCTGGCGCAACCGGTCTTCATTTACCAGCGCAACGATACCGCGTTCGGCATACCCGCGATGGCCCTCCCCGGTCACATGAATGCTGTCGCGCAGTTCAGGCATACGCTGCAATCGTGCCAGTAGGATCTTCGTCGCGCGCGGCACCCGTTCGCGCTGCCAAGGCTCGATAACGGTGGTGGCGCATAGAGGCAGAAGGCCCACCATGGAGCGCACTTTGAGTCGCCTGGCGCTACCATCCGGAAGGCGTAGTACGTCGTAGTAAAAACCATCCTCCTCGTCCCACATACCTTCATGCCCCGTCTGATTCATGGCGACCGCGATCCAAACGAAATGCTCAACGAACTTCAGGGCCATGTCTTCGTAAAAAGGATCGTGGGCAGCCAACTCCACGGCGATCTCCGCCATGTTCTGGGCGAACATGGAGACCCATGCCGTACCGTCCGCCTGCTCAAGGTGGCCGCCGGTGGGGAGTGCTGAGCTGCGGTCGAAGACGCCGATGTTGTCTAATCCGAGGAAGCCGCCTTCAAACAGGTTCTTGCCAAAGCGGTCTTTGCGGTTAATCCACCAACTGAAATTCAGGATCAGCTTGGCAAACGACCGTTTGAGGAACTCGATGTCGCCTTGGCCTTTGAGAGCCTGTTCCGTGCGGTAGAGGAAGATCGTCGCCCAGGCGTGTACCGGAGGATTGACGTCGCTGAAGTTCCACTCGTAGGCCGGGATCTGACCCGTCGGATGGATGAAAAACTCCTGCAGCATCAGGTCGAGCTGTTGTTTGGCGAACTCCACATCGACCGAGGACAAAGCAATGGTGTGGAAAGCCAGGTCCCACGCCGCGTACCAGGGGTACTCCCACTTGTCGGGCATCGAGATGATGTGCTGGTTGATCATGTGAAACCATTCGCGGTTCCGCAAGAAGCGTCCGCCGGGCTTGAACGGATCGATACCGTGTTCCTCGAGCCAAAAGTCAACGTCGAAGAAGAAATACTGCTTGGACCACAGCATCCCGGCCAGCGCCTGGCGCATGACGCGGGCCTCGTCTTCGTTGACACGTTCCGGAGTTATGGATTTGTAGAACTCATCGGCCTCGCTGTGACGAGTCTGTAGGGTTGCGGCGAAGTCCTGGAACGGATCGCCGATGGTCGCTGGCGCCAGGTCGCTTAGCCGCAGACGGATGGTGGCGGTCTGTCCTGCACCTACATTCAATTGATAGTGTGCCGCCGATTTAGTTCCCGTTTTCGCGGGATTGACCGCATTGTGATTTCCTTGGACCACGTAGTTGTTGATTCCATCTTTCACGTACGGGGTGGGATTGGGTGTGCCGAAGAGACGCTCGTTGTTGGTCTCGTTTGCTGTGAACAGCAGTGGGACATCCCCCTCGCAGTACAAATACCGCTCGCCCAGTTGGGCGTGCGAGGCAGCAATCGCCTGCGACCCGCCTGAGCCGGCAACCTGCTTCAGCGACGGCTTGGCCGTTCCGGGCCACCATGTCCAAGTGTTGCGAAACCATAGGGTCGGCAGGACATCTATCTTGGCCGCGTCAGGTCCGCGATTACTGACGCTGATCTGGATGAGGATGTCCTGCGGCGACTGCTTGGCATACTCGACGAAAACATCGAAGTAGCGGTCCTCGTTGAAGACGCCCGTGTCCAGCAACTCGTACTCCATGTCGTTACGAGTGCGCCGTCGGTTGTTCTCGATCAGATCGCCGTAGGGATATGCCGCCTGCGGATACTTGTATAGGTACTTCATGTAGGAGTGCGTCGGCGTGCTGTCGAGGTAGAAGTAATATTCTTTTACGTCTTCGCCGTGGTTGGCCTCGCTATTGGTCAGGCCGAACATGCGTTCCTTGAGGATGGGATCTTTGCCGTTCCAGAGGGCCACGCTGAAGCAAAGCAACTGCTGATCATCGCTGATACCGGCCATGCCGTCTTCGCCCCAGTGATAGGCACGGGACCGCGCCTGGTCATGAGTGAAGTAGTCCCAGGCGTTTCCATCCTGGCTGTAGTCCTCGCGAACTGTCCCCCACTGCCGCTCGCTGAGATAGGGCCCCCATTTTCTCCACGGCTTCTTGCCGGTGCCTACCTGTTGGAATCTGAGGGTCTCGAGTGTGCTTGCCTCTTCTAGTCTGGCTGATTCCGGATTTTGCGACATTGTGTTCCTCTCATTGTTTGGCCGATTCGCCTCAACCGGTTGGCCGGATGGCCGGAACGTCCGTCTGCAAATCCTCGGACGTCGAACCTTGGATATTCGTCCTGAAACTCCCCATTGTATAGGTCGTGGCGACGATAGGAGGTCATCGCAGGTTGCCCTGGTTCGGAGCGCGTTGTTTCCAGGTCTTTACGGATTGATCCCGAGTGACGGGCAAACCCGGCGGACCATCCCATTAGTTGGCTGTCCGTAGATAGCTGCCGTGAACGGGCGATCTCGTAACCTAATTTGAACGGGACACAGTGCTCCGACCAGCATTCGCTTGTCACATTGGCCCCAAACCGGCTTCGGGGAAGTGTCGGTTCGGTGCGGATGTTGGTGGCTGATGCTGCACCAAGGCTCGCTCGCGAGATCCTCATTCTTGATGACGAGCGTGTGGTGACTCTCCGTAGGCGACGGCTTGCAACTCGCGGATCACCCAGAACAGCCGCCTGGCCGAGACATAGCTGTGCTGGCCACCGTTGCGTAGGTCGGTGATACGGGATTTCGAGATTAGCTTTTGGATTTTCCGCTGCGACAGTCCCACCCCCAGCTCCGAGTACACGATGTCGGCTGCTTCCTCCTCAGAGATGCCGGGCAGGGCTTGGCCAGCATGAAACCGGGAACGCCATTGCTCTAGCTCCAAGGCCTGACGGGTGAAGATTGCCTCCAACTCGTGGGTGCCGGCGAACAGCAACCCGCAGTGCGGCGGTTGATCCAACAGTTCCCGTATGGTCTCCAGGCACTCAATCGACAGATGCTGGGCTTCATCAAAGACCAACAGCACCTTGCGCTGGCTGAGATCTAAACGCAGGTTGCGCAGAATCCGGTCAACTGTGCCCCTTCCGAGTGCCCCACAGCTCTGAGCCGCCCGCTTCATCAGGTCCAGCGAGTGGATTCCCTGACCAACGTAATGGGGTGATAGGATTGACTGCTTGGAACACTGTTGTAAGAGCGTACGTCACAATCGAGAAAGGAAAACATGGACATTCAAGGCATAGTGGCACAACTTAGGCAGGAAGCTGGTCGAATCGAAAATGCAATTGCAGCTCTGGTGGGACTAGGTTCCCAACCTGCACGGCGAGGCCGTCCCCCCAAGGCGAGTAAGGCCAAACCAGCAGGCGGACAGAAGCGTCGAACCATGAGTGCAACGGCGCGAGCCAAAATCGCCGCTGCGCAACGCGCTCGGTGGGCAAGGCAGAAGGGAAAGGGTGCGTCAAAGAAGGCCAGGACTACCCCAAAGAAACGCACTGCTCGCAAGCCGATGAGCGCGGCAATGCGGAGGAAATTGTCGGCTATGATGAAGGCGCGGTGGGCGGAGCGGAAGGCCAAGGCGTAGGTTAAGGTTATCTTGCAGATGTCACTGACAAATGATTGCGGTGCGTGCAAGACTTGGGTCGCGGAGAATTTCGACACGCTAACCCGATTGCAGGAGGATCTGTCGTGGGCGTGAAAATAAGTTCCCGACAAGCAAATGACATCGCCATCCTTGATCTAAGCGGACAAATTAGACTAGGCGAAGGCAGTTCTGTGTTGCGCGACAGCGTCAAGCAACTGCTGGCAGAAGGACAGAAGAAAATCCTGCTGAACCTGGGCGAGGTGAACTACATTGACAGCTCGGGTGTAGGCGAACTGGTCGCCGCCTTCACATCCGTCCGCAACCAGGGCGGCGAGTTGAAGCTGCTACATCTGACTAAAAGAGTTCAGGACCTGCTTCAGATTACAAAACTCTACACCGTGTTCGACGTGAAGGACGACGAGGCCTCGGCCGTGGCCGCGTTCGACAGCTAGTCCTTCGGGGACCGAGCCCTTTCGTAGTACCGTAGCCAGGCGTGCATATCAAGCCTGCAAAAAGGGCGAGACTCCACCCGCATAACACCAGTTCTTAGCTGTTCGCTCTCTCCGCCACTAGCATGGACTGGAGGATCTGATCGGAGACATCCTTGACCGCGGCGGGCGAGTGAGTCAGAAACAACGTGCTGGTTTTATCGTTTTCGCCAATCGACTTCAGGGTGTCGAAATACTGCGTCACCATCACCAACTGCATGACATCTTTCGCAGACGCCCCCTCCACCACCTTCTGGAACTGTTCGATTGAGACCTGCAGCCCTTCGACGATGGCCTTCCTTTGATTCGCGATCCCCTGTCCCTGGAGGGCCTTGCTCTCCGCTTCAGCCTCGGCCTTCTTGACCACTAGAATCTTCTCCGCCTCGCCCCTGGCGTTGGCCGCCACCTGTTCGCGCTGGGCCGCGTTGATATCGTTCATAGCCGATTTCACCTTGGCATCGGGAACGATATCGGTCACCAGCACGTTGACAATTTCGTACCCGAATAACGCCATATCCGCATCCAGCTCCTGCTTGACCGCCGCTGCGATACTGGACTGCGAGGCGAACACTTCGTCCAGCGTCATTCCCGGAACATGTCCCAGGATCACCTGCTCGACATAGGATTTAATCTGCGCCACCGGATCCGACAACTTATAGTAGGCATCATAGACTTTTTCGGGGCGCACGCGATTCTGCACTGAGATGGGAATGGTGACGAACACGTTATCTTTCGTCTTCGTCTCCATGGTCAGAGTGATCTGGTTCACACGCAGACTTACTATGCCGGCCACGGAATCGAAGAACGGCCGCTTCCAATTCAATCCCGGCTCGGCGGTCCGAAGGAACTTGCCGAATCGCGTGATTACTGCGACCTCGGCCGTGCTCACCGTGAAGAAGCTTGCCAGAACCACGTAGAGCACGATGAACGCCACGACCCCCAACGCAATCCAGTACAGTGTATCCATTTGGTTTTTCCTCCGCACGGCACCTAATCTTAACCCCATGGAGTCAATTCAACGTGGTAATGACGGCGCAAGTAACGGAGACGAGGCAGCAGCCGCGCTGGAAAAGGCTCAAGAACTCGCGTCTAAGCATCACGTGGAGATTGATTTTGTTGTGAAGTAAACCCCACCGCGCAAGCACCTATGAGTGAACCAGAAAACAATGAAGAAACCGCAGTGAGTGAACATTACGGCAGAGTGCCAATCCGTATTCCTGCGAACATGGACGAAATGCTGGAGCACTTCGTCGAACATCGGGGAGAGGTCATCGGATGGTGCCTGTTGTGCGACTCCGCGATTCGCACCGAGGACGATCTCCTACCCGGTACAGACACCCATGATTGCGAGGCAGGGCGTGCGTTGCAGTGAGGTGGCTATGTGGTTGATTCCAGAGCTCGACCGAGACTAGATTTGGGTGGTCAATAGACTATAGTTTTTTACCGCTTCTGCCAGACGGCAAATCCTGAAAACGGGAGCGTACTGTCAACACCGACACGACGCTAACCAGGGCACCTAACAAGGAGGCACCCAATGGCTGTACATCAACGTAACACCGCACCATCCCACGCTCAAGAACCACCTCTCACCATTGCTTGCGTCGCTCTGTACGCTCGCGTTTCCACACCCAACGGGCAAGATCCCGAGATGCAACTCTCCGAACTCCGGGAGTACGCCGCCCGCCGCGGCACATGTGCGATTAGTCGATCCGCGAACTGGTACGGGTAATCACGACCAGAACTGAACCAACTCATGGCCGACGTTCACCGGCGCCACTTTGACGCCGTTCTGGTCTGGAAAATTGACCGCTTCGGGCGCTCGCTGAAGCATCTGGTAAACGCCCTCTCTGACCTTTGCTCCTACGGCGTGGCGTTTGTCAGCTTTCGCGACAACCTCGATCTCAGTACACCCTCTGGTCGCCTAATGTTCCAGATCATCGGCGCCATGGCGGAGTTCGAGCGGTCGCTCATCCAGGAGCGCGTTAAGGCCGGGCTGCGCAATGCACGCGCCAAGGGCAAACGATTCGGAAGGCCGCAAGTGAAGATTGACGCTGTTCGCGTGAGTGAGCTACGCCGTGACGGACTCTCGTGGTCCCAGGTATGCCGAACGCTCAATGTGAGCAAGGGGAGCGCCCAGCGATCGGTTGCCACAATTGTCTAAGAAAGATTGGGGAAGGGTAGCCGACAAGCCGTCCGGAACTGGGTCCCGCTACGTCCCACACGCCTTATCGAAGCATAACCTTTTCCCCTTCGCTCAGCACTTTCAGGCGGGTCTTCTTAGCCCGCAATCCGTTGTATTTTGTGCCATAACCAAAAGCTAATTAGGCTGCCGAGGTCTCTCGAACACAAGCTGATACTCAGACGTCGAAGCGGCGTGGACAGCCACAAACGAGTAGCCTTCCAACTCTTTCGCCGCAACCGGGACCCACTTCCCCTCGCTGTCGGGTGTGACGAACGAGTGGGCCTCCAGATCCTCTCCCGGGCTGCCTGGCTCCATTTTGATCACAAAGTACGAATACCCGCCTTCCGGACTGTCCGGGTACTTGACCCACAGGGTGCTCCAAAGACTGCCCATCGCCACCCAACGATATCCACCGGACTCGGCCTCCTGCAGTTGCCGAACCAACGTGGAGATGCGCCACGGCGCGATCAGCTTCAAGGAGACCGTTTCGGGAGCCGTCTGCGCATCCCTCTCGAGAATCGCCTCTCCGGCGATGACCGCGTGGAACGTCTTCACCGGACGATAGCCCTCGGCGGCCACTTCTTCCGGATGGCGCGTGAGGCAGTAGGAGAAGCGCGCCTCCGGTTTCACGCCTGCTGGCCGCGTCATGACGGCGCTGAGGTTGAAGGAGTTATCGCTCACGTCCGCGAACCGGAACCCTTCGGAACCCGCCTGCTGAAGTCCCTCTTCGAGTGTGGAGGGTCTCTGCGCGTGGACCAACCGGATCTCCTCGGCGCTGGCCGGCTTCCCGATCTCCTTCTCGAGGACAGCCAAGTTGGGCTGCATATTCACGCCATACTTGGGGATCAGGTCGCGCAGCCGCCAACCGTCCTGGTAGGCCGCGGTGAGTTCCTTGTCAAGCGTCGATCCTCGAAGGGTGGTCACGATGAAATACTCGTAGCGCGCACCGCCTGACCAGCCTTTCGGGCGCGACATGACGGTGAACATGCGGCCGCTCAGAGCAGCGCCGGCGAACCGATACCCCTTCTTAGCTGCCTCGTTCAGCGATAGGCTAATCTCTTCCTTTTTGAGTTTCGGTATGAGGATCAGATAGTCTTCAGCGAAACTGGCGTGGGCTGCAGCCGAGGCACTCGGAGGGTTGACGGAAGTTTCCGGGGTCGATTGGGCCGCTGCCGGAGGAAAACTCATCGGGAAGAGAAGGAGCAAAGTTGCTACCAGGATTGTACGCATTGCGTCTCCTTTCGCGCCTTGGGGCGGGGGCGGCTGGGGGCTGCAATTCCGGAGACCGTCGGTCCACTCTGAACGTGCTCTATTCTTGCTTCGCGATCAACAACACTTGCCTTACTTCGAAAGTGACATCCTTGTCGTACTTTCCGTATCTGAAGAAAATGGTGGCTGCCGGATCTTTGTAGGACTGCAAATAGGCGTCAACGTCGGTGTGAGGATGCCTCCACATGTCGAGAAACCGCTCCGCGATCCTTTCGTGCGACCCTTCCACCGAGATTTCGACGACCATGAAAGTGCCGTTCCTAATCGTGATCCTGTTCTTGTCGACCTCGCCGAGCCCGCTGACCGGGAAGGCGCGATGCTTGCCGGCGGCGTCCACAACCACTAGCACGTTTGTGGTGTCCTTCTGCGCATTTCGAATAGCAGTCTCGATTTCTTGTGGTGTTTGGGAAGATGCAGCGATTCCGGCTCCGCTGAAAACGACGACCAGAATGGCGCCAAGGGCAGTCACCGCCCTTGATTTCCGGTTACGCATCTCTCCATCCTTTCAAGACATCAACGCTCTCACCTGCGCTTGCAGAGCATCTCGGGCGATGGAACCCCAACGCCGATCCTTGACTTGGTACGCGCCGGCAAGTCCAGCCCCGTGGAAAAAGGCCGGAAGTCCGCTCGACCGACACGCATTACAATTTCACGCCTGCGGCTGGTGGTTTGTCAGTGATCTGTGCCGCAGGGGAGAGTGAGGGAAAAATGGAAAGGCCGACTCCCATCCCGGATGCCGACCCATGGCTGGTGCGGACAAGGTTTGGCGAGGATTCGATTTGACGCCGAGTCTGCCAGCAGCATCCTGGTCAATAGGATCGAATTCTTGCGGAGCACAGGAGCTAACGACCGCTGCTCGCCGCTCTCGGTGCGTCGTCCTTAACGGTGTACCCGGAAGGAACTTGAAACAATGCCGCGGCAGGCTCGGTCCGTGCAAGGTCCACGAGCTTGGTGACTTGATGCGTTCCCATCGAATCCGTGGTCTCCGACAGTACAACGATCCCTAACTCCGGAGAGGTCCAGACTTCTGTCGTGGACGTAAAGGTCTTGGCCTCTCCACCCACAGCCCAGGAGTTCAAGCTCATGGTCCGTACGCCCGTAACTGTCAGTCCCTCGATCACCTTGCTACCGAGTTCTTCCGTCTTGGCATTCGTTGGGCTCGTTGCTGTGCCCACGGGAGGAACAGCCACTGCACTACCGGGCGGCAGAATGCCGGCAGCGTTCGACCCTTTGTAGTTGCCGCTGACGAATGCTGTCTTCTGCTGCGGGTCGAGCGTGGTGATCGTGTGTTGTGCGGGATCGCTGATGGTGATGCGCATTCCCTTGTTGATCGTCGGAGTCGGCGACGCCAGTTGCATCTCGAAGTACGTCAATCCTTGAGAATTGCGCGCTACCCTGCCCTGCGTTTCGCGGTGAAAACCTGCCCCACCTTCTGCTGTCCGGTCGATAATGGTGACGAGCTCTGCGGAGAACGGCGCGTTCTGTACTGCTGCGGCTCCAACCAGCGGACCGCCTCCCATCCACATTCCGGTTTGCGGTGTTTGCGCCATCGCGGCGCCGCTCATCAAGATCCAAAGTGCAACTGCAGTCTGAACTTTCATTCCTCACCTCCGCACTGGGTGCGCCGCAAGCCTAATACAGAACCATGGTGAACAATCGTTGAGTTCCAAAAATCTAGCCATAAAGCATTGACGCGTGGCGACGGCATATGTTACCTAATCACTACTGATCCGATTACCAGCCACATCCATTGAACGGGCAGCCTGTCAGAACTTGCAACATTTAATTTCGAGAGCTGTCGTTCATCAAAACATCGTACACGCGCAATATCAATGACTTGGCAGCAAGCTCGATTGGCAACGTTCCGGTAAGATTCTTGTCATGATCGTGTTGCTCCGGCAGGTGCTCGGCTGGCTTCGCAGTGCCTTTTGCGCCCGCGAGGATCTCATTCTCGAAAATCTTGCTCTGCGTCAGCAGTTGCTGGCTCTTCACACCCAGCGCCCTCGCCGGCGACTCACCGCGTCACACAAGTTGTTCTGGGTCGTGTTGCGGAGGCTCTGGGGTAAATGGAAAGAACCTCTCATCCTTCTACGAGGATCAATGGTTTCACCGCAACCTATCCAACTGCGTTTGGCGAGGCTCAGCCCCGCGAAGCCACGATTGCTTTCTCTCGCGGCTATTCTGGTCGTGCTGCTATTCCCAGCCGCCTGCGCCCAATCGGCCGAAAAGCCATCCCCGGACCAATTTCTCATTGCATCGGACATTCACTTCAATCCCATGGCCGACCCGTCGTTACTTGCCGACCTTATGGCCGCGGCTCCCGCTCAATGGGAGGCAATCCTGCAGCGCTCCAAGTTCACCGCCTTCGGCCAGTACGGTCACGACACCAACTGGTGGCTCCTGCAGTCTTCCCTGGATCAAATGCGGGCCATCTTGCCCCATCCCGCGTTCATCATGATCACAGGCGACATTTTGTCCCACCAATTCCCGCATAACTTCGCCAGCGCTATGCACGATCAGGATCGCGAGCACTACCGCTCGTTTGTGCTCAAGACTGTCGCATTCGTGGCGCTCCAATTTCGCAAGCGATTCCCCGATACGAAGATCCTGATTACGCCGGGCAACAACGATGAGGAGTGCGGCAACTATAGTGTTCGTGCGAATGGGATTTTTCTGAATGATACCGCCGACCTCGCTCGCTCCCTCGCCCAGGCCGATGACGGACTTAGCGCCGAGTGGAAGGCTCTGGGTAGCTACAACGTCCCGCACCCCTCGCTTCGCGGTATTCGCATTCTCTCCCTGAACACCGTGTTCTTCTCCGAGCAGTATCACGCTGACAGCTTCCGCGATGGCTGTGCACCCGTAGCCTCCACCGGCCCCGCCGATCTCCTCCAGTGGCTGAAGTCGAACCTCGCCCAGGCCAAAGCCGCCCACGAAAAGATCTGGCTCATGTTTCACATTCCACCAGGAATGGATGGCTTCACAACTACGAAGCAATACGTGTCCCAGTTACTGCGAAGCCGCTCACCCAATAACAGTGCTTGCGCCAAAGCTATGGTGCCCATGTGGGTTCCCTCCTGGACCTCGCAATTCGATAGCTTGCTGGCGAAATACCAGGATACGGTCATAGCCAGCTTCGCGGGCCATACTCATGCGGACGACTTCCGGCTCATCAATGCCGCAGGTGGCAACAAACTATTTGTTCTCATCAATCCGGCCATCTCACCTATCTACGGGCAGAATCCCGCTTTTCGCGTGGTGACCTTCGAGCGCGACGGGACCCTGGCTGACCAATCCACCTACTACCTCACTAACCTCGAAAAGGCCAGCGTCACCGTTGGCGGAACGTGGGAGAAGGAGTACACGTTCTCTGAGCAATGGAAGATGCGGCCACTGGATGCGGCGAGGTTGGCAATCCTCTACAACCAAATCAAGAACGACTCCAAGACTCGCGATCAGTGGATCAAGCTGTACAACGTTTCGAGTTCAGACCTGTCGCTGCCTGACGACATTGCGCGCGGCTTGTACTGCGCGGCTGAAGCGCTCGATCCCACGAGCTACCAGTCTTGCTACTGTCCCGCGCCGCGGACCAGCGAGACTGCTCCTGCTCCGCAACGCTAATCCAAGATAGTAGCGACGACCTCATCCAGCCACTATACGAAATGTAAGCCGCCCAGAACGTCTTTGCTGCCGTTCTTGTGGTTGTCCCTCGCCAAAATACTGTACGGCCTGAACCCCTTTGACAGCAGAAACATCCGAAAGCGGAAATAGAGTCCCGTTGGATCAGGCGAGGGGGGATGTAACATGCTACATCGGTGGCCACACTCTGCGGCATGACTCGGCTTGAAGGTCTACAGGTCTCAACGCGCCAGCGCCTTAGTCACCCGTAGCAACACTCATGCCGTGTGCGTGTCCGTTCGCTGCAGGTGCTTTCTTCCCTGCACTGGCGCAATCGCACAGACCAGAAAGCCGTGCATGGTAATTCGCCGTCGCTGTCTTCGCCTTGTCGATGGCGGCTCCTGCTTTCCTGAGTTCTTTCTCAATCTCATCAATATCGACGACGGATGTCCCGGCGCTGACGCCAACTCGGTGTGTGCGATCCAGATGTCCTCTTGCTTCTCCCGCCGCTTGCGCGTGCCCATTGCCATGTGCATATTCTATGAACCAAGCCTGTGGATACTTCAGCATTTTTGCTCACGCATCTAGACTTGCACCACGGGCTGCTAGGAACTAACCAGTACGGGTACGATCTGTATCAAGGGGACGTGACGTTTTCTGTGTGGCGGTTTTCCTTTCGGAGTGATACATCACTCGGTGACGCCAGTCACCGACATCGACCTATGATCCATTTCATACTCTTCGTGCTGATTTAACCCGCCACTTCGCCGAATTCCCGTCAGGAAGTTTCTTATGGTGGCTCACTGCGCACACCGCGACTGCAACCGTGAATTCCACGAACTTAGCAAGGGCCGTCTCTTCTTGCTGCCGCCAATGCGTGATTTCCGGGATTCTTCCGCAGCGCCGAGGTTGATTGACCATTGCTATTGGCTTTGTCCTGAATGTGCAAGCACCCACACCCGCAGCCACTCGATCTCGCGGTGCACTCTATTTTCCAGCGCTTCCTGGTGTTTGGCTTGGGCATGAAGGAACGCTTCTTTCTCCTCCAGAAGCCTGCTGTAGGTGCCAGGGACCCGTAGCAGTCCTTCTGGATAAGCGTGGTTCAGTTCGACCATGGTCGTCGCGACGTTCTCCAGAAAGTACCGGTCGTGGCTGACGACAACGGAGGCGAAGGATGCGGATTGGAGAAGTTCTTCGAGCCATTCGATGGCGGCCAGGTCAAGGTGGTTCGTGGGCTCATCCAACAGCAGGATGTCGGGCTGTTGAACCAGAGCTTCGGCGATGGCAAGCCGCTTGCGCCATCCGCCTGAAAGTGATTGCACTTTAACTTCAAGATCCTCGAAGCCTGCGCGCCCGAGCGTCTCAGCGAAGCGGGCCTGCCTCTCCTCGACAGGAACAGCGGAGCGTTCAAGAGCGGCCTCGATCACGGCGCGCACGGTCAGGGCCGCGGCGAACTGCGATTCCTGCTGAACGTGGCTAAGACGGGCTCGCTTGCGCAACGCTACTTCTCCGCTATCGGGCTCGACGGCGCCGGAGAGAATTTGCAGCAGCGTCGATTTGCCGGAGCCGTTGGGCCCAATCAGCCCGATGCGGTCCCCTTCGGCAATGGTGAAGGCGATACCCCGAAATAGCGGCGTGGCACCGTAAGTCTTAGAGATCCCTTGTGCGTTTAGAATCGGCGGCACGGCGAATAGCTTTCTTTTAGGCGGCACTGTGAGGATAGCAGGGGTGTCGGTCGGCGCAGGTGGCAAGAGGTAATCGTCTAGCTGCCCGCGCTTCGCTCGGGGTGTGGCTGGCGTGAACGGGCTCGGAGCGTTGGCGGCAACCATGAACGCCTTCGCCTGACGGTCAACCTTCATCTTCGACAGAATTCATGGGTGCCCAAGCGATGGCACGCACCAGAAAGCCGCTATCGCTATCCTTCTCCCCCCTCATTGACCTCCGCCCCCACGATCCGCTGACGTGATGAAACCGCGCTATGTTTCTCGTTCCTTTTGCTTGTTCAGTCATTGGCCAATCCTGTGTGTTCTCTGCCTGTACCATTAGCGTACCAATAGTCTGCACCCAAGATGGTGCAGTTTAGTTTGTTAGCTGCTTTAGATTGAATGGTTTAACCTTGGCAGAATACAGCCCTGAAAAGGCTGGCGTCGGCGGTTCAACTCCGTCCCTGGCCACCATAGAATCAACGAGTTGCAAGCTATTCGGCATCACGTTACGTTCCAAAACGTTCCAATAAATCACTGCACTACCGTCGGCAAGGGCAGCCGCTCCACCGCGCTGCGCCTCGACTCCGGAATGTCCTGAACGTAAATATCCGCAGTCGTGGACATACGCGAGTGCCGCATCTGCCCTTGGATGTCCTTCATGTCGGCTCGGTGCCTCTTCAACCAGGTTCCATATGAGGTGCGGAGACAGCGCCAGTTCACAAAGTCGAGTCCCAGCTGCCTCGCTGCTGGCTTGATGTGACGTGAAAGGATGTTGTTGTCCCGCATCGGCTTGCCCTGCCGCACCGACTGGAACACCAGATCAGCCGGCCCGTCCGATTTCACCAGCTTGTATTTCCGCACCGCACGGCCGCACTTGCCGTCAACGGTGAGAAGTTTCAGCCGGTGAATCCGCTCGATCACATGCCGCTGAACCGCTACCGGAGCGTTGCTGGCTTCACTCTTGGGAGCGGACCAGTCACCGCGACAGCAGCGTTCATCGACCATGAGCGAGTCGAATCCCACATCATCCCAGCGCAGCCCAATCAGTTCGCTGACCCTCAGGCCCGAGTACACTGCGACGTAGACCATCGTGGCGTAGGGCTCAGACATCAGCGCAAGTATTTGCTCGAACTGCTCCGAGGTGATGTTGGGCTTCCGCACGCGCCGACCAATGACGCATGGCGGTAGCTGCACGCCCTCGACTGGGTTCTTCACCAGCAACTGATAGCGCACAGCCGACCCGAGGATGCTGGAGAGCACGTCGCGGATCTTGTCTCTCGACTCGTGCGAAAGTTTGCTAGACGCCATCCCGCTGAAGTACCGCTGGAGTTGCAATGTCCCCACATCGCGCAGACACAACTTGCCGAATACGGGGAGCAGATAGTTGTTGATTATCCCAAGCGAACGACTCCGTGTCGTTGTTGCCATCAGCGGCAGCACCACCGGAATGTAAGTGCCGTTCACGTAAGTTGCGAGGTTCGTAGCTGAGCCGATCGCCTCCAGCCCTTGGTTGATGGGCCGGAGGTACTCGGCTGCCACCTTCTGAACTTCCCGCTCCTTCATCGTTGCCGGAGCGAGCTTTACCCGCTTCTTTCGGCGCTCGCACTTGCCAGCGGTGAATGTATCTTGATAGACGAGCATCCACCACCACGCGCCTTCCCGAAACGGTTTCGGGTTTTGAAACCTCCGTCTCGCCATCCGCTCAAAGTCTCCTTTCAGCGGATAACCGGAGTGCGCCTCGGGAAGAACGATAACACGCTCGGCGGGAGCGGTCATCTGCGAGTTGTGCCCGAGGTTATTCATGTTCTGATATGTCTTTTTTACCTAACCTTGCCGTCAGGTCGCGGGTCCTCTTTCTAAGACAGTTGCAGCCGTTCTGGCCTTAGGATTTCTTAATACACACTCCTTTCGTCGCAGCCACTTCTAACAACCGTCGAGATTCCGCCCGCACATCTGCCAACAGTTTTCCCTCTGGCATCCTTTTGCCGGCCATCAACTCCTTGAATCCACCAATACCGGCGAGGGCGTTGCGCGAGAGAGCGAACTCAGCGGCCTCCCAGGCTTGGTACGCTTCACGAAATCGCTTCTGCACGAAGGGAAAGTCATCGTTGGACATGCACTTGATTGCTCGCCAGCCACCGATCCGTCGCACGGTGTCGCGGATTCGTTGAGACAATTCTGGAATGACGACCGTCTCGCCAAAGTAGTGTTTTTCCTCGTACTCGCCCTCCGGGTTGCTGACGATGTATTTGCTGGCATGGCGCACAGCGACATCCCAGGCCACCTGCCACTCCGCGTCGTCCGTTTCGGACTCGACCACTACTCCAGCCCGGTCCAGCACATCTGCAATAGTGAGTGTGGGCGGAAAGCAGTTCCTGCCGCGCATTTCACGGCAGCATCGAAGCAGTGCGTTCTGGATTACTCCGTCGTCCAGATCCCATAGAGCATTGACCCAGAGCTTTAAAGCCTCGGTGGATACCTCAGTACCCATGACTTCAGACGTTACTGTCACCATGTTTGCGATCCGCATCTCTCTGTCGAATCGCGGCTGCGAGTCCTTCGAGTGCTGCACGATTGCGTTGTGTTCGGGCGCTTCCTGCTGATTGCGCACTGCTTTTCTCCTTCCAGTCTTCGGGATGTTTCCAGATGCCTTGGGCGAAGAATGCCTTTGTCGGCCACACGAATTTGCTCCCCTTGGCTGCGGCTTCATACGATCGCCGAGCCTCAACCATCGCCTCCGCGATTTCTCGAGCGGTTGCGCCAGTCTTCTTTTTTTCGTTGTCGATCACATCCCTGAGCATCCATTGCAGTTCCCGACCGGCGAGATCCAGGTTGTGACCGATGTAAATCGCGGCTTCAGTGGAATTGAAGTCGTCCGTAAGGGTGGGAGCGGGGAGTTCAGTCTTGCAGTCTTGTAGTTTTGCTTCCTTATTAGCGTGTCGCTGATAGAGACGGGTCCCGGCTCTATCTGAGATACCACCCGTCGCTGACTGAGGCGGGTTATCGGCGGCATGCCCGTCGCTGACAGAGACGCGTGGGAGATTTTTCGACTTGAGATCGACGAGAGTATAGCTGGATTCAGCTCCCGAAACGGATCGCCGCATCAGCGCGCCCGCCGTCTCGAGTGCAGCCAGGGACCGGAATACTTGAGCCCGCGAGCAGCCAAGGGTTGCCGCGATTCTTTCGGCGCTCACCCCGGACACTTCGTCATGCCTTGAAAGCCGGGCTAGAACGTTGTACACGGCTATGCCATAGACACCAACCCGAGCAGCGACTTGGTCGATTAGCTCGTTCTGCGACCAATACCAGCCTGGGATCCGCTGATCGCGGAGTCGGATGTTCGGAGTTGCGGTCACCGCTGGCCTCCAGCAAACGCGATGGCTGACTCGCGGTGACGTTCTAGGAACTCGATCAGGCTGCGCTCCGAAACAAATACGGCACGCTCGAATTGCGAGCAAAATGAGAAGGGCCCTCTTTGAGACGGTGCCTCCGTCCATATTGTCGCCATCACCCTTATGCTCATCCCAACGCTACCCTTTCGGGTTTCGGCGTTTGTTGACCGGCCGACGATGCCTGTAGCGCAAATGCTTCCAGGGCAATGCGGCTCAGGAGGACGCGACGACCGATCCGCATCGCAGGAATTTCCCCAGTTGCGATCATCAGATCCAATTGCCGCAGGGAAATAGAGAACTGGAATGCCGCTTGGCGTCTATCCAGCAAAAGACTGCTGCCATCCATCGCTACCATCCTCCTTGCGCCTCTGTGCCACCCTGCGCTTGCATGTGCAAACGATAGGGCTTGACATCTTCGGTGTCCAGAGTTATGGTTTCCACGAATGGCAACTAGACGTGTGATAACGGTACAGTCAAGCAAGCCTAGGCACAGGTCCTCCAGAACAGCGCGGGATGCGCAACCTCTCCCGAGATCGAGTCCTACGTCAGACACCAAGGTCGAGCGAGCGAAGGAATCTCGAAAACTTACCCTGAGCGATGCCGAAATTGCCGTGCAATGGCTCAACGCGTCTAGGGGAACACGCTCGCATGAGCGGGTTGTGTTCATACGTCGAGAACTGGAGGCGCTGCAATCTGACTGGACCGACCACAGCTTTGGACCGCCGCCTTGGCAGAGGCCGATAACGCCGGGCGTCAATAATGCCGACGAGTTCTTGAAAGAACACCGACAACTGGAGGGACGTCACCACTCGCTGAACGAAGTGCTGGGACGGTACATCTTCCGTCCCCGAGTAACTCTTAGTGTGTTCGAGAACACCTGGCACTTCGGGATGGTGCCCGACGATAACCGCAAGTCTTTTCAAATGAAGATTGGAGCCCGCACTATTGCCGAAGCCGATGCAGTGATCGCCATGGTCCGACTGGATTCGGCGGGCGATTTAGGGCAGGTTCATCTCTGTCGAATGTGCCAGCAGAAGTGGTACGTCGCGGCAAAGCGCAGTTATCAATTTTGTTCCGATGCATGTCGCAAAGGGTTCTATGCGAGCAGTCCCAACTATCACCAGAAGAAGGCTGATACTCAGCGCAGATACCGCGCAAGGCTGAAGGAGAGAGAAGCAAAATATTCAGTCGAGGCGCGTACCGCAAAACGTAAATAGAGCGCGCCGTGCCGATGCGCAAACACCGACACGACGCTAACCAGGGCACCTATCAGGAGGCACCCAATGGCTGTACATCACGGTAACACCGCATCACCCCACGCTCAAGAACCACCCCTCACCATTGCTCGCGTCGCTCTGTACGCCCGCGTTTCCACGCTCAACGGGCAAGATCCCGAGATGCAACTCTCGGAACTCCGGGAGTACGCCGCCCGCCGTGGCTGGGAGATCGCCGGCGAATATACCGACCATGGTGTTTCGGGCGCAAAGGATTCCCGTCCCGAACTAGACCGGCTTATGGCCGATGCTCAGCGACGGAACTGCGATGTCGTGCTCGTCTGGAAATTGGATCGATTCGCCAGGAGTCTCAAGTTCCTCGTGAATTCCCTGGCCGAACTAGAAGCGCGAGGAGTCGCCTTTGTCAGCTTCCGTGACAATCTCGATCTGAGCACACCCTCGGGACGGCTGATGTTCCAGATCATCGGCGCCATGGCCGAGTTCGAGCGGTCGCTGATCCAGGAGAGGGTCAGGGCCGGGCTGCGTAACGCGCGCGCCAAGGGCAAGAAGTTCGGAAGGCCCCGTGTTCAGGTTGACGCTGGCTGAGCTACGGTGTGACGGGCTTTCGTGGTCCCAGGTATGTCGAACCCTCAATGTGAGCAAGGGGAGCGCCCAGCGATCGGTTTGACGCTTGCCCGGACGCAATGTCCTGGTGGGTAGTGACGTGTAGCGTGGCGGAAGTACCGAATTCAGTCTGGGTCGGCCCATCCGGATTGGGGAAGAGGTGATCTTCGACGGAGTTGCCGACCATCGGCAAAGGCTCTGGATGCACAGAGGCAGTACATGAACCAATTGCTGGCAGCGAAACCAGCCTCCGAGTTCACTTAGGGAACTCCATCGGGCTGGGTATCGGGCAACTAGAACCTATCCAATAAATAGGTGACGCCTGGTTTTCTCCCTTATTTGTATTTACTGTGAACTTAGGGCATACCGGAGGGTGGCTCCAAAATCCAATGTTGGATCGGGCCTGCCGAACACAGCAGCGCACTGCGGACCAAGACTCTGTCGGAGTAGGGATCGTGATTGCTCACAACCCCCTCCACGGATCCGGACGAGCGGGTTTCCCGCATCCGGCTCTTACCTCAGGTAATGACACCCATGCGGCGCAGGGGATAAGGATGATGGATACGCACCGGAGGCAACCAGCGGTCGATCAAGCGCCGCATCCGGTCCCACAGCACGCTAGCGTTCTGGCTGCGCCGCGAAAGCGTGCGATGCCAGAGCCAGCCAACTTTGAGCCGAAACACGTACAGCGCCGTGCCGTTCCCCGGCACGCCGTAGTAGCGGATGTGTCCACCCACGACCGAGCGCAGCCACTGGCCCACTTCCGGGATGGGATCGTGCATGCGTCCCCTGAGTTCGGCTTTTACCTCACTCAGCTTTGCTTGCAGCCTTTGACGAATCGTCTGCCGCACCACCGTGAACCGTCCGTTGCTCCTCTTCCTTCCACAGATATGCGTAAAGCCGAGGAAGTTGAACGTCTCCGGTTTCCCTTCTCCACGCTTCTTCCGGTTCGCGGCCGCGAACGGTCCGAACTCCAGAAGGCGCGTTTTCTCGGGATGCAGCTCGAGGCTGAACTTCCGCATTCGTTCGACCAGTTCCGCCCAGAACCGTTCGGCATCAGCTTTCACCTGGAACCCAACCACGATGTCGTCGGCGAATCGCACAACGATCACGTCGCCATGTGCTCGCTTCCGGCGCCACGCCTGGGCCCACAGGTCAAAGACGTAATGAAGGTAGAGGTTCGCCAGCAGCGGCGAGGCACTGCCGCCCTGGGGCGTTCCCTCCTCCATCCGTATTCGTTTCCCATCCTCCAGCACGCCCGCGTTCAGCCACTTCTGGATGAGCCGCACCACGCGCTGGTCCGCGATTCGGTGCTCGACGAACTTCACCAGCCATTCGTGCGAAATCGCATCGAAAAAGCCGCGAATGTCCAGATCCAGCACCCAGTTCACCTTCTTCGTCAACAGGCCCGTGTAGAGCGCATCCAGCGCGTTATGCTGGCTTCGCCCCGCTCGGAATCCGTACGAAAAACCAAGAAAGTCGGTTTCGTAGATAGCGTTCAACACCTCGGCGGTCGCGCGCTGGACGATCTTATCTTCCAGCACCGGAACTCCGAGCGGCCTCTGCCGCCCGTCCGCCTTGGGGATGTATGCCCTACGCACCGGCCTCGCTCGGTACGCTCCACACTTCAGCCTATGGGAGAGATCCTGGAGGTTCTCCCCGAGGGTCTCGCCGTAGTGCCGCCACGTCTCTCCGTCCACGCCGGGTGCAGCCTCCTTCTTCAAACACGAGTAGGCCGTGCGCAGCCTTTCCGGAGCGTAGATGTGGTGCAAGAGCGCCGTGAACTGCAACTTCTTATCCTTGCTTGCTGCTTGACGTACCCGCTTCAGCGCACTGGGCGCGTTGCTCCGGCTCGGTGTCCGGGACGCGTTTTGCTGAGGCAGGTTCCCTTTGGTCAGACCCCTTCCCTCCGTTCCCTCCGTCACCGGTTTCCCAGCATTGTTCGGGAACTTCTCAGGTACTACAGGTCTGTCCGACTTCCCGTGTTCGTTCATCATCGGCGTACGTCCTTAGACTTCCCGATGCGTCCCAGTTCACTGTCTGCTCTGGGCGAACACGGGATCTCCCGGTTCCCATGCGAGGTGCTTCCGTACGTGCACGGGGTCTCTGACCGCGCGGGACTCGGCTGCACCTCGCGATATCGGTGCGTCCGATGGGGCCTTCCGCTATCCCCCATAGCGTCGGCATCCCGGAGGATGGCTCTTTCGCGGCTGAATACCCGGCCCGCACGTTCCCCTGTCAACGCTTCGGCGCCACCCTCGCGGGTGACTCCGCATGACTCGGGGCCGATATGGGTCGCTAGCTCTTTATCGTATGAAACTTTCATTCACTACACCTCGCCGGTTTAACCGGCGCACGGGGGAACCAGCAATGAAGACCCCAATGCTGTTTACGCTACTGCTGGCCGCCGCCTTGAGGCTGCCGGCGATGGTGCAACAAGTGCCTGGCGACAACCAAACGGCTGCGAAGACGCAGGGCAGTTCCCAATCCACTTCCACACAAAACGTCAATTCCGACCAGAACCTAGCTGCGCATCAGTCGCTTGAGATCGAGCGGCAGGGCTTCTGGGGCAAGATCAATCCAGTCGCCCGTAAGAAGTACGTACAGCGCCAGCTCCGGCCGATTCGCAACCGCGTGAACGAACTCGACGATCTCACCGCCGCCAATGCCAAGGCGATCAAAGACGTGGATGCTCGCTCCCAGGAAGGAATTCGTCAGGCGTCGGCCAAGGCTGATCAGGCCGATAGAGATGCGATTGAAGCCGGCAACCGCGCCCAGCAGGCCAACCAGACTGCCCTGCAGGCCAGCAATCGTCTGCACACGGTGGAGCAGGTGGTCGGCAGCATTGATCAATATCACCTGGCGGCACAGATCGAAATTCGATTCCGTCCCGGCCAAACCGCGGTGAGCGCGAGGGCAAAACAGGCGCTCGACGTCATGACCGCGGACTTGAAGGACCAGAAGGGATACATCATCGAGATTCAGGGCTTCTCAGCTTCGGGCGGGCAGGCGGGCATCGAGAGTTCACAGGCGATAGCGAACTCGGTAGTGCGCTACCTGGTCGAGAAGAAGAACATCCCGGTTTATCACATCTTCACAATGGGACTGGGTAATGCACAACTGCCAGAAACGGAAAACAGCAATGATCAGCCGAGATACGGCAATCGGGTCGATGTCAGTCTGCTGAAAAACAAGGTAGACCAGCTCACGAATCGCGAACCAGCCGCCTTGTGATGGGCGCCACCGCCTTCGCTATAGCCGAGGATTTGATCCCGTAGGGTCAAGAAACTCATCTTGGCTGCCACTTCCCACAAGCCGGTATCTCGGGAGTTTGCACGTGAGTGGCAGTTCAACGGTTTGCCGACTATTCGTCCAAGTGGTTTCCGTGACCGGCGTGCCACGGGAGTGATCAGGTCGGGCCGGCGGCGACTACCCACAACGTGACTTCGGGCCCGCGTCAATGGGAGATGGGAACCCGTCCTGGCAAATACAGAACCGCTCAGACGGCGGTAGGTCGCCCAACGTAGGGGCGGACGAGAGCCGTGCTGAGGATTACGTACCAGATGGTGATTTCCCAACATCTATTGCTACGAAACCAGCTTGGATTCAAATGAGAAGAGTTCCCAGTTCTCCCCGCCTTTCTTGACAGGAACGGGATGAACCGCCTCGCCCGTAAACTTGGAAATGGCACGTGCCCAAAAATGGTAGGCGGCAACATTCGACTGCATCACGCGAATTTCCCACTGCCCAGGAAACCGCCTCCACAGCTCATGGGTTACTTGAATTCCAAAACCCCGCCTGCGGTATCCACGAATCACGAAGAACTCCGCCATATCCCAGACAGCCTCATTCCCGGACACCTCCGACCCTCTCTTCACTAACGCGAAGCCTGCTAATCTTCCATCGATCCTGACGAGGAAGGGATGACGGTCAGGATCACTCCAATAAAGGGGGAGGGGCCTATAGCCGAACCTGCCATTCGGACCTAGATCGAAATCACGCAATTCGCTGAAATCGTGTATGTACAGCTCAAGCAGGTTACCCAGGATCGCTTCCTGCTCCGGTGCAGCGGGGATGACTTCAATCTGTACGGACGGCTCGTCTGGGTGCTTTGTCATTAGTCCGCCTTGGGCGAAAACTTATTCTACGTCCATGGCGTGGCGATAGCTGTCGCGAACAGCCCGTCTCACACCCTATCCGTCCCGCACAAAATGATCAGCGAATCCCCCGCTTGTCTTAATTGTACAAACGGGGTTCGGGGAAGCTTCGCCGGGCCGCTCGTGAAGTCCACTTACGTCAAGTTGACGGGAAACGCCCAACCCCCCCAACTGGCTTCGTCGCTGCTATTTTCGCGGATCAGGAACGACAAACGCATTTAAGACGTCGAATCACCCAGGTAGAGTTGCAGGCGCCATGCCGACTCGTAAGGAACGCATCAGAAGTGTCGATACGCACACCTCCAGCAAGTGTTGAGGTGGGCGGCCCGGGGCGTCGATGCTGTATGAGGCAAACTCGTAAACGAGATCGTCGGCTTGGCCGAACGTCATCAATGACCTGTACGCAGGCCCCAGACCCTTGCTCCCAAAATCGGGCTCTTGTGGCACCACTGTCGGCGCGGGCTGTGACTGCCGCCCAGCTCAACACAGGACATCATCTCTCAACTCGCGTTCCTTGTCAGCCTGTCTGGCCGAGGCCAGTCGCATGCTCCCAAGGAACATCACCCGTTCGGTAGGGGGATGACTTGAAACCCGAGTTGAGCGGCCTGTCTGCGGAGCCGAAATTGCGCGCGTCTTAGAACTTCTTCATCGCAGCGGTGAAAGACGGTTTCGTTGTAGGCTTCTTTAGTGTGGGAAAGGCAGGGCGCGCGCTACGAGCAAATTCTTCCGGCTTGACCGTCAGCCGCTACTTGGGGCAAAGGTAATCCCACAGGCTCTTCTTGCGGCTGGTATGGAAGAAGCCTTCGTAAGTCTCGAGGTAGCGATACGAGCAAACGCGACTTCTTGCCGACTGAACTGTCGTAACAAGAACGAAAAGAGACAGAATCGTGACCGTAAGATTCAGGTGGGTGACTCGCAAGATCGCGTACGGAACACCGGCCGCCAGCACCGCAAGCGCCAGTCCTCCCGGGAAACTGATCGCGCGGACCACGCGCGAGAGGTAGGCGTCCGTCTGCGACCCCGGACGCAGGCCCGGGATGTACCCACCGTACTTCTTCAAAGACTCCGCGATCGGCTCTTCCGTCCAGTTCGCAGAGAAATTGTACAGGTACGTAAAGAACAGGATCAGGCAGCCCAGCACAAACCAATACCCGCCATTTGGGGCATCTATCCAGCCAGTCATAAGCAGGCCCACGTGTCCGATCCAGGTACGCGAATGCAAGAGGAAGAAGCCGCGCGCCAACTGCAGCAAAAACAATGTCCCAATGGCTGCCGAGACCGGTTGAATGCCGCCGCAGTTCATCGGCAGCGGAATATATGATGCCTGTCCCGGCACGATCCGCCGTCCGACGATTCGTTTAGCGTATTGGACCGGAATTTGCCGTTGTGTGTTGATCAGGTAGATGGAAAAGATGATGACGAGGAGCGCGGCAAGCACGATGCATGCGATGCGCTCGCCGGCAACCAGCCTGCTGGGAGCACCCAGCACGGTGGTCGCCATCTGCTTGAGGAACACAATACTCGAGCCTCCAATCAGAACGATGTCGGTACCTGTCGCGAGGCCCTTACGGGAGATGCGCTCACTGATAGCGGTGGACAGCACACTGCCGAGCGTAACCAGGCTCACAATTCCGAGCGAAGGCCAGAACGTCGCCCGCGTGAACCAATGGATGTGTCCCGGAAACAGCCCGACCTGCTGGGCAAGATACCGGCTGAGAGACCAGGCGAAAAGGAGCGCGACGGGAATACTGACGATGCGGGCAACGAACTCGAGGCGTTCCTTGTCATGCTCCCCGCGCTGCATTTCCCTCAACCTGGGAGACAGCGCGGCGGCAACCTGCACCAACATCAGCGCAAGCAGGTAGGGAAAAATTCCGGCGGCGACGAGTGAAAAGTGGTTGAGGGTTTCGCCGCCGGCAAACAAATCTACGCTGCCGATGAGCGGATTGTCGGCGAGCAGGTGCTGCATGCGCTCTTCATCAACGTGCAGAATGGAAATGCCGGCAGTAACGCGGAAGAGGAGAAGCAGAAGCAGCGTGTTGATCACTCGCCGGTTGAGCGAGATCTTGGGCTCCGCATATCGTCCGTCAAGGATCATGGGCAAGCCGCCGAACTACATGCGCTACGATATCGTAGACTGCCGATTCCGAAACCGCTTTTAAAAGGTTCGCGTTTCTGTCGAGGCGATCGCACGGTTGTGCTAAGGGAACTCGGACATCAGGTTAAAACCGTCCCTCTGCGAACTCCGACTTTCGGCTACGGCCAAGCCGTCATGGACAACGGCACCGGCGTCCACTTCGGCGCCAGCGATCCGCGTCGGGGACCAGGCGGGTGAAAGCGAAACGCCCTAGCATCCATCGACTGCGAGTTCCTACTCCATGAGAGTGGATGATCTTTTGCGAGCCCCTCCCAGATGGTGTGATGCGCCATTGACGAGATGATTGCGCTTGAGGAATTCGGCAAGATGCTCCGCGCTGGCTTTGAGTCGTACCAGTTGGAAGAGCCTGAGTACGTGGACACCAAGCTCAAGGCTCTCAAGCGCCAGATTGAATCGCGTCTGGATGCGCTCAAGGCTACGAGCGAGAAGAAGCGCGAGCTTGGGGCTGAGAAGGCAAAGATCGAAAAGCAGCTTCAATGACAATTCACCGCATTCGTGCAGCGCGAGGCTCGCAGCCGGGCGCTACGCCGCCAATACCTCTGAGCCGGATCACTATGGATACCACATTCCGCGCTCCTTGCTAGGTTCGATCTGAGCGGGTTTCCGTCCCCTACCTCTGCGCTTTTGGCTGGCGAGCGCCGAAGCGGAGCGCGTTCCTGGCGGCGCGAAAGAAGGTGGAGAGGGTTGGAATCAGAAGCTTGCGGCGTGTCGGCATGGTGTCCGTGTCTTCCCGCAGCATACCGACAATATCCGCCGCTGGAACCCGAGCGCTAACCCCATCAACCGAGACGAAGCGTACAGTCCGATCCGGCGCCAGGATGAATACCGCTGGTCTGGCAATGCCTCCTTTTTCCTTCGGGTTGTAAATGTCCCATTCCTGCACGACGCGACGTTCCCTGTCGGAGAGGATCGGGAACGGTAGTCGAAGTTGCTGCCGAACCGCCTCCGACTTCTCCGGGGCATCCACGGAAACAGCCACCAAGCTGGCACCAGCGGCACGAATGGCTTCGTAGTGCTTGCGATATTCCGCCAACTGGCGGAGACAGAAGGGTCACCAATGGCCGCGATAGAACAGCAGAACCAGCGGACTAACAGCCACCAGGTCCGATAACCGCCGTGCCGTGCCGGTGGAGTCCGGAAGCTCAAAATCCGGCGCCTGCTGACCGACTTTGGGCGGCGTTCCGTGGCTTGGCGGCGGAGCAATCGTCATGAACATCTTTTATTTTAAGTGACAGGTAGACATCTTGCCGTTTCTACCCGTTTTCCCCCTCTTCTCAGTAGTCTGTAGCAGGAGAAATTATATGCAAGCCTACGACAATTTCGGCAATCTCATCAGCGAGATCAACACCTGCTACGTGGATGGCAAAGTAATCACCACACAAACCAGCTACAGCAATTATGGCGTCAACAACCAACGGGTCATCAGCCAGAACATCACCGTGCGCGACATGAACGCGGGCAAGGTGTCGTCTCAGAACATCCTCGGCGGAAAGCTGTTACCGTAGCGCGGCGATGTGAACGCCCTCGCAGCTACACTCCCATACTCAGATTTCCCAGAACAAGACTTGGGGACAACGCCCCAATCACATCTACGAGTAGGGCGTTATACGGCCAAGTGGCGGTGCCAATGCAGTTGCCCGCTGCTGGCCGAGTCCCGAGGAACATATTCCATCCGGTTCAGATAGGGTGCGAGTTCACTACACAGTTCCGACGATTTTGCTGAATGCTCCACGAATGGGTGATATGGGTTCGTCAATGTGTTGCGACAGGAAACCAGATTGATCCTGGCCTGCACGGAGTCGCGCGAGCCAGTCGTCGGGATCGAACTCGACTCCGACGGGATTTTTGTCGAACGTGTTGTACATCATGGCCGCCGCTTCTTCGCTGGATGCGCAGCAGTCGACTTGAAATTCCATTTGGTTGCCGTCCGGGTCGGCGTAATACAGAGAAATAGTGACGCCATGGTGGATGCACCAGTATGGAGTGATTCCCTTCGCCTTCAGTTCAGCGTAGTTCTCTAGAAGATCGCGCAGCGTGGCGTAAGTGTAACCAACGTGGTCCACACCGATGGCTCCCTGTCGGTCGCAATCCGTGCCGCTCGGTTGGAATAGTGAAAGATTGGCAATGGCGAAGCGATGGTGCTCGTCGTCAAACGTCAGGAACGCGAGCCCCGGGTTTTGGTACTGGACCTTGGCATCGAAGACGGTTTGGTACCAAACCAGCATTGCGTCAAAACGGCGCGTACGGTAGACGACGTGGGCGAACTTGATCGGCCGGGCGATGGGCATGTCTTCTTCCTCTTGCGTCGGCCGGTGAACGTTGCGGGATGATAACACCCGTTCTGGTCAAAACGCCATCTGCCCAGTCGATTGGCGGAGATAGTTGTTGAGATGTATGGTCCGCCGCCGGACTGCAAGAGGTGAGTAGGTGGGCGAAGGGTCAGTCTGCGTAAATGTATCCGGCCTCTGAGTGGAGATACTGGTCTCCGGGCCACGATGATGATGCGCACGCGCCGGTCCTGATAAATCGCTCGGTTACCAAGAACCAACTCAACAGCCAGGTTCTCCGGCACGTCGTTTGACTGTTCTCTCGTCCGTTCTCTCCTCAGCAGACTCTGGTGAGCTTAGTAATCGCCGCCGTCGAGGCGGTGGAAAAGTGGAAAGCGGTGTTGGCTTTCCAAGCGAAGCGTCTTTTCCACGGCCCGCTTTACGCTGTGCCTATGGGCTGGTGTTGATAAACTTCGCCGCGGAACAGCACAGCCCAGGCTATTCGTGCGAGCTTGTTAGCGATGGCAACGATGACCTTGTTGCGTGGGGCTCGTGCTTCGAGTTGATGCACCCATCGTCCGAAGCCGCCGGTGTCGTACTTCACTCGATACAGCACAGCGCGTGCGCCATGGATGAACAGGCGGCGCAGATATTCGTTGCCACGCTTGCTGATCCCCAACAGTCTGGCTTTGCCGCCGGTGGAACGTTGCTTGGGGACCAAGCCGAGCCAGGCGGCAAAGTCGCGGCCCTTGCGAAAGGCAGCGCCGTTGCCGATGGCCGCAACCGTTGCGGTGGAAGCCAGCGGCCCTACTCCTGGGATCTGTCGCAGGCGCTGGCAGCTTGCATCGGCGCTTGCGATGCGCTCGATCTCGTCGTCGGCCTCCGCAATGTGGGCCTCTAGCTGCTTCCACTCTTGCCACACACCTTCGAGCAGCCGACGCATGCGCGGCGAGAGGTTCGCCTCGGCATTTTCCAGCAACCCCACCATGTTGTTGCGCAGGTTCGCCGGTCGCTTGGGGAAGGTAATACCGCGCTCGATGAGGAAGCCTCGGATCTGGTTGATCACCGCCGTGCGCCGCTGCACCAGCCGGTCGCGCACGCGGTGGAGAGCTTGCAGGTCGAGCTGTTCGTCGGTCTTGATGGGAACGAACCGCATGTTCTGCCGGGCCACGGCCTCGGCGATGGCCTCGGCGTCGAGAAAGTCGTTCTTGTTCGCCTTGAGAAAGGGCTTCACGAACTGCGCCGGGATTAGCCGCACGTCGTGCCCTTGGCCGCGCAACGCGGCACCTACGAAGTGCGCCCCGGAGCAGGCCTCAATGCCAATCAACGATGACGGGAGATTCGCCGTGTAGGCCAACAACTGCTTGCGTGAAAACTTCTTGCGAACTAGTACTTTGCTCTGTTCGCCAAGTGCAACCAGATGAAACGTGGTCTTGCCCAGATCGACGCCGATGGATGTGATGTGCATGCGATGATCCTCCTTGTACGTTGCCGAGCAACGATGTTACTCAGCGGCGGACCATCTCATTAATCGCCAAGTCGTACGCGATCCAAGCCGCACGCCCTCCGCCCGGATTGGGTGTGAGTTGCCCTGTTCTCGATCGCTATCTCCGGACAGTCAATGGGATCGCTTAGAAGTTGGCGCAACCGGCCCGACCGCTGCCTCGTCATCCGCTGATGATCGTTGCGCTGTAGGCTAGGAGTCAGCTATCCTTGCTTAGAATCACCAATACATCTGGCACTCAGCCCAGCTCTTCGCGCGCGCTGCCTCACAGTTTCTGCGCTCTGGGATCAGCTCGGCTACAACCTTCTGAGGGAGACATGATGCAACGAAAGTTGTTTGTATCCGCCAGTATCGTCGCAATTCTCTTGGTTTTTAGTGGTTGTTCTTCCAATCCCACGCCTGCGGCCAAGTCGCCCGGCGTAGAAGAGGCCGTAAGCAACGCCGTTGACGCTTACGTCTACGGCTACCCCCTAGTCACCATGGACATGACGCGCCGACAGTTCACGAACGTAGCTACGGCGGACGCGGCGCATGCCCCGATGGGGCAAATTCTCAAGCTCCGCAACTACCCTGCGGTGGATAACCATGCAGTGACGGCACCCAACGCCGACACTCTATACACGACGGCCTGGGTAGACGTTTCCAAGGAGCCGTGGATCCTCAGCCTGCCGGACATGGGCGACCGCTATTACCTGATGCCCATGCTGGATGGTTGGACCAATGTCTTCCAAGTCCCCGGCAAACGCACAACGGGCGACAAAGCCCAGAAGTACGCCATCACCGGTCCGGGATGGTCGGGCACACTCCCGGCAGGCGTAACCGAATACAAGTCGCCCACCGCAATGGTCTGGATCCTCGGCCGCATATACTGCACCGGCACTCCTGACGACTACAGCAAGGTCCACGCGCTACAGGACAAGGTCTCGCTGGTGCCGCTCAGCTCGTATGGCAAGCCGTACACTCCGGCGGCCGGCGAAGTCGATCCCAGCTTCGACATGAAGACCGGCATCCGCGACCAGGTCGACGCCATGAGCGTTAACGACTACTTCAACTACCTCGCCAAGCTGATGAAGACCAACCCTCCTGCGGCGGAAGATGCACCGATGGTCGAGAAGATGAAGGCCATTGGCCTCATCCCGGGACAGGACTTCGATGCCAGTAAGCTGGGCGCTTTCGACAAAGAAGCCATCAAGGTTGTCCCCAAAGTCGCGCAGGTCAAGATCATGGAGTATTTCAAGAAGGCTGCTGAGCCGGTCAACGGCTGGACGTACCTGACCAAGAACATTGGCATTTACGGCACGGACTATATCCAGCGCGCCCTCGTTACGGCGATCGGCCTCGGAGCCAATCGTCCGCAGGACGCCATCTATCCCACTTCGCAGAAAGATGCTGCTGGCGACGAATACGACGGGGCTTCCAAGAAGTACGTCATGCACATCAACAAGGGTGATTTGCCGCCAGTGAACGGCTTCTGGTCGCTCACCATGTACGACAAGGACTACTTCTTTGTCCCGAACTCGCTGAACCGTTATACCCTCAGCGCCCGCAACAAATTCGTCTCCAATGCAGACGGCTCGGTTGACCTATATCTCCAGGCTGACTCACCCGGCAAGACGAAGGAAGCTAACTGGCTGCCTGCTCCCAAGGCCAAGTTCATTCCCATGCTGCGTTTGTACTGGCCCAAGGAGACTCCGCCTTCGATCATTGACGGCAGTTGGAAGCCGCCAGCAATAGCTGTAGCGAAGTAGGCAAAGAAATTTGACGTAGCTGCGGGTCGTAAACACTGCGTCTACTCAAAACGGGGCCGCCCGCAAGGGCCGCCCTTAAGGCGTTCGCCGCGCAGGTGTTCTTGCCATTTTGGGGATACCGGACGCAAAATCGCCATCTCGCACGTAATCCCGGATGAGCAGCCAGTTCGGTTTAGGTCGCAAGTTGGCGTGCTCACGACAGCGTATCGACGCGGGCCAGAGGTCCGCTTCGGGGACGTCTTGGACGTGCAGTCGGCAAACCGCCGACTGAGAGCGGACGACACGCCGTAAGTCACAAGAAAGGTTGGCCGTTATACGGCCAAGTGGCGGTGCAATGCGGTTGCCGGATGCTGGCCGACTTCCGAGGAACATATTCCATCCGGTTCAGATAGGGTGCGAGTTGGGCTGTTTACGACAGCTACCCGACTGATGCGTCGATCGTGGGATCACCGCCTGACACTCTTGTGGTATCGAACGCCGGAATTATTGCAGCTTTGCATACTCCGCTTTGGCTTGCTGAAAAACCGGCACGTTGGGATCGGCATTCTTCCACAGACCTAAGAAGTTCTGATAGGAAATGCGTGCTGCTCCCACGTCGCCGGCCAGCGCCTGGGATCGCGCCAACTGAAGCTGGGCCAGCGCGCCGAAAGGAGAGTTCTTTACGATGCCGCGCTCTCGCAAGAGCTTGCTGAACTCAGCCGCCGCCTGCTGTCCTTGTCCCGCCTGCAGATACGCCTTCCCACGGACGTATGCGGGACACATCGGCCAGTAGCCCTGGTCGCCGAGTTCATAAGGCAAAGCCGTGCCAAGGGCTGCGAGCGCCTGCTGCGGATCTTTCCGGTCCAACGCAAGCATGGCCCGAAGAGTTGGGAGCCAGTAAGTCTGGATGATGGTATCTGATGGGAACTGCCGATTGAGTTGACCTACGACTTTGTCGGCCGGAGCCACGTCTCCCATGGCTGCAAGCGCCACGGCCGCAGTAATCATCCCATCGTGACTGCTGCTCGGCGCTGCCGACGCGAATTGTTGCCGTGCGCCGGCTATGTTTCCGAACTCCGCCTCCCGTCCGGCAGACATCGCAATCATGATCGCGACTTGCTCCGGATTGTCCGCAGCCTGTGCCTGCTGTTCAGCCTGCCGTTCCAGGGACCGAGCCTTGGCCAGTTCGCCGTGATAAGCCGCGGTCGCGGAAGCGGCGGATAGAAACTGCCATTCGTCAGAGGGCCTGCTCTTACCCCAGTCTAACTGCTGCTGCATGGCGGATGAGTCGTGCTGCAGAAAAGCAATGTAGTAGCGTTGCAGATGAACATACACAGGGTCGATATGTTTGGCGATCGACTGTTCGTACACGTCCTTGGCCTCGTCCAGACGGTCGAGGCTCACATACGCGCTCATCAGATTACCGTGGCCGGAGCCGGAATCCGGATGTAATCGGATGGCTTGGCGCGTCGATTCGATGACCTTCTCGTATTGTCCAAGAAACATCTGGTTCAGCGCGAGATTGGCATAAGGAGTGTAGTCGTCGGGGTACGCTGCACTCCAGTCCACATAAATCTGATCGGCCTTCAGCAGGTCGCCGGTGACAAAGCTGTAGTAGCCGGCTTCTATGTAGAACCGCTCACGTTCGCTCACCCGGTCACGCAGCTCGAAAGCTTTGGCGAAGTTCTTTGCAGACGCGTCGTACTCACCCAGGTTGTACTGGGCCATACCCAGCGCCGCGTAGGCGCGGGCAAAGTTTGGGTCAAGTTCGATGGCACGCTGGTGGAACGGAACGGATGCCGCATCGCCTTGCCGCCATTGAACGGCGCGACCTTCGGTGAAGGCCTTCAGCGCTTCGAGCGACGACGTTGTTGCCTGATCCAGCGGCTTGCTGGTACGTTGTACCGAGGCTAGGGATTCTCCCAGCTTTGCGCGTAAATCGTCGGCCGCCTCTCCCAGTCGCTTCAGCACAGCATCGCGATTGTCGGCTTCCGACTGGGCACTCGCCAGGGTGGCGCCGGTCTGGCAGTCCACTGCGCGCAGCCCCATCACGTAGTGCGCTCCCATGCTGGCAATGGAACTGCTAAGCACGGCCCGGCTATTACTGCGCTGGCAAAGCTCTCTGGCTACATCGCTGCTCAAGTGGCTGTCAGGCGGGAGATTCATCAACTTCAGCGTCGATCGAACATTCGAATCGGCAAGCAGCTGAAGGTACGGTGACTGTTCCAGCTTGATAGCTAAGGCTTGTTTCAGCGTTCCATCGAAAACGCCTTCACCGGTCGTGTTCGCAAAATCCGCCAGCACGATGGTGTCCTGCTGTCCAAGAATCTTCCTTCCATGTTTCCGATAGAAAAACGCTCCTAGCGCGATTGCGACCAGAAGAATCGCCGTCGTCGCGAAAACCAACTTTCGACGACTTGGTGCTGGTGCTGTAGAAGGGGGCACCTCGCCGGTCAAGGATAACGGACCTGCAGCGCTTGCGATGGCAGGGGAGCTCGAGCGCGATACGGGCGCTCCACTCCGTAACGACGGCGGAGTCTCCATGGAATCGCTACGCACTGCGGAAAGCTTTCCACTTTCCGTATCGCGCTTCAACCGCTGAAGGTCGCTCCGCATCTCCGAGGCGTGCTGATATCGCAGGTTGCGATCCTTCTCCAGCGCCTTGCGGATAACGGATTCCAGATCTGAAGAGATCTTCGGGTTCAGATGCGACGGCAGGGGGGGCTCCTGATGCAGAATTGCGCCGCAGATTTCGCCGGGGCTCGTGCCATCGAAGGGCATTCTGCCCGTGGCCATCTCGTATAAGACCGCCCCGAATGAGAACAGGTCGGTTCGCTCATCCAACTCCTTGGCCCGCACCTGCTCCGGAGACATGTAGGCCACGGTGCCCAGCATCATTCCCGGACTGGTCAGATCCAGCGAATCCGATTCGTGCAACATGGTTTCGATTGCATCGCTGCTTCCCTGAGCGGCTTTGCCTGAAACCTTGGCTAAACCGAAGTCGAGAATCTTGGCGTGACCGCGCCGGGTGACGAAGATGTTGGCAGGCTTGATGTCCCGATGGATGATACCTCCGCTATGGGCCGCATCGAGTCCTTCGGCCACGTCGATCGCGATCCGAAGAAACTCTTCGGGATCAAGCGGCTGTCCGGCGATCAAATGCTTCAACGTCAGGCCGTCCAAGTACTCCATGACCATGAACACACGGCTGTTTTCTTCGTCTACCTCGTGGATGGTACAGATGTTGGGATGGTTCAACGCGGACGCGGCCTGCGCTTCGCGTTGGAATCGGGCCATCGCCTGAGGATCCCTGGCGACATTGTCAGGCAAGAACTTAAGGGCAACGAAACGGCGCAGCCGGGTGTCCTCGGCCTTGTACACCACACCCATGCCACCGCCGCCCAGCTTTCCGAGGATGCGGTAGTGCGAAACCGTCGTTTCGATCATGTCGAGGCAACGTGAATAGGATGACCGATGATAGGGTGCGACCAAGCGGCAGTCAATCTATTCCGAGATCGTTGGCTCTGAGTTCTAGACTGTCGCCAACCCCCAACCAGCCCTCTACGCGATCCCGAGGATAGTTAGCTTGAAATCGCCATCTCGTACGCAATCGGCGATGGGCGCCGCCAGCCGGAATAACGTACGCAATGGGCTGTTCTCGCCAACTACTCAGGAATATGATTGGCCCCACTCTGGTTAAGCGCGGCGACAGCATTAATGCTCGCCACCTGCTCGCCCAGCGGGTGCGCAAAAGCCGTCCTGATTCCGCGACATGGCAACCAGCGCCAGCCGCATTAAACTCTTCACGGCAGGATCGTATATCACGATGAGCTGCGGCAATGGCTAGGTCGGCGCTGACCGATCAGGCCGTTGCGCCCGACGTAACGTGTAAACCCCATCCGGTCATGCCCAGACTGCATACCTCGGCGAGAGCGTCGGGCAGCCTGGCCTCCGCGGTTGCCCATCCTAACGATGGCAGGCTGCGCCACTCGCCCGTCACAGCCATACCACCCAGTGATGGTGTAGACTGCGTGGTCGTAGATTCCCAATACCAACGGGCAGTAGTCGACAGCCGCCGCCGCTGTCCCCATTTTTTGCCTCGCATTGTAGTAATGCCACGTGCGCCCATCGAAAGGAGCTTTTCATGAAAGAGTTCTCGAAGGGATTGCAGTTTTTAGGAGGGGCTCTGCTACTCGCCTCAGCACCGGCTGTGGCGCAACAGGTGAGCGGCACGCCCGGTTCCCCCAGCGCAACCACCACCATCAACGGGAAGCAGCTTCCCCCACTCCCACCGAAGTTTGAAGGCAAGATCGAGCGCAACGCGGCGCAGTCGACGCCTTACTGGCCGGCTCGCGTGGAGCCACCCAAAGGCGCGCCCAACGTCCTGCTGATCATGACCGACGATTCCGGTTTCGGCGTCCCCAGCACCTTCGGCGGCGTCATCCCCACACCGGCGCTTGACCGGATCGCGGCGATGGGCCTTCGCTACACCAATTTCAATTCCACGGCGCTATGCTCGCCGACGCGGGCTGCCCTCATCACCGGGCGCAACCATCACTCGGCCGGATTCGGCGTGGTCTCTGAGCAATCCACCGGCTACCCCGGCTATGACAGCATCATCACCCGCGACAAGGCGACGATTGGCCGCATTCTTAAGGACAACGGCTACCGCACCTCCTGGTTCGGCAAGGACCACAACGTACCCGCCTTCCAGGCCAGCCAGGATGGGCCCTTCGACCAGTGGCCCATCGGCATGGGCTTTGAATACTTCTATGGCTTCATTGGCGGCGATACCAGTCAATGGGAGCCGAACTTGTTCCGCAACACTACCGCAATCTATCCCTATGTCGGTCATCCTGGATGGAATCTAACCACCGCGCAGGCCGACGATGCCATCGCGTACATGAAGCGCATTAACTCGCTGGCGCCGGACCAACCGTTCTTTGTCTACTACGTCCCCGGCGGCACGCATGCGCCGCATCATCCCACGCCGGAGTGGATCAAGAAGATCAGCGACATGCATCTGTTCGACAAAGGCTGGGACGACCTGCGCGAGCAGATTTTCGCCAACCAGAAGAAGCTGGGCGTGATCCCCCAGGACGCCAAGCTGACGCCCTGGCCGCATGACCTGCTCAAGCATTGGGACGAACTCACGCCCGACGAAAAGAAGATGTTCCTTCGTCAGGTCGATGTCTTCGCCGCTTATGTCGCCTATACCGACGATGAAATCGGCAGGGTGATCCAGGCAGTCGATGACATGGGCAAACTCGACAACACGTTGATCATTTACATCAACGGCGACAACGGCACCAGTGCGGAAGGAACGTTGATCGGCACCCCGAATGAAGTCGCGATGTTCAACGGCGTTCAGGTTCCGGTCGCGGACCAGTTGAAATATTTCTACGACGCCTGGGGTTCCGACCAGACCTATAACCACATGGCCGTGCCGTGGGCCTGGGCCTTCGACACCCCATTCTCCTGGACCAAGCAGATTTCTTCCCACTTCGGCGGCGTGCGCCAGGGAATGGCCATTGCGTGGCCGGCCCGCATCACCGACAAGGGCGGTATCCGCAACCAGTTCCATCACATCATCGACATCGTGCCCACAATCCTCGAGGCGACTGGGATTCCGGCGCCGGAAGTAGTGGACGGCATCCCGCAGAAGCCGCTCGAGGGCGTGAGCATGGTTTACACCTTCGACAAGGCCAACGCCAACGCGCCGTCAACCCACCACACCCAGTACTTCGAGATGATGGGAGACCACGCCATCTATCATGACGGCTGGATCGCCAGCACCAAGGTCATGCGCCCACCCTGGGATGTAGCGGGGCCAGTGAACCAGGACCCGGCCGGCTATCCCTATGAACTGTATGACGTCACTAAGGACTGGACGCAGTTCGACAACGTCGCGGCCAAGTACCCGGACAAAGTGAAGGAGATGGACAAGCTCTTCTGGCAGGAGGCGGAGAAATATAACGTCCTGCCGCTGGATGCATCCGTAGCGACCCGGCTGGTTACGCCGCGGCCCAGCATCAGCGCTGGACGGAATGTTTTCACCTACTCCGGCGTAATTACGGGCACGCCCAATGGCGACGCGCCCAGCATTCTCAACGCGTCGTACAACTTCAAGGCCGAGGTTGAAGTTCCGCAGGGCGGCGGCGAAGGCATGATCGTCACTCAGGGCGGGCGCTTCGGCGGTTACGGCTTCTACGTGCTCAAGGGCAAGCCCGTGTTCACCTGGAACCTGGTCGACCTGAAGCGTGTGAAATGGCAAGGCCCGGAAGTACTCTCACCCGGTAAGCACACGCTGGAGTTCGACTTTAAGTACAACGGCATGGGCATGGGTACGCTTGCCTTCAATAATATGAGCGGCATCGGCCAGGGTGGCACGGGCCTACTGAAGGTTGATGGCGCGGTGGTGGCCACCCAAACTATGGCGCACACGCTGCCGTTGATTCTGCAATGGGACGAGAACTTTGACGTCGGCGCCGACACCGGCACTCCGGTAGATGATCAGGACTATCAGGTTCCGTTCACCTTCACCGGCAAGCTCGACAAGCTGACGCTGACTATCGACCGGCCGCAGTTGACGCCGGCCGACATCGAGAAGCTGAAGACCGCTGAACGCAACAATCACGCCAGCGAGTAGCGGGAACCAGACGATTCTCGGGGCAGTTCCGGTGTGAGCTGCCCCCTTGCACTTCCTTGGCCTTCGGTGGGCGCTTGGTTGACGTGAAATCGCCATCTCGCACGTAATCCCGGATGAGCGGCCCGTTCGGTTTAGGTCGCGAATTGGCGTGCTCACGACAGCGTATCGACGCGGGCCCGCAGTCCGGTTCGGGGAAGTCACTTGGACGTGTAGTCGGCAAACCGCCGATTGAGAGCGGACGACACGCCGTGAGTCACAAGAAAGGGTAGGGCGTTTTACGTCAAGTTGGCGTGACGTGCCGTCACCGCATGCTGGCTGACTTCGCGGGAGTAATCTCCCGGATGCCGGTTTCGGGACAATTAAGACAAGCAGGGATTCGCTGATGATGTCGCCTGGAAAGATAGAGTGTGAGATGGCCTTCCATGAGAAGGCCGGTCGTAGTCAAGCAGAATCTTTATCCATCCCTATTTATAAGCAAGGTTTTTCTCCGCCGAGTTAAGCCCTGTCGCTACCCTTCCATCCGCACTCTTGATGAGCGATTTATCGCTCGGTGCAAGTTGGGTGTTCTCGTTTCAGTCGGTGCTGCCACCTGTTCGGCGACCTTGGCTTCCGTCCTTGCGGATAGAAGTTGGGCCAGGCCATCTGCGCAGTCACCGAAACTCGGCTTTGGGCTTCTCCGATACTTCGCTCAGCTATGCTGCTGCCAACATCGTTCGCTTCGTATTGCGCAAGGGTTCATAGACTTCTCCACTGACCCACAGCCGATGCAGCAGCACTGCCAGTTTGCGAGCCGTCGCAATGATGGCCCGTTTCTTTCCATTCTTGCCACCACGCTCGGCCAGCTTCAGACCCCATCTTCGGAGATCGCTATCAGCTCCAAACGGGCCGAGTATGTGGTGCGCTCCCTGCACCAGCAAGGTTCGCAGATAGGGATCACCCTCTTTGCTGATGTGCATCTGCGGTTGGCTCTGCCCCGAGTTTCTTCGTCCCGGTTGCAGTCCGAGGTAGCAACCCGCGTCCCGGCTCTTGCGGAAACGATGCGGATCTTCCAGGGTCAGCATGTAGGTCAACGCGATCAGCGTGCCTACTCCCTTGATCTGTTTCAGCAGCGCAGTCTGCGGATAGCTATGCTGCGCGATGGCTTCGATGCGCTGGTTGTATTCGGTAATGCGTTCACTCAGCGATTCCAGAGCCTGCAGCAGCGGACCCAGCGCGACTTGTAGTTCAGGGCTCAAGGCCTGAGCTTTCTCTATGTCCATGTTGCGCGGATTGCAGCCCCGCAGCCGCTCGCCATACGACTTCGTCAGCCCACGCGCTGTGTTCACCAGCGCCGTCCGTGCCCGCACCAGGCTGGCTCGCGCTCGAATCACCGTCAGGTCGGCCTGTGCCCGCGCACTGCGGTGTTTCACCGGAGACAGCAACTGCGGGTCGATCCGCGCCAGCCGCGCCAGGGTCCTGGCATCCAGCCGATCATCTTTGCGTCGGCTTTCTCCGATCAGACGCACGTTGCGGGCATGCGCCACGATCACTTCATGGCCCAACTCGCCCAACAACCGACTTACCCACGGCGAGTGCATCCCCGTTTCCAGAGCTATCCGGCTGCGTGGAATAGCAGCGAAGACTTTCTTCCTTGCTTTCGGAGTTGTGCCCAGCTTCGGCTCGCTTATCACATCGCCAGCTTCGTCCAGCACGCAGTACCAACTTGATCGATCGCCTAGGTCTAAACCGATTGTCAGCTTCCGCTCGAAATTCTTGTTGCTCGCTGCCTTTGCGGTGCTACTCTTTTTCATTGCCGGTCTCCTTTATCTCTTGCGCTTCGAGCGCGTTGATAACTTGGGAGCGTACAGCATCCCGTCCGGAGACCGGCCTTCTCATCCCATCTGTTATTGCAAAGTATTTGATCTCAAGCGAAGAACTTTGGGATTCTGGTTGGAAGTAGAAGGACCTCCACGCGGCTGGGAGCAAACCAGCGCTACTGGTTGGGCGCGCCGTATTCCGCAGGGCTGCGGTATCCTCTACGGCTGCGGATGCGCAGGCCTTTCTGGTTCTGCGTTTGAACTTTGATGGTGCGGTAATGCCCATCGGGCCTGAACGCCGCCGGCTTGTAAGACACCGCGTACTGGCTGCGCAACTCTTCCTGAATGGCGGTGAAAGCGTTGGCTACTTCGGTGATCTGGAAGGGAACGTACGATCTCCCGCCGGTTGCTTCGGCAATGCGTTCCAAGGTCTTGTTGCCGTGTCCGCCGGAGCCGGTCGGGTTGGTGCTGATGGTATACACGGAGACCTCGGCCCGTTGCGCCATCTCGATGGCTTTTTCGCGGGTCATGGAGCTTGCGTTGTCATTGCCGTCGCTCAACAGGATGATGGCGCGCCGGACGGGGCCAGCCTGTGGTTGCTTCAGCAGCTTGTCCCGACATGCATAGTAGAGAGCATCGTACATTGCCGTGAGGCTGCTCGGTCGCAGCGTGCGAATGCCGACCGAAAGCTTCTCGGGGTCGTCGGTGAAGTCCTGCGTGACCTTGGGAGTCAGGTCAAAGCCGATGACAAGGGCCTGGTCGTACTTCCGCCGGAGCGTCTGTTTCAGAAACTCGATGGCCGCTTCCTGCTCGAACTTGAAGCGAACGCTTACCGATTCGCTGGCGTCGATTAACAGGCCGACTTGCAGGGGCAGATCCGTCTCGCTGCTGAAGCTGAGGATCTCTTCCGGCGGCTTGCTGTCGTCCAGAATTTTGAAATCGTTTTTCTTTAGGTCCTTGATGTAGTGGCCGTGCTTGTCGGTGACGGTGAAAACCAGGTCGACTTCGTTCACCGTCTTGCGCACCGTGAAGACCGATTCATCCGGTTCTGCTGGCGCGCCGGAGCCAGGGCTCTTTGCAGCCGCATTCTGCGATTGCTCTGTTTGGGCCGAAGCCACCCTGGTCGCTCCACTCTGGGCCGGCTCGGTAACCGATGCATGAGCGCTGATTATCTTCGGCGGAGAAGAAGCTTCCGGCTGAGAACCTGCGGGTTGTGGCGCCGCAGGCTGAGGCCGACTGTTCGGTTGCACGGCGGAGGATGCCGACGTCAATTCCTGCCGAGGGTTCTGCGCCCAGACCGGGGGCAGGAACAGAGCAATAAGGACTATCAAGGAAGTTATGGGGAGGAACTTCACGGTGTTCGCGATTATAGCCTGCTGGCCTCTTTCGTCATGCCGCGGACAGACCCAGTCTTTTGGCCCGGCGCGGGATTCATCGGGAGCTTCCCTCAATGGTTTACGCTCGCCGGCAAGGGATTGGAGTGCCGCGTCGTTAGGCGCGACCAAAAAGAGTTTTTCAACAGCCACGCCTGTTCACGCCAGCTATCTGCGGACAGCCAACTTAAGGATGCCCTGTAATCCAAGCACAATGCGTCCATCGTGTGACCTCCATCACAGCGTTCTTTGTGACAACGCGTTATTCATACAGGGGATCTCGGTTCGTCTTGGAGGCCCTGTAAGGAAGGGTCACCATGGCACAGGCAGCCACGATTCGGGGAGCCGAAGTCCCGGCAGACTGAAAGTGGTGCTGGAACGGTAATAATCACGGCCCCCACAAAAACAGAAAGGGGCTGCTCCGGGCAGCTAGGGGTTCCCCTCGTTGTGACGACACCGAGTCGAACCTAGGATTGCTTTGAGTCAGGCCGCCGGCACGAAGCGCCAACCTCAAAATCACTGAACAATTCGAGAAAAGAGGAGCAGTCATGAACAGAACGAGAATTGGGGTAGTTGCATTCATCGTAACAATTTCACTGGCAACACTTCTGTTGCTTTGTGGCACCGCTGCAGCTCAGTCCGCTAAAGCCGAGGGACTGATAACCGGACGAAGTGGTGACACCATGACTATACGAACTGCAGATTCGTCCAGCGTGTTGGTGGTTCTCACCGACACTACACAAGTGGCCCAGGTAGTGGGGGCCTTCAAGGCGCGGCGCAAGCAAATGTCGATGGCCGCGCTTGTACCGGGTCTCCAGGTCCAGGTAGAGGGAGCCTACAACTCCCAAAACCAACTAGTAGCCACCTCAATCAAGTTCAAAGGCAACGATCTGGAGGATGCGCAAAAGATCCAGGCTGGCCTGGCCCCGGCGAAGGAACAGATACAGCAGAACGAACAGGAACTGGCGGAACAGAAGGCGGCGCTGGCGCGGCAACAGCAAGAAATGCAGGAACAGCAACAGAAAATGAAGGAGGCGCAAGACAAGATTGACGCCAATAAAGCGGCCATTGAGGCCGCAAACAAGCGCTTCGGCCAGTTGGATGATTACAACATACTCGACGAGGTGACGGTTTACTTCGGCAACGGCAAGGTCAAAGTTGATCCCAAGTACATTCCCCAACTGCAGGAACTGGCGAAGAAAGCCGAAACCATCAACGGCTATGTGATCCAGGTGAAAGGTTACGCTTCCTCGGTCGGCAGTGCTTCGTTGAATCAGAAGCTCAGCGACGACCGTGCCAACAATGTGACCAATATCTTGATTCAGCAGGGCCATGTCCCACTCACCAGAATGCTGGCTCCAGGTGCAATGGGCGAGAGCCACCAAGTCGGCAACGACAAGACGGCGGAAGGACAGGCGGAAAACCGCCGCGTGGTTGTCCGGGTTCTGCAGAACAAGGGCATCGCGGGAACGTAGACATTCGCGCCCTTGCTTCCTAACCTGAGCAGGGACGGCAATTGCCGACCCTGCTCAGGTTGCTGGGTGGCTCGGTAAGAGCGACACGTTCGACAAAGCCATTGCCGCTTTATCCGTTGCCTACGCTGGCATGCATAGCTGTTGTAACATCGCCATCTCGCACGTAATCCCGGATGAGCGGCCCGTTCGGTTTAGGTCGCGAATTGGCGTGCTCACGACAGCGTATCGACGCGGGCCCGAAGTCCGGTTCGGGGAAGTCACTTGGCCGTGTAGTCGGCGTTCCGTCCTTGTGGCCGCGACCTGGTGGAGTTCTTCAACAGCACGGGTTGGGCGTTTTTCTCATGTGTGTAATACGTGTGTGGACACCGCGAATTGACCGTTTTTGGCGTTTTGGGCTGCTATGATCGGCCCGTTCGTGGCGACGACAAGTACATCAGGCTGAACTTCACCTTGCGGTCGGCGGCTGACCCGCTACCCACTGGACCTCGATACTCGACGAGGCTTCGGCCGCGCCGTTTCTTCATTTGAGACCGCATTTCTCCTGTAATGAGAGTCGCCCCATTACGGCGCTGTGATACACGGCGGGTTGATTCGAGATGTTAACGGGAGTAAGTAGGATTTGCCGCCAGTGGTAACCATTCCTGCTGGGGCCGGTAGTTGAACCCCTAAGTCAAGAACGACCGTCGGTGCCTTGTCGGGCGGACTGCGCGATGATATTGTGCAGGTGGCGTTCGTGCCACCCGCGCCGTGACCGCATATGAAGAGAACCTGTAATCATACGGAGGATTCACACCATCATGCGAAACACATACAGATTTCTTTCTTTCCTGCTGGGATCTCTTTGGCTGCTGTCCATCACCCTGCCTGCGTGGGCAGCCAGCAAGGCGGACGATGAAGAAACCATCCGGAATGCCACTACCGTGCTGCAGGCCATGGTCGCCAGGAAGGATGTTCCAACCGCTGTGCTGGCAAAGGCCGATTGCATCATCATTCTACCCAGCGTGAAGAAGTTCGCGGTTGGGATCGGCGGAACCGGTGGTCGCGGTCCCATGACTTGCCGCGGAGGCAAGAATTTCTCTGGTAAATGGTCGGCTCCGGCCATGTACACCATTGGCGGAGCCAGCGCCGGCTTCCAAGTCGGCGGGACGTCCACTGACTACATCATTGTCATCGTGGCACCCGCTGCGGTGGAAAAGGTCCTAAACAGCAAGGTGAAGGTTGGCAACGAAGTGAGTGCGGCGGCGGGCCCGGGCGTTTCGGCTGGCATGGCGATCGGAGGGGCCGACATGTTGACCTACTCACGAACCAAGGGACTATTTGCCGGGACGTCGCTTAACGGCTCCTCGCTCGATCCGGACAGCGATGCCAACCAGAGGCTTTACGGCAAGGAAGTCAGCGCGAAGGAGATCGTTTCTGGAACTGCGGTGAAAGCGACTCCGGCGGGACAGTCCTTGATTTCGCTGCTCAATAGCAAGGTCGCGAAGCACCAGTAGGTCAGCCCGCACGCTGCCTTGCAACCGGCTGTCCCTGGAGGGATAGGCGAACTACGCCCCCGATAGATACGCTCCCTCAGGCGCATCGGTGCTTCTCGGACGGCAAGACGCGAAGTTCCCCCGAAGTCTGCTTCGGGAAAGTCACTTGGACGTATAGTCGGCTAGGCGCGGAAATGAAATGTGGTCGCGAGTTCGCCGCATCACATCCGCGCATGGGGCGTTACACGGACAAGTGAAACAAACCGGACGAGTGAGCAGGCTACAAGCCCGCCTCTTTTCAGGCTTTCGAGCCGGCGTCGGTGTTACTTTGCCCCGCCATGGCGGCAACGGGCCCGGCGATCGGGGCAGTAATCGGGCACTACCGCATCCAGCAGAAGCTCGACTGCCAGGGCACGTTTAGTTGCCGATGTTGTCATGGGCAGCCGAAGGAAGCGCCATCGATCGCAGGCGTTCTGCGAACCGCGGGTCACCGCGCAGGCTGTCCCACTCCGGTGCGACCGCCAGGTGAACGAGTGCTGGGTCGCGGTACGCAATGGCCTGATCAAGGCAGTCGAACGCTTCATCGAGTCGGCCTGCCGCCCCATACAGAGCGGCGCGGAAGAATGCCATCTTCAGCAAAATGTCGAAGTCCAGTTGCGGGTTCGTGATCTGATCCACCATGAATCTTCTCACCCCGGCGAGGCCGGCCGTCGCGTACACCTGCTGCGTGTCCGCGGTGACCTGCTTCAACACCGCTACTCTCTCCTCGGAAAAGCCCCACGCGATGGCCTGGCTGACGGTCCAGGCCGCGAATCTATTGACGTCCCCGATCTTCCAATAGACGTGGTTAATGAATTGGCACGCTAGCACATGCTTCGGGTCGACGTCGAGCGCTCGCTGGGCCCAGACAAGCGTGTCGTCGTACTTCCGCTGATGCCAGTAAGAGATGGCGATCTGCACCAGAACGCCGGGCGATCGCGGATCGCGCGCGAGCGCCTGTTGCTTGCAACGCAGCCCATCGTCGAGCCGCCCGAGCGCTTCCTGTAGCGACCCATACTGCAGGAGCGCCTCGGTGTGATCCGGATTGATTTCGAGCGCACGTTGCAGGCTGCGCTCCGCCGCCCTCCAGTCCCACTCGCTGAGAAAAAGGACCGTGCCAAGGGCAACCTGCGCGTCCGCCGAGGCGCCGTCCATCGCCAGCGCGCGTAAGGCAGACGCCTTCGCCTCCGCAAACGCTTCCTGGTGCGGCACCGCGCGAAACACTGCTTGCACGCACCGTGCGCGCGCCAAGCCGGCCTGCGCCGGTGCATAGGTCGGATCGATCTCGATCGCGGAACGAAAGGCGTCCACGGCGGCAGGCAGTTCGAAGTACGAGCCTGACAACAGGTGAGACCGGCCGCGGCCGACTAGCTCGTAGAGCTCGACGGGTCGCGTCATGGCGCTCGGTGTTAATGGCTTCTCGTGGGCCAGATCGCAGGTGACTGCAGCGATGAAGCGGTACCCTGACCGCGCCACCGTTTCGACATAGATCGGCCGGTGGGCGTCCTCGCCAAGCGCCTTGCGCAGCGCTGACATGTGAACCGTGAGACTGCCTTCCTCGACGAATGACTCGGGCCAGATGCGCCTCAGCAATTCGTCCTTCGTGACCATGCGGCCCCGCTGCCGCACCAACGCAACCAGCACATCGTAGGCCTTCGGTGATAAGTGGACGGCTTCCGCGCCGCGCAGGAGACGCCGTTCTTGCACGTCGAGCGTGAACTCGTCGAAATGAAATACCTCACGGCTGGCCATCAGATTTAGGCGAATCTTAGCAAATCCTTAAAGACACGTCACGGACGGAGTCGTAGCGTTCATTGACAAAAGGGAGCGCTTCGAGAAACCTGATCGCGCTTTCGAAGGAGAAGAAAATGAGCATACGATCGTCGGTCGCCGTCATTCTGATCTGCGGATTCACAGCGCTCTCACTCGCGCAAGCTCCACCAGAGGGCCCGAAGCCAGGCCCCGAGCACAAGAAGTTGGAGTACTTCCTTGGCACATGGAAAGTGGAAACCGAGCTTAAAGCCAACGAGTATGTGCCGGCCGGTAAGGGTGTCACCACCGCGACAGTTACCTTGGGTCCGGGGGGATTCTGTGTCGAGAGCCGCGCTGAAGGGCAAATACCGAGGACCGACGCCATCATCGCCTACGACAGCGATGCGAAGGTCTATACAGAATTCTACGCGAGCAGTGCTGGACTCGTGGGTAGCGGCACAGGAACGGTTAACGGAAATACTTGGACGTGGATGCTTGAAGACAAGGTGTTTGGCAAAGCCGCCAAAGGAAGAACTACAATCACGATCTTATCAGCCTCTCAGTATACGTCGAAGTATGAAATGCTCGACGCGAACGGCCGTTATGTAACCCTCACAGAAGGAACTGCCACCAAAGTCGCGCCTTAGAGACGCAATCGTAGGAGGCTGCTATGGCAATCACTCGCCGAGGGGTACTCGTTTCGGGGAGCGCAATCGCGGCTCTCTCCACGCTTTATGGCGCTCACGGGACGGACGACTATCGCCAGCATTGATCGCACTGTGATCTGGTCGTACTCGGTTCGTGGATGGTCGGCTACTAGGAATTGATCCAGTTTGACGGGTTGTCGGCATACCAGACTTGTGCCCCGCACGGTCCCGAAATCGGCTTCGGAGAGATCACATCGGGTCATGCGCCCTGATTGACACCTTTTGGCATGATCTCCTCGAAGAAACTCCGGGCCAGTGATTGCTACTTGAGTGATCTTTCTGCTTACCTTTGGCTCTCTGGTCTTATCGCCTCATAATGCTCTGTCAGCCGATGCGAACATACAAACCATGTCGCGTTTTCATTTCCTATGCTCACCGAGATCGAGTAGAGCTGGCCAACGCCTGCGTACTGCGAGAAATTTGGTGTCCAACGCACACGTTTTGGCGACAGGTCGTTAAGCGGCCATTATTGCCTGGGAACTATTCTGACCACGACTGCCTGATGGCGGTGGTTCGCGATACAGTTGCCAGTGCGCTGCCACCGGAGCGACAGGTATAGGTCTGCGGGCGGGGGAACGAGGGCAGCTCTGCTTGCGTATACGAGAAACAGGCTCTAGCTCTGGACAAATCATGGAACTGCAGATCGAACGCGTCGGTAAACGGTATAGCGGCGACAAGTGGGCCCTGCGCGAGTTTTCCCTGAAGATGGGACCGGGCATCCTCGGCCTGCTTGGCCCTAACGGCGCCGGCAAGACCACACTGATGAGCATCATCGCGACCATCACGCGACCGACCGAGGGGACCCTCCACTGGAACGGGGCCGAACTCGCGAAGGACCCGAATGCGATCCGCACTGTGCTGGGATACCTGCCGCAGGATTTCGGGGTTTATCCCAACCTGAACGCGGTGGAATTTCTCGAATATCTGGCGGCGGTGAAGGGCCTAGATGCTACTGCGGCGCGCCGCCGAATCGAAGAACTGCTTGACCTGGTCAATTTGTCTGATGTCCGCAAGCGGCCGCTGGGCAGCTACTCCGGAGGCATGAAGCAGCGCATCGGGATCGCCCAGGCGCTGCTGAACGATCCGCAACTACTGATCGTGGACGAACCCACGGCCGGCCTCGATCCGGAAGAGCGGGTGCGCTTCCGTAACCTGCTGTCTGAGCTCTCGGGCGAGCGCATCGTGATTCTATCGACGCACATTGTCTCCGACGTGGAGGCGACCGCCACCGACATCGCTTTGATCTCGCAGGGAAGCCTGGTGGTACACGCCTCCCCCGAGGAGCTGTTAAGGATGGTCGAGGGTAAGGTCTGGGAATGGGTGCTGCCTAGCGCTGAGCTACCCACGGCGCGGCAAAACTATCTGATCAGCAACACCATGCACCGCGCCGACGGCATTCACGCCCGGGTGGTGGCGCAGTCGCCTCCACCGCAGGCAGGGCCGGTTCCGCCAACGCTGGAGGATGCGTACTTATTCTGCATGTCACGCCACCGCGACGGGGCGACGGTATGAACTCACTGCATATTCTGTATCAGATGGCCCGCGCCGACTTTCTGGAGCGCGTGCGCCGCTACAGCTTCCTGGTCACGCTGGCCTTTGCAGTGTATCTCGGATACGCGGCTTATAGCGGCCAGGTGGTCATGCGGCTCGGTGACTATCGCGGGGTGTACAACACCGCCTGGCTGAGTGCGCTCATGACGCTGGTAACCACGACCTTCCTATCGCTGGTCGGGTTCTACGTGGTGCGCAATTCGGTGGATCGAGATGAGCAGACACGCGTCGGCCGCATTCTCGCTGCCACCCCCATGACGCGTCTTTTCTATACCGCGGCCAAAGTGGCCAGCAATTTCGCTGTGCTCTCAGCCATGGTACTGGTGCTGATGGCAGCGGCGATCATCATGCAGCTCACCAAGGGAGAAGGCGCTGTCCACGTCGGAGTGCTCATTGCACCATTCCTTTTTGTGGTGCTGCCGGCTATGGCGGTGGTGGCCGCAATGGCGATCCTGTTCGAAACAGCGCCTGTCCTGCGCAGCGGGGCCGGAAACGTCATTTACTTCTTCGTGTGGACGGCAATCCTGGCCGCACCTATCCAAACCCGCTTACCAGACATGGCTGGTATAGGCGCCTTCATGAACAGTATGGAGCAGACAGTGAAGGCCATCGATCCAGCGTGGAAGCGCAGTTTTTCTCTCAGCCTAGGCGGCGGTGATTTTGGTGCTGCCCCCAGCAGGACAGTGCTGTGGCAGGGATTGCATTGGGATGCCCAGATGCTTCTCGGACGGATACTCTGGCTGGGAGTTGCTGTCGGTCTGACCGCGCTGGCTGCCGTGTTTTTTCATCGCTTCGATCCAGCATATGAACGTGGCTGGAAGCGACAAGAAGCCCGCGAGAATACACCGGTGGCGGAAACAACCCAGCTCTCGTCGGCTGCCGCGCCCGTCCACCTAACGCCGTTGCCCGTGCAGGCGCGCCGCTCCCGCTTCGGCCGTCTGGTGATCTGCGAACTGCGGCTCATGCTGAAAGGGAGACGCTGGTGGTGGTACGCAGTGATGGCCGGCTTGATCGTGGCGTCGGCGGCGGTTGCCGATGCCAACGGGCGTGCTGGCGTACTGGCGGCTGCGCTGCTGTGGCCGGTGCTGGTGTGGTCGCAACTGGGGACCCGAGAGAACCGCTTCGATACCGGTGCGCTGATGTTCTCCAGTCCGGAGCCATTGAGGAAGCAACTATCCGCAACGTTGACAGCGGGCATCCTGTTCACGGCAGCCGTCACCGCCGGTCCCGGCATGCGAGATCTGATGGCGGGCGACTGGGGGGCGATGGCCGCTTGGGCGACCGGCGTACTCTTTATTCCGACCCTGGCGCTCGCCCTGGGCGTGTGGAGCGGAACCAGCAAGACCTTTGAAGCGATCTATACGGTCTGGTGGTATGTCGGAGTGGTGAATCACATCCGCGGCCTGGATTTCATTGGCACCATACCGTCGTCAAGGGCGCCGCTGCTCTTTTTTGTCCTCACTCTGGCGCTCGCCGCGGCGGCTTTTGCGGGCAGGCGCGCCCGCCTCGCCTACGCCTGAGGGCCCCACCCCGACAGAGCGCATCCCTTTCTGTGTGACCGCTCGGCCTTAACAGCGAGCTGGAGCCGGCTCCTCTCCTCTGACGGTCGGCAGTCACTTGTCCGGATAGTCGCCAAACCGCCGACTGAAAGCGGACGACACGCCGTGAGTCACAAGAAAGGGTAGGCCGTGATACGTCAAGTTGAAATGACGCCCGGCTTCATGCGATCCGGTCTGCTGGCACGCCCGTCACTCGTGATCTGAACAGATACCGGGTCAATGAGTGAAATGGGGATATTTCGCCAACGATCGGTGTTGCGACCCAATCCGCGCTCGTCACGTTAGTTTTTGGCTACAATTGTCGCCAGGCAAACACTGTGTTTTTCGCGGTCCAGGCTTTGGGTCTTACTGCTGACCCTTGGCTTCCCCGCTAGCGACCCAGATATTGCTCAAGCGTACCCTGGATGGACTCCCGGCCAAGTTGATCGTCAATGGCGAGGACCTTCCCGCCCGGCCCGACCAGGACCAATCGCGGCAAGCCGATCCAATCGACATCGTAATCCCGGGCGGTTTGATTTTCCTGCCCGCCGGGCAGGAAGGCGTTTTGCCACGGCATGCTCCAACGTGTCTTGCGATAGCGCTCGACGGCCTCGGAATTCTCATCGAGGGATATACTGACGATGGTGAAGTTCTTGCCCTTGAAACGTTCGAAGGCACCGTTTAGGCCGGCGCGTTCACCGAGGCAGGGACCACACCAGGTAGCCCAAAAGTCGATCAGGTAATAGCCTCCGGCAAGCTTCGTATTGGTCACATCTGTGATCCCACCCCCACCGATCGAAGGCAGATGAAAGATAGGTACCTGTTTGCCGATGGCGATCTTGTTGTCTGGGTTCAGCCGGGAGATATCGAACGAAAGCCCCTTGATATCGCTATATTCTGCTTTCAAACGTCTGTAGGTGCGCGAGGCGGACTCGCTGTCGTGCTGCCGAACGGCCAGCTTGGCCGAGGCAATCAATGCGCGGGCCTGGATGACACGGTCGGGGTTCTCCTTCACAAGCGCATCAAGAAACTGCGTCGCAGCGTCCGGTGGCAGCACTTCCGACATGTAACGGATCGATTCCGGCAGTGTCTTCCATAGCGGGGAAGTCGGTGGAACGACAGCAGCGACCCTGGCATAGTCGCTGGGGGGCACCTGTACCTCGTAGTCGCGCATCATGGTAAGACGAATGGCCGCGGCCTGTCGCGCCTCATCACTCGGATCAGAACGCATTTCGAGTTCAAGGTAGCGCGCGAGGGGAGATAGGTCGTAGCGGAAGGGTTTGTCTAAGACGTTTTGCTTGTCCAGCTCATCAAACGCCTTTTCGTAAGAATCAGTGTCTCGCTTGAAGCGGTCCGCAATCTCTTGGGCTGACTGATTCTTGGAATCTTTCTGGCCAATCGAAAGGACATTCTGAGATGGGCTACTTGGAGCAAGTGCAGGAGCCGCGACGATCGAGACCGGGATCAGGAGCAAGGAGATAATCTTCCAGAGGGAGTCTTTCTGCCGAGCCATAAAGTGCCTCCGCTAGTTAGGATTGGTGGTCGGTGTTGGTGCCAGGGTCTGCAATAAGGCGACACATTTCTGCCCCACGTCTTTCCTTGTACGGCCTTTCCAGCACGTTTGTTCCCCGGCCTGAACCGCCAGGCTGAAGAAACCAACAAAGAGCGCACAATCCTGTTTCAACTTCAAATCACCGATCCTTTCGCAACCGCTTGCCCAGCGGCCTATTAACTCTGCACCTTGCCTCATAAGGAATGATGAATGGCGAAACCAGGCGATTACACTCACGATCCGGGCGGTGGGGTCAATGAGTGAAATGGCGATTTTACAGTTATCAAAAGTCTTCTTCAGGCTTTTTTCAGTAAGCGGCTAATCCAGACCAAAATCACCGCGCCAACAAATGCCACAATGATGGAGCCGATCATCCCGCCGCCTGGCCAGATTCCCAAAAGCCCGAAGATCCACCCGCCCACAAAGCCGCCGAGGATACCGAGAATGATGTCCACCAGTACACCGTAGCCGCCGCCTTTCATGACCTGCCCGGCAAGCCAACCTGCGATTAGTCCAACCACGATCCATGCGATAAATCCCATGTCTCTTCTCCTTGGTCCGCTTCCAGCTGGACGACCGAGAATGTACACCTGCGCCCGTCCGGCTGCAATGCTCCAGTGAGTTTTTTGCATCCTGAACTGCAGCAGCGGCCGCGAGTCGCAAACGATTGCCCTACGGGCGCAGCCAAAAGGGTGTGCTCGATTCGCCGCGCCTGAGCAGTTTCGACGTGCGCTTCTTGGAGCTATACGAGAAAGGCTACTCGGAGCGCCAGATGGTGAAGGCGCTCAGAGTCGGGCGCGGTACCGTTCACCGCACGAAGAAACTCCTGGGGTTGATTCCCTAAAGCCAATATACCGTCTACATCCGGGACTTCGTGATTACGGTTGAGAAATCGCCTCTCTGACAATGTCGGCGTTGTCAAGGGCGTATTTCGGCACCCGCTCTAAAGAGAGCGCCACTTCGCTCTAGTTGAAAAAACTCCGTCCCAACCAACCACGGCTCGCCTTGTAATCCTCTCAGGTCAGGAAACTCGGTCCGACCCATGCATCTCTTCGGTCGCAGCTGCGATCATGATTACCAGTTCGAACTCCTCGGTGAAGAGGAGCGGGGTGCCCACTCAATATGCTCGGTGTTCTACTGCACACCATGGCGATTTCCGGGCTGCCCCGCGTACGAACCGAACTTGCTCGACCGCTGATACTCCGATTTTTGGCGCATCATCCAGTACAGACGAACCGCCAGTCGGCGGGCCATGGCGACCTTGGCGATCTTCCGTCCCCGCCGCATCATCAGGTGAAAATACTGGCTGCGCCATTCCGGAAGACTGCGCACCGTGACCTGCGCTGCTTCCACCAGTAAGAAGCGCAACATCGAACTGCCCTGTTTGGTGATGTGGCCGAGCCGGCGCCGATTCCCGCTGGAGTCCTCCAGTGGAACCAGACCGAGATAGCTGGCAACCTGCTTCCCACATTGAAAGCGTTCCGCCTTCCCGATGATCAGCACAAAAGCCAGCGCAGTGAGTGGACCGACACCAGGATGGGTCGCCAACCGCTGCGCCTCCGGGTACTTCTCCACCTCCGGCTCCACTGCCTGGCTCAGCTCCGCGATGGTCGGGTTCAGTCGATCCAGCAACTCCAGCAGATCGCGCCGTCGTCGGCTCGCCCATGGAGCCAGGCGGAAGGATTCGAGTCGCTGCCGTTCGCGTCCCCACAACCGCTTCTTGCAGCGCAGACCTTCGTTCAGGGCCACGGCTTGCAACTGGTTCATGATGCGCGTGCGGGCCTGCACCATGCGATGGCGATGCCACAGCAGTTGCCGCAGATCGCGATTCTCCCAACTCGGCACCCAGATTCGCGGAAAGTCATCCTTCAGCATGAGTTTCAGAATCAGCTGTGCATCCTGGCGATCCGTCTTCTGCTTGCGCACCCGCTTGGTTCGGATCTCGGCTGCATCGCCGATCCACAACTCAAACTGCAACTCGCCCATTAACCGTTCGAACCAGCGGGCGTGTCCGCTGGCTTCCATTCCCACCCGGACCCGCACGCCTCGCCCCGCAAGCTCCCGATAAAAGCTTTCGCCTTCTTCGAGATGCTGCAGACGTCTTTCCTGCAACTCACCGGTCTCTGTATCTACCCAAGCTATTTGCTGAAACTCGGGGTGAAAATCTACTCCTATAATGATCATGGTTCGGCTCCTTTCTCCCGAGCCTGTTGGTTGGTTAGCGCCACCAACTTTACTCGGGTCTGGGAGCCGACATTGTCATGGAATCAATAGCGCTCACTGTCCGAGCGCCTGCCATTTGGTCGCTTGGTCCGCCATCAGGAAGCGATCCACTTGGACGAGAAGTCGGCAAACCGCCGACTGAAAGCGGACGAGACGCCGTAAGTCACAAGAAAGGGTAGGGCGTTATACGGCCAGGTGAAAGGAAAGCATTGGCAAACACTGGCCGAAGATTCGGCCGGAAACACCGAGGATAAGTCGACCACCTCAATCAGACGCCTGTTCAAAATTAGAGTGTCGCAATTCCACTGCTTACTGCGGTTGTCTGAATCAGCGGCGAGGCGCTAAGGTTGGGTTCCTCTCATTGACTTGATTGGCCGCCTTACGTAAGATGCGCGATACGTGATCGGCCAAACCATCTCGCATTACCGCATCGTCGAGAAGTTGGGCGGTGGCGGGATGGGTGTGGTCTACAAGGCTGAAGACCTGAAGCTCGGCCGGTTTGTGGCTCTCAAGTTTCTACCCGACGAGGTAGCCAAAGACCCACAAGTTCTCAGCCGGTTCGAGCGGGAGGCGAAAGCCGCGTCTGCCCTGAATCATCCCAACATTTGCACCGTTCACGAAGTCGATGATCAGCATGGTCAGCCCTTCATCGCGATGGAGTTTCTGGATGGATTGACGCTGAAGCATCACATTGCCGGACGACCGCTGGACATCGACACGGTGCTGTCGCTGGGCATTGAGATTGCCGATGCGCTCGACGCTGCCCACGAAGAGGGGATCGTTCATCGCGACATAAAGCCGGCCAATCTTTTTGTGACCAAACGCGGTCACGCCAAGATTCTGGACTTCGGCTTGGCCAAGGTGACAGTGCGCGGCAGCCGGATTCCGGCAGGGGCGAGCGCGACTATCAAGGCGAGTCTGCTGAACGAAGAGCACCTGACCAGCCCGGGGACGACGCTCGGAACCGTCTGCTACATGTCGCCCGAGCAGGTGCGCGGCAAGGAACTGGATGCGCGCACTGATCTGTTTTCGTTCGGGGCAGTGCTGTATGAGATGGTGACAGGATCTGTCCCCTTCCACGGAGAAGGATCGGGCGACATCTTCGACTCGATCCTGCATAAGACGCCGACCGCTCCGGTGCGCCTGAATCCGGAGACCCCGGTTGATCTCGAACGAATCATTTACAAAGCGCTGGAGAAAGACCGCGACTTGCGCTATCAGCACGCGTCGGAAATGCGGGCCGACTTGAAACGGCTGAAGCGCGAGACGGATTCAGACAGAGCGGTTGCGGACAGTAGACCTGAGGGCCATGCTGATTCCGGTTCCGCTGAAGCGCGGCCCTCTTCGTCCGGAACTGTGCCGGCGTTTCCATATTCTGCGTCAGCCTCCTCAGGTGCGGTATTGCTGGCGGAGGCGCGGCGGCACAGAGGCAAGCTAGCCGGAGTGGCTGTCGGGCTCGTGGTGCTTGTCATAGCGGCGGCGTTCGGCGCTTACAAGCTCCTGAGCAGAAACGCGCCTTCCATCGACACCCGCAGCATCAGCATCCGTCCGCTCACCGATCATGGACAAGCCGTCGGCTTTGCCAGCATCTCCGGTGACGGCAGGTTGGTAGCGTATGGCAGGCGTGAGGGCGAACGCAGCCTGCGGGTGAAGCAAGTGGTCACGGGCAGCGAGGTGACGGTCGTACCGCCGCAGGCTGGCTTCTTTGGACCGGGAGCCACGTTTACCCCGGATGGCAATTATCTGTACTACACACACGCCGACCCTACCAATGGCAATAACATGAGCCTGTATGCCGTACCTGCTCTGGGCGGGGCCTCGCGGCAGATTGAAAGCGACATTGCCAGCGCCGTTGCATTTTCGCCTGACGGCAAACGCATGGTGTACCGGCGCACCATCCGCGACAAAGGCGAAGATCAGCTGTTGATTGCGAATGTGGATAGCAGCGACGAAAAGGTAATCCTTCGGCACGAATCCGGCACCAGCGGCCTCAACACCGATCCATCATGGTCGGCTTCGAGTAATCTCATCGCTATATCTGCCGTAGAACTGGGTAACAAGGATACCCTTGCATTCATCCTGGTGCTCACCCCCGAAGGCACTCTGGTCAAGAGCATTCCGTTGCCATTGTTGGTTCACGATGTGGCGTGGCTGCCGGATTTTTCTGGCTTGTTATTCGTCGGGGCCGAAAAGTCCACCCTGCGCCAGCAGGTATGGTTTCAGCCTTATCCCGACGGGAAGCCTTTCAAGGTCAGCAACGATCTGAGCCAGTACGGCTCGCTCAGTGTTACAGCCGACGGTAAGTCGTTCGTCACCACCCAGGGACGCCAGTCGGCTACGATTTATGTGGGCGATTCCCCCGCGGTCTTGAGTGACAAGGTCGACTGGAAGCTGACTCCGATCTCGACCGAACAAGCCACCGGCTACAATCTCTCCTGGACCGCGGCTGGAAAGCTCCTCCAAGAAGACGTGGCGATTCACATCTATCTTACCGGCGCCGATGGCAGCAACCGCGTTCGCTTGCTGGACGATAGTGCCCTCAGCTTTTCTCCAAGGGCCTGCGGTTCGGGCGACGAGATCATCGTGTCCAGAGTTCTCGAGAGCAACACAGCCAACCTCTGGCGATTTAACGTCGCAACCGGTCAGTTGAAACAGCTCACCTTTGGGAAGGACGAGGAGGTCGGTTCCTGCACGCCAGACGGCAAGTGGATGGTCTATGCCGGATACGCGGCCACCGATAGTGTGCTACACATTTTCAAGGTCTCCACCGACGGCGGCTCACCCGTGGAATTGGCGAAGGGCCAGGTGTTTGGCCCAGTTGTTTCTCCGGATGGCACATCCGTCGCTTACAGCCGTATCGATGGCCAGGGAGCCAACGCAAGGTTGAAGTTGCTCGTGCAGGGTTTGGAAGGCGGCGCACCGATACATGAAATCGAGGTGCCTCCAGCGTACAACGCGTTCTCGCTGGCCTGGACGCCCGACGGGCACGCAATTACCTACGTGCATAATACGACCGGCAACACACAGAACGTCTACATTCAGCCTCTGACCGGCGGCCCGCCCGTGCAACTGACGCATTTTGATTCTGAGCCTGCCGTCGTGGCCGCCTACGCCTGGTCACGCGATGGCAAGAAACTCGCAATCACCCGCGCTCGCTACAACGACACCGACGTTGTCCTGTTCAGTAACTTTCGATAGCAAGTCGAATCCGCGAAGCGATCTCAAAATCGTGCTGCGAACTTACGTGTGTCTCTGGACATTTCGCGTGCCATCGACGGGCAAGAGCGGTCGGCTGCATTTTCGGGATTCGTACCGACAAACACCCATGTGTTTACGAATCTCGCGTGGAGTCAGTCCCGTGTGGAGGCTAAATCACTTGGACGAGAAGTCGGCAAACCTTCCCTAACCCAGATTGCGAGAAGAGTTGGCCGTCTGCTCGGGAACTATCGTCAGGCCTTGGGGACGGCGATGTCGGTGATAAGGGATTCTTATGCGCCTCCGCTCCGTCGCTTGAGTCCAAAGGGCTGGCCATGCATCCAGGTAGGCATGGCAAACTTGACGGAATTCAGCCTGGCCGAGGCCATCGCAGTTCTCAGCCGCACTCCCGCAACCCTAAATGCGCTGTTGCGCGGGCTGCCCAACGTGTGGGTGCGCTGCAACGAAGGAACGGATACCTGGAACGCGTTCGACATCGTGGGCCACCTCATCTTCGGGGAGCGCACCGACTGGATGCCGCGGGTGGGGATCATGCTGGAGAACGGCGAAGCGCGGCCATTTGATCCCTTTGACCGCTTTGCACAGTTGAAAGAGAGTCAAGACAAGTCTCTGGAGCAACTCTTGGACGACTTCGCCCGCCTGCGAAGGGAGAACCTAGCTGCGCTGCAGGCACTGAATTTACAGCACGAAGACTTGACCCGGCGCGGAAGGCATCCAGCGCTGGGAGTGGTAACGCTATCGGAACTTCTGGCGACATGGGCCGTTCACGACCTCACTCATGTGCATCAACTATCCCGAGTGATGGCTCACCAGTATCGTGACGCAGTCGGTCCTTGGAGCGCCTATCTGGGCGTGCTGCAGTGTACTGGTCATAGCGCTCCGTAGGCAAACGAGCTCAGTTGGCGCTTCCGCTGCGATAGGCGCGACTTTACTTTGCCCGCCCGGCTCGTCGGATTGGGGCTAGCTCCCGAATGGTCAACCACTCGGAAGTAATCCAGTTTGACGGGTTGTCGGCATCTCGTACACTTGTCCTGCTGCAGATCCCATCCCGGAGTGATGTAAAGGCAGTTGTCCCGGTAGCCGGTTTTTCGTCCAGGTGGAGTGGATTTGTAAACACTGACTGCATTCAGAGGACTGATCCAGCTGCGAGCGCAAATCATGTGTTTAACGCTCGCCAGAACCGCTGCCGTAAATCCTCTTGATTGGGGTTTTCGATGGACTACCTGAGTGGGGGGTTTTTAGCTCACTTTGCCAACCGCATGCGGACGGTGCCGTAGCCAATCCCTAGTTTGTCGGAGATGTCCCGCAGACTCATGCCCTTTGCTTTCATGCGCACGATGCGATCACGGACTACGATCCGTCGCGGGCGTCCAAGCTGTTTACCATGGGCGCGAGCATTTTTTAATCCGCAGCACACACGTTCCTGAATGAGGGATTTTTCAAATTCGCTCATGGCACCAATGATCTGGAACATCAGCCGCCCAGAGGGGGTACTGAGATCAAGGTTGTCACGCAGTGAGATGAATGCCACACCATAGGATTCGAGATTTGAGAGGGCGTTCACGAGGTGTTTTAACGAGCGACCAAAACGATCAATTTTCCACACAAGGATAGCATCCAGCTTCCGCTGTTGAGCGTCTGCCATCATGCGATTAAGCGCAGGGCGCGATTCCTTGGAACCGCTGACACCCTCATCCACATACTCCTCGGTGACCTGCCAACCACGACGGGAGGAGTACTCGCGGAGTTCGGTCAACTGCATCTCGGGATTCTGGCCGTTAAGGGTGCTAACTCGGGCGTAAAGTGCAACTCGCATAATCCTCCATGGCTACTATCGGCGGACGAAGCGTAGCTTCGGTGGGCGCAGGTTGTGGGATTCCCGTGGCCAACCGCATCAATCGACAAACGGTTCCCCGCGAGACTCGATGTTTTTGGGCGACCGTGGTAAGGCTCAGCCCAGAAATGCGGTCTTGAACGATTGCAGACCTGTCTATATCTAGTGGCTTCCTGCCGATCCGCACCCCTTCCAGCCTCGAACGGCGCATCCCCGCCTTCACAGCCTCGGCGACGAGGGTACGCTGCAATTGAGAAAGGGCGCTTATGATAATCGCCACTCCCTGACCCATCGCCCCCGTTGTGTCGATGTTTTCTCGGCAGGAAACAAATCCAATCTCAAGTTGGTGCAACTGATCCAGCACTGCGAGGCATTGCTTAACGGAGCGAGCCACATTGGATAGCGACTTCACCATGACTACGTCTAAGTTCCCCAAACGGGCGCTAGAAAGAAGCGCATCCAATGCAGGACGCCGCGCTTTGGCACCGCTGATGCGATCCGTATACTGCTCGACGATGTCATAGCCCATCTGGGACGCCAATTGCTGCAAATCATAAAGCTGGCTTTCAGGTCGTTGATCGAGACTGCTTACCCTCATGTACAGAGCGGCTCGCTTCGGTCTGTCACTCATCTGCTATCTCCGGACCTGTCCAGAATGGCGGCGCGGTTGTGCCCCCATAGCGATTTCGGTCGTGTTTCCTCATTTGTCGTTAACCCGAAGGCAATTCGTGCAGCGATAGTGCAGATCGGTCGCGATCTCAATCCGCTGCTCCGCCAGTCGCAGCTGAGCGATGATCTCTTCTATAAGCTGCTTGTCCGCGAGTATGCACCGGTCCGCATAGAGATGGAATCGATCTGCAATAACGTCGTAGACCACGCGCCCACGCGGGGGTTCGTCGTACTCTACTTCGCGTGGGACTGCGCCCGTGAGTTGTAGTTCGCCCCAGTAGCTGTCATGTCCTATGGCGTTGAAGAATCGTCCACACGGTTCCGCCTCACTCAGCGCCACGCCATGGAGAATGAGCTGGCCCTTCAGGAGCCAGAAGATGCCTACTTGCGGCTGGGCTTTGTCGTTGTGCGCCGTCATGCAGATGTTCCTCAGCGGAAGCGATGCCGCACCCGGCACCGATGGCGAGTCACAGCTCGGTCAGGCAGGTTTTCAACCGCATCGTCCTGTTCTTCGTCCGTGGTGGCCTCGATCTGGTGTTGTGCAGGCTGCCCATCCTGGGCTGGGGCTTTCCCCGCCTCCAACGCTCGCCCTAGCTCGCAATCATGGGTGTCTGTACCGGGTAGGAGATCGTCCTCGGTGCGAATCGCGCTATCGCACAACAGGCACCATCCGATGACCTCTCCCCGATGTTCGACGAAGTGCTCAAGCATTGCGTCGATGTTCGCAGGAATACGGATTGGCACTCTGCCGTGATGTTCACTCACTGCGGTTTCTTCATTGTTTTCTGGTTCACTCATAGGTGCTTGCGCGGTGGGGTTTACTTCACAACAAAATCAATCTCCAAGTGATGCTTAGACGCGAGTTCTTGAGCCTTTTCCAGCGCGGCTGCTGCCTCGTTTCCGTTACTTGCGCCGTCATTACCACGAGGCCGTTCGGCCATTCGGAGCAACATTTGGATCTTTCGGGCGGCTTCTATTTTGGCTTTTTTCTGGGCGTCTTCCTCAGCCCAGCGTGCGTTCAAGGCCTTCATCTTCTCTCGATCTGCTTCCCTATCTTCTTCGTTAGCATACTTGTCGACCCCAGCTCGGTCGGCCTTCAAGCGGACATCGACTGCCAGATATTCCGCATACTCTTGCATTCGCGCTCTGTCTTTGACTCCTTTTTCGTGCCCAACTGTTAGATTGTAAAGCGACCAGGCTAAATCGTTGAAGGGATCTTGTCCTACCAGGTCTTGGGCTTTTTCGTACGCCGCTTTAGCATCTTTCCAGTCTTCCTTAAGCCATTCGGCAAGACGCAGATTATAGGCGGCCATCTTCTCTAAGTCTGCTTTCCTTTCTGCTTCGTTGGCGTACTTGTTAGCTGCCAGATGCACGTGAGCCAAGTTCGTTTCCACCCACTCTTGCCAATATGCTTTGTGTTTTCCACTGCGCACGCCTTCAGCTTCGGCTTTGGCTTCTTCATACCCCGCTACGGCGGCCTCGTAGTTTAGCCACCTATCTCCAAACAACTCATGCCCCAAAACGTCTGTGAAAATAGGTGGTTCGGGTTCGGGTTCAGGCGCAGGTTTGGGTTCAGGTTCTGAGATTTTCTCAGGTTGGGGCTTTCCTAGGGAGCTCAGCCAATCAACAAGTATCCCCAGTATCCCCACAATGCCGTAAATTATCCAGAAAAGTATCCAGATGACAGCCACAGCGGCAATGAGAAAGATTTCTATCATCACGAACTACCCTTAAGAAGTTCGACAATAAGACCAACGATACCCAGAGCAACAATCAGTCCGATACCAATCAGGTACCCACGACAGAATCCTATGGCAGCAGATTCAAGATGTTGTGCGGCGGTTAGCTGGGAGAAAGGAACATCGGGCAGCTTTCTGCTCGCGATATAAGTTACCGCGCCCAGCTTCAAAAGCGTTTTGGTTTGGGAAGACAGTAGTTCTGGTTTCTCCACTTCGGCTCTCGGGCTTCGAGATGATTACGGATCGCTGGCGGCAGCATCGTTATATCCGTGACAATAGGCACAAGGTCTGGCATAGTTACTTTTTCTTTTCACGAAGACGTCCAGCATCAAATAGAGCGCTTCAGGGGTCTCTTCACTAGCTTCCTTTTCCTACTGCTACGGTAACAGCCCGCCGCCGATGACGATTGTGGATGACGCTTTGCCCGTCTTGTGATCCGAGCTGCTGATCATCTGGCTCTGGACCTTTAGCTGACCGCCATAATTGGTGTAGCTGGTGTTGGTGGTGATCACCTTGCCGTCTACGTAAAATGTGTTCTGCTCGTTGCAAAGATTGCCGTGATTGTCGTAGCTTTTCATGTCCTTCTCCTTCAAGGAGTTCTACATCTGCAGGAATGCGGGCCGCCAGCGTCAATAGAGCCATGGTGGTTCTGGGCCTGGTCTCTGGGCTGAAGTAGCCAAGCCCCTGGTCCTCGAGAAAGCGGTAGGCGAACTCTTCTGGAGTCATTTGCCCGCCTCGGCTTTCTTTACTTTCTCGGCCAAACGAGCCACAACTCTCTTACGAAGGCAGTCGGGGACATACTGGGCAAAAGCGCTCATCCCCTCGGGCATAGTTCCCGAAGACACCAGGTGGATCGCCTGTTGGGTAGCTTGCTCGTAGAGGAAGGTATACAGCTTATCTCGGTCGGTGTCTGTGAGAGTTAGACCAGGTTGTAGGCTCTCAGCAATATCAGCTAGGAAGTCAGTAAGTACAGAGCCCGCCATACTCTATAATATCAGGGAGCTATGGAAAATGGATATTCGCAGCGCGGGAATTCCGACCGGTTGTTTCAAGTCTTACGGGGGAGCGCGATTCACGTACGCCCATGGCCGGTCACGCGCTCCTAGCGCGAAAGCGGGGCTACTCAGGAAGCGGGTCGAAGCCGTTTGCAGTCTCAATAGCTCATGCCAAAACACGGTCTGTTTTGCAGTTCCTTATTTCTTCGGCTTCCGCGCTCCAGTGATGATGATCGCCCGCCCCAGGTACTCGTGCGTAATGTCCACGAAGTGGCTTTTCGCATCGCTCGCTGTTGGTGACGACTGCTCCGCAGCCGCCTGGTTAACGTCCTCGTCGGACGGCTTCTTGTCCTGATTCTGTGCTGGACCTCGGGCAGCCTTTTTTCGAGTTGATCAGCCTGCCGTCGCTCTTTATCGGATTTTGTTCGCTTCTCTGACATGCAGCCAGTTTACGCCGAATGCTGTATTGGCTTGGTTTTCACGCCGACTTCAGGCGCTCTGTCCCGCCTCGGAAAGCGCATTCTGCACAATCTCCTTGGTATCCTCTGGCACATCTATCGATAGCATCCAGCTCAGGAAGCTAGGGTCCGACTTAGCAACTTCCAGTAGTGGTTCTCCCTTGTGCCGCTGACCTTTGTTAAATGTCAGCACCCCATTTTTGATCGAGAACCAATACCCCGAGTCGGCAAATCGATTGGGGCGTGCCTCTTTGCAGAAAGTATCTAAGCCGTCAACGCTGCTGGGCAGGTCGGGATAGCGGCAAACCTGTGCTTCCAGAACCCTTCTGGTCGCACGGGCATCGGCCAGGGCGGAGTGGGCATCAGCGTGTTCCTCGCCACAATAGAATTTCACGGCAGCGGTTAAGTCTCGACGCTCTTTCTCCTGATAAACGATATGAGCATCAACAAGTTTGTGGTTTTCTTCTAACCAGGCCAGTCCCGCTCTCCTGAATTCAGCCTTCAACAGTGGGAGGTCAAATCGCATTACGTTGAAACCGGCTAAATCGCACCCGCTCAAAAACTGTGCCAAGCGCTCTGCTATCTCGCCAAAGGTAGGCTTTCCCTGCACATCTCCGTCGCAGATGCCGTGAACCTCGCTTGCCGAAGCGGGGATAGGGACACCTGGGTTGATGAGTGTAGCAGAGTTTCCTCGGTCCCGTCTGGCAGCAACTTCAGAACCGCTATTTCGACGATCCGATCCGCTGCGACATCAATCCCGGTGGTTTCCAAGTCAAAAAATGCCAGCGGGCGAACAAGTTCCAGTGAACGTGCGGCTTGTGCGGAAGCCCTCATCAGTTACGTCGACTTCTTCCTCTGAGCCCACCTTGCCTTCATCATCTCTGATAACTTCTTCTTCATCGCTGGACTCATGGGGCGACGTTTAGATTTCTTGGCGGGCGCTGCGGTCTTCTTTGACGCACCCTTCCCCTTCTTCTGTTTTGCCCATCGTGCCTTCTGTGCGGCAGAGATTCTGGCTCGCGCCGATGCACTCATGGTTCGACGCTTCCGTCCGCCTGCTGGTTTGGCCTTACCCGCCTTGGGGGGACGGCCTCGCCGTGCAGGTTGGGAACCTAGTCCTACCAGAGCTGCAATTGCATTTTCGATTCGACCAGCTTCCTGTTTGAGCTGTGCCACTATGTCTTGAATGTCCACGTTTATCCTTTCTCTGGTTGCGGTATAACGTCCAGCAACTTTAGCGGTTGCAGGCAGTCAATCCTATCACCCCATTACGTTGGTCAGGGAATCCGCTCGCTAGACCTGATGAAGCGGGTAGCCCAGAGCTGCGGAGCAATCGGCATGGGAACCGTCGACCGGATTCTGCGCAATCTGCGTTTCGATCTCTAGCCAGCGCAAGGTACTCTTGGTCTTTGACGAAGCCCAGCATCTGTCGATTGAATGCCTGGAGACCCTACGGGAACTACTGGATCGGCCGCCGCACTGCGGGTTGCTGTTTGCTGGCACCCACGAGTTGGAGGCAATCTTCACCCGCCAGGCCCTGGAGTTGGAGCAATGGCGTTCCCGGTTTCATGCCGGCCAGGCCCTGCCCGGCATCTCGGAAGACGAAGCAGCCGACATCGTGCACTCTGAGCTAGGGTTAGGACTGTCGCAACGAAAAATCCAAAAGCTAATTTCGAAATCCCGTATCACGGACCTGAGCAACGGCGGCAAATACAGCTACGTATCGGCCCGGCGGCTGTTCTGGGTGATACGCGAGTTGCAGGCCGTCGCCAACCCAGAATCAAGCCGCACTCATCACCAATCATTAAGGATGTCGTGAGCGAGCCCGGCGCAGCATCAGCCACAAACGGCCCAAACCCATCGCGAGAACTCCCGTTTTCAGCGGACGACTCGCAGTGGAGCTCGGATACCTCCGGCTTGCCGACGACTCGGGAGTTATCGCGTAGCGGCTCGAAGCGGTGAAATGTCTCCGCCGGTCACTGTAACAAACCCACCAAGTTGACAGCCGACAACACGAGCTTGCGGGGATATCACATCCTCGACTGATCGTGTACATTGCGTTCCGTCAGAACAGGATCTTACCGATGTGCATGACTAACTCTTCGAGGGAAAACACGGTAAGGCCAAGGGGCAGAAGCGGCGCCGCAGTGGCCGCGGCGAGCCGGCCTATGTCTTCCAAGCCGAAGGGCACCGCTCGCATTTCCTTCACGGCGGCATAACTGTTTCCCAGATCGGCCAGCGACTGAATGTCGCCGGTGCCCAGGAGCTCATCGCCCTCTGCCGCGTTTCCTACCACCCATTTCTGCTCAAATCCATCGACGTAGCGGTTTGCCAGCAGGCCATATTCGGCCAACCCCTTGCGCTTCGCGCACGCCATTTGCGGTGTAAACATGGTGAGTGGGCCAAGCACGAACACCAGGAAGAAACCAATCAAGCTGACGGCTTCCATCTTGAAAGACACCAAGCTTTCGCCCCCGTACAGGACACGACTGGCAATCACTCCTGCGAGCACGGCACCCTGGGCGAACAGGATTGGGCTGAAGGCATAGGAACTCTTGCCCAGGAAAGCGAGGCCGCCCGCTCGATCGGGGTGAGTGGGAATGAGGTGTAGCTTCAGCCTCGAAACCTGCCACAGGAAGCGGAACCAGATAAAAAAGCGCAAATACCAGCGCAGCAGAATGAACTGAAAAATTGGAACGCTGACGAAAGCGTACCAGTAACCGGCGGCCGTGAGCTGTAAGTGATCACCCTGTGGTATCGCATACCAGGTCGAAGTGCCCAGAGCGATCTGGCTTCGCCATAGCCACTGCCCGACCGTGAAGACGAAGACTAGCAGTCCAAGCTCCACCGGGACCGAGTTGCGCAGGCGTGTCGCCGAGTCGATGGCAGCGAGGAATCTCGGAACGTCCGCTTGCAGGACGATGCGGCGCGCCAGAAAGGCCTTTACCACCGGGCGAATACGGGAATGCACAATCAGTTCGGCGGCAATCAGCACCGGCAACGCAACCAGCAATCGAACATGGGCCTCGATATCGTGCAGGAACGGCAGCTTCACCGTGCCAGCCAGGAAATGTCCGCCAATCATCGACAACAGCAGCAAGGGCAGCCATGCAACCAGCGCGATCACCACGATCCGACGGTGCAGCAACTCCAGCCCGTCTCCAGAAAGATGGGATCGGCGGAACATTTGAAAGATAGGTCCGCCCAGGACGAGCGAAAAATCCGGCGACTCGTCAGTCAGTAAGGGTAAGGGCATTGTGCTACTCACAAGAAAATACAGGGACGTACTTTCGCTATTCGATTCCGGTTATGTCAAGCACCTCAGCTTGGGCCCGGCCACTCACTGCGTCTCTTCGAAGACCGCCTTGACCTTGCCCTTGCGGACCGCGCGTTCGAAGGCGGAGTGGTCGCTCTCGTCCTGGTCGGCATAGGCAAGTGAGAATCCGGCTATGGCCTTGTCGAAGGTGTCGCTCTTGCCCATGTATCCGCTGAGCAGCGCCGAGGATCCTGAACGGGCGTGTGAAAGCGCGAGAGCCCTGCCACACCAGGTGGCATAGAGGTTAATCTCGGAGGTGTCGAAGGTCTCTACGCGAATGCTGATCTTGATGTCCCTCAACTGGCGGACGAAATAATGCCGCCGCTCACGCTCGCCCTGGCCCCATCCGAGGAACATGTCGCTGGCGGACTGCATAAGCCGATAGCCGTCCACCACCCGCTGGCCGTGGTTGGGGAAGACGCTAGCGCCGGCGTACGGCTCCAGCACCGAGGCGCGCGCTTCCTTGATTTGAAGAAAAAGAGGATCACCTTCCCCGGCCATGAGGAGGAGCACCCAGCAGGAGGTCCCGACACTGCCGATACCCACTACCTTGATAGCAGCGTCCCGGATCTCGTAGCGGTTCAGCAGGGATTGGTAGGCGGTCGGCAGGGTCTCGCGGTACTTGGCCAAGGATGCCTTAACGGCGCTCGGGACCTTGCCTGGCGGTGTGTCCTTCTTGTGGAAGATGGTCGGGCGTTGATCCTTGATCACAGGCATCTCCCCCTTGTGCTCCACCAACTTGGGAAAGATGTCCTCAGCGATGCTCTTCGCCCGCTCCTTCTGCAGGCGCTTCAGCGCCCTTTGACGGAACACGGGGTCCTTGATGTTTGCCACCAGTTTGTCGGCATCTATCGCCTGGTGCCACACCTCCAGCGTCTTCAACTGGCTGAACTCGGCCATCGACTCGCGGTAAGTGCGCACGCACGTCATGACCACATCCGTCGCCACAGCCTCACTCAAGCCGTTGTCTCGGCAGGCAACAACGATGCTCGCGGTAAGGCGCTTGATGTCCCACTCCCACGGCGCGGGCAAAGTTTCGTCCAGGTCATTGACGGAGAAGATGACCCTCCGCTCCGGGGTGGCGAAGCCGCCGAAGTTGCTCAAATGGGCATCCCCGCAGCATTGCACCCGGACTCCGGTTGTCGGTGTGGAGGCCAGGTCGGCCGCCATTGTCAGCGCCGACCCGCGATAGAACGTGAACGCAGAGCGTACCATGCGCCCGTGACGTAGAGGCAGCAGCTCCGGCATGCGCCCCTTCTCCGCCTCCAGGACCAGCTCTACCGGATCTCGCCGAGCGTGTGGCGCTTCCCAACCCGCATGCGCACTCCGAGAACACTTGTCGCGCAGTGCCTTACCCGCTGCGTAAAGATCCTTCCGAGAATGTTCCGCATTGACCACGGGAGTCTTGTCGCTCACCTCAATGGTCGCGGTCTTTCCAGTTGCGGACATATGCTTTGTGCCTCTGGCTTTGAGATTATCGGGCGAACTCCTAAAATCCGCAGTGACATTCAGCCGACGTCCATGTGACGGCCGCTCAGGAGGCTGTTCATCCTTGCCAGCCTCGAGCTAGCCAGTTGCGTTTTCACCTATCAGACACAGCCGTCGTTGTCGCCCTCACGTAGGAGAATGCTGGCGAGGCACTCCAAAACCCTGCCGGTCTTCTGTTGAGGCGTCCAGTCTCTCTTCATTGTCAGCAAACGAACGTGCAATCGTGGTTTTCAAGCGCCCATTCCAGTGTTTTAGGGTTGCACGGCGTTCTTCCGGGACCGCTCGCGTCAGATCAGCGACGAGCGCATTCATGCGCCGCAGGACCTGCGCGCTGGTAGCGCCGTAGTAGCAGATCTCATCAAAGGCAAGCCGAACGAGATCGTCCCAAGTCGGAAACGGAACCACTACAACCGGTCTCATAAATAGTTTTGCTCGGGTATCGGGGTCTCTGAGGCTTGGGCCAGAAGCCCCGTACAGGCTTCTCGCCAGCCGGATATACTCTGACATGTTGCAACGGGAGACTACCATGGTACGGACTTATGGACTGACGCATATAAACCTCGCCGTTCGAGACGCAAAACAGTCGCTCCACTTCTATCGGTAAGTTTTTGGTGTGGAGGAGTACGGACGGGGCGGCGGACTGGTCCACGCAAGGACACCCGGCTGCCACGACGTGATCACATTTGACGAGCATGCGGCGGATGCCGGCGAGTCGCGCGGCATTGTGCATTTCGGCTTCCGCCTCGTTTCGGCGGGGGACATCGATGCGGCCGTCGACGAAGTCGAACGCGCCGGCGGGAAGCTGCTACGGCGTGGAGACTTCAGTCCTGGCTACCCCTACGCGTACGTAGCCGACCCGGATGGCTATGAGGTCGAAATCTGGTATGAGTGATTTTCGCGTTGCGTATTTGCGCTCAGATATGTCTCAGTAGCAGCTTGATACATCCCAGGCGAACCATGCCGAAGAAGTTCTCGATGTGATATTCCCAGCGCGTGACCAGCCGCCGAAACCAATGCAGCCATGCGAACAGCCGCTCGATCCTCCAGCGGCGACGGTAACGGCGCAGTGGGCGGCCGTCTTGCGTGGGCTGGCGCCGAGTTCGCAGGTGGGGTGCGATCAACTCGATGCCGTAGGTCTCCAGTAGATGCTGGTCGAGCCGGTCGCTGTCGTAGGCTTTGTCACCGATCAACCGCGCCGGCAGCTCATCGAGAAAGCTTTGCGCCAGAACCTCTTCTACCAGTTGACTTTCGTGCGGCGAAGCGCTCTGCACACTGACGGCGAGAGGAAGACTGTGGCCATCGGCGACAGCGACGATCTTGGTGCCCTTGCCGCGCTTGGTAGGCCCGACACCCAAGCCCCTTTTTTCGCGGCAGCGAAGGTTGCGTCGACGTAGGCTTCATCCAGACCCAGCCATCCGCGCGCCTGCAGTTCCTTAGCCAGCACGCGCAGTACGCGTTCCAGCACACCTTTGCGTACCCACTGTTGAAAGCGACGATGACAGGTCTGATAGGGAGGATACTTGCTCGGCAGCTCTCGCCACTGCGCTCCCGTACCCAGCACCCACAGCACGCCGTTCAGCACCTGCCGCGTGTCTCGCCAGGGCCGCCCGCGGCCATCGGCCCGCCGTTTCGGCTCCAGCAGCGGCGCCAACCGCTCCCACTGCGCGTCGTTGATCTCCCAGCGTCTTCGCATTCGGGGTTTCGGGAGACAGCCAGCGCCACTTCTCTTATCCTGCTACGCTGCTGAAAAATCAACACCGGAATGAGCGGCAGGTATTTATGAGACTGGTTCTAGTCGTAAAGCATCGTCGCCGTCGCGATACTTCCCAATTTCCAAGTGGCGTTGGCCCAGGCGCAGTAACAGGTCCTCAATCTGGTCAAGTGCTTGCACAGCCGTTGTCGGATCGTTAATCGCCGGCGATAAAGCCTTGATCGCTATGTCGACAAGAAGCCGGATCGCGTACTTGGGATCTTGTTCGAACGTACGCTCCTCACCGAACTCAATTCCTTCCCTCAACTTCCGTTCATCAACAGGTAGAAGCGCACCGAAGACATGCAACACAGGCGTCAGTTCCACGACCGTATCGCCGACCGCCACGACCATCTCCATGATTCCACTGGAGGCTTTGGCCAGGTTCACCAAAGCGGCCACGTCGACCGCTTGTACCGAGCGAGGCCGACCGTGATGAATTAGCGTCTGGGTGTGAGGTAGCGTGCGAAAATCTTCAGTTCCAGTGGCGGAAGCCTCCGATGTCAGTGACGGATAGGTCGTCGCTATCACCTTCCGTCCTTGATCGCCAGTGAAAATCAACATGTGGTTGACCTGGAGCAAGGTGATCCGATGGATGAGGCTGATGAACATGGCTACGCTGGCCAGCAGGAGACCGGTCACCACCCAGGCACTCACAAATGGAACCGTTTCCGACCCACTCCGGGCCACCCCTCCAAGCGCTGCGAGTGCATAGAGAAAGGTCGCGGTGAAGATCCCCAAGGCGTGCGATATCACAGGATCACGAGCGACCCACAGCACGAGGCGGGGTGAGTAGGCGGTCGCGCTGAACTGCACCATTACGAAGGTCAGCGAGAAGACGATACCCGTCAGGGCAATCATGCCAGAGGCAATTGAAGAGTAGAACGTTATCGCGACCGAGACGCTCGCCGGGTGTACCAACCACGGAAATACACGGCTTTCAAACCTTGGAAATGTTAGCCCTGCCGCAAGGGAGGCTACGGCGTACAACGCTGGGATTGCCCAAGTACTGAAACGAAACTTGAATTTTCCGTAAAGCATAGTGGCGCACTCCTGAACGGCCCGTATATTGTGAATCTGTAGTCGGCCGTCGTTTCCAGCGGTGCATGGAGCGACAACGAGCAAATCTCAATGACGATATTGTTTCGATCCTGAACTCAAAAATACAAGCTGAACACTAGTCCCAACGCATTGACCTGTCGATTCGGGGAAGTGCCAGTCTCGTTCTGATGTTCGTAGTACGGCTCGACTTCGTATCGTTTGCGGAAAGGAAAGATACAGCCAGCCGTTTCGGCCGTCCTGCTCCATTTATGAAAATTGCCATCGTAGTAAGCTTCAGCCCGGAGATAGGGCGTGAAGTGATAGGAACGTATAGAAACGGTCCGTTCTGCCGATATGCGGTTGCGATATCGCCAGGCAAGTTCGCCGGCGATGGACCGTAGGTCAAGGCGATTTCGATCGGAGAGTAATACGCCCCTGACGAGCGGGTAGTTTCCGGTTACTTCCAGTAGGCCGCGATGCTCCGTAGGGCCATTCGTTGATGGCATGTATCGATATCCTGCCCGAAACATCAACAGCCTGCTCTTTGATTGATCCAACTCGAAGATGGTGACCCTATTCAGCTTTCTCAAGGGCTTGAAATAGAAATCGATATTCGGTCCAAGCTCGGCACTGGTCCCTTCGCGGTTCTCCCGAGTGGCGGCTGCAAAGAACGAAACCCGCACATCCGAATTCAACCTTACGTAAGTGTCGACCTCAGGCCAGGTTTGCAGGGATTGCGTTTGGGCCGCAACTGGCTGGCTCCAGGTGCGATGGGTGAGAGTCGCCAGGTAGGCAGCAATGACAAAACGGCAGAGGGCGAAGCCCAGAACCGTCGCGTCGTGGTCCGGATACTTCAGAACAAGGGTATTGCGGGCATCGACGTCGCCGCGAGCAACCTGCTGCCGACCTTCGGCAAGCTCGCGCTGCGGGACATTGGCACTTTGCAGGCCCAAACCTACTTTGCGTCGCTCGGAAGCAAGGGATTGAAGCATGCATCACAACACAAGATCAGGACGGTGCTCGCTGCCATCCTCGGGAGTGCGGTGAAGTACCGCTATCTGGTCAAGACTCCGATGTATGGAGTCCGTCTTGCGCCTCAGAAAATGGGACGCAGGGTGAAGAAGCCTAACATCACCTTCCAGCAGTTCGAGGACATCATTTCGAGGATGCAGGAACCCTACGCCACGATGGTCTACGTCGCGGTGTTCTCGGGCTTACGCATCTCTGAGTTGATCGGGCTGCGCTGGGAGGACGTTTGGGAATTTGCTCTGAACGTGGACGAGCGGTGCTGTCGCGGAGACTGGTCAGAACCCAAGTCCGAGGCCAGCAACGCAGCCGTACCCGTTCCGCGGCACGTGATCGAGCGGATTCACCGGCTGAAACTTCTCACCGTTGAGGGCAGGTGTGGTCATGCGGTGCGGAAATACAAGCTAGTGAAATCGGACGGACCTGGGGACCTGGTATTCCAGTCGGTGCGCCAAGGCAAGCCGATGCGGGATAACAACATTCTCGTGCGCCACATCAAGCCGGCCGCCCGTGCGGTCGGACTCGGTTGGGTGAACTGGCGCTGCTTGCGTACCAGCTACGGGACGTGGCAGCACCGTGCTGGGGTTGCGATGAAAGATATTCAGGGCAACATGCGGCATTCGAGGATGAGCACGACGGCCGACATTTACGTGCAGGATATTCCTGAGTCGCGCCGTCGGGCGGTGGACAGTTTGCCGGTTCCGAGGCTGGTAAATTGAGAACCAATTGGTACGAATTGGTACAGAAGCCGATGAGCAGCGGTCTGCAAGTGATTGATTTAATGGTGGCCAGGGACGGAGTTGAACCGCCGACGCCAGCCTTTTCAGGGCTGCGCTCTACCAGCTGAGCTACCTGGCCACGCGGCGCGAATGCGCAAAGAAACCTGCTGCGGCACCTGAATTATAACAACGCAACAACGGCTGCGCCAACCTCACCGGGCAAACAGACCAGTCGCTTGACGGTCGTGCCAAACCCCGGCCCGCCGACCCTGCTCCACCTGCGACATCGAGAGGCTGAAAGCCACCCGTTTGTCTTGTAAACTCCAGCGGCCAGCTAAAGGTTTAGCCGCTCGCGACATTCCGCATGACAAATTTCACAGGCTTGCGCCGCCAAGCGAGTGATCGCCAGGCGCCGGCATCTACATCATGTCGGGTGGCACAATGTCGGCACGGCGCTGCTGCTGATAGCATTGATCATCGTCGGCGCGGCAAACGGGATAAAGTTTTCCCCACCCGGTAGCGAAGCCGATCTGCGACTCATTCACTCCCCGCTGCAGCAGGCTTGACTTTACGAGCTGCGATCGCCGGTAGGAGAGCACCAGGTTGTAAAAGATGTCGCCGCGAATGTCGGCGTAACTTTGTATCCAGAAATGCGCGTCGGGGTGCTGCTTCAGCCATTCTGCATCGGAGTCCAACACAGAGGAATTGGTGACCCGGTTGTAGATATTGAAGGGGAAGTAAACCTCCTTCACATTCTGGGTGAACTCTTGCGCTTGCGCGGAGGCCCCGGTGGGCATCTGCGCTACAAGTTCGTGAGTCGGAATCAACAAGGCCACCGCAAATAGAGCGGCGGCGAGCGAACTCCACGGACTTCTCAGAGTCAGTACCTTTCTCATAACTTCCTCCATCCCCAGCTTGGTTGCAGGTCAGCGCAAGAACGACAATGCGCTGATCCATTTCATCTGACCGCGATAGTTTCAACCGCAATACCCCGCCGTGCACGCAGGCAGCCTCGGCCAGCTTTCCCGGCGAGCATAGAGAACAAACATTACAGGAAGATGAATCTCATTGCCACGATGGGAGCGGTCACCCTGACCGCGCAGAAAACGCAGATTGAGTCTGGCGTTCCTCGTTCTCCACAAGTTAAATGTCCGCGGGTTATTCGTGGAACATTCATCAGGTTTTCACAAATTTGTAACCTCTCCAACTTACGATTCGGGGGAACCTAAATCAACAAAATTGCAGTTCACATCGACGATCCAGGGTTCGCAAACTTGGTTGTAATTCATCTGCCCCACTGAGTTTTTCAGGAGAGAAAATGAAACGACCACTAACTCTAGCACTCGCGGTTCTGATCACGACGAGCGTTGTCGCACAAACACCGTCCGAGAGTCCGAAAGCGAAGACTGCCCGCCACAGCAGTACTGCTCCAGTTTCGAAAACACTCGAGGACATGAAAGACGCCATTTCCGCGCAACAGCAGCAGATACAGCAGTTGCAGCAACAGATCGCATCTCGCGATGCGGCGATTCGGCAACTCCAGCAGCAGGTCGCTAATTTACCGGCGCCCCAGCCACCACCACCGGCGGCGCCGGGATGTTGCGACGAGGTTGGCACGCTGCAGCATCAGGTCGCAGACCTGACGACGGTTTCCGGCAACACCGTGAACGAGTTACAGGAGGCGCAGAAGCGCATTTCCGGACTGGAGAGCCCGCTGGCGATTCACTACAAGGGAATCACCATTACGCCCGGAGGCTTCCTGGCGGCAGAAACCGTGTGGCGGCAGCGCGCCGAGGGAGCGGACATTAATACGAACCTAAACGGGATTCCGTACACCGGTTCTTCCACCGCGCGCATGTCGGAGTTCTACGGGTCGGGCCGTCAGTCGCGTGTTTCGATGCTGGCCCAAGGCAAGATCGACAGCATGACCATGACCGGCTACGTGGAAGCCGACTTCCTGGGTTCCGGCACCACCTCCAACAACAACCAAAGCAACTCCTATCTTCTTCGTCAACGCCAGGTATGGGGCCAAGCCGCACTGAAGAGTGGCTGGAGCTTCACCGGCGGCCAGATGTGGAGCTTGGTGACCGAGACCAAGCAAGGCTTGGATAACCGAACTGAAGCTACGCCCCTGACCATTGACCCGCAATATACCGTGGGCTTTAGCTGGGCGCGTCAGTATGGTTTCCGCGTCGTCAAGAACCTCAACAACAAGGTTTGGGTCGGCTTCTCGGTGGAGAATTCGCAGGAGACCGTTACCACGCACGGCAACATAGCCAACTCCTTCCTCATCGGTTCGCAGGGCAACTCCGGGGGCTTGTACAATGCCGCCATCAACGGCTGTTCCAGCAGCCTCAACTCAACTGGAACTTCGGTTACGACGACCTGCACCAATCTTGCGAATTACGCCTTCAACCCGTCGCCGGACTTTGTTGGAAAACTGGCTTTTCAGCCGGGCTTCGGACACTATGAAATCTTCGGCCTGGCCAGCGACTTCCGCGATCGCATCTTTCCCAATGCCGGCGCCTCTACGCCAAGCGCGGCAGGGGCCTTTAACAGCTCGACGTGGGGCGGTGGGGGCGGCGGCAACGCTCGCTGGTCGATGTTCCAAAAGCGTTTTGACCTCGGTATCCACGCCTTGGCTGGACGTGGCGTAGGCCGCTACGGGACGTCCGGACTCGCGGATGCCACGATTCGTCCGAACGCTACGATCGCACCCATCACCAGTTATCAGGGCCTGCTGACGCTGGAGTTTCACAATCCTAAGTGGGATTGGTACGGCAACGGCGGTGTCGAATATGACGACCGCACTGCCTTCCTGAACTCCAAGGGCTCGCCGGTGGGATACGGCTCGCCGCTGTTCAACAACACCGGCTGCGGCATTGAGACTCTACCCAGCCCGGGGCTGACTGCCGGCTTCGATCCCGGCGGCCTGAGCAACTGCAACGCCGACACCAAGGACATCTGGGAAGGCACCTTGGGCTTCTGGTATAAGCCCTACAACGGCCCCAAGGGCAGGCTGCAGTTTGGTCTGCAGTACTCGTACCTGACCAGGATGGCCTGGACCGGATACGGTACCCACGTTCCCGCGCCGCCGGGAGCTAATCCGACGGCCATCGATAACATGTTCTTCACGTCCTTCCGCTATTACCTGCCGTAAGCAACCAGTCGGATGGCCGGTCCTCCGCCGGCCATCCGACACTTTTTTGCCAGCATCAGGTCCTCATGCTTTGAAGGGGCACGGCTTTAGCCGTGCCGTGAGCCACTGTCGCTACGGTGGCTTTAGCCACTGAGGGACTTCGGGTTGAAACGAAAGTAGGAGTTACCTCAGGGGCTGAAGCCCAACTCTCCCTGCACACGTAACGGCACGGCTGAAGAGGCCGCTGAAAAAGTCGGAAAAGCAGATTCCTCGCGGGCTGAAGCCCGCTCGTGATGACAAAAATGAAGAGCTTAACGGCGCACCTAAAGGTGTGCCCCTTCAAAACACCTGCCGAAGCCGACTTTTTCAGTAGCTCTGAAGCCGTGCCTCTTCAAAGCTTCCTGCCTTCAGCTACCGAAACAGATGAATAATCCAGGATCACGGGTGTGCGGCCGGGCGGAGCGCTACACCCTGACGATCATGACCTCGGTGGACTTCACCAGCGCTGCGGCCTTGTCGCCGCGCTGGAGGCGCATCTCGCGGGCGGCGTCGGCGGTGATGATGGAAGTGATGTGCTGGCCCCCGATCGAGAGCTTCACTTGGGCAAGCAGTCCTTCGATGCGGACCTCGACGATGCGCCCGACCAACTGATTGCGCCCACTGATGCTGCGGAAACTGGCGCGCCTCTCGGCAGGTTGCTTGCCGAGTGACTTGAACAGATAACGGTCAATCTCGCTTTGTGGAATGCGATGATGCCCGCCCGCGGTTTTCACCGTGCGCAGCTTGCCCTTGTAGATCCACTGCTTGAGGCTGGCGTAGCTGACACCCAGAACGGCGGCGGCATCGCGCGGCCGCAATAGCTCTTCGGATTTGGGGCTCATGGTTGCATTCTACCGATACTGGCACTATTCTGCGGTTCCTTGTGATGACGCCCGATATGGACACCTATCCGTGAACAAGGTTCGCTGTTCCCAAAGGCGATTGCGGCCCACCTGTCGCGAGTGACAGTTCACAATCATTCCAAACTGTAGTCAACTGTCGGATCAAGACTTCTCTGACACGAACAGACCGGGATCGGTCCCGAAGGAGAATTATGGATCTAGGTGCAAGTATTCGGAAACTGACGTTGGGTGTCTCCGGGGTTTCGGGGCCTATTCAAGCAGCGCTGGTCTGCTTACTCATGGCAACACTGATCGCTGGCTGCCAGAAGAAGAACGACGAAATCTCGCAGACCGAAAAGACGGACAAGATCAACGGCGTCGCCGTACCGGGCATTGGGGAGACCAAGCAGATTGCCCAGGAGGGCTTCATCTACGGCCTGCCGCTCGTCATGTATTACACATCAGCATATGAATTGTTTGTGGATCCAACATCGTCGCAATACAAAGCGCCCATCGGCAAGCTCACGAATGAAGCACGGGTCTTCACCTACAAGGACACAGCGGTCATCACTCCTAACAGTGACACGCCTTACTCATTGATGGAGATCGACCTGCGTGCGGAACCCACAGTGATCTCAGTTCCAGCGGTCCCGAAGCCGCGTTACTACTCCGTGCAACTCACCGATGCCAACACCTTCAATTACGGGTATATAGGCAGCCGGACCACTGGCAACGGGCCGGGCGATTACATGATTGTCGGCCCGGACTGGAAAGGCGAGACGCCCGCTCACATCAAGCAGGTCTTTCATTCGACCACGCCATTCTCGGCCGCAATTTTCCGCACTCAACTCTTCAATGCAGCGGACATGCCGAACGTCGTCAAAATCCAGGCCGGCTACAAGGTACAGCCACTCTCCGCCTATCTCAAGCAGCCCGCACCGCCTGCGCCGCCTGCTGTCAACTACCTGAAGTCGAATGCCGAGATTGCAAAGTCGCAGTTCTTCGAAGTGCTGGATTTTGCGCTGCAGTATGTCCCGCCCGGTCCTGAGGAGACAGGAATTCGCGCCAAGCTGGCGACCATAGGCATTGGGGCCGGCAAGCAGTTCAATATGAAAGAGCTCTCGGTCGAACACAAAGCCGCTGTCCTGTTGGGGATGAAGGCCGGCGACGATGCTGTGGACAAGTACATCGCCAGCGGAGGAGCGGTAATCAACGGCTGGAACGTTGGATCGTTCTTCGGCGACCGCAGCTTCTACAACGGCGACTGGCTGAAGCGAGCGGCCGCGGCCAAGGGGGGAATCTTCGGCAACAGTGCCGTCGAGGCGATGTATCCCCTCACCAGAGCCACGGCCAATGGAGAGACGCTCGATGGCAGCAAACACAACTACACGCTGACCTTTGCCAAGGGCAGTCTGCCGCCGGTGAATGCCTTCTGGTCGGTGACAATGTACGACGGCAAGACCCAGTTCCTGATCAAGAACCCTATCAACCGCTACCTGATCAATTCTCCTATGCTGCCGGGTATGAAGACGAATCCAGACGGCTCGCTCACGCTTTACATCCAGAAAGATTCGCCCGGCAAGGATAAAGAAGCCAACTGGCTGCCCGCGCCCAATGGACCGATTTATCTGGTGATGCGGCTCTACTGGCCTAAGGAAACTCCGCCGTCGATTTTGCCTGCGGGGAAAGGTACCTGGCAGCCGCCCGCTGTCGTTGCGGCCTCCTAGCGAGCCCGGTTATCGGTCAACTTGCCGGGTTCTGGGAACGCTCTGGTTCGCCATTCGCCCCGTCAGTTGGTGAAAAATCGCCTCTCTGACAATGTCGGCGTTGTCAAGGGCGTATTTCGGCACCCGCTCTAAAGAGAGCGCCACTTCGCTCTAGTTGAAAAAACTCCGTCCCAACCAACCACGGCTCGCCTTGTAATCCTCTCAGGTCAGGAAACTCGGTCCGACCCATGCATCTCTTCGGTCGCAGCTGCGATCATGATTACCAGTTCGAACTCCTCGGTGAAGAGGAGCGGGGTGCCCACTCAATATGCTCGGTGTTCTACTGCACACCATGGCGATTTCCGGGCTGCCCCGCGTACGAACCGAACTTGCTCGACCGCTGATACTCCGATTTTTGGCGCATCATCCAGTACAGACGAACCGCCAGTCGGCGGGCCATGGCGACCTTGGCGATCTTCCGTCCCCGCCGCATCATCAGGTGAAAATACTGGCTGCGCCATTCCGGAAGACTGCGCACCGTGACCTGCGCTGCTTCCACCAGTAAGAAGCGCAACATCGAACTGCCCTGTTTGGTGATGTGGCCGAGCCGGCGCCGATTCCCGCTGGAGTCCTCCAGTGGAACCAGACCGAGATAGCTGGCAACCTGCTTCCCACATTGAAAGCGTTCCGCCTTCCCGATGATCAGCACAAAAGCCAGCGCAGTGAGTGGACCGACACCAGGATGGGTCGCCAACCGCTGCGCCTCCGGGTACTTCTCCACCTCCGGCTCCACTGCCTGGCTCAGCTCCGCGATGGTCGGGTTCAGTCGATCCAGCAACTCCAGCAGATCGCGCCGTCGTCGGCTCGCCCATGGAGCCAGGCGGAAGGATTCGAGTCGCTGCCGTTCGCGTCCCCACAACCGCTTCTTGCAGCGCAGACCTTCGTTCAGGGCCACGGCTTGCAACTGGTTCATGATGCGCGTGCGGGCCTGCACCATGCGATGGCGATGCCACAGCAGTTGCCGCAGATCGCGATTCTCCCAACTCGGCACCCAGATTCGCGGAAAGTCATCCTTCAGCATGAGTTTCAGAATCAGCTGTGCATCCTGGCGATCCGTCTTCTGCTTGCGCACCCGCTTGGTTCGGATCTCGGCTGCATCGCCGATCCACAACTCAAACTGCAACTCGCCCATTAACCGTTCGAACCAGCGGGCGTGTCCGCTGGCTTCCATTCCCACCCGGACCCGCACGCCTCGCCCCGCAAGCTCCCGATAAAAGCTTTCGCCTTCTTCGAGATGCTGCAGACGTCTTTCCTGCAACTCACCGGTCTCTGTATCTACCCAAGCTATTTGCTGAAACTCGGGGTGAAAATCTACTCCTATAATGATCATGGTTCGGCTCCTTTCTCCCGAGCCTGTTGGTTGGTTAGCGCCACCAACTTTACTCGGGTCTGGGAGCCGACATTGTCATGGAATCAATAGCGCAAGTGATCCGCGCCGAGATTCGTTCAGAGCGCCCCCATCGGTCTAGGTTTCTTGCAGCGCATCCAACACCAGTTTCGCCGCAGCCAGATCTTCCACCGCCAGTCCCAGCGATTTGAACACCGTGATTTCCGCCACCGGCTTGGGCTTGGTGGCGGCCAGCAATTCACCCAACTCCGCATAGATATTGGCTCGCGCCAGCAACATGTCGCCCGATTCCTTCAGCGCGGCCTCGCGCGAATCGACCACGAATGCGCCGCGCATGGCGTCGTCATCGAGTTCGCGCCGCTTCGGCCCGACCGCACCCACCGCGTTGATCAACACGCCTGGCTTCAACCATTTTCCGCGCAGCACCGGCTCGGCTGAGCTGGTAACGGTGACCACAACATCAGCATCGCGCACCGCTTCCTCCGCCGATGTCGCGATGCCGCCAATCTCGTCGGCCAACAACTTCGCATGTTGCGGACTGCGACTCCAAATGCGAATCTCCTCGAAGTTTCGCACCAGCCTGAGCGCCCGAACGTGGGCGCGCGCCTGCACGCCACTGCCAAGGATTGCCAGACGCCGAGCGCCAGGGGAAGACAGCAGCCGGGTAGCCACCGCTGATACCGCAGCGGTGCGCAATTCGGTGATCAGGCGGCCATCCAGGATGGCCAACGGCTCTCCCGTGTCCGAACGAAACAGCGCGACGATGGCGAGATGGGTGGGCAGTCCCCGCGCCCCGTTGTTGGGATAAAAATTGACCAGCTTGGCGCCCATGATGTCGCCATAGACCGCCGGCATAAGTCCCATAAACCCACTGTGCTGATGAATGGAAATGATGCTGCGAACCGGCTGCAGCACTCGGCCGGCGGAAAAATCGATGAGGGCGCGCTCCATGGCGGGGAGCAGAGCTTCCAGGCGCAGCACTGGTTGAACGGCGGCTTCGTCGAAGAAGGGAACTGCGGGCTGGGGAAGCTCGGAATTCAAGGGGCAGCCTCGAAAGATCAGAGTGATTGTAACTTGGTGGTTTGTGCCGTCCCTACGGGACTCGGATTTATTTTCCACTCTACCCAGCACTCCGCCTGCGCCCTCGTGCTGGGCTAAACTATGCCGCGCCTATGGCGCTGGATTTTCGGCCATTAAGTTCCGCGGGCAAATCCCAAGTTTGGTTCTCACGCAGGCTCTTTAGCCCCGGAGTTTCCCCAGCGCTAAAGCGCATGGACGAAGTCGAGCTTTTACCGGAGCGCTGAAGCGCTCCTCCCCCGCATAAATGCGGGGGCTTCCACCAGGAAGTAAACTCCATGGGCCGCGGTCACACATTTTCAGTGGCCCTCTGGCCTCTTCGCATGGGGTGAACACTTCTGGCACAATGGGTGCTCATGCTGAAAGTGAAGAAGCTCTCGCCGGATGCTGTCCTGCCGACCGTGGCCCACCCCGGAGAAGACATCGGCTACGATCTCTACTCTTGCGAGGATCTCACCCTTGCGGCGCACAGTGCGGCCGGAGTGCATACCGGCATCGCCATCGAGTTTGTGCCGGCGGCGGGAGGAATCGTGAAGACCAGGTCGGGCCTCGCCAGAAAGCGGCTGCTGTGCAATGCCGGAGTGATTGACGCCGGCTATCGCGGCGAGATCATTGTGCTCATGGAAAACCTGGGCGACCAGCCGTATGCCATCCGCAAAGGCGACAAGATTGCTCAGCTGCTTGAGCATCCCTTTCTTGCCTATGAGGTTGTGGAAGGCGAACTAAACGATGCCGCCCGCGGCGCGAAAGGATTCGGCTCGTCTGGTTCGTAGAAAAAATCGGAGTGAACGGGGTCGGAAGCGCGAGCATTTGGAATGCACCGCAGCTTCGTATTGGCCAGCGAGCAATTGCCCCGCCCTGGGCAAAACCAGGCCAGAACGGGCACCCGAAGCCCTTGCCCTATTCCAGCCAGCAAAAAAGGTCGCGGCCCCGCACCATCCGGAGCCGCGCTGGAAGACTTCAATTTAGCGGCCGGCGAAACTAATGGGCCTGTACCGCCTGCAGCAGGTTGAGAAGCCCATAGCCGAACGTATTGTCCACAAAGGGGTTCGGCCCAGGGCAGTATCCGAAGGCCTGCACATCCCTCAAGCGTACGGCGGTGTGCTCCATGAGGGATTCCGTACCGTCAATATTCCCGTCGAGGCTGGGCTTGGCTTGCCACAACAGGGCCAGGCCGCCTGCGACATGTGGAGCAGCCATGGACGTTCCCGACCAACCGGAACTATAGCCGTTCCCAGGCACGGCGCCGCGAATGCTCACCCCAGGGGCCGACAAGTCAGGTTTGGTGCGGTGACTGCCGTCGGCGATAACCGGACCGCGGCTGCTGAAGCTGGCAATGTTGTTGCTGGAGTCGATGGCGGCAACATCGATCGAGCTGGCGTAGATAGCAGGTGGCTCTTGAATGGTAGAGCAGCTCGGACCGTAGTTGCTGGCGGCCATGACCGGGTAAATACCCGCCGCGCGTACAGCGTCCACGATACTCTTGAGAGTGAGAGTCGAGCAGCCTTCGCTCGGCGGGCAGGTCCAGGAATTGTTGATGGAATCCGGCGCTTTGGAAGGATCGCCCTGGCCGCCGTTGATGGGATACGGCGCAATCAGGAATTGGAAGCACTCGGTGTAGCGCGCGGGGGTGCCGTTGCCGCCCGCATCCATGTTGCGGCAGGCAATCCATTTGGCTCCGGGAGCTACGCCGATCTGATTGCCTTGTCCATCATCGCCAACCATCTCGCTGACCGTGAAGGTGCCATGGCTGTTGGGGTCGATGGGCACCGGCGAATGATCGGGGCTGGCGTCGTGCCAGTTGTAGTCATGGTTCACCTGTACGCCGTCCCAGCCGCGATACTGATTCTTGAGCGCAGGATGGTCCCACTGCACTCCGGTGTCGGCGCCGGCGACCACCAGACCTTCGCCATGGAAGCCCAGGGCCCAGACATCAGGCGCTTTCACTCGCTGAACGTTCCACTCGATGCCGGTGAGTTCGTGGGTCGTCTCCATCCGCTGGCCGGTTGGCAGGGGATTGTGGACCGTTGGATTGGCGTCGATCCGTGCCACGTCGGCGCGGGCTGCGAGTTCTCCCATCAGATTGAGATCGCCCGGCACCTTGATCATGTTGACAATGAAGAAAGACTGATAAGGAATGCCGCGTTGCTGCAGCAGACTCAGGATTGGACCTTGCGTACGGCTGGCAACGGTGCGCAGCGAATTGACTACGAAGTAGCCCTTTTCCGATTTCGTCTTCAAGGTCGCAGCCGCGCTAAGGTCGGCCTGCTGCGTCAGCACAACCAGAGCTTCGGTCGAGCCGCCGTTTGCGGTCTCAGCAAGAACACGGGGGGCGATCTTGCCATTCATTTCGTCAGTCTGGATTGACCAGCCTGATGGAACTATTCCAGCTATAAGCATCGCCAGAATTGCTCCAAGCAGAAATTTACGCGATTTCATGAGTATTAATCTTCAGAAAGAAACTCGTTAGGACCGAGGTGCATGGTGGAACGCCAAAATGGGGGTTGTGAGGAGCACACGGCTTGCGTCTGGAATGTAGTCCGCGGGGGGCCTCGTGTCAACTTACGGGGGAGGTCCATGGGGACCATTGGCGCGCTTCGATTTGTTAGACTTCGAGCACGCCGTATCGCTGAATTATGCAGGGTGGACCGCCAATGTGGATGCTCAAGCGCTCCGGGAGTTGTTTGAGCTTGTGCCTCGCGATCCTACTGACTTGCGGTTTCATTTCTCACAATGCCAGCGCTCAACTGGTTTGGCATTCACGTTCACCGCAGATCTCCATTGGTGGAGAGCCTGTGGTGGTGCTGCAACGGTCGAAATCCAGGAACAAGAGCGAGCCACAGTTTCTGGAAGCCACGGTAATGCCCGGCCGCGGCATGGCGGTGTTGCAGATCAAAGCTTACCTACCCGGCACTGGCGAGATCGACCTACTGAACTCGCCGCCGTTAGCCGACTCGGAGCAATTGCTGGACAAAGGCGATGATGAGTTTGGCAACCAGGTATTCAAGATTGGCGGGGCCATTCTTCTGCCCTTCGCCAATCGCATTCGCGGCAAGCTCTCGGCCGACGGCAAGACCATCACCGCTGATGTCGCCGGAAAAACGGTCACGCTGCCAGCAAACTGGAGCGGCAACAATCCAGGGGCCGAGAAGCACGCGATTCACGGGCTGATGCTGCGCTCTAAATTCGGAGACGTTAAACAGCAGAGCCGGGGCGGCAATTCAACCGTGTCCGCCGTGCTGCACGCCGGCAACTTCGACCGGCATTGGCTCTCCGACACCGAGGTCCGGGTCGAGACCACGCTGAACAATAGCGCCTTCGAGATGACGGTGACCGCCAAGAACGTGGGCCATGAGCCGCTCCCCATGGGGATTGGCTGGCATCCTTATTTCGTTCTGCCCAGCGGCGACCGCCAACAGGTTAGGCTGCAACTGCCCAGCGTCACTCGCGCCGTCATGAACAACTACGACGATTCGTTCACGACCGGCGAGCGGGTCCAGGTCACAGGAACGCCCTATGACTTCAGTGCGCCCGGCGGGCGTCCCCTGGGCACGCAATACCTTGACGACGATTATTCGCAGCTCAACGATGGCCACAAGGAAATGACGGTTGCGCAGATCACCGATCCCAAAGCCAAGTACGGTTTGCGATTGATAACGCTTTCACCCCAGATCACGTCAATTCAGGTGTATGCTCCGCCGCAGCAGAACTTTGTCGCCATCGAACCGCAGTTCAATTTGCCCGATCCTTACAACAAGAATTGGGAAGGCGCCGACACCGGCATGGTGCTGTTGCAGCCGGGGCAGTCGGTGTCGTGGCGCGTGCGAGTAGAATTATTCACGCCCCCTCAGTAGGCGAGTTATGCATCGGCTTACGATCAAGACCCACAAGAAGCGCGAGATCGTGGATATCACCAAGCAGCTTGAGGCCGTGCTGTGGAAGCAGTATGGCGACAAGACCGGAGTATGCCACTTGAGTTTGCTGCACACCACCGCGGCGTTGACTACGGCCGATCTTGACCCCGGGACCGATCTGGACATGCTCGATGCGTTCGAGCACCTCATTCCCAAGCTGGAGTATCGCCATCCCCACAACCCGGGGCACGTGTCCGATCACATCCTGTCTGCCATGATTGGAACTTCGCTGACGCTGATGTTAGATCGGGGTTTGCTGTTGCTGGGAACCTGGCAGCGGGTGGTCCTGATCGAGCTTGACGGCCCGCGCGAACGCGAACTGGTGCTGGCGTTCGTGGAAACAGCATAGGCCCGAGCACTCACTCAGAGCGCATTTCTCGGAATATTCTCGCATGCTCGGATAGGATTTGCGCCTTGGCTTGAAGGTCGGGTTCAAGGGACCACACGCCAGTCTGGTGGGTGCCGCCCAGTGCAATGCCGTCGCTGCGCGGAAGCATGTAAAGGTCTTCCGGAATGGTGCAGTACTGAATCTCCGGTTGTGGCAAGAGGAACGTTAACTGGCCTTTTACCGGGACCAACTCGTCGTCTCCGAAGAGTTTCTTTGCGCCCAAACCTGTGCAGTTCACGATTACTGGCTGAGGCAAGCTCTGCAAGTCGGCAATGCTTTGGAATTCGCGAACCTCGATGTGGCCGCCCGCTATGCGGAAATCCTCCATTACCGCAGGCAAGTACGTGTTGGGCTCGATCATCATGGTCTGAAATTGGCGGACGGAGGGAAATGGGAATGGATTCTCAGCCGGCTGCAGGTCGCGCATCTCGGGCAGCAGATCGCGAATGGGACTATCGAGACTAAGCATGCCGCCAGCCGGGATCGGTCTCGGTCCCATCAGGTAGTTGGGCCGCCAGCGAATTCCGTAGCGCTGCCCCACCATGATCTGGTAGCGCGCATTGGCAAGGCGTGAAGCCTCGACAAGTCGCGGTATGAAATCAGACGACTCCTGTCCTCTATGGAAAACCATGAACGGAAACCACTGCGCCCCGGCTACGTTGGAAGTTGTGTGGGGAGGAAGATCTTTAGCATAGATAATGACGGTGCATCCGTGCTCCTGCAGCAATCGCGCGCTGGCCAGACCGACGGCGCCGCATCCCAGCACTGCGACGTTCTTTTCCCCCGTACGGTCTACTTCGCGGCAAGCAAGTTCGCTCGTTCCCCATGAGAGCGTTACTCCTGCGCCGCCATGGCCGTAATTGTGCACCACCAGCTTGTTGTCGATCTTTTGTGCAGTGACTAGGAATCCACCAGGACGAAACGGCCGCAAACCTACGATTGTCCGTATCTCCCGATCGGGTTGAACGTTGACCTTCGGCAGCTTCAGAAGCGGTGATACCGCGGGACGGAGAGTCGCGGCCAGGGTGACATGTCTGGCGGCGCAGCCTTCCAGCGCAGCCGTCCCGGCAAGCAATCCAAGTGCTTTCAATGCGGAGCGCCGGTCCATAAGTAGGCGAGTATAGCGCGCTCCAATCGGAAAACTTGTCCAGAACTATGCTAGGTGTCGACCAGGATGGTTCCTCTGTTTTGGTCGAAGCCTGGGTACCGATGGCTGACAGCTTCCCTCACAGCATCTGCGTGCCCCACAAATCGTGCAGGTGCAGCACGCCCAGCAGGTGGCCGGCTGCGTCCACCACGGGAAGCGCAGTGATCTTCTTCTGCTCCATGATGTCGAGCGCGGCGATGGCGAACACGTCAGGGCCGACGGTGCGCGGCGAGCGCGTCATGCATTCCGCGGCGGCCAAGTCGAACACCTTCTTACCGTGCCGTTCCAGCAGGCGGCGCAGGTCGCCATCGCTGATCAGTCCCACCAGCTTCTTGCCATCGACCACGGTCGTCATGCCCAGGCCTTTGCGCGACATTTCGTAGATCACGTCGCTCATGGCGGTCCCGGGTTTTACTTGCGGCAGAGCGTTACCGGTGTGCATCAGGGCAGAGACGCGCAGGAACCGCTTGCCCAGTTTGCCTCCGGGATGCAGGCTGGCGAAGTCCTCTTCCTTGAATCCACGCCGTTGCGAGAGCGCCACCGCCAGCGCATCGCCCAAGGCGAGCATGGTGGTGGTTGAAGCCGTGGGCGCAAGTCCCAGCGAGCAGGCTTCGTGGGCGACCGAGCAGTCCAGCGCAACGTCGGCGGCTTGCACCAGCGTGGACGCGCTGCGCGGCTCTTGGGAAACAGAGTGCAGCTCATCGCAGGTCATGGTGATGAGCGGGACGCCGAGCCGCTTCACGGCGGCCAGCAATTGCAGGACCTCCGAGGTCTCGCCGCTGGCCGAGAGCGCCACCACCACGTCGCCGCGGACCACCATTCCGAGGTCGCCGTGCAGGGCTTCGGCAGGATGAAGAAACAGCGCCGGGCTTCCGGTCGAGGTCAGGGTCGCGGCGATCTTGCGCGCGATCAGTCCGCTCTTGCCCATGCCGGAAACCACGATGCGGCCGGCGCAGCGGTAGAGCAACTCAACCGCCCGTTCAAAATCGGCGGCCATCGGTCCGGCCAGACGGTCAGCCAGAGCGCGCAGCGCTTCGGCCTCGATGCGCACGACGTTTTCACCAAGGTTCTTGCTGGTGGGCCGGCCGGAGGGTGCGCCGCGAGAGCGCGTCATTGTGTGGCCGACCGGGGGAGGCCGACGGTGGCAGCAGTCCACGCGAATTGAAGACCAGCACGCGCTCCTCATTTTCGCCGCCGCTCAGAGGAACGTCCTTGCCATTGAATGAGACTTCCACCGCGCCGGCATTGCCCGTCCAAAAGACCACCTGGTCGGTGGCGCGGATCGTCTTCACATCCGGCGGCTGAATGATGCCGCGAACTACAAACTTACCGTCGGACTTGATGGAAACCCAGGCGCGATTTTTGGGGCGGACGGTCAATTCGAAGGGCGTACCCGCGGGATTGGCAACGTTGTTTGTCCCGGTTGCAGGACTGATGGGAGTTGTCGCCGGTAACTGCGTGCCGGCTTTCGTCTCGGCTGGCTTTGCGCTGGTCGTAACGTCGGTGCCTGCATGAGTACTGGTGTCAGGACCGGCCTGAGGCGAGACGATTTTTCCGCAATGGACATGCTTGCTGGTGGAGCGCTGGGAGGGGACGCGCGCAGCGTCGTATCGCGCGCGACCGCGATCGCAGCTTGCTGTTTACGATCGAGTTGACGCTCCCGGTAAAGTCGCCAGCCGCCGGCCATCCCGGCCAGCAAAACGAGAGCGATCAGTATGGGAACCACGGGCAACGGAGACCGGAGCCCGGTACTGGCCTCCTCGTGGCTGGATCCGTCGAATCGGCTGGAAGGCTCTTGGTCGGCCATGGCCGCCCGGCGCCGCTTCCTGCACGGCTTGCAAATAGCCGGCAATGGCCTTCTCCTCGTCAATCCCGACGTACTTGGCATAGGCGCGAACATAGCCCTTGTTGAAGATACCGCCGGGCAGGAGATCGAACTGTTCCTCTTCCAAGGCGCGGAGCAGGCGAGTGCCAATCTTGGTGGTGGCGGCGATTTCGTCGAGGGAGATACCCCTCATCTCGCGCTCGCGACGCAATCCTTCGCCGAATGCAACCATCTCAGACTCACTCTGCTCCAACGACTTATGCACTTGAAATTATCCAGCTCCCTGCCGATCATAGAAAGTGGCGCAGGCAGTGTCAAACCGGCTGGCAACCGCCAAGTGAGTCAGCTTGCCCTGCTGGAAATTAGGGAACCCTATCCGGTAAAATACAGGCTGGGCGGGCGTGTATTTGGTTGAGCCTGGACCGTTACGATAAGGTCCTCCGGGGCCTGGTTGACTTTTCCGGAGTGCAGACAATATCTGCGCTAGGTTCTTGCATGTCGCTTCCAACCACAGACCATGATCGGCAGTTTTACGAGCTGAAGATCTTTCACGACGTCGCCAAAGCCCTGACCTCGTCGCTTGATCTGGACACCATTCTGCAAACCATCATGCAGAAGATGGCCGCGTATTTTGAGCCGGCGACCTGGTCTCTGCTCATGCTGGACGAGGCCTCGAACGAACTCTATTACGCGGCTGCGGTCGGCAAGGGTTGCGAGAATCTCAACGCCTTGCAATTGACCTCGGGGGAGAGCCTGGCACGCTGGGTGCTCGACCATGGCGCGCCGCTGGTCATTGCTGACGTGGCCCTGGACGAGCGCGTCCAGCACCTGAACGGTCACGATCTCTTCGAAGAAGGGTGTTCCGCGGTCTGCATGCCGGTGCGCACCGGTGGCAAAGTCCTGGGCATCATCCAGATGGTGAATATTGATATGCGGGTGTATAGCCGCAACGAAATGCTGTTACAGACCCTGGCCGATTACGCCGCCATCGCCATCGAGAACGCGCGCGCTGTCCAGCGCATCCAAGAACTCAGCATCACCGACGACTGCACCGGCCTGTACAACGCTCGTCATTTGTTTACGGCGCTCACCGACGAGGTGCATCGTTCGCAACGTTTCGGCTACGAGTTCAGCCTGCTGTTTCTTGACCTCGACTACTTTAAGCGGGTGAACGATGAGCATGGACACTTGGCCGGCAGCAAGCTTCTGGGTCAAGTGGGACAGGCCTTGCGCGAGAACCTTCGCTTGGTCGACGCCGCCTTTCGCTATGGCGGAGACGAGTTCGCCATTCTTCTGCCGCAAACTTCAAAAGAGGGGGCCCTGTTAGTGGCGCGCCGGCTGATGTCGGCTTTTCATGCCAGGCAATGGCTCGCGGCGGAGGGCGTGCCGCTCAGCCTGCGGGCCAGCATCGGGATTGCAAGTTTTCCCGCGGACGCAGTTTCCCCGCAGGCCATTGTGCAGCGCGCCGATGAAATGATGTATCAGGTGAAGCAGGCGGGGCGTGACAACATTGCTTTAGCGGGTGTCGGGATCGTGGGATGGGAGGAAGGAAATCCCAGCTCATGACCGAGCTGTTGAAACTGTCATCACGAATGGCCGAACTGGGGTCCCCAACGTGCGCTGCTTTTGCGCGTATTGGGGTGAAGTTTAGGCCATGAGGGATCTGCTGTTCGTGATGGTGAAGGAAAAAGCAGATGCCTCGCTGCGCTCGTCATGACAATTCCACATAACAAGCGGTTCCTTAATTCGGCGACGCTTCCGCACTCGGTTTGTCTGGTTGCAGGGTGTTCGGATTTGCCGGCGCCTTGGGATTGACGCCGAAGTCCCACACGTAAAGGTTCATCTCCTGCGGGTCCAGCATCTCGACCACGGCGTACTCGCCGGCGGCGAGGTCCCGTGCCGGAGTCAGCTTCACCCACTGTCCGGTGCCCAGCTTCTCCACCTGTGCGGGCACCGCGATGCTCTGCTCGCTGGCTTTGCCGGTGAAGGTAATTTTCAGGTTGGCGACGACGCGCGCGTCTTTCTTGACGGCAACGCGCACCAAGCGGAAGCGGTCCGCGATCTCGGCGCCACTCTCGGGGCCTTCGTCGATATCAATGTAGATGGCCGGACGGGGCGCGTGCGATTGGATCTTCGCGTGTTCACCTTTCAGTTCAAAGGACTGCTTGGAACTGGCGAGGGGATTGATGGTGGAACGCATAACGCTTTTGCCACTGTTCTTGTTTAGCTCACTGCCGTTCTGCACGATCTCCGCCAATTCGGGTTTGCCCTGATACTGATCGAACAGAAACACCCCGCCGCTCCCGGGCAGGTGCAGACCGGGCGCGATCTGCGGCGAGTTGGCGTCCTCTTTCTCGCGCTCCTCTCGTTCCTCGGCGGTTTCCACCCGCGGCTTGCGGAGCTTGCCGCTGTCAAGGTCGGCTTCGTATTTCTTGGTCGCTTCCCAATCGATGAGCGAACTCGGAATGTCTTCCCACTCATACCGCTCCGCGCTGAGATAGTGGACCCGGTCGCCCTGGACCTCGTATTTCACCACTGACTGGTAGGAGCCGTCTTTCAGGATGAGGCGCGCGGTGGCTTGCTGGGCTTGCAGGTTGATCGGAGGTTGCACCAGCAACACTGCCGCTCCCGTGAACAACGTCAGGGAGAGAAGCGCATTCAGAAGAGGACGACGCATCGATACTAGTTTAGACCCAGTCTGCTCACTGCGTTTTGTGACAACAATCGTTGCGCGTTGTGCTCTCGCTGCTGAACAATAGGAGATACGTTGTTCCCGCCGCCGTTGCACGCGGCACAGGGCCGCGTAATCTCCGGGAGCAGCGTTACCCAGCGAGGGTCCATGCATGGATAGCGCACTCTTGATCCACCGCCTGCACTTCGCCTTCACCGTGACCTATCACTACCTGTTTCCCCAGTTGACCATGGGACTGGCGCCGTTGATCGTGATCTTGAAGACCCTGGCGCTCAAGACCAACGACGAGAGCTACGATCGGGCCGCCCGCTTCTGGGCCAAGATTTTCGGCATCAATTTCATCATCGGCGTGGTGACCGGAATTCCCATGGAATTCCAGTTCGGCACCAACTGGTCGCATTTTTCACGCTACGCCGGGGGCGTGATCGGGCAAACCCTGGCCATGGAAGGCGTCTTCGCCTTTTTCCTGGAGTCCACATTCCTCGGGCTATTTCTTTATGGCGAAAAGCGGCTGACCAAGACCCAGCATTGGTTCGCCGCCTTCATGGTCTTTGTCGGTTCGTGGCTGTCGGGTTACTTCATTATTGCGACCGATGCCTGGATGCAGCATCCGGTCGGCTATCAGCGTGTGGCCGACGGCTCCGTGCAACTGAGCAGCTTCTGGCAACTGGTGCTGAATCCCTGGGCCTGGTGGCAGTATGCGCACAACATGAGCGGCGCGGTCATCACCGGGGCGTTCGTGATGTCGGCAGTCGGGCGCCTTCTACTTGCTCAGCCAGAAACATGTGCAGCAGGGACGCATCTTCGTGCGCGTCGGCGTGATTGCGGCGTTGATCGCCAGCGTCTTGCAACTGTTCCCGACGGGCGACGCCCAAGGCCGCATGGTGGCGCGCAACCAGCCGGTGACGCTGGCCGCCATGGAAGCTTTATGGGAGACGCAACCGGGAGCGCCGCTGGTGATTATCGGCCAGCCCAATGTCCCGGAGCAGAAGATCGACAACCCGATCATCGTTCCCAAGATGCTGAGCTTTCTGACCTGGCGCCGCTGGAATGCGGAGGTAAAAGGTCTCAACGAGGTGCCAAAGCAAGATTGGCCCGACAGCATTCCGCTGCTCTATTTCTCCTACCATGTGATGGTTGGGCTGGGGACAATCTTCATCGCTGTGTCGGTCATCGCAGCCTTCCTGCTGTGGCGGCAACAGTTGTACAGTGCTCGCTGGATGCTGTGGATCTTGTTGTTGCTGTTCCCATTGCCTTACATCGCCAACACCGCTGGCTGGATGACCGCCGAGCTGGGCCGGCAGCCGTGGCTGGTCTATGGTTTGCTGCGCACCGTGGATGGCTACTCCAAGATGGTGTCCGCGGGAAATGCCTGGTTCAGCTTCCTCGGATTTCTGGGGATGTACACCGTGCTTTCCATCCTGTTCCTCTTCCTGGTGCGCCGCGAAATCGAGCATGGGCCTGATCCTGATCCGGGGCCTTTGGCGCAAAAACCCGGTGTAGTTGCGGCAGGTCCCGTGGAGGTGCGATAGCCATGTCAACCTTATGGTTCATGATCGTCGCGGTAATGGTCGCGGTTTACGTGCTGCTGGATGGTTTCGACCTCGGAGCGGGCGCGGTCCACCTCTTCATCGCGAAAAATGACGCGGAGCGCCGCCTGGTGCTGCGCGCCATCGGCCCGGTATGGGACGGCAACGAGGTGTGGCTGCTGGCCGCCGGCGGGACCCTCTACTTCGCCTTTCCGCTGCTGTACGCGTCCAGCTTCAGCGGATTTTACCTGCCGCTGATGATGGTGCTGTGGCTGCTGATGCTGCGCGGCATCGGCATTGAGTTCCGCACCCATATTCAGGATGCGGTGTGGAAAAGCTTCTTCGACGTCATCTTCGGAATCTCGAGCATCCTGCTGGCCATCTTCTTCGGCGCCGCTCTGGGCAACGTGGTGCGCGGCGTTCCGCTGCAAGCCGATGGCTATTTCTTCGAGCCGCTGTGGACGAATTGGCGCGTGGGCGCGCAGAACGGCATCCTCGACTGGTACACCGTCATTTGCGGCCTGGTCGCGCTGGTGACGCTGGTGGTTCACGGCTCGCTTTACCTGGCAAACAAAACTGAAGGCGACCTGAATGCGCGCGCCCGCAAGGTGGCCATCTGGTTCTGGCCGGTGCAGGTGCTGCTTACGATTGCCAGCCTGATCGCCACCATCTATATCGTCCCGCACGTGCTGAACAATTACAGCCGCTGGCCCATTGGATACCTGGTCCCAGCGCTGGTGATCGGCAGCCTGCTCTATCTGTACTATGCGCATTCCAGGCGAAACGACAAAGGCGCGTTTCTGGCGTCGTGTACATACATCGTAGCCATGCTGGTGGGAGCGGCCTTCGCGCTCTATCCCAACGTGCTGCCCGCCAGCACCGATTCCAACTTCAGCCTGACGATTTACAACACGGCTGCCGGCGCGCACGGGTTGGGGGTCGGCTTCGTGTGGTGGACGATCGGGATGATTCTGGCGCTGGGATATTTCATCTTTGTCTATCGCATGTTTCGGGGCAAGGTGAAGCTGGACGAAGGCGGCGGGCACGGATACTGAGCAGCGGGAACACACCCGCAATCGGGAACGCGTCCGCAAAGGAGACACAGCGTCGTTGCGATTATCGCTGGCTGTATAAGCTAGGCCAAAAAACAGGGATGAAAATCTTCACCCTGTTGGACCAGTCCAACTTGCCTTGACGAAGAAGCTTTCTCCTCAAAAGAAGTACTCCCGACGCGTAGGAGATACCCACCAATCCTGCGACAACCAGCACTGCGATGAGGAAAGGTGGAAAGCCCAAGAACCTAAGATTTGCGAAGTACCAAACTTGATTTCTCTTCACGAACTCCACGGTACTCTGTGCCGATACCTCTCTATTCTCGTTCTTGAACTATCCTTTCACGGGAACCGCCGCCGAGCCATCTGCGTTGATCTGAATATCTCCAACGGGAACCAGGCTCAGCTGGTACGAAGGATCGTCGAAATATCTCAAGCTGCCCGCGCGTTCCCTTGGGTTCAAAGATGGGTCAAGGACATCGGTGGGTTTAATGGAATGATCAGAGAGTCCGATCAGCAACTCTGAGATCTGGCCCTTGTCACCGGAAGAATCCGATTGAGCCCTGAGAACATTCGCAGAGAGAAGCAGCAAAATCATAAGCACTCCCCCCGTAGCTCCCAGCCACCTTCGCATCCTCATTTCCATCCTCTAAGCTGAAAAAGTCTGAATTCTGCTCGGGTAGTGCGGGCCTTCAGGCCCGCGTTAAGGGGTTATCCACGAGAACCGGCTTTAGCCGCTGAGGTATCTCGCTTCGAAGACACCGCTAAACACGCACATACTAGCGATATCGGACCGTACGCCAGGCCTAAAGGCCGAGTTCTCGTCTGCTCCTTGACGCGGCGCTAGCGCCGCACTACCCGAACATCGCTTTTTCAGCAGCCTGTAGAGCCGTGCCCTGACGCGAGGGCGCGCTACCAGCCATCGACACTCCGGATGTCAATCCAACTTCAGCGGCTTCCATCCGCCGTTGCTGCTGAGAGCCAGTTGGATTGGCCGTGGCGGGCCAAGCGGCGGCACTGTGACCTCAGTCCACAGTTCTTGGTCCTTCTTCAACGGGAAGGGACTCTGCGCAGTATCCGGGATGAAGAAGTCCACCGCCGAAAGCCGTGCATGATCACATGACGTGTCACCAGTTGCCGGGTCGCCATTTAGCCAGATGGCTTGCGTGCCCGTGTGCGGAAGAACATCTCTGGCGTCTTCGACAACCAGCTTCCCACCGCGAGCATAGGTGCGCACCCGCCAATGCCAGTTAGCGATCCTCTCGTGGCCTTCCTTGTCAGTCCATCGGTAAGCCGATTCTTTATCGTGAGGCAGGGTGCAGGCGTCCACCACCGGCGATAGCGCCAGGTAGCGTCCGCGCATCGGCAGGTTGGGATCATACTGTGCAACACGGACCCACACGCGTGGGCAGGTTGCTCGCTCATACAGGTACTTGGCTGCGATGGAAGAAACCAGCAGGCACTGAATCACGACCAGGGCGATGGCGCGCGCGCGAGGCTTCATACCGCCTCCCGAATGTGGCGCACCAGCTTGCGCCGAGTTTTCTCCAGCGCCCAGCCACCGGCGAGGAAGAGTATTCCAAGCAGCATTAAGCTGAAAGATCGCTCGAGCTTGCCCATTACGCTGGAGAAATAGAACCACAGCACCGCAATCGCGAAGCACACGACACCGTAATTAATGAGCGCGCGGCTGCGCTGTTGCACGCCCCACCAGGTGAGAAAGGCGGCGGCCAGCGCGACCAGGGCATGGGCCACCAGAGTTGGCGTCGCATAGAGCCACCGCGGCGAATACTCGTTCGATGACATCCGGTAAAGATGCGGCAGAACTACTGCCACCAGGAGCGCCACCACGACGGGCAGAACCGATGAGCGCTGGAGCCTCCACGCGACAAGCATCGGCAAAGCAGCGACACACAGCCAGCCGAAGAGAAGGAGCAACGGCGGCATTTTCGCTGTGCTCGCCCAGTCATGCCAGCCGGAATTGAACTCGGTGAGCATAGACGTGCCGACGATGAGTGCAACACTAGCCGCCCCAAACAGCAAGCCAAACACCAGCTTCTTCTTGCTCTGCAGGAATGCCGTCAGATACACCGCCGCAAAGACAGTGATCATGCGCGCGAGGAACAGATCAGAGCCACGATAGCCATCGCTGCGGGCCGACCACTCGCAGATAATCCAGGCAGGCACCAGAAGCAGACTGATGGTCTGCTGCACCTGATCGCGCAACAAGGCCCATCCCGCCAGGGCGCATAGCGCCCACAAGAGCACTCCGGCGGGCCAGTGCTCTTGGATGTTGAAGATTTGCCCGACCAGCGCTACGGCCGCACCGGCCGCAACCGTGCCGACGCCGTGAAGCACAATCGCCAGACGCTCGAAGTGCGGACGCACCAGCAAAGCGCCCACGTGCAGCACAACCAGCATCCCCATCACAACAATGAACCGTTCTACGGGCGGCAGCTCATCCCAATGCGCCGCGACGAACAGAGTTACGCCGGCCGCCAGCAGAATGGCCCCGAAGACCAGCGCCAGCAGAACTTGCCAGCGAAGACCGGCCGGACGCTCGCGCGATGCTTCAAACACACGGATACGCTCGGCGGTCGGTGCGTCAACGACACCGGCGCGAGTCCAGCGCTCCAGTTCTTCATCAATGGCTTGCATGGCTATGCGAGAAACCTATCGAACAGGCTTGTGATTAGCAACAGAATTCGCCGCCGCGGGCACATCCGCGTCCCGGACTGGGATTCGCCTTCGCTTGCACTGAACACTTCTCCGGTGTAACTTTTGCCTCACTCGCCAATCTAATCAGCAAGCCGGTTCGTATTGAGACAGGTTATGCCCGACGACATCCACGGAGGACAGAAGCCGCCTGAGCTTGAGGCAGACCCGCAGCCGCCAACAGAGCCGGTTGACCAGAGCGCTGCCCAAGGCGAGCAGCGCGTTCCCCAAGCCGCCGCACAGCACGAAGAAGAGAGTGTTCCTGAAGACTCCGCGCAGCCAGAAGAAGTCGCCGCTCCTGCCGTGCTGCGCACGGCCGGTCCTGCAGGCGAAGAAATACGCCGGGTTGCTCCTGCCGAACGTAAGCGCATGAATCGCCGCGAGCTGCTGAAGCTGGTTCCGGTCGTGGCGCTGGGAGCCTTTGCGGTGCCCAAGCTTCGCGAGCCTCTCCTGAACGACGGACTTCACCTGAGCGACTGGGCGTCGGGAAAGCTCTTCGGGCGTGCGCGGCTGGCGCAAACTTTTCGGAATAGCGATGTCGTCCCCTTCGAGCGATTCCCTTACAACTTCTATGACGTCGTCGATCCCGGGGTGGACCTGGAGAGATGGACGCTGACGGTGGAAGGCTTGGTCCAACGTCCCGGCGAATACAAGCTGTCTCAGATTCAAGCGCTTCCCAAGGTCGTGCAGAACACCCGGCACGTCTGCGTGGAAGGTTGGGACGTGATCGGGAATTTCGGCGGCGCGCGCGCCTCCGATTTTCTGCGATTGATCGGCGCCGACACCAGCGCACGTTTTCTCGAGGCCGAATGCGTGGATGGCTATTACGAATCCATCGACATGGAGACCATGCTCCATCCCCAGACGTTGTTCTGTTACGAAATGTACGGCCAGCCGCTCGACCGCGGACACGGCGCCCCGCTGCGATTGCAAATGCCGACCAAGATTGGCTACAAGCAGGCGAAATATCTCGACACCATCCGCGTGACCAACGTGCTGCAGGCTGACAAGCGCGGCTACTGGGAAGACCAGGGCTATAGCTGGTACGGCGGACTCTGAGGCAGGTGCGGATGGCAACCAATGCGCATGTGCGAAAACAAAATGCTGCGGAAGTCGCGGCTCCGGTCACCATTGCGTATGAGCATCCCTGGGTGGTGCGCTTTGCTCACTGGGTGAACGCGGTGACTGTGGTGGTGCTGGTGGGCACTGGTCTGCAGATCTTCCGCGCCTTTCCCAGCTTCGGTCCCAAGATCCCGCAGAAAAACCTGATTGACGTTCCCCGGCTGATCACGCTGGGCGGCTGGCTGGGCGGGGCGTTGCAATGGCACTTCACTTTCATGTGGATCTTCGTGGGAAGCGGTTTACTGTACGTGATCTACCAGATCGCCACCGGCCATTGGCGGCAAGTGCTGTTTACCGCGCGCGACATCAAAGGGGTCTGGCCGATGGCGCGCTATTACTTTTTCTTCGGACCCAAGCCTGCGGTTGATGCCGCCTACAACCCGCTCCAGAAGCTGGCCTACACGTCCACTGTTTTCTTCGGTGTCCTATCGACGCTGACCGGCCTGGTGCTCTACAAACCCGATCAGTTCTGGTGGCTGGCCTGGCTGATGGGCGGTTTCCATTACGCGCGCATCTGGCACTTCCTCTCCATGTGCGGATTTGTGGCCTTTATCCCCGGCCACCTCATCATGGTGCTTCTGCACGGATGGAATAACTTCTATTCCATGCTGACCGGGTGGAAGCGCGATCCCGAATACGTGGAGTAAGAATCGTATTCACCACGGAGGCACGGAGATCACGGAGAATCTATTTATTTAGGCTTGCACAATATAGTGATAGTGACGAAACTTTGGAATTGTCATCACGAGCGAAGCGAGGGATCTGCTTTCGGTGGTCCACTGGAAAAGCAGATTCCTCGCGCCAAACCCCGGCGCTCGTAATGACAATTCCACAATGCGGAGAGCAAGCGGAGTCGAAGGATCCCTATAGCTGCCGGGAATCTCTGCCGTTGACCGCCGCGTCGATCGCAGCGATCAATTCAAGCGTGGTCGGAACGGCTATGCCGTAGCGTTTGCCTCCGCGCACGACGGGACCGCCGATGGCATCCAGTTCGAGTTGCCGTCCCGCGGCGAGGTCCTTCGCCATGGAGCTGCGGATGCCCGGCGGCAAACCGTCGAACGTCTCCCGCAACTTCGCGATGTCAACCTCGGCTCCATCGGCCTTGGCCACCGCGCAGGCCTCGGTGGCCGCAGAATCCAATTTTCCCTTCCACGCCGGGTCCGCGTAGAACTCGCCCTTATTTTTTCCCGACGCCGAGGTCACCAACGCCATAGGCGCCAGGAAGCACAGCTTGCCCCACAGCAAGGTTTGCTCGTTCTGTATGAGCTGGCAGGTGAATCCCAGATTCGTCAGCCGCACGACCATCGGCCCCAACAGCGGCTCCAAGCCGGCGCCCAGGTTGAAGCGAACGAAGGGCGAGCGCTGAATGAAGCGCCCGGGCGCAAGCCGCTCGGCCTCCACCGCAATGGTTGCGGGGACCACGTGGTCATGCCCGAAGCGGGACCGCAGCGCGGCGACGTGATCGATGCCGTTCAGCAGAGGGACCACAGTGCCGGGCGCCGCCTCCAGGGCTTCAAGCGCGGCCTGCAGTTGGTAGGTCTTGGTCGCGATCCACAGCACATCGACGGGTTGGGTTAGTCGGGTCACAGCCTTCGCCGGCGCAGTAAGGGTGCCCGATGGCCGTTCCAGCGTCAAAGTACCGGGATAGTCCGCCAGTTTGTCCGGCTGCACGATCACGGTGATGTCTTCGCCCAGCGAGCCCAGCACCGTGCCCATCAGCCCGCCTATCGCTCCCGCTCCCAAGATTGCATGTCTCATCGCAGCGCCTCCGCAACGACTATACGACACTGGGTGCCCCATCCTTTCGCCCTCCTTTGGCGAAAGGGTGGGAAACGGGTCCTCATTGTGCTGCCGCCGTCGATGGTTGGTAATGCACTGTGGCTGCGCCCAGGATCGGTCCACCGTCGCCATCCTGGATCAACACCGCGACTTTGAGATTGGCGGGGTTCCAGCCAGCATGTGAAGCGACCTCGACCGTCTTCGCAAACGATCCGTTCTTCACGCTGCCCAGTTCTTGCAACTCCCGCACGACCGCCGCATGTTGCAAGGTCCGGCCGCTGTTTTCTCCGCCCGAGATCGCAGTGGTCAGTCCGTCCTCGGTCACGGCCAGAAAAACGTGCGCGTGCGTTTTCTCCGTGGCTTGCACCGCGATCTTCAGACGATCGCCGGCTTCCCACTGCAATGACACCTGCGCGGTTTTCGGCTGGGCCGCCGCCAACTCAAGGTTGTGCTGCAAAGTTGCGGCATCATTTCCCACAAACTGGAGATGGCCGTCGATGACCATCTGCGGGGTGTACGCCTCAGCGACGTGAAGGCGCCTTTCATAATCGCTTTGCCGCTGAGTGAGCTGCGCCGACGAGAAGCGGTCGCTCCATCCGTCATGGTTCCAGTAGTCAACGTGTTCGCCCAGGAGGATGAGGTCCACTCCGGGCGGAGTCTTCTGGCTCAGTTGAACCAGGAGCGTGTCGGCGGGCGGACAACTGGAGCATCCCTCCGAGGTGAACAGCTCAACCACGACGGGAGTCTGTGCCCATGCGCGCGGGAAAAAGCCCAGCGCGAAAACGAGGGAGGCGATCAGTACGTGAAAAGTTTTTTTCATGACACAGGATAGGACGCGCGAGCGCACGGTTTTGGTTCAGGCAAGTTGTGTCTTGAGTGTCATCCTGAGTTGCCATATGGGCCTGCGGCCAAACCATAGAAATGAAAAACTCTTCCCCGCTGTCATCCTGAGCGACGAATCCGGTCGCGCCGCGACCGGACGAGGAGTCGAAGGATCCCTATTCGGTGCACTCACTCTGTGATTACTTGCAGCTATAGGGGGCCTTCGACTCCCCCTCACGACGTTCGGGGTCGCTCAGGATGACACCTCTAAATTCGGCTTTGGCGTGGATACCTCGCAATCTAATGGCTTCGCGTTTGCGTACTCTAGATGGTGATTCGTAACGGCCCAATCGCAACTCCGGATTGCCTGTAACTTTCGCGCCAATTGCGACTCTAATCGAGGGTGGGGCCTCGGAGCGAAATCCGAGGGAGGATGGTTATGTCGAAGTCTCGTTTTAGTCTACTGGTTTCTTCCTTATTGCTTTGCGCAGTCTTTGTTGCGATCGCGGGTGAGAGGAGCGCTGTGTTGCTGCCGAACCCCACCGTGGACGAATCCCCGTCTGCGAAGAGCGCCCAGGAGACGGCCGTGTTTGCCGGGGGATGTTTCTGGGGAGTGCAGGCGGTTTTCCAGCACGTGAAGGGCGTCATCAGCGCCACGTCCGGCTACTCGGGCGGCCCGTCCATGGCCGCCGAGTATGAAGTGGTCAGCACGGGAACCACCGGGCACGCCGAGTCGGTCAAGGTGGTTTACGATCCGGCAAAGATTTCCTATGGTCAGCTCCTCAAGGTGTTTTTCTCCGTCGCGCATGACCCAACGGAGTTGAATCGCCAGGGACCGGACACAGGGACGCAGTATCGCTCCGTGATCTTCTACAGCGGCGATCAGCAGAAGCGGATTGCGCAGGCCTACATCGCGCAGTTGGACCAGGCCAAGGTATTCCCGCGCGCGATTGTGACCCAGGTGGTTCCGCTGAAGGGGTTTTACCCGGCGGAGGCTTATCACCAGAATTACGCCACGCTTCATCCTGACAATCCGTACATCAGGGACAACGATTTACCGAAGGTGGCGAACCTTCAACAGCAGTTTCCCAACCTGTATCGCGCGTCGATCAGCGGAAACTGAGAAACTTGAAACTGGCAGGCCCATCGCTATGAGTGACCGTCGAAACTTTCTCAAAACAGCTTTTCTAACCCTGTCTGGAGTAGCGTTTATGAGTGTGTTGAACGATAAGGAAACCAGCGCCGCGAAATCAAACGCCGCGCCCGCCGCGGATTATGTCGAGGTGGTGGAGTTCAAGGATTCGGGCGAAAAAATCGGCCCCGAGCGCGTGAAGAAGGTGGTCAAGACCGATGCCGAATGGCGCGCCCAATTGACGCCTGAGCAATTTGAAGTGACCCGGCATGCGGGGACCGAGCGCGCCTTCACCGGCCAGTACTGGGAGCTGCACGCCAAGGGACTTTTCCGCTGCGTGTGCTGTCAGAATGCGCTGTTCAGCTCGGCGACGAAGTTTGACTCAGGCACAGGCTGGCCCAGCTTCTGGGCCCCCATCGCCAAAGAGAACGTCAAGGTCAACAGCGACCGCAGCATCGGCATGGAGCGCACAGAGGTGCGGTGCGTCGAGTGCGACGCGCACTTGGGCCACGTCTTCGATGACGGCCCCAAGCCCACCGGCCTGCGCTATTGCATGAACTCGGCCTCGCTCAACTTCGTGAAGAGCTAAAGTCGGAATGGATACCAGCCCGAAGGGCGGCATTTGCGTTAGCCGTGGGCGTAAGCCCGCGGTGAGCGTCAAATTACGGCAACCGAGCCGCGTAACGGCGCCAGCATTCCACAGGTTCTTGTGCCGCCGCAGGCGCGGCTCCCCGAGCTGATACATCCAAGGCAAAAAGGCTACGGTGATTTCTGGCTCGCAGCCGCGCGCCGTTTGCCCCACTCGAATCTGCGGCCAATGATCGCCTTCACCAGCATGTGGTCTGTCCTGCCGGTTACGCCCACGCCGACTCCGAAATTGATCTCCCACTTCGGCGAAACATTCAAGTCGAATGCCGGAATGAACTGCTGCGACTGGCGAGGGAACGGATCGAGTTCTCCGAACGGCCCCAGACCACCGTAGTATTCCAGGCCAAACGCCGACTACCCGTGCAAACCCCTCGCAGCTATTGCTTGAAGATCACCATCCCCAGCGGCGGGATGTCGAGCAGCAGCGAATGGTTGTGTCCGTGAGTGGGAAACGCGTCGGTGTGGCGGCCTCCCATGTTGCCTTCGTCGGTGCCGCCGTAAATGGCGGCATTGCTGTTCAACACTTCGTGCCAGTGTCCCTCGTGAGGCACGCCGACCCGGTAGCCCCGCCGCGGTACTGGCGTGAAGTTACAGGCCATCACGACGGGGCCGGTACCGTCTTTGCGAAGCCGCATGTAGGTCAGCACGCTGTTGTCGGAGTCGTCGGCATCAATCCAGCGCCAGCCCTCGTGCAGGAAGTCAGTCTCGTAGAGTGCCGGCTCGCCGCGGTAAAACGTATTCAGGTCGCGGACCCAGCGTTGCACTCCCTGGTGAGGAGCGAATCCCAGCGCATGCCAGTCCACGCTGCCGTCGTGGTTCCACTCGCTCCATTGGGCAATCTCGCAGCCCATGAACAACAGCTTCTTGCCCGGCTGGGTGAACATGTAGCCGAATAGCAGACGCAAATTGGCATACTTCTGCCAGTGGTCTCCCGCCATTTTACCGAACAGCGAGCCCTTGCCGTGTACCACTTCGTCATGCGACAGCGGGAGCACGAAGTTCTCCGTAAACATGTACAGTCCGCGGAAGCTGAGCTTGCTATGGTGATATTTGCGATGGATGGGGTCCTTCGACATGTAGAGAAGGGAGTCGTGCATCCAGCCCATGTCCCACTTCATGCCGAAGCCGAGTCCTCCGATGTAGGTTGGGCGCGAAACCATGGGCCACGCGGTTGACTCCTCCGCAATGGTTTGAATATCGGGAAAGGCCTGGTAGGCGTCGGTGTTCACGGTTTTCAGCAACGACACGGCGGCCAGGTTCTCGCGGCCGCCAAACTCGTTGGGAATCCATTCGCCCGCTTTGCGCGAGTAGTCGAGGTAGAGCATGGAGGCGATGGCATCCATGCGCAGCCCATCCGCGTGATAGCGATCCAGCCAGAAAATCGCGTTGCTCAGCAGAAAGCCGCGCACCTCGTTGCGGTCGTAGTTGAAGATGGCCGACTTCCAGTCGGGGTGGAAACCCTTGCGCGGGTCGGCATGCTCGTACAGGTGCGTGCCGTCGAAGTAAGCCAGGCCGTGCTCATCGTTGGGGAAGTGCGACGGCACCCAATCGAGATACACGCCGATGCCACGCTGGTGCAGATAGTCCATCAGGTACATGAAATCCTGGGGCGTTCCGAAGCGCGCGCTGGGAGCGTAATAGCCGGTGACCTGATAGCCCCACGAGCCGCGGAACGGATGCTCCATCACCGGCAGGAACTCGACATGGGTGAACCCCATGTCATGGACGTAATCCGCCAGCTTGGGGGCGAGTTCGCGATAGGTCAGCGAGCGGTTGCCCTCTTCAGGGACGCGCATCCACGACCCGAGATGCACTTCGTAGATGGAGATGGGCGCGTCGAACTTGTTGCGATCGTGGCGGGTGCGCATCCACTCGTCGTCGTTCCATTCGTAATCGAGGTCCCAGACAATCGAAGCAGTGCGCGGTGGCACTTCGTGGTAGAAGCCGTAAGGGTCGGCCTTGTCCACCTCATACATGTGATACCGCGAACGGATGTGATACTTGTACACCGTGCCCTTGGCCAGCCCGGGCAGGAAGGCCTCCCAAACTCCTGAGCTTCCCCGCGGAGTCATGGGGTGAGAGTCCGCACTCCAGCCGTTGAAGTCGCCGACCACCGAGATGCGTTCGGCATCGGGCGCCCACACCGCGAAGTAGGTGCCCGGCTTGCCGTCGAGTTCGGCCAGGTGCGCGCCAAACTTCTCGAATAGCCGGTTGTGTTTGCCTTCATTGAACAGATGAAGGTCGAAGCTGGTCAGAAGCGTGGAAGCCTGCTCTCCAGACGCCGTAGGTGCCATTCGCTCGTTCTCCTTATGGCTTGGATGCGCTTCGCAGCGCCATGATACGAGGAACCAGGAAATCGCCGGACATTGTTGCCCATTTAGTTTAGAGGAAGTGCGGGGTAATGGGCGACAATTGCGATTGGGCTTGCCCACTCCCTCCGAAATTGTCATTAGGAGCGCAGCGAGGAATCTGCTTTTGTTTGCGGTAGGGACGCTTGGAAAAACAGCAGATCCCTCACGGCCTAAACTTCACCCTAACACGCGCAAAAGCGGCGCGCGTTGGGGACCCCGGTTCGGCCGTTCGTGATGACAACTCAAAAACCGTCAACCCACCGCCGGATAACACCCTCGCCGTCCCCGCCCTCTTGACACACATCTCGGTGACGGCGGTTACTGCCTTTCCCCCGGCGCGGTGCTTTCATTAGCTTGGCGATGTGCGCTACCCCATACGTACCATGGCAGACAGCTTTCTGCCGCCACGTCGACCGCATAGTGAGGAGAACAGCATGGCGGACAAAAAAGCAGACTTGGCTGGCCCCGGAATTGGCGATTACACAGAGTTGGAACGTGTGCTTCCGGCGGATTACAGCTCGCTGCTGTCACCCAAAGAAACCCAGAGGGCAATCTTCGAGGTGAAAAACTACATCGAAGAAAACCTCTGCAAAGAATTGAACCTGATGATGGTCACCGTGCCTCTGATCGTGGACGAGGAGACCGGGGTTAATGACTATCTTGACCGGGATGGATCGCGCACTCCGATCCAATTCCACATCTCCAACGATCGCGACAAGCACCCCATCAACGCGCAGGTGGTGCAGGCGGCGACCAAGTGGAAGCGGATGGCGCTGAAGCAATTCAACCTGCAACCGGGCGAAGGGCTGTGCACCGACATGCGCGCCGTCCGCAAGGACTACTTCCTCGACCACGACCACAGCGCCTATGTCGATCAGTGGGACTGGGAGCGCGTGATCACGCCTGACCAGCGCAATCTGAGCTTCCTGAAGGGAGTCGTGAGCAAGATCTGGAAGGTCATCGTCGGCGCTGAGCGCCACGCGCAGGAGCTTTTCCCGCAGCTCAAAGATTCCAGATATCCCGATTTGCCGGAGGAGCTTACCTTCCTTCATGCCGAGGAAATTCTCGACATGTATCCCGACCTGCCGCGCAAGCAGCGCGAGACCGCCATCCTGCAGAAATATCCGGCGGTGTTCATCATCGGCATTGGCTGGACGCTGAAAGACGGCTATCCGCACGAGATGCGGGCCGCCGATTACGACGACTGGGTCACGGAAACCAAGGACGACGGCCACGTGCGCCACGGGCTGAATGGCGACATTCTGGTGTGGAACCCGGTCACGCACCGGCGCCATGAGCTGACGTCGATGGGCATCCGCGTCAACGCGCAATCGCTCAAGAAACAACTGGAACTGACCAACCAGCTCGATTTCCTGAATTTCCCTTACCACAAGGCCATCGTGAATCATGAGATTCCGTTGAGCGTGGGCGGCGGCATTGGGCAGTCACGGACCCTGATGCTGCTGCTGCGCAAAGCGCATCTCGGCGAAGTCAGCGTAACCGTGTGGCCGAAGGTGCTGAAGGAGATGTGCGAGAAGAAGAACATTCATGTATTGAACTAGCATCGGGTTCGCCACGGAGACACTGAGGCACGAAGAGCGCATTCTCAGCTAGAGAAAACGGGTGTCAACCCAAACGACTCCGTGCGGTAAGTGTCTCTGTGGCGCAGTTATTGAGGCTCGCAAAGCGTAGTGACAGTTTGTAACGTTTGTCATCACGAGCGCATCCGGGGTCCCCAGCGAGGGCCGCTTTTGCCCTCGATGGGGTGGAGGAGCGAGGGATCTTTTTCTTTGCCTTTTCCACCGAACAGCAGATTCCTCGCGCCCAAAATCAGGGCGCTCGTAATGACAATTATTATAATGATGGCCAGCTCATTCTTGTTGCCGACGTGTCACTATAATTCGTAATCCTCAATGGATTGAAACTCCACGGACCCGGATGGAGCGGCGTGCTGGCGCCAACCTCCACGACCAGCCCAGGTGGTCTCTCGGATGGAACTACCCACCCTCGACAAGTTCCCCAAACGTGTTCTGGCAAAAATTGACATACAGAGGGCCTTCATTCTTTCTCGCTTGATCATCGCGGCGGAGAGGCTGCACCTGTTTCGTGCCTTGCACGACAAACCCATGACCGCCGCGGCGATCGGGAAATCCCTGAAAATCCACGAGCTGTATCTCTTGCCCTTTCTCAACACGATGGTCGCGCTGGGACTACTGCGCAGGAAGAACAACCTCTACCGGAACACGCCGTTTGCGGAGAAGTACTTCATCGCCGAGCGCTCCATCTACTGGACGCGGCAGTACTCCAAGGAGTGCGTGAGCGCCTACGAGAGGCTCACCGTTCTGGAGCAGGCCCTGGCCTTGGGCAAAAGACATCACCAGATCAAGGGCCTCGCCCAGCCTGATTACCTGGAACGCATGAAGCGGAACCCGCACGAGGCGGAAGACTTCACCCAGATGCTGTTCCACCTGCACCAGGGAGATGCGGAGGCGCTGGCGGGTTATCTCGATCTTGCGCAGCACCGCAAAGTACTGGATGTCGCCGGCGGCTCTGCTGTGATGTCGATTGCGCTGGCTGAAGAAGAACCCGCACTTGCACGCGTGCATTCTCGACATTGCACCCGTTTGCAGAATTGCAGCCGCGAACGTGCGCCGAGCAAAACTGTCCCGCCGAATCCACACGCAAGCGGGAGACATACACCGCGGGCTGCCCGCCGGCTACGACGTAATCATGTTCTGCGACATAGGTCCGATAGCAATGGGACTCCTGCAGCAGGCTTACGAAAAACTGCCTCCGGATGGCTTGGTCGTTCTCGTGGACCGCTATGTTTCAGACGACGGCACTAGTCCGTTGGACCGCCTGGCGGCGCACTTTGTAGGGTCGGGTTTCGGATTGGCAACTCGCGGACAAATGGTCGATGCGCTGAAATCGTGCGGCTTTCGCAGGATAAAGTCGAAGAAGGTTTACCAGGATGTCTGGTTCATAACCGCGGTCAAGCCATGACCCTAACTGCACAGAAAAATAACTCAGTGCCTCTGTGTCTCTGTGGTGAAGATCACTTCTTCTTCGGCTTCATCATCTCCCACGCCGCGTCCGGCATTTGTCGCCCCATCAGGCTGAAGGTGCTCGCCCCTGCCAGCATCTCGCCGCCGTCCATGTACACCATCTCGCCATTGATGTATCCCGCCTGGTCGCTGATCAAAAACGCTCCCAGGTTGGCAATCTCCTCCAACGTCCCGAGGCGGTGCAGGGGATTGTGGTCCAGCAACATCTTCTCCAGTTCAGGCGTGGGCAGCAAGCGCGAGAATGCGCCTTCGGTGCGAATCGCGCCGGGAGCGATGGCCACGAATCGGATCCCGCGGCCGCCCCACTCCACCGCCAGGCTGCGCATTAGCGCGACCACGCCGGCTTTGGCGACGGCGCTCGGCACAACGTAAGCCGAACCGGTGTCGGCATACGTGGTTGCGATGTCCAGCACCACGCCCTTGTGCTTGGCCGCCAGCCAGCGCCGTCCGCACGCCAGCGTCATGTTGATGGTGCCTTTCAGCACAATGCCAATCACGGCTTCGAAAGCGTGCCACGACAGCTCTTCGGTGCGCGCCAGAAAATTGCCGGCAGCATTGTTCACCAGCACGTCGAGCGGGCCCTTCGCCCATAGTTGCTCGATGAGCGGCTCGACATCTTCGGGATAGCGCACGTCGCACGCGAAGCCCTCAATGACTCCGCCGGTCGAGGCTGACAGCTCGGCCGCCGTCTTCTCCACCACCTCGCGGCGCCGTCCGCAGATGTAAACCGTGGCGCCCAACTGCAGAAATCGCTCGGCCATGGCGCGGCCGATTCCGGTGCCGCCACCCGTGATGAGAATGCGCTTGCCCTGCAGAAGATCGTTGGTGAACATGGCGCTCCTTCGGAAACGTACAAACCTAACACTGGAGGCGGGCGCCTGTCTGTGTCGTGGCAGACGTCGCGGGCAACGCCTTTACTTTTGCATGTACGACACTTAAGTGCCAAATCAGTGAGATATTTCGACAGACGCGATTCTGACGCCTCAAAGGTTCCCTAGAATGGCTGATAAACGCACCGAAATGGCCCTAGAATCGATTTTGGGGGTGGGGGACGTGTTTTGTTGGGGGTCACCCCCAGGCCAAACAGGAGCCTCCTACGGCTTCTAAACGCAGAATTGGCGTTTAGGTTTTATGGCACTAAGATGCCATATTGAATACCGAGGTCGCTAGCTATGTCCTGTTGCTGACATCCCTTCGGAAACGCACGAACCTACCCGACGCGGGGGCGTGTCTGTGTCGGAGACAGCCTCGGGAAGCGCCGGACAGTCATCGCGACCCACGCGGCCTATTTTGGAATCAGATGGCCGGAGAACACTACAGTACAGGTAGGCATCCCGCCGCTGATTCCGAAATTCACAGTTGAGCCGGGGTCGGCAAACATCAGAGTAGGCTGGGTTATCACGAACTCCGTAGCGCTGGCGAAACTCTGCGGCGGGCCAAACCCGAGGTGGTAGAAGCCGTTCTGTCCGCTAAAAAGAACCGTCACCTGGGCCGATCCAATGGTTGCAATTCCGCCGCCGGTATCGCAATCGGCGGTCACGAAATCGATCACGACCGTTTTCACCGCCGCTCCGCCGGGGGTCGTACTGGGCAGAGTGACGTTGAAAGGAACTGTGGAATTCAGCGGCGAGGTCACCATGAATGGCGGGTTCGCCGCCAGCAGGGGTGTGGCGCCGAAGCTCAGAAACATTACGGCGGCGATTGTAAGGGTTGCGGCGAATAGAAGTGTGGTGGTTTGCTTCACGTTGGTTCCTCCCCTCCGAGAGACGAAAAAATTTGGCGCGCGCGAGCCCGGAGCGCCAAACACAGTAGTTCTTTTTTCCGCTCTGTGTCAATGAACCAAGTCCATGGGCTTGGTGGTGGACCCAGCGGCGCGGATTTCCCTTTGCAGGACACAATTCGGGCTGCTTCTTACATCTAAGTTTCCAAGGTGAGCATGGCATTAGCAGCGCGAAAAAATACCCACACCGTCAGCGCCCCGGAGACCGCCCGGAGTTACCGCGGCCCCCTGGCGATGGTCACGACTCTGTTCTTCATGTGGGGATTTCTGACCTGCCTGAACGACATCCTGATCCCGCACTTAAAGGTGATCTTCGACCTGAACTACGCGCAGGTGATGCTGGTGCAGTTGGCTTTCTTCGGCGCTTACGCGGTCTTTTCCATTCCCTCGGGATTCATCATTGAGCGCATCGGCTATCAGCGGATGATGGTGGCCGGGTTGTTGGCCATGGGCCTGGGAGCGGTGCTGTTTGTTCCCGCCGCCAGTGCTCCGTCGTTCCCGCTGTTTTTGGCGGCGCTCATCATTCTGGCGGCGGGAATCACTGCCTTGCAGGTTTCCGCCAACCCTTACGTTGCGCTGCTCGGGCCGGCACGAACCGCCTCCAGCCGTCTGACGCTGACGCAAGCTTTTAACTCGTTCGGTACGTTCATCGCGCCGCTGTTTGGCGGCATCCTGATTCTCGCCACCGCTCCCAAGACGGCAACGGAGATCGCGGCGATGAACCCGGCCGTGCTGCACGCCTATCGCGTCGAACAAGCGTCGTCGGTGAAATTGCCATACATCGGGATTGCGATTGCCCTGGTGCTGTTGGCGGTGGTGATCGGCAAGTTCAATCTGCCGCACATTCCCGAGGCCGAAGGCGGCCACGCCGTGGAGGCGGGAGCGCACGACAGCATCTGGAAACACCGCAACCTGGTCATGGGAGCGTTTGGCATCTTCGCCTATGTGGGAGCCGAAGTTGCCATCGGCAGTTTCCTGGTCAACTACATGCACGAGGCCGAGATTGGAAACCTGAATCTGGAGACCGCCGCCAAATACCTTACGGTGTATTGGGGCGGGGCCATGGTGGGTCGCTTCCTCGGATCGGCCGTGCTGCAGAAGATGCCGGCGCGCGTGGTGCTCGGCTTGAATGCGCTGATCTGCGCCCTGCTGGTTTGCCTGTCGATGCTGACCACCGCTTATTGGGCCATGGGCAGCATACTGCTGGTGGGCTTCTTCAACTCCATCATGTTCCCCACCATTTTCACGCTGGGCATTGAGGGCGTGGGGCCGCTGACCGGAGAGGGTTCGGGGCTGCTAAATACAGCCATCGTCGGCGGCGCCATCATTCCGCTGGCGCAAGGCTTCATCGCCGACCGTATCGGGATCCATCACGCGTTTGTGCTGCCGGTGATCTGCTATTTGTACATCCTGCTCTTCGCGGCGAAGGGACAACCGAAACAAAGAGTTGCGTTGCCGGCCTCCGCCGATTAAAGTCTGGGCGGAGGCGACAATGCGACTCATGAAACTGCTGTCCCTGCTGGCGCTCATTTTCACGGTTTGCCTGGGAATGGCGCTGCTTGCCGAAGAACATCAATCCGCCATAGCCCCCAACGCGTCATTCGACAAAATGAAAACACTTGATGGCGCCTGGGTGGGTACCATGATCGATGGCGGTAAAGAGTATCCGGCCACTACCCGGTTCACGATGGTCTCCGACGGATCAGCGCTGATGAGTTGGCTCGGCGAGGGCACGCCCTATGAGATGGTCACCGTCTTCCACATGGACGGCCCCAGGTTAATGGCAACGCACTACTGTGCGGCGCACAACCAGCCCCGCATGGTAGCAGCTCCCAGTGGCGATCCCAATCGCGTGGACTTCAAGTTCAAGGACGGCACGAACATCGGGCCGAACGACGTCCATATGCAGGAGGTTGTCTTTATCTTCGATGGCCCAGATCACCACATCCAGGAGTGGACCTCCATGGACAATCACGGCAAGCTGAGCACGGGACGGTTCGACTTTCGCCGGAAGAGGTAGGATTCGGCTGTATTGATGGATTGGCTAATCTGCCGAGATTCGCAGATTAGTGAGACCCCATTTGGATTTGTCATCACGAGCGCATCCGGGGTGGGGGAGTGAGGGATCTGCTGTTCGCTGGGCTGTAGAAAAGCAGATTCCTCGCGTCCAAACCCAGGACGCTCGTAATGACAATTCGTAAATTGCGCCAGCGGTGAATACGCGACGCGGCGAATAAAGGTCGGCTCTGCCCTGTCACCGCGGCGACTTGTTGGAATCCTGTTCAGCGAATGCTGATGCCTTTGGGAAGACGCTTCGGCTCGTAGAGAAAGTCAACCAGGCCGTCGCGATAATCGATCTTTACCTGCAGGATGCGCAGCATCTCGAAGCCAAGGATGCCCGATGCCGTCCCTGTGGCACTCGAATGTTGACTTGAGCTTCGCTTCTTCGTTTTCAATCACACTTCACCTCGGCGCATGTCGTTTTGCCCGCCGCATATTGTTCGAGCGGCTGCCATCCACCGCTGGCGCAGTCGCCTGATGGGCACACCTCAAACGAATAAATCGGGTGTATCTCCCACAACGAGATGCGTTTCGGATTGCTCCCTACAGGCACTCCAGCTTTGCAAGTCAAATGGCTGGCATCGAAGAATTGCTGCCCCGTGACCCGGACCTTAAGACCCTTCTCGGCCACGGCTTCGACATTACAGGCCGTCCATTCCGCAGGCCGATGATGCGGAATCATCTCAGCTACAAAGCCGGTGCACTCTTCCTTGTCCCGGTCGGGCGCGGGATCGGTGGCGTGCGTGGTTCGCGGTGCTTCAAGCAACGCAATATGGATGTCGTGAGAAGCATTCTTATTGGGAACGGCCGCGCCACAGTTGACCGTCTCTTTGCATTCTTGACGGGCTTCGAAAACGTAACCCTTAAACACCACCAGATTGCCTTCCCCGAGAGTTTTCAGGAAAGCCCGGTCCGCTGGGGGCTCGCCGGGCTTGAAATGCAGGGTGGTTCCCTGCGCCTCGGCATCGCCCTGAAGAGAAGCGATTGTGGCCAGTTGGATGGCCTGGGGAGTGGCGGAGTCGGTGCAGAAATTGTTCTTGGCCTGGTTTTGCGGCCCTTCCGCAGGCTGATCTGGAGCTGGCGCGCCGTTTAGTCCGCACTTGCGATCGATGGGAGCAGCTTTCGTGCTGGGAAAATGGGCAGTCTTGCCGCCGGCGCAGCTGGCGGGAAATTTTTGCTGCGCCGCTGTCATAGACAGGACAAAGATCACGGGGCAAAGAACAACATAAGGGGCTTTTTTCATATCGCGCCTCCGTAAATTCTGGATGTAACCCAATTTCGGGACTACCTCGACTGGGTCCCACTCGGATGGCCTGAGACGATTGCACTCTTTTGGAAGTTCTCACCAAGAAAATCTAACTGGCCGTTACGGCTAAACTGAATCACCGCGGCAACACCGTTGGGACCGCTCGTTAGCGCAGCTTGATGCCTTTGGGAAGATGCTTGGGGTCGTAGAGAAAGTCGACCAGCCCGTCGCGATAGTCGATCTTGACTTGCAGGATTCGCAGCATCTCGAAGCCGAGGATGCCCGATACCTCGGTGCCCGTGGATTTGCTGGCTGCCGATAGATCCAACGTCACGATGTTCTGGTTGTCCTGCGTGTAGTGGCCGAACTCAAGCGTAGCTTTGTCGGCGCGGTAAACGTTAGTCACGGCGCCGCTTAGCCCTTTCACTTGGGTGCGAGGATCCGCCTTGATCTTTGTTACCTCGCGCGCCGCCCTGGTGGAGAGAATGTTGGTGAACGAGCCGGTGTCAATCATGAACAGCATGGGCCCGGCGCCATCCACCCGCGTGGGGATCAGCAGCATATGGCCAAAGCGGAAGACCTTGGTCCAGCTGGCCATCTCGGGAGCGACGTAGGCGTCTTTCGGCAGGTGCGGATTGGCCGCCGAGTTCTTCGCTTTCGCCGGATTGGGCAATGGCTGCTCCTCGCCGCCATTGTCCACATTGTCCTCCGGGGCGGCGCGGGTCTCGCCGGCACTGTTCAAAGCGGTGGGGGCAGCGGCCTCATCCGGACGCTTGGGCAGCGGAGACAGCCTTAGCTTCTGCCCGGGAATATCGATATCGATCAAGTACGCGCCAAAGACATCGGCGCCAATCAGTCCGTCGTTCTGGCCGGGTCCGGCGGCCTCCACCACGCGCACCAGGCAGTCTTCAAACTCCAGGTCGCCGACGCGAATATGAGCGGCGACGGCAACGTATCCACCTTGCCGGCCGGTGTCACCGAGGCCGCCAATGCGCTGTTCGCCGATGCGGGTGAGCCCGGCCTTCTCCGCCGCGGGGCTGCGCACCAGGATTCCGCTGGTGCCGGTGTCCAGTGCCAGGCGATTACTGCGGCCATTGAGTTTCACTTCCAGACCGGAAGCGCCGAGGCGGGAGGTGGCGGAGGGCAACACCAGCAGCTTGGTATTGGTTTGCTGGACCTTGCTGACCAGGCGGCAGGCGTGGACGGGCATGCCCACCGTGGCCTTGAGAAAGTCGAGATCGCGACGCAGTAAAGCGGTGTCTTCCGGGTCCTGGGGCAGCTCTCGCGCCAGAAAGGCTTCAATCGCCGCGATCCGCTCGCGCGGGGGCAGGGTCCCCACCCACATGCGCTCCATCGCGGGACTGTCGGGGGCGATCTGGTGCGCCCGCTCCAGTTCATCGAAGGCGCGGCGGTAGAGAGAGTAGGCACGGTACACGCGGGCCACGGCGAGATAAGGAGCGGGGTCCCTGGGATTCAGGTTTATCGCCTTGAGATACGAGCGTTCCGCCTCCGGCATTTCTCCCAGCCGGAATTGCACATCTCCCATGGCGGTCGCCAGCGGGGCAGAATTTGGCAGCAAGGCGAGCGCCCGGATGGCGGCGGCTTGCGCGTCCTCGATCTTTTCCTGGCGCAACAAGGAATGGACTAATCCCACTTGCGCCAGCACATTCCTCGGATTGGCCTTCACCATAGCTTGAAACTCTGCCGCCGCCTCTTCAAATCTGCCCGAGCGATAGAGCATGTTTGCGCCGCTCAAGTCAGCCGTCTGCGGGGCCGCCTGAGGTTTTTCGCTGAAGCCATGAAGGGGAAACCAGAGCAGCGCAGAAACAGTCACAGCGGCGAGAAAACGTCGGGTCATGGGGGTGAGGTCCTGAGGGTAAGCAGAGAGTAGCACGAAGCCAGGCGCAGCGACTTTTCTCCAATGCATCGGATCGTAAGTGACCGTTGGTTCGTCTGTCATCCTGAGCGACGAGCGTAGCGAGGAGTCGAAGGAACCCTTTGGTCGTCAGCAATCCCGGACCCGGTGCTCAGCCACGCGGCTACCCTGCGATTTCTCGCAGCCATAGGGGTCCTTCGACTGGCTGCGCTCGCTCAGGATGACAATTCAAATGTTCGTGAATAATGCAGGCTAGTTTGACCCATGCGAACGTGACGTACATCACTGTGCGCTGGTCATCAGCAATTAAGTGAATGGCAAGTTCCCGATTTGGCTCTACAATACCAGCCAATGTGAGAAAAAGGGACCAAGCCTCACATTACAGTTCTGCGCGAGCAGTTTATGCAGCAACCGAAGGCTGGTTGGGCTTCGGAATTTTGTTTATCCAAAAACGAAGGAGATCTTATTTCTATGAAGCGTTACTTGATGATATTGACGGCGGTTGCACTGGTATCCGGCATGGCGTGGGCCCAGGATGGGGCCGCCCTGTATAAGTCGAAATGCGCCATGTGCCACGGGGCTATGGGCGAAGGGAAAATTGGACCGTCCCTGCAGAAGACCGCATTGAATGAGAAGCAAATCACCGATTTACTCGCCAACGGCGCAGCCGGGAAGAAAGCGCCGCACACCAAAGCGGTTTCGGGCTTGACGGCCGCCCAGGCCGGCGAAGTTGCCACCTACGTCGGGACCCTCAAGAAGTAATCGGCCCCTCCTTTAGAGCACGCGAAGAAGCCGGCCCGTTTTCGGTCGGCTTCTTCGTTTCGTTTCGCCATCATGAATCCCTTTTTTTGTCATCACGAACGGCCTTCAGGCCGTGAGGGATCTGCTGTTTCTTCCGCGGTCGGTCCGGCGCTAACAAAAGCAGATTCCTCGCTACGCTCGTAATGACAACTTCAGACGTAATGACAACCCCAGACGTAGTGACAACCTCTGAGACCAACCGCAAACCGCCGCTCGGCCCTTGCTCGCGGGAGATGGCAACTCTGGAACCGCTTTAGAACGTTGCTCGCACCCCGATTTGCGCCGCAAAGGGAATGCCCACCGTGGTTCCCGGTCCAAAAAAATCACCCAATGCGCCGGAGGGCACCAGCAACTGGTTCGGACTGGTGATCGGCACGCTGCACGCTGGAGTCGGGCACAGATGTGTAGCGTTGTAAAGACTGTCCACCGGCGTCGGCAATGCAGAGATGTCAGTGACGTAGTTGGCGCCGGGATTGTTGCGGTTGAACAGATTGAAGAACTCGATGAACGGCAGTATCTGCCAGCGTTCCGCCACCTTGAACGGCCGGGTGACCCGCAGGTCAACCTGGACGTACGGGGTCCCGCGGAACTGGTCCATGGTGGTTTGCACACCATTGATGACTGCGCGGTCATTGGTCGGATCGCCCAGTCCGTTCACGTCCACCGGGGTGGTGAGCGTAATCGGGCGGGCGGACTCGGCCTGAATAATCGTTGACAGCTGAAAACCACCGGGCACGTACACCACGCCTGCCAGCGTGAAGCGGCTGGTGACGTTTTCGCCCGATGGGCCGTAATCGCCTGGAGCGAAGGGGTTCAGCGGATTGCACACGCCGTTCACGTAGTCCCAGAGCTCGCCCAGGACGCAGCCCCAGGTGGTGGCTCTCGACAGCACATAATTCGCCGTGAGGTTAAAGCGCCGGCTGACGTTGCCCTGTACGTGCAGCATCATGGCGCTGTAACTGGACCTATTGTCCGCTTTGAAGACGGACAGATTGGGCACATTGGCCATCTGGGTGTCGGGGTCTTGCGTGAACAGCGGCGAGAACAGTGTGGTGCCCGCCGTGTATTCATAGCGTCGGTAGCCGTGGACGCCCTGCTCGTGGACGTAGTCGGCGCTGAGCGTCCAGTTCTTATGCCATAAGTACTGCACGCCGCCGCTGACCGTCAGCGAGTAAGGCGTGTGGTAGTTGGGATCGATGGCGACTCCGGCGCCGCCGGCGGCGGCTCCCGGCAGGCACCCGGGATCACCCGGTGCATTGCAAGGTTGAAATGGCGACGGAGTATTCACCGCCTGAAACGCCGTCGCCCAGCCGTTCTGGGCCAGGTCGTTGTAGTAAAGACCAATGCCGGCGCGGATGACCAGGTCTTCAATGCGGTCGGGATTGTAGGCAATCCCCAGCCGCGGCGCAAAAGCCCCGCGGTAATCATGCGGCACACCCGTCGCCAGCGGCAGTTGCAGTCCGCGGATGGTCTGCACGGCGGGATTCAGCGCCTGGCTGACTCCCGAGGCTTGGAACAAGCCAAACGTAGTGTCGTAGCGCAAGCCGTAGTTGACGGTCACCTCCGGCGTCGCCCGCCAGGTATCCATGGCATACAAGCCCAGCCGCTGCACGTTCTGCGAAAAATTGCCGTAGCCAGCCGGGGTGGAAGTGGTCTGGCAGTTGGTGCCGTCGAATGGGGGCAGGCAGTTCAATTCCGCCGTGAACTGTGCGGGGTTGGTCAGATAGTAGGTTGGGTTCTGGGTGAGCACGTACAGGGTTTCCGCCTGGCCGGGGAAGGCGCCGCTGAGCACCGGCTCGTGAATGAAGTCAACGCCGAATTTGGGAGCATGCCGGCCAACCGAGGCGCTCACATCGTAACGGACCTGGTATTTCTCCTGGTTGCGAATCACCGGGAACGCGGTAATGGCGGTGACGAACTGGTTGTCACCGTAGGTCTCGAAGCCCGAGATGGTCTTGGAAGTGGAGCTGAACGGGAAGGCCAGCGCAAAGCCCAGATATCCATTGCGGTCGGCGGTGGCGTGCAGGTAGCTGGTCCCAAGCGTGAAGTTGCCCACCCACGACGGACTGAAGGTGAAAGTATTGCTGATGACGCCGTCCTGATAGTTGTAGTGCGTGGTCGCTCCCGTGGACGGCAGAGTGGCTTGCTGCACCAGCGCGTTGTCGGTGGTGTTGTTGTCGAGGGCGTAGCGCACGAACCACTGCGAACGCTGCGATTGCGCCCAGTCGAAGCGCAGCAGGCCCAGGTAGGAAACGAATGGCACGCGAGCGTACGGGGGGACCGCGATCGAAGCCGTGTTGGGAATCAAGCCGGCTTGCGCCAGTTGCGACAGGGCGCCGAACTGCGTCAGGCTGTCGGGACTGTAGTTAATGCTGGCGTGCTCGTTCACCATCTCAAAGCCGGAGTAAACCCACACTTTGTCCTTTACGACCGGTCCCCCGATCGTACCGACATAGTTCTGCCGCGAGAAAGGCTGCTTGGGCTCGGGCGCAGGGTTTTCGATGGGGAAGCGCGCATTCAGGGCCGCAGCACGCTCATAAAACGCCAGGTCGCCATGCCAGTCGTTGGTGCCGCTCTTGGTGCTGATCACCACCGAACCCGCAGTGGTGCGCCCGATGTCGGCATTCTGCTGCGAGGTCTGCACCGCAAACTCGCGAATCACGTCGGGAGAAAAATCTTGCAGGAAGCCGCCGATGTAGTCGTCGGAGTTGTCAACGCCATCGACCGTGAGCTGATTGTTCAGGCCCGAGCTTCCCCCGGTGGACACCGCGGTAATGCGCGCCTTGGTGGGATCGGAAGGCTCGACCGGCTCCGTGCCCGCTACCATGTAGGCAATGTTGGCGAAGCTGCGCGCCGCCAGCGGAATGGTCTCCAGGTCCTTGCCGGTGACCACTCCTCCATTCACGGCATCCGTGGTATCGAGCGCCTGGGTAGTGATGGAGGAAGGTTCCGCCTTCACATTGACGGTCTGCTGCACGGCTGCCGGACGCAAGGTCACCAGCACGTCGCGCACATTGCTCACCAGCACCGTCACATCGGAGCTGGCCTCGGCAAATCCCGTGGCATTGACGGCCACGTGGTAGGTCCCTGGCAGCAGATCGGGAAATCGAAACTGTCCGCGGCTGTCGGAAGTCGCTGTGCGCGCGACCCCGGACCCGTTGTCGGTGACCACGACGTTGGCGGATTTAATGCGTGCTCCGCTGGCATCCTGCACTTCGCCCAGCAGCGAGCCCGTCGCATTCTGCGCTCGCAATGCGAACGGAAGCAGGGTGAGAACAGAGATTGTCAGCAGGGCGCTTCGGAGTAACTGGGCAGTTCTTTTCGATTGCATTGTTAGCTTTCCTGATCTGCGACGGAGTATTCGTTCCGGCGGGATTTAGTTGCGTAGAAATCGAATTTTTAAGGCTACCCTAAGGCTGCGGGTACTACCACGGATAGTAGAACTCATCTGATAAATCGTTCTGATTTGGAATTGTAATTACGAGCGCAGCGAGGAATCTGCTTTTGTTGGCGCGGGAACGACCGCTGAGGAAACAGCAGATCCCTCGCGGGCTGAAGCCCGCTCGTGATGACAAAATTTCTTTGCCGTACAACCGTTGCCCATAAGGTTTAGACTGAAGCGGTATCGAGGCCAGCGGCGCTTGACAGGCAGAGTCATGGTTGATAACTTTTATCAGGTAGGAAGTATTGTCAGTCGTGGCCCTGGCATCGATATACCGGCTGTTGGTTCACAGGACGGTTTGGCGGCCGAGTCACCGAGTTATTGGCAACCAGGGTCAACCGTGAAATGTCTTAGTCCCCGCTCTCCGTAGCTCGTGATCCGCGACCGCTGCGGCAAGGTTGAGGACATTGAGTGGTGCCACGTGCCCAGGCCTGCCTCGGGCTCCCTCGGTAAGCGGATTCTTCGCGAATGTGAACTCATTTTCCGGGGGCTGTGCACGGAGTGCGCTCCCCGGCGGCACGCTTCCCGTTCCTTGTCGTAGGCGTGTGGATACCGGATGAACGGCGCGCGTCAGCCAGCGCGGCCTGCGGCGATTGCGCGAAGGGAAAGCCAGGATGGATTCGTAGTCTGTCACAGTCATTTTAAGTAATTCGAAGGAAGGTATACATATGGAGAAAAAACTCACCTCCGCAGCGGGGGCTTCTGGCCCCCAGAATCAGGAGCCAAACTTGTCAACCGAAACCAAGTGCCCGGTCGCTCACGGCGCTCGCAGATTCCAGACGAATGCCGACTGGTGGCCGAATCAGCTTAACCTGAACCTCCTGCACCAGCACTCCCCGCTGTCCAACCCAATGGGCGAGGCGTTCAACTACGCGGAAGAGTTCAAGAGCCTCGACCTGAATGCCGTGATCAAAGATCTCCATGCCTTGATGACGAACTCGCAGGATTGGTGGCCGGCCGACTTTGGCCACTATGGGCCGCTCTTCATCCGTATGGCGTGGCATGGCGCGGGCACCTACCGCATTGGCGACGGCCGCGGCGGGGCAGGCTCCGGCGAACAACGCTTCGCGCCCCTCAATAGCTGGCCGGACAATGTGAACCTCGATAAGGCGCGCCGGTTGCTCTGGCCGATCAAGCAGAAGTATGGGCGGAAAATCTCCTGGGCCGACCTCATGATTCTCACCGGTAACGTGGCCTTGGAGTCAATGGGGTTCAAGACCTTCGGTTTCGGTGGCGGGCGCGAGGACGTCTGGGAGCCGGGCGACGACATTTATTGGGGCCCCGAGGGCAAGTGGCTGGCGGACGAACGCTACAGCGGCGACCGTGATCTCGCGAATCCCCTTGCGGCGGTTCAGATGGGCCTGATTTACGTGAACCCGGAAGGGCCCAATGGAAATCCGGATCCCCTCGCCGCGGCACGGGACATCCGCGAGACGTTCGCTCGCATGGCGATGAATGACGAGGAGACCGTTGCGCTCATTGCCGGCGGTCACACCTTCGGCAAAACCCACGGCGCTGCCGATCCGAGCCAGTATGTCGGCCCCGTACCCGAGGCCGCCGGCATCGAGGAGCAGGGCCTCGGCTGGATGAGCAAATTTGGCACGGGCAAAGGGGATGACACGATCGGCAGCGGCCTGGAAGTCATTTGGACCACTACGCCTACGAAGTGGAGCAACAACTTCTTCCAGAACCTGTTCGGCTACGAATGGGAACTGACCAAGAGCCCGGCCGGTGCGTATCAGTGGAAACCGAAGAATGACGCAGGCGCCGGTACCGTGCCGGATGCGCACGATCCATCAAAGCGTCACGCTCCATCCATGCTGACCACAGACCTCGCCTTGCGGTTCGACCCTGTTTATGGACCCATTTCACGGCGCTTCTACGAGCATCCGCAGGAGCTCGCAGACGCGTTCGCCAAGGCGTGGTTCAAGCTGACCCACCGCGACATGGGGCCGATCTCGCGCTACCTTGGCCCGCTCGTTCCGAAGGAGCCCCAGCTGTGGCAAGACCCTGTTCCCGCCGTGGATCATAAATTGATCGGGGAGCAGGACATTGCTGCTCTGAAGGCGAAGATCCTCGCATCCGGACTTTCCATCTCCCAACTGGTCACGACGGCCTGGGCGTCGGCGGTCACATTCCGCGGCAGTGACAAGCGCGGCGGGGCTAACGGGGCGCGCATTCGCCTCGCGCCGCAAAAGGATTGGGAAGTCAATCAGCCGGCCGAGCTGGCGAAGGTCCTGCGGACGCTGGAGGCGATCCAAAAGGATTTCAACAGCTCGCAGTCCGGCGGGAAGAAGGTCTCCCTGGCTGACCTGATCGTTCTGGGCGGTTGCGCAGCCGTCGAGGCATCTGCGAAGAAGGCCGGCCACGACGTGAAGGTTCCCTTCTCGCCGGGGCGCACGGACGCGTCGCAGGAGCAGACCGATGTGCATTCGTTCGCCGTACTGGAACCGGCCGCAGACGGGTTCCGCAACTATCTCCGGAAGGGAGACGAGGGATCGGCGGCTGAGCTGGTGGATCGGGCGAACCTGCTGACCCTGACCGCTCCCGAGATGACGGTCCTCGTCGGCGGCCTGCGCGCCCTGGATGCAAACTTCGGCCAGTCCAAACACGGTGTTTTCACCAAGCGGCCCGGAACGTTGACCAATGATTTCTTCGTCAACCTGCTCGACATGAACACCAAGTGGCAGAAGTCCGCCACATCGGAAGGCGTGTTGGAGGGGCGCGATCGGGCGACCGGCGAACTCAAGTGGACGGGCACTGTCGTTGATCTCGTCTTCGGTTCCAACGCCCAGCTCCGGGCCCTCGCGGAAGTCTATGCATGCAATGACTCGAAGGAGACGTTTGTGCAGGACTTCGTGGCTGCGTGGAACAAGGTGATGAACCTTGATCGCTTCGACCTTGCCTGAGCCCGGCGATATTGGAAGTTAGAGTCGTTCCAGGATTGGTCGATCAGCTTGTACGGGTGGCGCAGGCCTTTAGAGCCGCTTTGACGCGGGCCTGAAGGCCCGCAGTGCCCGAGCTACAAGCAAAATGGAATTGCTGTAGGTCGCGCCAACCCCTGCGCCGTATTCGCAAGGCCTGAAATAACACGAGGGCAGAAGCGGGTTCTATTCACGAAAGAGCCAATGTTGAGGTGTCATGCTGAGCGAGCGTTCGCAGGGTTTAGCGAACGCGAGTCGAAGCACCCCTATAGTTGCGCCGAGGTTCGCGGTTGCTATAGGGGTCCTTCGACTTGTCGGTCGCCGCGGCGACCTCCTTGCTCAGGATGACACCTCGGGTCATGACTGATCGAGGTTTAGCGTCGCGTCCGCCGCGAACAAAACCATCCTCCGCCCATACGTCACCAGCCCCTATGATCTGCGTCACAGCACCAATGGTTGACGGCAAATCACAATGAAACTTATTGCACCCGGAGGTGAGCGCATGGCAACCACTGTGCCGAAACTGCGATCCGAAACTCTGCGTACGCTGCCCGACGACAACGTGCGCCAGATTCTGTGGCATTTCGCCGACCGCTATGACCTGCAGATGGTGGTGCAGTCGGCGCGCGAGGTGGCGCGCGGTCCGGTGGCCCGTCTGGTCTCCGAGGGCTCCCGCGGTACCCACGAGTGGACCAGCAAGAAAGCCAGGTTACTCGAGGCCTTCGATCAGTCCGGAATCACCGCCGTCTTCATGGATCCCGAGCACGGCGGCTACCTGGTTGGCCCCAAGAATCTTGCGCTCGCCCTGATCGCCTTTGAGCTGGCCTGGGTGGACGCCGGCGCCGCCACTTGCAGCCTGGCAGGATGCCTGGCCCTGGCGCCGATCCACGAGCGGGGCACGACCGAGCAGCGCGCGCACTACATGGCGCTGGCCGCTCCCGCCGCACCCGGAGAAGATCGCCAAACCTATCGCGGCGCTTTCTGTCTCACCGAGCCGATCCCTTACGTTGGCGTGGATACGGGCATGTTGAGCGGCAAAGTTAGCGTCACGGAATGGAGCGACGGCCACGAGCCGCTGCTGCACGTGGAGAAGCGCGGCCGCTTCATCACCAACATGGGCTTCGCCAACTTCGTTACCGCTGCGGTGGATTCCGGCGACGATCGCATCAAGGGCTCCTGCATGGTGATCATCGAGGAAAGTGATCCCGGCGTGTTCGACCGCGGCACCCCCACACGCAAACTGGTGCACCAACTTTCCTCGACGTGCGACCCCATCTTCAATGTGCATGTGCCGGCCAGCCGCATTGTCGGCGGATACACCATCAAAGACGGCGTCATCATTCCCAACTACAGCCACAGCGAGGTCATCGAAGCGGTCTTCAAACGCACGCGAGTCACGGTTGCGTTGATGACGTCGGCCAAGCTGCTGTCGGCCATCGAGCCGATCATCCGTTATCAGCGCGGGCGTTTTCGCGGTTCCGAGCAGGCCAAGCCCGGAATGCTTCGCTACGAACTGGGCTTGCAGCAGCGCCAGGATGCTCTGCACCGGCTGGCCAACTTGTGGGCGATTGGCGAAGCCGGAGCGGCGCTGGGATTTGCCGCGGCCCGGTTGTACGACGAAATCGATCCCCTGGAGCGCGAGAAGGACACGATCCTGGCCGCCAAAGGAATTCTCGGCGGCAAAGCCGAGATGAAGTTCTTCCGCGACGTGGATCGCTCGGCGCTGGAACTCTTGTGCCTTGAGGCCATGCCGGAAGAAAAGCGCAATCGTGATGTGTATGACACGCTGAAGAACGACCGGCTGGTCGAGTTTGCCTTGAAGGATGCGGTGGCGAACGTGCTGTGTCCGGCGGCCAAGCTGTGGAACACCGGCACCGGCGCAAACTCCATGCGCGAAGCGCTGAGCCTGATGGGCGGCTATGGCATCACCGAAGACTGTCCCGGCTTCCTGGCGTACAAGTGGATGGACTCGCAACTCGAAGCGACCTACGAGGGCCCCGAGGCGGTGCAGCGTCGCAATCTCAGCGTCACCATGACCAACGAGTTGTTCCTCGCCCAGTTCCGGCAATGGATTGCCGAAATGCGCCGGGTTGCCGAGCACCGTCCGGGAACGGGCGCGTGCACTCTCGCCACTGCCATGCAGTTGTGGCTGTGGACGTATCGCCACCTGCGGGTCACGACCGACGCTTACGGTGGCGCGCTGTATCAGAGCGCCCGCCAAGGCGTGACTTTTCCGCTGGCCGATGCGCTGGGCTGGTTGCTGGCCACGCGTCAGCAGGTGCTGGACATGGTCGAGCTGGAAGCCAAGGGTCCCGAGAATCCTGTGCTGGCAGAAGGATTGGCCAGCACGCTCGATTTCTTCACCGACCTTTGCCACATCCAGACGGCGCGGGCCGCCGGCGAAGTGGGCCGCATCTGCGCCGAGTTGGTCTTTGGATACAACCGGCATCCGGCGTGGGATGACGAAGGTTACAAGGGCTGCTATCAGAGCGATGAATTGGACTCGCTGGAAGGTTTGATTCCGGGCATTGCGTCGTGTGCGACAGATGTTGTCGGCGCGAACGGAAGCCATCCCGCGAAGGCGGGTCCGTGCGCTTCATGCCAGGGTCTGGAAGGATTTCAGCGTCTGCGTTCCAAGATGGATGGCTGCCTGACCGGCGCGCAGCTGGCGAAGGATCGGCTTGCCGAGGCACTGTCGAAGGTGATGATTCCGGAGGCGCTGGATTATCCGCGGTAAGGGTCGTTCGACGAACGCGTACCACGGGCTTTCAGTTGGATTATTCATGAACGCACACGATTTTAAGGTGTCATCCTGAGCGAGCGCAGCGAGGAGTCGAAGGAACCCTATGCCGCCAGCGGTCTTGGACTTGTTGGTGGGCAATACGTCACGCAGTGTGATTTCTTGCAGCTATAGGGGTCCTTGGACTCCTCGCTGCGCTCGTCGCTCAGGATGACAGCCTCATGATTGTTGTCCACTCTGCACCCGCTTTGATGAACGAAGCCTTGAGGACATTACTTGACCATCGCTGACCAACCCGCCATTGAGCGCGCGAGCATCGACGTTGATATTGCCTGCGTCGGCTTTGGGCCTGCCACGGGCGGTTTTCTCACGACGCTTTCTCGCCAACTGCTCAACGACGATGGCAGCCCGGCAATCGAGAGCAAGGCCGCGCCGGGCATGCCTCTGCAGGTCATCTGCTACGAGCGCGCTGACGACATTGGTTTCGGCGTGTCCGGCGTGGTCACGCGGGCGCGCGGCATTCGGGCCAGCTTCCCTGATATGGATCCTGCGCAAATTCCCATGGCCGCCGCAGTTGCCAACGAGAAGGTGGTGTACCTGCTCGATCCCGTGGGCGCCAGCCGGCGCTCTCGCGTGCTGCGGGCCGGCGATCGCTGCCTACGGATGTTTGGCAAGATTCTTGGTGTTAGTAACGACGCATTCGAACTCCCCTACACGCCGAGTTTCCTCCACAAGAAAGGCGGGCTGGTGCTTTCCATCGGCCAGTTCAACCAGTGGGTGGGCTCGCAATTGATGTCGAGCGGCGCAGTGCAAATCTGGCCGGGCATGCCGGTGGACAACGCTCTTATCGAGGATGGCAAGGTCCTGGGTGTGCGCCTTGTCGATCAGGGGGTGGACCGCCAGGGAAACCCGGAGTCCGCCTTCACGGCCGGAATGGATATACGCGCGGCGCTCACGGTCATTGGAGATGGCCCTGTCGGCGCGGTCGGTCATGACCTCGACAACCGCCTGGGAACTCCCCCGGGCAACGAGGTCCGCGAGTGGGCGCTCGGCATGAAGTTCGTCATCGAGCTTCGGCCCGACGTTGATCTGCAACCTGGCACGGTCTTCCACACCTTCGGCTTTCCCGAGCCCGAGATCTTTGGCTTCTTCTACGTTCATCCCGGCGGCGTGGCGTCGGTGGGCATCTTTGTTCCGTCGTGGTTCGATTGCCCGACGCGCACCGTGTACCGCTACCTGCAGCATTACATTCAGCACCCTTATCTCTGGCGTTACCTCGAAGGCGGCAAGCTGCGCTCGTGGGGCGCCAAGTCGTTGCAGGAATCGGGCAAGCGCGGCGAGCCTTATCTGGTGGGCGATGGTTACGCGCGAATTGGTGAGTCCTCAGGCAGTACGAACGTGCTCACAGGTTCGGGCGTGGATGAGGCATGGACATCCGGTGTGCAACTCGCTGAAGGCGTGCTGGAGTTGTTGCGGGCCGGCAAGCCGTTCACCCGCGAAAACCTGGCGCAGGCCTATGAGGCTCGGCGGCGCGCAAGTTGGCTGGAGCGGGAGGCCCGCATTGCGGAGAAGTCGCGTGACGGCTTCCAGCGCGGCGTCGTCACCGGACTGATCGGGATGGCTGTGACGGCGTTCACAAAAGGGCGGCTGTCGTTGGGCAGTCATCCTTCCAAGCCGTGCGAGCGGATCGTATCGCCCGAGCAGTTTTATCGAGGCAAGCTCGAGCCGCCGCAGATCGCGAGCATCCAGCATCAGTGCAATGTCGGCGGCACTTCGCTGCATGACTCCTTGATGGATGCCTGTGGCTGGCCCGCGATCGCTCATGATAGTTCGCTGCTGGTATCGCATCAGGACGTGCTGCTGATGGGCGGCAAAGTCCAGGCCGCCGCGGGATACGCCGACCACGTTCGCTTCCGCGACCTCGAGGTGTGCGGGCGCTGCGGGACCAAGCTGTGCGTCGAGATGTGCTCCGGACAGGCGATCACGCGAAGCCTGGAAGGGCCGCCGAATTTCGATCGCGAGAAATGCGTGTTCTGCGGCGCTTGTATGTGGAACTGCCCGGAGATCGTCGAAGGGCGCCCCAACTTGCAATTCCGCGCGGGCGCCGGCGGGCTGCACTCGGCGGAGAACTAGAGTAGGCGCCGCTTCAGACGGATATTGGCGAGCGCACATGGTTTCTTGGGTGTCATCCTGAGCGACGAGCGCAAACGGGGTTCCCGGCAAGCACCGGGTTTGTGCTTGCTGGGGTGTTGGAGCGAGGAGTCGAAGGAACCCTATCGTCGCCTAGCAAGGCTAGAGTTGCTACCATACTGCGCGGCCATCTAGTGATCCAGCGGCAATAGGGGTCCTTCGACTCGCTACGCTCGCTCAGGATGACACGCAGAGCACACACAATCGCATGAACATTGGAAACCGAACATGATGACTCCCTATCACGTTGTAGTTTGCGCCAGCGTCGTTCCCGATCCCTTGCAGACGCTGGAACCAATCGCCGGACCATCCGGTCCGGCGCTGAAAAACGAGATGATGCTGCCCGCGATCCTCGATCCCTGGGCGTCGCACGCGCTGTACGAAGGCGCCAACCTGGTGAAGCACATCGCCGGCAGCAAGCTGTGGCTGGTCAGCATGGCGCCCAAGGCCAAGCTGCAGCAGGTCATGATGACGGTTGCGCAAAAAGTTCCACTGCAACTGGTGGCCGTGGACGGCCCCTCCGGCGGCTTCGCCGATGCTCATCAGACGGCACACGCGCTGGCGGCGGCAATTCGTGGCATCGCGGGCATCGATCTGTCGCGACTGCTGCTGTTTGGAGGATGGGAATCCGCCAGCCGTAGCGCGGGCGTGACCTTGCAGCTCATCGGCGAAGAACTCGGCATCGTCGATCAGTTCCAGGGGGTTGACGCAATCACTCCACAGGAAGACGGCTCGTTTGAAGTGTTGGAACGCGTGGAAGGCGCGCGCCACCAGGTTTCATTGTGTGCCGGGCCGCCGGCGGTGCTGGGATGGGCGACGGGAAATCTCGGCGAACCGCGTAACGATCCGCAGGTCGGCATGGCCAACATGCGCACCATCATGCCTGCGTTGCAGCGGGCGACGGTCGCAGCGATTTCTGCCGATGGGCTGCAATACTCCAACGTCGCCACGCCCAAGCAGCAGCGCCAAACCCGGATCGTAAAGGACCTGCCGGCCGAAGACATCGCGCGCGAAATCGTGCAGTGGATCAAACAGGAGTAGCGAGAACGATGGACACCATTCTTTTCCTGGCGCAAACCGAAGAAGACGGCACGCTGGGCAAACCCGCGCTGGAAGCGCTCGGCGCCGCAGTGGAATTAAACCAGGCGTTGAGCGGAACGTTGGTCGCCGCGCTTTACGGAGCCAAGGTACAACCGGCCGCCGATGCCATCGCAAACTGTGGGGCCTCGCGGTTCCTCGCCGTCGCCGGAGAAGACTTCGCGTCCGCGCGCTACGCGACCGATGCCGCCGCTTGCGAGGCCCTGCTACGCGCGTCGCAGGCGACGCTTGTCATCGCCGCCGCCACCTCCCGCTCCTCGCGCGTTATGGCAGGCGTGACCCATCGCGTGGGCGGATGCGTGGACACGCATGTCACCGCCATCGCTGCCGATTCCGGCTCGGTGACGTTGACGCGCTGGTTTTATCGCCAGCGTATCGAGGCTTCCTTGACTCGCACGCAGCGTCCCTGGGTCTTGCTGCTTGATCCGGGCGCGCACACGGCTTGGCAAGGCGCGAGCGGCTCGGTCACGCCGGAACCAATTGCAGTACCAGTGACCGAGAGTATGAAGCGCACTAGCGTTCGCGGCATGATTACTCCGCCCGCAGACCAGCAAACCATTCGTCCTGACGCCAAGCTGCTGTTTGTCGCGGGCGCGGGTTGGACCAAGAAGCAGAAGGACGGCCAGACCCACGTTCCCGAAGCTGAAACGCTCATTGTGGATTTCCTGCACAAGTCCAAAGCCTCGCTGGGCAGCAGCAAGTCCCTGGTCGAGCTCACCGGCGAGAACCAATCGGCGCTGCGCTTCATGAGCCACCTCAACCAGGTGGGACAGACCGGCGCCACGCCGCGCCATCCCAAGGGGCTGTCCACGTGCTGTCACGGCGAGGAGCCGCACACGGTGGGTTGGCGATTCATTGGCGAGCGGCGCGCCATCAACCTCGATCCCAACTGCGGCTGGGCCCGCGGCAAAGCTGACGTCCTCTACGTGGCCGACGCCTTCGAGGTGATGTCGAAGGTCAACGCGCTCCTGGGTCCGTGGGCTTAGCGGCCCTGCCCTAGCCAAAACCAGGCTAGAACGGGGTACCCCGCGAAGCACCTGCTCTTCGGTCTGTCATCCTGAGCGACCCCGAACGTCGTGAGGGGAGTCGAAGGACCCCTATAGCTGCGAGAAATCACAGTGTGGCCGCTTGGCGCAGTAATAAGTTTGGCGGCGCCAAAGGCCCGTGACCCGCTTGCAATCCTTCTTGCACCTCATACAATAGTTGCGGCACCGCATGGTTGATGGTTCGTACTTCCTAGCCCGCCCGAAAGAGAAGGAGATCGTCATGTCCGCTTCGATTCCCGAAAATTATCTCGACCTGTTCAAGAAAAAAGCGTTTGGCAGCTTGAGCACCCTCATGCCCGACGGCAGTCCGCAAACCAATCCGGTATGGGTTGACTACCAGAACGGCGAAGTCTGGGTGAACTCCGCCGCCGGCCGCCTCAAAGACAAGAACATGAAACGCGATCCCCGCGTTTCCGTTGCCGTGATCGATCCCGACAATCCCTACCGCTTCGTGGAAGTGCGCGGGAAGGTCCGCGAGATTACGCAGGAAGGCGCACCGCAGCATATCGACAAGATGGCCAAGAAGTATCTCGACAAGGACAAATATCCCTTCGCGCAGCCGGGCGAGCAGCGCGTGCTCTACAAGATCAAGCCCGAGCACGTGCACACCATGGGATAAGAGTCCTTAAGACTCGACACATGAGCGGGCCACGCGCCCGCTTTTTCTTGCCCACTAAGAATGCTGTGGAGGTGGATTCCGATTTGGGCAACCCATCGTTTGAATCTTCCCGGGGTGTATCAGGGCACGACTTTTAGTCGTGCCGATGAGGCGCAGGGATGCTCCGGGCTTTAGCCCCTGGAAACAGGTCCCGCAGGGGCTGAAGCCCAAGTCCTGTTTGGCCCGGTTGCGGCACGGCTGAAGCCGTGCCCTGATACAAAACGATTAGGAGATCGCTTGATGGATTCTAATCAGAACGTGGTGACGACCTCTCGTCTTTCGCCTCGAACCCATACGGACAATGCCGGCACCCCGATTCACAGCAGTGGCCGCGATTGCGCAGGTAGTCCGCCGTGAAAACTACAAATCCATTTTCGATGTAGTAGTCGATGCCTTCGACCAATTGCTCCGGCATCATTGCGCGGCAGCCTCGCGCGGATGAGGGTGCCCCATCCTTTCGCCCGCTTTGGCGAAAGGGTGGGAATCAATTGCTGATCACCTTCCACAGCAATCCCGTCGCGGAAGCTGACATACTTGCCGGAGATCGCCGCCACGCGCTCGCCCGGCACGATGAAGCCCACCAGGTTCAAGGGATCGGCAGCGGAGATGGTCACGATTTCGCCGCTGGCCGGGAGGTTGCGCATGGCGCGCAGCGACTCCACCGCTTCCGGCAGCGCGAACTGCTCGCCGAGAAATCCGTTGACGAAGCGCCCGCCGCGCACTTCGCCGCGATCTTCCAGGCGGCGGAATGCGATCAGCAACTCGCGCCACTTCGGCAGGTTCGACTCGCGCGCCAGCGTTTCGCGGAAGACCACCCCGTAGCGGCGCAGCAGCATCCAGCAAGTGGCCTCGACGACCTTCGCGCGGTCTGCGCCCTCTCCGGGATAAAGCAGCGACCAGCGTCCGCCGGTGTGGCGAGGCCGCGTGAGCTTGGGCGTGCCGGTCGCGTTGCGGCGGCGCGGATTGATCAACGAGCGCAAATTCTCGAAGCCGTCGGCGGTGACCATGCCGGCAGCCACCAGTTCCCAGAGCGCAGTCTCGATTTCCGCCTTCAGCCGTTCGGTCCCGCGGACAATGTCGGCGAAGAACGACGCGCCGCGCCGGCGTAAAAATTCCAGCACGCTGCGGGCGGCCTCGCTCAGCACGCGATCAAAGTTTTGCTCGTCATCGCCGTGGCGCGGCTGCATCCAGTCGGAATCGTCGCGCACGAAGAAAGTGATGGGCGCGACACTCGTCGGCACCACGCGGCGGCGGCCCTCGCCCGAATCCTCCAGCGTGGCTGGATGTGGCGAGAGACGTCCCCAGCCCACCGCTCCCGTCAGGCAAAGCTGATCGAGCGCCGCCGGATCGTAGTTGTTCACCCGCGCCGCCAGGATGTGCTTTTCCCAGGCGTTCGCTGGAATTTCGAAGCCCTGCAGTTGACGCACGGCCTCCAGCAGTCCGCGTTCGCCTGCTAACTGCGATTGCGGAGTCACGTGCTGCCAGCGCAACAGCCAGCGCATATACTGCGCCGCGGTGACGGGCTCGACCTGCTTGCGCAACGTGGCGACGGTGAGATGGTGAATGCGCGCCAGCAATCGCCGGTCGCACCACTCGACCGTCTGCAATTCACTCCGCGGATCCGCTGTCGAATCCGAGTCCTGGGTGCCCCATCCTTTCGCCTGGTTTTGGCGAAAGGGTGGGATACTCAGTCCCGTGAAGTTTCCGCGCAGCACCGAACCCGACGCCTCCATGCGGAGCAGGGCTTGCTCAACCTCGGCGGCAGACAGGCCCAGCCAATAGGCCAGTGCGGCGGTTGTGACTGGCCCGCAGTGCATCATCCAGCCGGTCACCATGGCGAGCAGAGCATCTTCGCGAGAGGCCGTATTCGACGGCAATTCCGGTGGCGTAACCTCGAACTTCGCTGCGGGAAAAATCAGCGCCAAATCTTTCGTCCGCTCCGAGGCGACGAAGTAATGGCGTTCATTAACCTCGACGCGCACCACCCGCCAGCCTTCCATCAGTTCGGCCACAAACGGTGTCCAGCTCGTAATCGCGTCCTGCCACTCGCCGTCACCGATCTCTTCCGGGACCGCAACCAGGGTCTGCAAGACATCATGCAGCTCGTCGCTGTCGCGAACATCGGGCCGCGCCTCCTCGCGCACCCGCGCAATCGCCGTCTGGTCGAGCCGTCCCACTTCCTGCAACACCGCTTCCGGCAGCACTCGCCGCATCTGCACAGCACGGGCGCGGCGCTCTTCCAGCGGGGCATCGTCGAGAAAAGCGTACGGATTCGCGTTCAGAATTTCATGCGAAAACTGCGATGGCACCGGCGTGTCGACGGCCAGGGTGCGAATCGCCCCGCTGCGAATCCCGTCGAGCACCCGCCGCAGGCCGTCAATGTCCATGGCTTCGGTGAGCACATCCTTCATCACTTCCTGGATCAGCGGATGGTCGGGAATCTGGATGTCGCCAACAATGTTTTCCTGGCACGCGGCCACGTCGGGGAAGACCGACGCCATCAGGTCGTCGCTGCGAATGCGCTGAATCTGGGGCGGAACTTTCTTGCCGCCCTGGAAGCGCAGCAGCGCCAGCGAACGGTTCGCGTCCCAACGCCAGCGGGTGGCGAAGATGGGTGAAGCCAGCGCCGCTTGCTCCAGGATTTCCTGCACCGTTTCGGTTTGCAGGTAGTGGAAGACATCGCTGAGCGGAAAACTATGCTGCTCGGCCAGCGCGATGTTCAGCCCGTTGTCGGTTGCAGCGGCCTGCAACTCAAAATTGAACGAGCGGCAGAAACGCTTGCGCAGCGCCAGTCCCCAGGCTTTGTTGATGCGGCCGCCGAAAGGCGCGTGGATGATGAGCTGCATCCCGCCGCCTTCGTCGAAGAAGCGCTCGGCAATGATGCAGTCCTGCGTCGGCACCTCGGTCAGCACCGCGCGGCCGGTGACGATGTACTCGATGAGCTGCTCAGCGCCGGAATCGTCAAGCCCGCATTCGTCCTTCAGCCACGCGACCGCGTTCTGGACCTCAGGGCTGGATTCAATCCCGCGCAGACGGGCTGGTTTTCCCACCCTATCGCCTCCACCAGAAGAAGGTGGAGTCGATAGGACGGGGCACCCAGCTTCCTCGTTAACGCCTTTCGATTTGTCATCACGAGAGGACCTCGGTCCTCGAGGGATCTGCTTTTCCGTTCCGGGGACCAGCACCTCAGGATTTTCCGGTACTGCCAATGGCGCGGTATTCGGCAGCAGCGCGCTGACCCGCTCGCGCAATTCGGCTACGTGATGCGAAAGCTCGTCGGTGCGCGCCGGAGCTTCGCCGCGCCAGAAGGGAATGCTTGGTGCGGCGCCGTGCGCATCTTCCACCAACAGACGTCCGGAATTGGACTCAATGCAACGAATGCGCCACGAGGTGTTGCCCAGTAGCATGATGTCGCCTGCGTTGCTTTCGACGGCGAAGTCCTCGTCGACGGTGCCCACGACGATCTCATCCGGTTGCGCAACCACGGTGAACAGAGCCGTATCTGGGATCGCGCCGCCGCTGGTAATCGCCGCCAGACGCGCCCCACGCCGCCCGCGTAGCCGGCGGTTGACCATGTCGCGAAACAAGTAAGCGCCATAACGGCCGCGCTTGGCTGCAATCCCTTGCGACAGCATTTCCAGAATGCGGTCGTACTCTTCGCGCCGCAGGCTGCCGTAGGGATAGGCGCGGCGCACGCACTCGAACAGCGCGTCTTCGTCCCAGTCCTCGCAACTGCACATGGCGACAATCTGCTGCGCCAGGATGTCAAGCGGGGCCGCGGGAATCTGAATGCGGTCCAGATCGCCCTGCCTGATGGCCCGGACGGCGGCCGCGCATTCCACCAGATCGTCACGGGTGGTGGCGAACAGGCGGCCTTTGGGGACGGCCCCGCGCCAGTGCCCGGCGCGACCCACGCGCTGCAGCGCCACCGCAATCGCGCGCGGCGAATTGATCTGGCAAACCAGGTCGATGTTGCCGATATCGATTCCCAGTTCCAGCGAAGCCGTCGCCACCAGCAGACGAATTTCGCCGTTCTTCAGTTTGCGCTCAGCGTTGAGACGCAGCTTGCGCGCCAGGCTGCCATGATGCGCCGCCACCAGTTCCTCGCCAATGCGCTCGCCCAGATGAAGCGCCACGCGCTCGGCCAGCCGCCGCGTGTTGACGAACACCAGCGTCGAGCGATGTTGCAGGGCCAGTTCCGCGATGCGGTCATAGATCTCGCCCCACATCTCGTTGCTCGCGACGGGGCCAAGCTCCGACGGCGGGACCTCCACTGCCAGGTCGAGCTTGCGGCGGTGGCCAATGTTGACCACGGCTGGGGCAGGGCGTCCCGCGCCGGTAAGAAAATGCGCGATCTCCTCAATCGGCTTCTGTGTGGCCGACAGCCCGATGCGGGTTGGCCGGTTCGCCAGCAGGTCAAGCCGCTCCAGCGAGAGCGTGAGGTGTGCGCCGCGCTTGTCGTCGGCGATGGCGTGGATTTCGTCCACGATAACGGTCTCGACATCGTGCAGGATGGCGCGGCTGCCGTTGGCTGTGAGCAGAATGTAGAGCGACTCGGGCGTGGTGACCAGGATGTGCGGCGGACGCTTGAGCATGTCGCGCCGCTCTTTCATCAGCGTGTCACCGGTGCGCACGGCGGTGCGAATTTCAGGCATCAGAAAGCCGCGCTCGGCAGCCAGCGCCAGAATCTCGCTCAGCGGCCCGTCGAGGTTCTTCTGAATATCGTTGCCCAGGGCTTTGAGCGGGGAGACGTACACGACTTCGGTGCGGTTGTGCAGCGCGCCTTCCAGCGCTTTGCGCACCAGACGATCAATGCAAATGAGAAACGCGGCCAGCGTTTTGCCGGAACCGGTGGGAGCAGAGATCAGCGTGGTGCGTCCGGCTAGGATCTCGGGCCAGCCTTGCTCCTGCGGCTCGGTAGGCGAACCGAAGCGTCCCAGGAACCATTCCGCAACCAGCGGATGCGCCCAGGCCAGCGCGACCGGAATTTCCCCCAAAGGCATCAGGGTATTCTAGCAGATGTTCGCCAATTGTTCGCCCAACACAGCGACGCAGTAGTGTCCTAATTTCGATTTAGGGTGTAGCCTTCAGGTGAACGGGCAAACTAGATTGACTCACACGGTCTCAGATACCTATATCGGAATCGCAACAGTAGCGGCTCTGGCGCTCATTGCCGGGGCGTATTTTCTAGGAGCGCATCAAGGAGCATCTGCCGGGCCGCGATTCGTTCCGGCACACGATATGAGCGCAGGATTCATGTTCGACAACAAAACCGCTCAGATATGCTGGGCAGGTGCTCCGGAGGGCAATCCGTCGCTGCCGAAGCCTTCGCCCAACCCCGGAGCATTTCATCTCTTGGATACCCTACCTAAACCAGGGATTCCAACTTGTACGAGCTTGCAGTTGACGTGACCGGCGAATTTTGTACCAGGGAAAATGTTAGAGAAACTGGTACAAGAGGAGCTGAGGCATGGCACGGAAGAAGCACAGTGCGGAGCAGATCGTCGCCATCCTGCGACAGATCGAAGTCGAATTAGCCAACCACAAGAGCATCGGCCAAGCCTGCAAGGAGGCCGGGATCAATCAACAAACTTACTACCGCTGGCGCAAAGAGTACGGCGGGCTCAAGCTGGAACAGGCGCGCCGGCTGAAAGAACTGGAGAAAGAGAGCGGCCGCCTGCGGCGCCTGGTGACCAAGTTGTCGCTGGAGAAGCAGGTGCTGAAGGATGTGGCCTCGGGAAACTTCTGAGCCCCGAACGGCGACGTTGCGCGGTACAGCATGCCTGTGAGCACCATCGGTTATCGGAGTGGCGTGCGTGCCGGCTGTTGAGGCAGTGGCGAGGAACGCAGCACTATATGGGAGCCCAGCGCCATGACGAGGACGTACTGACGCGGGCCATCATCCAGCTGGCGAGCCAGTACGGATGCTATGGCTATCGCCGGATCACGGCTTTGCTGCGCGATCTAGGCTGGGAGGTGGGCAAAGACCGAGTGCAGCGGATCTGGCGTCGGGAGGGGCTCAAAGTACCACAGAAGCAGAGGCCGCGAGGCAGGTTGTGGCTGAACGATGGCTCCTGCGTGCGGCTACGGCCGGAGCATGAGAATCACGTCTGGAGCTACGATTTCGTCAGCGCCTTGACGCACGATGGCAGGACGCTTCGGCTGCTGACGCTGATCGACGAGTACACGAGGAAGTGTCTGGCGATACGGGTGGCGCGACGGTTGAACAGTTATGACCTGATCGAAACCCTGGCGGACCTGATGCTGATGCACGGCATTCCGGAACACATGCGGTCGGATAATGGGCCAGAGTTTGTTGCAGAAAGACTGCGAAAGTGGCTGTCGGCAGTGGGGGCGAAGACGCTGTACATCGAGCCCGGCAGTCCCTGGGAGAACGGCTACTGTGAGAGCTTCAACGGCAAGCTGCGAGACGAGTGCCTGAATGGAGAAGTCTTCTACTCGCTGAAGGAGGCGCAGGTGGTGATCGAACAATGGAGAGTGCAGTACAACACGGTGCGGCCGCATTCGTCGCTGGGCTACAGGCCACCGGCCCCGGCGGCGATGATGCCAGGAATAGAACCTAGCCGGAAGGGGCATGGGGATATGGAAAACGCTGCGCGTTTCCCACATCCCCACACCCCCGGCTACGACTACGAACTACTTGCTAACAAAGCGTTACACTAACATTCCACTTGGTACAAAAAATCGGTCAGATCAAGGGTAGCATCTCTGATTTGGAAGCGGATTAAGAAGTTCGCAGGAAAAGCTTAATTTTTCACGATTTTGGAATCGGGTCGAGTCTAATGGCTATCATCGCTAAAGGGGAGGGTCAACCCACACGAACCGATCGGCGGTAACTGTTCCTATGTGAATATGGCCGCCCATCCCCGCGCAATCGGGATACCGATCCGCGTTGTTTATACAAGTTTGGATGTACTCCCGAACCGCGTTAGAACCCTCCAACAGTGTTAGGGGGCGAACGAGCGAATGCTTGAAATCGTCCCACACCCTTTCCGAACCGCTAAACATGTTGAAATCGTCCGGAGCGGAGACGTACTCTATTGTGTTGGGGTGAAAAAGTACACCGGATAAGTGGGAAAAGACAGCCTGCACGCGCCCCGGAGTGCTGTCTGCGTATCCCACACACAGAACGCGAGCGATTTCGGCATCAGGCAGTGACTGCGGATTAACAACGATCATTGATCCGTTGCATTAAATAAGCCGTTTATAAATCCTGTCTATCAGCCTGTGAACAAATTCGTAGGGGCTGCTGGGCGGGGTGTCGAAAATGTTTTGTATAGCGGCCTGAGATTCTAAAGGAAAGCTAAACGTCTTGTCGGGGTACCATATCTGGGCCAGACCAGCCCAAGCGTACGCCCCAACAAAACTCCCTAATTTCACCGGAAAAATCTTCTGCGTAGTCAACGAGATCGTCTCGCCCGTGTTACTACTTTGGCGTTGTCCGTCCGCACCAATGACAAAGCCTTCAGGAGTGTATGCGGAGGCAATCGCGGTCATGGTTGGACATCGTACCGTTGATCGCAGCCCAAAGTGCCAGGGCAGTTGTCCTTCCACCTCAAATACTGGCCGTTGATATTTGCACGGCGCGAATCGCCCCAAACCCCTATTTCTCCGTGTCCTCCGTGCCTCTGTGGTAAAAGTCTTTTCTAATTTTCTGCTGCTAAGATGGCGCTATGTCCGATGAGCGCGCAAAGAAGATCAAGATGATGCTGTTCGACGTGGATGGCGTGATGACCGACGGCACGATTTTTCTGTTGCCGGCGGCGGGTGCCGGAGCAGGTCACGAGACCCACGACCATCGCGAAAAGATGGCCGACAAGGGTGGCTTCGGAATCGCCAGCCGGGACGTATTTGAAGCCAAGGGGTTCAACGCGCACGATGGCACAGGATTTTCGCTGGCCCGTCTGGGTGGGCTGAAGACCGGCATCATCACCAAGCGTATTTCCGAAACCGTGGCGCTGCGGGCGGGCGACCTGAAGATCGAGCACGTCTATCAAGGGCAGCAGGACAAGGCGGCCGCGTTCTACGAAATTCTGGAGAAGGAAGGCCTGACGCCACGGCAGGTCTGTTACGTTGGCGACGATGTCATTGATCTGCCGGTGATGCGGCTGTGCGGGCTGGCCATCGCGGTGAAGAACGCGCGCCCGGAAGTGCTGCGCGAGTCGCACTACGTGACGCCTCACGAAGGCGGCAAGGGCGCAGTGCGCGACGCCATCGAGTACGTTTTGCGCGAACAGGGTTCGCTCGATCGCGTCGTGGACGAGTACATCCGCTCGCGAGCTGGCGCTTCGGCCGGCCGCTCGGAATAGCCGCCGAATCCGCACAGAAAAATCCCCTCCGAAGGACAGGGGCGAATTGCGCCTCGGAGGGGTAGCCGTGTTTCACACGACCATTCTCAGGGTTGTTACCGGTTCCAAACACTCCGCTTCGGGCGAAGTTTCGCTCGGCGGAAAAGAGCTATCGGAATTCGACAAGGGACTCTCAACGAGGCGTTGCATAGGGGTCCTTCGACTCCCCGGCCGCCACGGCGACCTCGTCGCTCAGGATGACACCCCAAGAAAACGCGCTAATGATCAATTGAACTGAAGGGCCACGCGACGCCATTGAGTTGAAGCGCCACACGACGCCTCGGAGGCCGCTGTTCAAACCGGAACGAATCCTTACCGGCTCCCAAAATCGCACAATTCTGCCGGGGAACCAGCCTTGTTACGGTTGCACGATGGCGAAACTATGATAGTAATCAATTGGGAACTGGTAGCGGGTCGGGCGATTGGCAAATGTGCTAATTCGTCGGGTTCCGCAACTCACGCCCGGGCCCAGACATCTCTCTATTTGGGGTGCCTAGTTCTTTTGTCGTAGCGACAGCAGTTTTTGATTGAGTCCTGACCGCGGAACACCTACTATGGAAACTCTCGTGGCGGAGAACAGGCGCTCAATTGAGAGCAAGAATTTTGCCGGTGGGGAACATTACCGAATCTCGGGAACTTCAGGGTTGTCAATGTTAAAGCGTTTCGCCATTGTCGCGATGAATACTTTGTTGGCGCTATTTACCTGTGCCAATGCCACCGGCGCCACCATCTCCACCCACAAGGCCCACAGCAAGACCCATCACATCACCGAGACGACAACGGCGCAAAAGAAGATGGCCCGCCTGCGCACCAGCAGCAAGACGGTGGCGAGCCGCAACCGTTCCACGCATGTTGTCTCCCGGAGGCATCGTTATTACGAGCGCTTCTCGGCCAGCTCGTTTGCCGACAATCAAGTGGAAGGCGACATCACCGCGGGTGAAGACCCGATCGTGCGCGCAGCCGCGCTGGAAGCGCTGGGCAATATGAACGGCACCATTGTCGCGGTTGATCCCGACAATGGCCGCATCCTGGCGATGGTGAATCAGAAGCTGGCGTTGTCGGCCGGAGCGCAACCGTGTTCGACCATCAAGGTCGCGGTGGCCCTGGCGGCGCTCAGCGAAAACGTCATCACCAAGGACACGGAAGTCCCGCTGGGCAAGTACTGGCGCGTGGACCTGACCACGGCGCTGGCAAAATCCAACAATGCCTACTTTGAGGCGGTGGGACGCAAGCTGGGCTTCGAGCGGGTCAGCTATTATGCCCACCAGTTTGGACTGGGCGAACTCGCGGGCTGGCAGATCGACGGCGAGCATCTGGGCACGTTCCCCCAGACCGAGCTTGACGCGAAGCTGGGCGGCGTTGGCAAGATGTGTTCGTTCGGCGAAAGCATTTCTCTGACCCCGCTGCAACTGGCGGCGCTGATGAGTTCCATTGCCAACGGCGGCACGCTGTACTACCTGCAACATCCCACCACGCCCGAGGAAGTGACCAGCTTCACGCCGAAGGTGAAGCGCAAGCTCGACATCGGCCCGCTGATTCCGGAAATCTCTGATGGCATGTCGGGAGCGGTGGAGTACGGAACGGCGCGCCTGCTGCGCACCAACTTCATCGAGGAGCCGGTGCTGGGCAAGACCGGTACCTGTTCCAAGGACGGCACCCGCTTCGGCTGGTTTGGTTCCTACGCCAACACGCAATATGGGCGGATCGTGACCGTCATCTTTCTGGAAGGCGGACGGCCGACGTTTGGTCCCAAGGCAGCGGAGTTGGCCGGCCACATGTATCGCAATCTGTATGATCACCAATTCTTCGCGGTGAAACCGGCGGCTACGCCGGTGCGGACGGCAGGTTCCGAGGTCAATCCCGCCACCGTTGGCGCTCCACAATAGCCGAAGTTAAGCGTAACTATAAAGGCCTCCCGCGCGGGAGGCCTTTGCTGCCTGCTGCCAGGGCGGTTCTAGGATTGATGTATTCGCCCGCACGGGTAGTGCGGCGCTTCAGCGCCGCGTTCGCCGCGGCCCAAAACCCCCGCTTAAGCCGCTGAAGTCTTCGACCTCAAGCGGCTTAAGCGATTCTTCTTCTTGCCCCGTAAGCGGGCCTGGAGGCCCGCACTACCCAAGATATGACCGCTCTGGAATTGCGCTATTTCGCGAATGGCGAGCCCGACTGGGCCTGCAATTTCTGCAGCGCATCCTGGTAGATATTCTTCGCCGCTGGGTCCTGGGTCGTGCTGATCTGGTCATTGAGCCACTTCAACATGGCGGCGCGAGAGGGATGAGGAAAATTCGGTTCGGCGTCGTCAATGCGCCACTCGTCGTTGACGGCAGTGACGATGTAGTCCACGTCCTCGTTAGAATTCGCAGTCTCGCGCGAATAGCCAATGCCGGTTTCGAATCGTCCCAGAAGCCGATAGTGGACCGTGATGGTGTACTTGCCGTGAGCTGACACCGGGGCAGTTTCGACGGTGTATCGTGCGATGACGTTCATCTGTGTGTAGTCGGGATTCGTCTTCCACCACACCAGAGGCTGAAGTTTCGGCCAACCCTCGGGGCCCATTCGGGCCCCGTCATAATCCAGGCGGCAATACTTGGAAACCAGTTCGCGCATTTGCTCGGCCTTGGTGTCTTGCTCCACGTGGCCCAGGGGTACTGGAAATTGCGCCCGGGCAGCGCTTCCCACTGCAAACAAGAAAACTATAGACAGTGCAAAACGGCGAAACGATGACAACAACATTCGACCCTCTGGTTCAGATGGCTGGTATGCGTCCCCTTTCAAGGGTACACCGGTTTGGGGACAAGGAAAAAGCGCCCTGCATAAGCAGGGCGCTTTAATGCTGAACAGAGCGTATCAGGCCCGCGCGGTTTTCTGATCGCTGAAGACTTGCCCGTCTCGAATATGGATGACGCGATGGGCGTACTCGGCGATATCGTGCTCGTGGGTGACCAGGACGATGGTGTTGCCCTGATCGTGCAGACGATCGAAGAGCGCCATAATTTCCACGCCGGTCTGCGAGTCCAGGTTGCCGGTGGGCTCGTCGGCCAGAATGATGGACGGATTGTTGACCAGGGCGCGGGCAATGGCCACGCGCTGCCGCTGTCCGCCTGACAGCTCGTTGGGCTTGTGGTTCATCCTCTCTTCCATTCCCACCGAGGCGAGTGTCTTGCGGGCGCGTTCCAGGCGCTCCTCGGCCGGCACGCCGGCGTAGATCAGCGGGAGTTCGACATTGTGCAACGAGGTGGCGCGGGCCAGCAGGTTGAAGGTCTGGAACACGAAGCCGATTTCCTTGTTGCGAATGCGCGCCAGTTCGTCGTCGTCGAGTTCGCTGACCAATTGGCCATTCAGCCAATAGTTGCCTTGGCTGGGCGTGTCCAGGCAGCCAATGAGGTTCATCAAGGTTGACTTGCCCGATCCCGAGGGACCCATGATGGCCACATACTCGTTGGGCTGAATGCGGACATTGACTCCACGCAGAGCGTGGACCTGCTGTTCCGATCCCATGTCGTACGTCTTCCAAAGGTTCTCGGTGCAGATGATGCACTGCTCCGGCGTCGCCGAGGTCTGCGCTTCTGCCAGGCTCGCTAATTGCGTTGCCATCCTCTTCTCCTCGCTGGGTAACTGGTTCGGGTTGCTCATGGATGCGGCTGTCGCCTTCCTGCCCGGCGGCCCGTTTCTCCTGGTCCTTAGGACTCTTCCTTCTTGCTGGCCGTGGAGTTGTCAACCTTCACGCTGGCGCCGTTTCGCAGGGTCCGGAGCACCTTGTAACTTCCGGTGACGATCTCGTCGCCCTCTTTTAATCCGTTGGTCACTTCGATGTCCGTGGTTCCACTGATACCCGTAACTACAGTTACGAAGACGGCGTCCTTTTTGTTCTTGAGAACAAACACGCCCTGCAACTCTTCTTTGGGATCTTGTCCGGCGGGTGTTTTAGCCTGAGCCGGCGCGGGCTTGCCCTTACTGTCCGTGGCCAGGTCGGCGCGTTGACGAATGGTCAACGCCTGGATCGGAATGGCCAGCGAACTGCTACGCGTGGCCGTGGTGATGCGGGCCGTCGCTGACAATCCGGGCAGAAGGTTGACCGGAGGGTCCTGCAGGGCCACCACCACCTTGAAGTCCTTGGCCTCCTGGCTGCTGGACGTGGTCTGCGCGGTCGAGACTCCCGTGGAACGGATGACGGCGTTGCGTCCGATCTCGGTGACCGTGCCTTTGAACTTCTGCTTGGGAATGGCGTCGATGGTCACCTCAGCCGGCTGCCCCAATTGCACATTCACGATGTCGGTTTCGTCAACCTTCACCTCGGCGGTGATCACCGACATGTCGGCAATCGTCATCAACGTGCTGCCGGGTGAGTTCTGGATGCCGGGGACCACGGTTTCGCCTTCGCGCACCGGGACATTGGTGATGACGCCATCGAACGGCGCCTCATATTGGGTTTTGCTGAGTACATCGGTCACCCGGCGGAGGTTGGCGACGTTTTGGCTGATGTGGCCCTGCGCCGAATCCTGGTTGGCCCTGGCCTGCGCGAGTTTGGCTTTCGACATTCTCAACTGCGCATCCGCCGTATCGAATGCCGCCTTCTTGGTATCGTAGTCGGCCTTGGCGATCAGTTGAGAGTCGTACAAAGCCTTATTGCGGTCGTAATCGAGCTTGGCATGTTCAAACTCGGCCTCGGCCGAATTCAGATCGGCGGCGGCGGTATTGACGGCTGCCTGTGCGGCAACTGCGTCGGTGCGGGCCGCATTCAGGGCCGAGTCGTTGGCAGAAACGTCCGCCGCCGGCTGAACATTATCCAGCAGGGCCAGCATCTGCCCCTTCTTCACCCGATCACCTTCCTTGACATACAAGTGGGTGATCTTGGCGAACGCGTTGGAGCCGATGTTGACCTGCAGCTTCGGCTTGATTTCACCCGAGGCGGTCACCACCGCGGTCAAATCTTCGCGAACAACTTTCCCGGTCTGCACCGTCACCACGCCCTTGCGGCTCTGTTCGACGGTAAAGCCGACTATGGCCAGCAATACGACCACGCCCCCGGCAATGAGAGCGATCTTCTTCCAGTTCTTCATTGAACCTCGATTGGGAAACGGCTGCTCGGGCGCACGTCCGCCCCCCAACGATAGTACGGAGTCAGACGGCCCAAGGTTCCTTTGGAGAGCAAAGGACTTCGACATTCCCGGGCTGTCCGCACTGCACTCTGGCGCTCAGCAGCCCAATGCGGCAGGCGGTTTCCTAAGCTCTCCCGGTTGCTTGATTATAGCCGCTAAGTTGGTCGTTCTAGTATGGCGAGTCGGGTGGAAAATTTTGGGCGCTGCCACAGTTTGGCAACATCACCGAACTTGTCCTGCGATTCGTCCCCCAAATCGGCGAGAAAGGCGGGCTGGCATTCGTCACATTGGAGTGCGACTTTTACCGAGGGTAAGGGTTGGTGATAATACTGGGCGATTCCCATGCTAACCAGGCCGGGAACCCCGGCCGGCGACCTTGCTTTCGTCCGGCCGAGAACATACAATTTAAACGCCCCAAATCGTTTCTTGAGAGTGCATTGGTGCACATGAAGTTGCGCAGTTTTCGCCTGTCCTTTTCGGTATTCTTAGCTTGGGCCCTAGCCACCGGTTTAGCTGTGGCCCAGAGTTCGACTCCTTCCACTGGCGACAAGCCCAGTTCCTCCCAAGACCAGGCAGCGAAGGGCACGGATGCTTCCGCGCCGGGGCAGGCGGACAACCAGCAGGTTGATCCGCTGAAACGTCCGCTGACTGAAAAACAGAAGAAGGCCAACTCCAAGAGGTTAAAGCAGGAGTTAAGTTCCACTTACAAGAAGTGGCTCAACGAAGACGTGCGTTGGATCATCACCGACGAGGAATTGACCGCCTTCAAACAGCTCTCCAACGACGAGGAGCGCGACCAGTTTATCGAGCAGTTCTGGCTGCGCCGCGATCCCACTCCCGACACGCCGGAGAACGAATACAAGGAAGAACACTACCGCCGCATTGCCTATGCTAACGAGCATTTTGCGGCGGGGATACCCGGCTGGCGGACCGACCGCGGACGCATTTACATCGTGTTTGGTCCCGCCGACGACGTTGAGACCCATCCCTCCGGCGGTACGTACACCCGTCCCATCGACGAAGGCGGCGGTGAAACTTCAACCTACCCCTTCGAGGACTGGCGCTACCGTTACATCGAGGGAATCGGCCAGGAGGTTACCTTGGAATTCGTCGACGTGTGCGGTTGCGGCGACTACCATCTGACCACCGATCCTAACGAGAAAGATGCCTTGTTAACGGTTCCGGGCGCGGGCCTGACTCTGTACGAGCAAATGGGGTTGTCCAACAAAGCCAACCGCGTTAACAATGGCTTTACCCCCAATCCCGGTCCGAATTCAAACAACCAAACCACTGATGAGTTCGAAAAACTCGAATTGCTGGCCAAGATCAATGCGCCGCCCAAGGTCAAGTTCAAGGATCTGGAGGAAGTGGTCAGCCACCGCATCAATGTTAACTTGATGCCCTTTGAAATTCGCACCGACTTTGTGAAGGTGACCAGCGATACGGTGCTGGTCCCGGTGACTTTGCAGGTCAAGAACAAGGACATCACCTTCGTCAACAAGGACGGCATTCAACGCGGCACGGTGAACATCTTCGGGCGCGTGACCGGCATCACCGGGCGGGTCGCGCAGACCTTCGAAGACACCGTGCAGGTGGACGTGCCCACGGAACTGCTGGAAAAAACCATGGAGCGTTCGTCGCTGTACTGGAAGGTGATCCCACTGCGCGCGGGGCGCTATCGCTTTGACGTGGTGGTCAAAGACGTGAATGGCGACCGGGTGGGAACGTGGAGCCGCGGCGTCCAGGTCCCGGAATTTAACGAAGACAAACTGGCGTCGTCCTCCATGATCCTGACCGACCGCTTGGATAAGGTGGCCAGCAAAAGTGTTGGTGCCGGCAGTTTTGTCATCGGGGAGACCAAGCTGGCTTACCCTCACTCTGGACGCGGCCGACGGCAAGCCGGCCAGCTTCAAGCGCGATCAGCGCATGAACCTGTGGATGCAGGTTTATAATCTTCAGGCAGACGAGAAGACCAAGAAGTCTTCCGCCAAGATTGAATACGAAATCGTGAATGTGGCCAGCAACAAGGCGGTGCTGCAATCCTCGGAGTCCACCGATACCATGGGCAACGTGGGCGACCAGATCACCCTGGAGAAGAGCCTGGCTTTGAACTCCTTTTCGCCGGGCGTCTATAAGCTGACGGTGAAAGTTGACGACAACATTTCCAAGCAGCAGATCGCTCCCTCGGTGCGTTTTGCGGTCGAGTAGCTGGATGGAAGTAAGGGCCCGCGGACGGGTAGATCCGCCCGCAGTATTTGTGATCCCGGGAACCTCTGACGGGAGGTTTGAGTGATGACGCGAATACTGGGATGGTTGGCGGTAGTGGTCGCGCTGTGCGTTACAGCGGCGGGGGCCACTCCCGGTTCGATATCCGGATACGTCAAAAACTCGGCCGGTGTGGCGCAAATGGGCGCCACGGTTGAACTGCTCGGTACGCCTGGGCAGGG